>JALEHN010000059.1 GCA_022770525.1 Clostridiales bacterium
CGGAATGATCTGCCGCTTCCTTCGGATTGGCGCATGACAATACCGTTGCAACCACCATACATAATAATCCTGTAATGGCCATAGAACAGATCGTAATCAAGCTCTTTTTCTTATTTCCCGCAAGATGGACCATGGCAAGACAAGTGACGGTAATATCAGAGTATCCTTTTCTGATTTTTTTCTTTGTCTGTTCACTCCGGTATCGCATAGCTTCCACTTCAGAGACCTTCGCAGCGATTCCCATAGGGCGAAGTAGTGACAGGAAAACCGTAAGCATCGCAACTCCGATTGCGAGCAGATAGATCCACGGAACAATCAGCTTAATTTCTCCTCTTTGAATCAGTTCCTGAATCGTAGACATCATCATATTCTCATTCTGGTACAGCTTGAAAATACATCCAAATACGTATCGGGCTAACAGAGAACCCGTCAAAAGTCCGAGTGGAACTGCGATTGCGTCAACAAGAAATCCTTCCAGCAAAACGATTCTTCGAAGCTGTCCTGTCGTCGCTCCGATTGCTTTGATTTTTCCGAATTCCTGAATCCTTTCCCCCATGGAAATATAGTAAATACTATAAATCGTGATCATCCCTGCCATGATAATAATCAGTATGATCAGAAACATAATCGGTATAAAGGAAGGATCCACATAATTAGCCCATAAATAATCATCATTGATTCTGTAATCCTGTTCAGAAACATTAAACTGTTTTGCTAACTGCTTTATACTGCTTTCAATCCTATCCGTATCATTTGCATACGTCGTATCAATCTGAAACAAAAAACGGTAACCGATCTGGTCTGACGGAATTTCTTCATTCAAAAATGCTTTTGATACCAGCGAAGTATAAGACTTTTGTTCCTTATTTGTTTCCGTATCAGGGAGAAATCCGCAAATCACAAAGTCTTTCTTCTGTATAAAATCCAGACTTCCATTTCTATACACCTGATATAGAATTGTGACAGTATCACCGATTTCTCCTGACAGAGAGAGTGACTCTAAGATTCCTCTCGACACAACAATCTCATTTTCTGCTTCCGGCAATCTTCCTTCCGAAAGTTTTGTCTTATACATTTCAATTGCCTGCGCATCCATATAGAGCATAGAAATATTCGTATCATCAGCCGCCATGTATCCAAGATCACCACGCAGGCCATATCTCTCTACCAAATGGTGCGAAGCCAGTTTTGTCACAGTATCTTCCGGCACATTTTGAAATAAGGCATGCCATGTCGGGTACACTTTATTGACGGCCGCCTTTTGACTATTGATCAGATCCATTCCCATCGTCGGGACGAGAAACAGTAATAAAGTCGTAAGAAAAATCGCAATTCCGGTTAATACATTTTTACTTTTATGATATTTCATATTTGATAAAGCAATTTTAAATACCATACTCATGATTTTCTCACCACCCTGCCATCTTCAATAACTACCACAACATCTGCCATTTGTGCGATGGTCTCATCATGTGTAATCATCACTAATGTCTGATTAAAATCTTTGACACATTTTTTCAGCAGAGCCATCACTTCCAGCTCCGTTTTAGAATCAAGATTTCCTGTCGCTTCATCCGCCAAAATAATGGCCGGCGAGCTTACTAAAGCCCTTGCGATGGCAACTCTCTGCTTTTGTCCCCCGGATAATGTATTTGGCATAGCTTCCGTCTTATTCTCAAGTCCGATCTGTTCCAGTATTTTCATGACATCATCTTTATTTACTTTTCTTCCGTCAAGTCCCATCGGAAGAACAACATTTTCCCATACATTTAACGACGGAATCAGATTATAGTCCTGAAAGATAAAACCAATCTTTTTCCTTCGAAAAACAGCCAGCTGATTTCCCTTAAGTTCAAAAAGCTTCTTTCCATCTATGATGACTTCTCCCGAATCCGGTCGGTCCAGACCACCCATAATCTGAAGCAATGTCGACTTTCCGGAACCGGAACGACCGACAATCGCTGTGAATTTTCCTCTCTCGATCTCCAGGTTCGTGTGATCTACTGCTTTGACAACATTTTCACCGACATAATAATACTTTACCAAATCCGATATTTTTACGATTGCACCCATGATTATGTCCCTCCTTCTAAAGCTTTGATACTTGTAGCCGCTGTTTGCTGCCGGGTATATCCGGCATTAACCGTGTTTCTTTTTAATCTTTGATACTCTTATCTTATCTCCCGGACATTACAAAACCCTTACAAAAACTATTACAGTTTTGTAAGGGTTTTGCCTGTCTCCGAATAATTACCTTATTTTTCAATCATCGGATAACGGAAGCATGATCTGAAAGACTGCTTCGCTAATCGTCTTCCGAATACTGCATTTTTCACATTTGATCTGAATCATACTGCTTTCAAGCCGGGAAAGCTTCACCAGCTCATCAAGCAGCACTTCCATCTTATGTATTTCCCGTGTTTCAGTTTCAATAAATGACTGCCTTTCTTCCTCAGATAAATCTGAAGACAATGACAACTCATGACTCATTCTTATAGAGGCCAGTGGTGTTTTTAACTGATGTGAAATATCTGTAATCAATGCTTTTGTACTATTTTCTTACTGCGCCAGCCGCTCTTTCAGATCAGAAAAGTAATAGCCTAAGTCTCTCAATTTATCACACACATCTGCAAATTTCGGCGAACTGCTTTCCTCAGGTAACGGAACCATATCCACATTGCCATTCTGAAAACGGAGCAACTGTTCATATATGTAATCCAATTCATTTTCTGCTTCTGTAATCTCTCGTTTATTTGCGGAAGTTAATAAAAAATATGTACCAGTCAGGGCAATCACTGTCAAAACCACAGCAACCGGCATCATCAAAAAATCTATTTGAATGTTCTTACCTGCATAATAGGAAATATTCTCACTGAGTTCATCTGCAAGCTCCGGATAAATAATGGACAATTCTTCCTTCTGGTCTTCAAAGATTTTTTTCTCATACAATACTTTACAGAAAAAAACAGCTGCCAACAGAGCCATAACACCTAAAATCAAACATATGAATTTTATTTTTTGTTTACCTTTTCTGTCCATAAATATCCAAGCCCCCTTACATTTTCTATACTGTCTGTTCCGAGCTTATTTTTAAGACGGCTGATATTTACTGCGACTGTGTTATCATCCACAAACTGCCCGTCAAGCCCCCATACCTTTTCCAGAATACTTTCCCTGGACAGTATATGTCCTGCATTTTCAAGGAATAAAATCAAAAGCTGTAACTCCGTTTTACTTAATGCAATCAAGACTCCGGCTTTTTTCACCTGCATATCATTTGCAAATACTTCAATGTCACCTGAAATATACACCCCTTCTTCATGATGACCTAATCTTCTCATAAAAGCATTGACTTTGGATGTAAGAATGTTGACCGAAAAAGGCTTTGTAATATAGTCGTCCGCGCCTGTATCATATCCATTGACAATGTCTATTTCCTGATCCATTGCAGTTAAATAAATCAAAACCGCATTGCTTTTTTCTCTTACCGCTTTCCCAAAATCCAAACCATTGCCATCCGGTAAAGTAATATCACTAATAACAAAATCAATATTTTCTTTGCAAAATATTGATTTTGCTTCCAAGATCGTACATGCTGAAAACACATGATATCCTTCCTTGCCAAGCTTCAGACTGATGCCCCGATTTAAGTTTTCATCATCTTCAAGCAATAAAATACTTTTCATCTCATTCTCCTTCCATAACCCTATGCCCCTATTCTACAATATTTTTCTCCTGTTGTATATCCGAAAAGGCTGCCCGACACACACTTCGTTACAGTACAGTTACAGTACACACCCTGTGCGTACTGTAACCGATTTTGGCCATGCTTCGCATTTAAAATGGCCAAAATCCGAAGCCAAAAGAATTTCATACGGTAATTTCGGTACCGAAATTACCTACCTGTGTACTGTAACGTTTAGTGTGAGTCTCTAAAATGTATATAACTGTCATTCATAAATGTAGCGATTAAGCTTCCGTCATTGGATAAAACATTAAAATCTGAATCAAAGCCTTCTTTGATATGACCTTTACCGTGAAGGTCAAGTAAGTCGGCAGGTGCCGATGAAGCCATATAAGTGATTTCTTCCAGCGGGATATTGTGTTCGCATGCCAGTGTATGAACCATTTTGTAAATTGGTGTTATGCTGCCTGCAAACAGGTTCTTGCCCGGCAGCAGTGCTACATCCTCTGTGACATCAACAAGTGTTCCGTCTGTACGGCTTCCAAGGTAATATTGACCCGGCGGCATACCGGCTGCGCGAAGGGCGTCTGAAACGAGACATATTTTTTGATACCCCTTGCATTTGTAAATCAGGTCGAACAGTTCCCGTGGGACATGGCAATTGTCTGCAATGACTTCACAAAATAAATGTGGGGACAAAAGACCGATTTGCGTTAATCCGATATGCTTTTGTGGAGTGTTCCTCCTTGAAATCCCGGAAGAACAACAGTAAATGTGGGTGACAGAAGCCATATGATGATTGATCGCTTCATAAACTTCCGTATCTATGGCACTGTCATGGCCGCCGCTGATTGTAATATGATGATCGTAACAAAAGTCCATAAGACGGGCAATCCCCGAAACATCAGGTGAAACGGTCATTAGTTTTATCAAATGATGATATTGTTCTAAAAACTTTAAGTGCTCATCGGTCGGTTCAAGAAGATCTTTGGAAGGCTGTGCCCCTGCGGCGGCTGCTGATAAAAACGGACCTTCCATATGGATACCGGGAATCGTCACCGGAACAGAAGGTGTGAAATCCTTAAGCGCATTAAAAACATCAACATATGACGTTAAAGGTGCTGTCATTGTTGTGGGAAGGAAAGTAGTGACACCGTGCTCTGCATGAAAACGGGCGATTGTATCCAGGGCTTCCTTTGTACCATCCATGGCATCTGCCATCATAGCGCCGTGATTATGAATATCAATAAAACCAGGTGCTATGTAATATTGATATTCAAGATCAAGGGTCATGTTTTGTATAAAAGATAAATCAAGCGCCGATCCGGGAGAAGAAGTAAGCAGATTTTTTAATTGCTTCAGTGTAAAAACATTGTTGTCTTCTTGTCCATAGGAGATGGTATCTTTTATGAAGGAAGGCTTTACTGAAACTATTTTACCGTTGTCTGTATGTACACTGTAATTTTCCATACGATGTCCATCAGTAAGTATTTTTGCATTGATGATTTTCATAATGAAACTCCTTTAGCAGCTTTAACCATGGCAAGAAGATTTTCAGGCGGTATGTCCGGTGTGACACCGTGGGAAGGCGAAAGAATATAACCGCCGTTTTTTGCCATGATGTCAATAACTTCACATGTTTTATCATAGACCTGTGCCGGTGTCGCATACGGCAGGAACTGCTGGGTGCTGACGGCACCGTAAAACGTAAGGTCATTGCCATATTCTCTTTTTAATTTTTTCAGATCGTAGATTTCAGGCTGCACGGTGTTGTAGACATCAACGCCCATTTCAATTAAGTCAGGCATCAGGTCCCATATATCGCCGCAGCTGTGAACGACAACATATTTCCCTTTGCTTTTGACTTTTTCAATCATCTGTTTCATGCCGGGCTTAATGAAGCGCCGCCATCTGTCCGGGCCGGTAATTGTGCCCCGCTGCTGGCCCCAGTCATCGCCAAAATAAACGGCATCAAAATCATGATCCAGAATGTGATCCAGTAATTTCATATGATGTTCAAGAATATGTACAAAAATATCATCAACAAATTCCTCATCAACGATCATGTCAGCCAGAAGATTTTCCATGCCCCGAAGACTCCAGGCACGTTCAAAGTAACACATACCGATGCTGAACATCGTAAAGAAATCATTGTTTTTGGAATGAAGTGTTTGACATACTTCATCAGCAAGTTGGTAATCAGGTTCGGGAAATGTATAACCGTTTAAATCGTAAGCTGCAAAAAGAGGATATTTCACAATGTGTCCTACATCACCGCCGTCATTGGAGGTGTGCCATGTCACACCAAAATGGTCAAGGGTATTATCGGTACCGTCACCGACAGGCGTATTCTTTTTATACAGACCACGATAGAGGTGGTTTTCAAGACACTGGTCAATATCACTGCAATTTGTTAAATTTTTAAGTGCTTTGGCAGCACCGCTTGTCAGTTCAAAACTCCATGGAACAATATTGGAAGTCTGATGAGCGATTGCGCGGTAAACTCTTTCTTTTTTGTGCATTGTTTAAGCCTCCTTGATGTGTATGCTGTATTGATTTAAGATCAGTCATGAAGTAACTGTTTATATAATTAATATATAAATTATTTACGAAAAAGTCGTGTACTATCTTAAGAATTTAGTGTATTATTTTCTTATAAAGATCAGGAGGCGTACAATCTATGTATGTAAGAAATGATACGGTGGAAATGGATCAGGAATTTCCGATGCATATCAATAAGACGTGGCTTAAAAAGGAAGATTTTATGTTTCCGTATTATCATGAGCATGATTTTTATGAGATCAGCTGTGTCCTTGATGGCAAAGGGACGATGATGGTCGGCGGCAGAAGGTATGAGCTTGTGCCCGGAGATGTGGTTATATTTAATCAGCATGAAGTTCACGGCTGGCAGGTCAGAGAACAGGATTTAAGATTGTTTGTATTAACTTTTAAAAGTCAGCTGATTTTTGATAAGGTTAGTTTGTTTGATTATGAATATCTGAAGTTTTTTGAAGAAAGCGGCAGTCATTTTATCAATAAAATTGATAAAGAAGAACCGTATGCAAAAAAAATCTATCTTGTACTGGAAGATATTTATAATGAGTGGCTCCATGATGAAATCGGCCGGCGCATGATGATGAAATCCTATGTGCTGCGGATATTGACAATGCTGACAAGACATTATAAAAACACGCCGAAAAGTGCGGAATACAGCAACGAAAAGAATAAGCATATGGAAAGGCTTGCATCAGTGCTTGATTATATCAGCAATCATTACGGCGAAAAGATTACCCTTGAACAGGCGGCATCGAAAGCATATATGAGTACGACTTATTTTTCGGGCTTTTTTAAGAGAACGATGGGCGAGACATTCAGCGAATATCTGATCAGACTGCGCGTATATAAAGCATATGAAATGCTGAAAAGCCGGAAAATGACAGCTGTAGATGTTGCGGAAGCATGCGGTTTTAATAATATGTCCAATTTTTACAGAGCCTATAAAAAGGTTATGGGGACAACCCCCGGCAATTATAAATAGAATAGAAAACGGCCAAAATCCGAAGCAAAAAGACTTTCATAAGGTAATTTCGGTACCGAAATTACCAAACTGTGTACAGTAACAAGTAATATGCCTTAATAATTAAAATGGTTAATTAAATGTTGTTGACATATGTACAGACTTGCACTATAATTTACATATAAATATTGAAAAAGTATAAGAAAGATACAAATTGTACAAAAGGTATTAATTAAATGAAACAATAAATGATATGGGAGTGATACGAACATGAAAGAAAAATTCACCTATTGTATGCCGACAAGGGTTTGCTTCGAGGCGGGAATTTCAAAAAAAGTCGCACAGTTTATCAAGGGCGATAATGTGCTGATTATTTCGGACCCTTTCCTTTTTAATAACGGTGTGGCTAAAGCCATCGGCGACAGTATGGCAGATAAGAACGTTGCCTACTTTTCCGATATTGAGCCGAATCCATCCTGCGAAAGCGTTGATGCGGCTGCGAAAGTGGCACGTGATATCAAAGCTGATTGTGTCATCGGACTTGGCGGAGGAAGCTCATTGGATGTTTCAAAAATTGTTTCATGTCTTGTGACAAATGAGGGCAGCATCTACGATTATTACAGCGGTGGTACGAGAACGTTAAAACCGAGACAGACGACACTGATCTGTATACCGACAACGGCAGGTACCGGCAGTGAAGTGACAAACGTCGGCGTGTTTACAAATAAAAAAACACATATTAAAATGCCGTTTGTAACCAATGAATTCTGGCCTGATTATGCGGTGATCGATGCTGAACTTACATATACACTGCCGCCTTCTGTGACTGCATCAACCGGTATGGATGCATTCTGTCATGCCATTGAAGCATACTGGAATAAGGAGTCCGTTCCGATTTGTGACTTTTTAAGTCTCGGAGCATTGAAACTGATTCTTGAAAATATAAAGAAAGCTTATGATGAACCGGAAAATACCGCAGCCAGAGGCAATATGATCCTTGCCGCGCTGATCGCCGGTATTTCATTCAGCCAGACACGGACGACCGGTATTCATGCCATAAGCTTCCCTCTGACAACAGAGTTTGGCGCAAGTCACGGAACGGCTTGTTCTATTACACTTCCTGCATTTATTAAAATCAGTCAGGAGCAGGAACCTGAAAAAATGAAGACCCTTGCCAATTATCTCGGCTATGATACTGTGGATGCACTGGCAAAGGGTGTGGAAGAGCTTATGGTCAGCATGAATATGCCTGTGAGACTTCATCAGATCGGTGTTAAAGAATCTGATCTTTTGCACATTACAGAGGTCGGACTCGGCGCCGCGATTATTCAGCTGACACCGGCAGTGATGAATAAAGATACGGTTTATGCACTGCTTAAATCAATTCTTTGATCTGTAAATATACACGGGGCAAAGGGCGGCAGCATTAAGTATGTCATTTGCTTTGTGATTCATGATGTAAAACGACTAAATATAAAGGAGTATAATAATGTCTGGTAAAGTAGAAATGCTTCAGGAGAAAGCAAAAGAAATCCGTAAATTGACAATTCAGACCATCGGTGAGCTGGGCGTCGGACATATCGGCGGTGCATTGTCACTTTGCGAAGTATTATCTGTATTGTATTTTGATGCGATGAATGTTGACCCGAATGATTCAAAAATGGAAAACAGAGACCGGTTTATTCTTTCAAAAGGCCATGGCGGTCCGGCTGTATATGCGACACTGGCTTTAAAAGGATTTATACCGATGGAAGAACTGCACACATTAAACAGACCGAACACACACCTTCCAAGCCACTGTGATATGAAGCTGACAAATGGTATCGATATGTCAACAGGCTCTTTGGGACAGGGATTTTCCGCAGCGACAGGTATGGCTCTGGCTGCGAAAATGGACAAAAAGGATCTGTATGTCTATGCGATTATCGGCGACGGTGAGAGTCAGGAAGGTCAGATCTGGGAAGCGGCGATGCTTGCGGGCAGCAGACAGCTGGACAATTTTATTGCGTTTACAGATTATAATAAGATGCAGCTTGACGGTTATATCGAAGATGTTAACGGTCTTTATCCTCTGGATAAAAAATGGGAAGCTTTCGGATGGCATGTTCAGTCTGTTGACGGACATGATGTGAAAGAAATTTCCCATGCCATTGATAATGCGAAAAAGGTTAAAGGAAGACCTTCAATGATCATACTGGATACAATTAAGGGCAAGGGCGGATATTTCTGTGAAAATATGGTGGCTTCACATAATATGAATATTGACGAAGCAACATGGAAAAAGGCTGTGGAACTTGTAGATAAGGAGGAAGCATAAATGTTTGAAAAAGAAGATAGATGGCTTAGGGAAACTTATGTGGATTGCCTGCTTGATGCCGCTGCAAAAGATGAAAGAATTGTCCTTCTTGAAGCGGATCTCTCAAAAGCTGCGGGTACCGGACGCTTTAAACAGACATATCCGGACAGACTGGTCAATGTCGGCATCGCTGAGGCGAACATGGTCGGTGTTGCGGCAGGTATGTCAGCGATGGGAAAAATACCGTTTACACATACATTTACAGCATTTGCCACAAGAAGATGCTGTGATCAGGTGACATTATCGGTTGCTTACGCGGGACTGAATGTCAAGCTCATGGGATCTGATCCGGGCGTTACCGCAGAACTTAACGGCGGCACACATATGAGTATGGAAGATGTTGCCATTATGAGAAATATTCCGGGAATGACGATTTATGAACCTGTGGATTCTGTACAGCTTAGGGCAATTTTCCCTCAGATTGTCGAAGCACCGGGGCCGGTTTACATCCGTCTCCTCAGAAGAAATGCAGTAAAGGTTTATGAAGAAGGAACACCGTTTACACTGGGTAAAGGAACAATGCTTAAAGAGGGCAGTGATGTGACGATTATTGCCAGCGGTATCCTTGTTGCGGAAGCTGTTAAGGCGGCAGAGGCGTTAAAAGCGGAAGGTATCGATGCAGAAGTGATTAATATTCACACGATTAAGCCCCTTGATGAAGAAATGGTGCTTGCCAGCGCTAAGAAGACAGGCGCGGTCGTTACTGCTGAAAACCACAATATTATCGGTGCTTTAGGCGGTGCTGTCTCTGAATTTTTAAGTGAAAATTATCCTGTTCCGGTTGTGAAGGTCGGTGTGAAAGATCATTTCGGCGAGGTTGGCTCTACGGATTTCCTTATGGATAAATATGGACTTCGGGCGGCAAACATTGTTGAGGCGGCAAGAAAAGCAGTTTCTATGAAGAACAGATAAAGCGGTCTGAAGAATAGATAAAATGTTTGAAGAACAGACAAAATGGTTTGAAGAACAGATAAAATGACCTCACATCGGTGCAAAATATGAATAACACAAACTATATGGAGGATACATAGATGAAAAAGATTGTTTTAGGATCGGATAAATCCGGTTATGAACTTAAAGAATATATCAAGGCACATCTCGAAAGTATCGGTTATGAAGTCGAGGACTGCGGTACAGTTGATCCGGAAAATGGTGTCAAGCCATATTTTCAGGTAGCGCCTGTGCTTGCGAAAAAAATCTCTGACGGGGAATACGAAAAAGGCATTCTTGTATGCGGTACAGGAACAGGCATGTCTGTGGTAGCCAATAAGTTTAAGGGCGTTTATGCGGCATTGTGCAGAAATTATACAGATGCAAAGTACAGCCGCGCGATTAACAATGCCAATGTATTATGTATGGGTGGATGGATTACAGGTAAGGATGCAGGCGTTGCCATCACTGATGTGTTCCTTGAAACTGAGTTCACACAGGATCTTGAAGACTGGAGAGCAGCTAATCTTAAGAAAGCGTATGCAGGCATTCAGGAAATGGAAAATGAAATTTATCGATGAAAGGACTTCTTGTCAACGGAAGAAGTCATGGGTGCAGGCATTTTACGTCTGTTTTATAAAACTTTGCTTGGCTCCAAACGGTTAAAAAAGAAGGGAGAAAGAATATGAAGTATTTTTTGGACAGTGCAAAATTAGATGAAATCAAGTATGCATATGAGAATTATGGCATTGATGGTGTAACAACGAATCCAAAGCATATCAAATTAAGCGGAAAGCCTTTTATGCAGGTTGTTAAAGATGTTGCGGCGTGGATTAAAGAAGAAGGTCTTGAGGGAATGGATAAGTTCCCGGTATCATTTGAAATCAATCCGCATCTGGATAAATGGGAAGATATTGTGGAAGCAGCTAAAGAAGTAGCTTCATATTCACCGAACTATGTCATTAAAATCCCATGCTGTGAGCAGGGACTTATTGCGGCAAGAAAGCTTGAGAAAATGGGTATCCGCACCAATGTGACACTTGTATTTTCGGCTTCACAGGCGATTCCTGTTGCAAAGCTGGGCGCAAAATTTGTATCTCCGTTTGTGGGATGGAAAGAGAACAGCGGTGACAGTGCCGACTATATTGCGGATATTATTGATATTTATAACAACTATGGTTATGAAACTGAAATTATTGTTGCGGCAGTAAGAAACGGTAAACAGATCGCGGACTTTGCGGCTATGGGCGCGGATATTGTGACAGCAGGCCTTCAGGTTTACAAGGACAGCTTTGAGCATCCGTTTACAACATACGGCCTTGGCGTATTCAGAAGTGCGTGGGATGGCACAGCAAAAGAATGATTGAAGGGAGCATAAAAAAATGAGCGAATTTTTAGGTAAATTGCATGAAAGTGCAGTGAAATTTCCAATGACAGATATCTGGATGGATTCCTGTGGTGAAGAAGAATTAAACTACGGCCTTGAAAGAGGCATTGTCGGTGCCACCAGTAATCCGATTATTGTCGGCGCTGTTATTAAAAATGAAATGAGCATCTGGGAACCGAGAATTAAAGAACTGGTTAAAGAAATGCCTGATGCAACAGAAGATGAGCTGACATGGGCTTTGATTGATGAGGTCGGTGCGCTGCGCTCGAAGAAACTGCTTCCGGTTTATGAAGAATATCATGGCAAAAAAGGCCGGCTTTCTATTCAGACAAATGCAAAGTATTACAGATCTGCCGAAAAAATGATTGAACAGGCAATGCATCTGAACAGCCTCGGAAAGAATATGATGGTAAAAATGCCTGCTTCTGCTGCCGGAATTAAGGCAATGGAAGAAGTGACATACAGAGGCGTCAGCATCAATGCCACTGTATCATTTACAGTTGCCCAGGCAGTTGCTGTGGCTGAAGCAGTTGAGAGAGGTCTTAACCGCAGAAAGGCAGAAGGACTTCCTGTTGACGATATGGGACCGGTATGTACATTGATGATCGGACGTACAGATGACTGGCTTAAAAAATCAACAAAAGGGATCGTAGATCCTGAATGCCTTGAATGGGCCGGAGTTGCTGTTATTAAAGAAGCGTACAGAATTTACAAAGAAAGAGGATATACAACGAGACTTCTTTCTGCAGCAAACAGAAATCATTATCACTGGTCTCAGCTGATCGGCGGCGATCTTGCTCAGACAATAAATTACAGCTGGCATAAGCGTCTTAATGCATGTGACATCGAAGTTATTTCACGTATTGATGATCCGGTGCCTGAAAAATATATGGAACAGCTTAAAACTTTGCCTGAGTTTATTAAATCGTTCAAAGAGGACGCAATGACACCTGAAGAATTCCAGTATTACGGCGGTTTCAGAGACACATTAAATCAGTTCCTCGGCGGTTATGATGACCTGTGTAAATTAATCAGAAGCTACATGGTATAAATTTAAGATTATAGAGAAAAAATTTATAGTGTATGTACATGAATGAAAGGGGCATCACGCATGCCCCTTTTGAAATCTACTATAATTTAAAGCGGTTATCGCTTTAAGAGGAGGAAAAATATGAAACCCAAAAAGGTTGCGCCGCTGCTTGTTCTGGCGGTCATCTGGGGCTGCTATTATGTGGCCAGCCAACAGACGATTAAAGGTTTCTCGGAAGAAGGCCATATGTCGCAGTTCCCGACAGGTATTATTATCCGATTCATCACAATGATTTTACTTGGCGTGATCATGTGGCGGAGAGACGAATTAAAGCTGCTTTTAAAAGTTCAGGGAATATTGCCGCGACTTTTGATGATCGGCGTGCTGGGATTCCTTCTTGATATCACGGCATTTATCGGTCTAAGCCTTTCGCCGGCCGGCAGTGGAACGGCGCTTTTGAAAACAGATATTATTTTTGTAAATCTGATATCCATGATGATCTATAAAACAAAATTTAAAAAGCTGGACTGGCTGTTCAGTCTTGTGATGCTTTTTGGTGTATTTCTTGTTATGGGTGTGGATTTTACAAACTTTTCCATCGGAAATGTCGGAAGTATATTTTTTATCCTCAGTGCCCTGTTTGTGTCGATCAACGCTTTCGTGATTAAAAGTGTTCAGCTGGATAAACATAATCCTGCGGCTGATAATGTCATCGCATTTTATAATAACTTTGTAACGATGATTTTCTTTATTGCGGCAGCGATCATTCATAATGATTTCAGTCTGATCGGCAAACTTTCGGGTGACTGGAAACTGGTCATTGCGGCATTATGTGCCGGACTTGGGCAGACCGGGATATATCTTGTTTATTATTATGACTTAAGAAGGTTTCCGGTATGGATCGTAAAAGTATTTCTCTTACTGATGCCGATTGTTTCAACACTTGTGTCGCTTGTTCTTTTTGGTGAAAAAATGACGATCAATCAGGTGCTCGGTATGTTTGTTGTATTGGCGGGTGCTTTTGGAATACTCATTCTGCAGAAGAAAAAGAGTGAACAGGGAGAAGATGCCATGGCCGGGCATTAAAAAATAGAAGATGCGCATCATCGCACGAAAACGGGCAGGCTCCTCATGAGTGAGGGCCTGCCCGTTTTTGTGCGATGTCACGGGCGCGAAAAGAGTCGCTTAGTGCCGCTTTGTTCTCATATAGGAAACTGCGTTTTCTATACGAGAAACCCTCCGGGTGGATGCGCGCGCTTTTTCATAGGAATTTTGTTGCTAAAGCGACGCAAGAGTTTGCTTCGGAAACTCTTTGTTTTTTAACGATATCAGGCCATCAGATTTGATTCGGTCAGGCCTCCGTTTTCAAAAAAGTAACTGATGATCGTAGCCGCAGGCCCCAGTGCCTCGAGACTTAAGTTGAAATGGCTGAAGGTTACTTTGCACGTATGGATATATTTGTTCAGAGCGTTGCTGATTGCGTATTTAAAATTTGTGTTTTCAAAAAGTTCGCCATAAAGAACAACAATTTTCGGGTTTAACAGCTGAACGGCGTTTTTTATAGCGACAGTCAGATAAAAAACAGTCCGGTTAATGGCTGTCACAACAACGGGATCACCTTCATCATAAGCCTGCATCACATAATCCATGCATATATTTTCAGGTTTTCCGCCGGTCAGGGCATAAAGCTTCGGTGTTCTTGACCTGGAAATTAAGTTCTGGATGCTGTGTTCGATGGCATCGTAGCTGACAATGGTTTCAAGACAGCCCTGGTTCCCGCAAAAACACGGTATGCCGTTGGGGTCAACAATAAGATGACCGAGCTCTACGGATTTGTAGTCAAAAACACTGTAAAAATCCGGATCATTGAGCTTTGCGCATCCGACACCGGGACCGTACTTGATAAACAGCTGATCGCTTGGATAAAGTGAGCGCGTAAAAAAAGACTCGCCATGTGCAAGGGCGCATATATTATTGGTTAAAAGTACAGGAACGTTCAGCTTTTTCTGAACATATTCCGTGACATTAAAGTTGTCTTCAAAAATTCCATAGGAAGTGACGCTGATGCCTTCACGTGCTTTGACAATACCGAGTATACTTATACCTATGCCAAGGAGCTGTCTTGTTTTCAGAACATTATAATCCAGCAGACGGGAAGTCAGAACACCGCATACTTTATCAAGTACATTCACTGCCTGATTGTGACAATCGTCTGTGTATACCGTATCCTCAAAAATAATCGAGTTATCAAGGTCAATACATACAATTCTGAATTTCTTCTGGGAGATGTAAACGCCGACAGCGGCATATTTTTTTGAGTTGATTTCCAGAGTTATTTCTTTGCGGCCTTTCTTGCCTCTTGTCTGGTCGGAAGTCGTTTCTATAAGGATACCTTCATTGATCAGATCTGTTGTAATCAAAGTGATCGCTGCCGGTGTCAGCTTTAGCTTTGCCGCGATTTCTTTTCTGGAAATTCCTTTTGTTGTATGGATCAGCTTTAAAACCGAACTCCGGTTTCTTTTTTTGACATCAAGCATATTGATGCCGTTTGAATTATTTGCCATTGAATCACAATCCCTCTTGTATTGAAAATGAACATCGTTGCTACTGTATGATTTTTGTTTATATATAGAAATATATATAAGATTAATTCTTACCTTACTCATTAATATATCAAATTCGTCATATAAATGTCAATCTTTGAAAAGCAACTTGCTTGCTTCGATTTTGAAATTACCTGCCTGTTTACAGTAACGTCAAATATTTCTGAGGCATGATAACAATAATTGATTAAATGAATTAAAGATAGGCACATATAATGACCAAAATAGACACGACGGTATAAAATTGCAAAAATAATATTAGTGGTATTTTTTAACAAAAGAAAATAAAAAAAAGACGCAAAAAAAGTAAAAATACACTTTACATTTGTTGAATTATACTGTATAATTTGATTTGTAAACAGATGTAAGTGGCAAAATGCATATAGATGTATGAATATGAGGGGGTTCACATTAACCATATGTCATATATCAACGCAGATAGAACCCTTTTTATTTTTTTTAGTCACAAAATTAAAAGAGTTAATTATTTGCGGGAATATTCCTTGTTTCATTGCATATCAGTAGTGAAGCGGCGGGAGGAGAAACACTTACATTCAGAACGTAATATGTTAAAGAAAGAAGGAGTAAACATGAAAAAACGTTATTTGGCATTAGGACTTGCAGTTGCTATGGCAGTTTCATCAATTGCAGCATGCGGATCATCAGGCAGTACAAAGGATACAGCGGCAGCCGGCGGTGAAACACAGGCAGCAGCACAGGGTGAGACACAGGCAGCAGCTTCATCAGGCGGAGAAATCGAACTGTCATTCCCTTGTATCTGGGTTGGATCAGACAGTAAAGCTGCAGTATTCGGACAGATGGTTGAAGGTTTCAATACCGAATATGCCGGTAAGTATAAAGTAGTTATTGAAGAACAGACAGACTATGACTTATACAGAGATAAGATCAGAACACAGATTTCCACAGGTGATGCACCGGATATCTTCACACTGGATAACATGGCAGACCTGACACTCTTTGCTTCATCAGGAAAGCTTATGGATCTGACAGAGTTCCTTGCAAGTGATGAGATGGCTTCAAAATTCATCGACGGTAAAGTTGATGCGGCCAAAATTGATGGCGTGAATTACGGTTTCCCATATGAAGATGCAGTTATTCCTATTATGTACAATAAAAAATTAATGGACGCTGCAGGTGCTGAAATTCCTACAAGCTATGACGAACTGTTTGATGCATGCGAAAAATTAAAAGCATCAGGCGTATTCCCTACAACACAGATGACAGCAAACAATGCATGGACATCAATGCTCTGGTATTCATATGCGGTTGCTGCATGCGGCGGTCCTGACGCTTATAAGAACGGTCTTGACGATCCTGCATTCGTAAAAGCAGCTGAGATCATTAAGAAAATGTTTGACTACACATCATCAGATGCTGTCGGCGCTGACGCAACAGTTGTTAACGGACATTTCTTCAATGAAAGAGCAGCCATCTATACAAACGGCGCATGGATTCTCGGACGTATTAAATCAGAAGGTGTTGAAGGATTATATGACAATCTTGTTGTTCAGCCTGGCTTAAGCTATGAAGGCAAAAACGGCAATGCATATGTAAACCAGGTACAGGCTTACTTTGCGGCAGCAAAACAGGACGATCCGGCAAAACAGGAAGCTGTTGAAGCATTCTTCTCATACATTTGTGATCCTGATAAAGTTCTTGAACTTGCAAATTCATCAGGTTCATTGTTTGCAATTGCAATTGATTCTACAAAACTTGAAAATCCTGTACAGGCTGAAATCGTTAAACAGGCAAATGAAGCTGATTTCATGATCGGTCATTTCCAGGGTTCAGTTTCAACTCCTGTAGCGAATGCATTCCCTGCAGCACTTGAAGCGCTTGTACTTGGTGACATTACACCGGAAGAATTTGTTGAAGAACTTAAAGCAGCAGACAAATAAGTTGATGATTTAAGACTTTAGTTCATGTCGGCGGTTTAAATAGCCGCCGACATATTAAATTAAAGGGGGAGAGCTCATGAAAGTTAACAGAGAAGCAAAGATCGGTATTGTTCTTTTCCTTCTTCCGGCAATGATTTTATTCATCGCCTTTTTCCTGTTCCCGATTTTCTACGTAGGTGTTATGAGTTTGTTTGACTGGAATGGTATTTCCGAGGCGACATTCATCGGTTTAGGCAACTATAAAGAAATTTTTGCAGACAGAGTATTCAGAAGAAGTATCCGTAATAATGTCATCTGGGCATTGGCAGCATGTTTCCTTCAGGTGCCGATGGCTCTGATCATGGCAATGATTCTTTCAAAAAAACCTAGAGGCTGGAAGTTCTTCAGAACTGTATATTTCTTCCCTCAGGTTATTTCAGGTATCGCGATCGCAGCGATGTGGTCCGCAGTATTTAACAGTGAATTTGGTGTCCTCAACGGACTTCTTAAACTGATCGGCCTTGAAAAGTATACGAGAAACTGGCTTGGTGATCCCAAAACGGCATTTATATGTGTCCTTGTGTATGGTCTCTTTTACATAGGTTATTACATGGTTATCATGATGGCCGGTATAACAGGTATTGATCCGGAATATTACGAAGCTGCCGAGATTGACGGTGCCAGCCGTATCCAGCAGGATTTACATATTACGATACCGTTAATTAAGTATTCAATTATGACATGTATGACTCTGGCAGCAGTATTCGGCCTCAGAACATTTGAACAGATTTTCTTCCTGACAAATGGCGGTCCTGCAAACAGAACGAGCGTTGTTGTGCTTTATCTCTATAATCAGATGAATAACAATGATTACGGCGGCGCCAATGCTTCCAGTGTGTGTCTGATCATTGTCGGCGCGCTTGTTATCGTCTCCATCAGAAAACTGTTTACACTGAAGAAAGACTGAGAGAGGGGGAGAAGTTATTATGGCAAGAACAAAACAAATTAAGACGTCTAAACCCCAGCAGGTGATTTTAGGTATTGTTAAGTGGATTTTAATCATCTTTTTCGCTTTATATACGCTGTTCCCTCTTGTATGGCTGTTTATCACATCCTTAAAAACAAATGCGGAATATTTTGACAGCCCGTTCTCACTTCCGGCAGTACCGCAGTGGCAGAACTATGTCAATGCAGTGACACAGGCGAATCTGGGACAGATGATTTTTAACTCGATTACAGTTGCGGTTATAGCAACAATCATCAATGTTTTAGTTGCAGCGATGGCATCTTATGCAATTTCACGTTTCAAGTTTAAAGGCCGCGAAATTATATTTGCTTTATTCTCAGCAGGTATCATGGTTCCTTTAAATGCGATGATGGTTCCTTACTATACAATTTTCAGTAAAGTAGGTCTTTTGGATTCATTAAACTCCCTTAGAATTTTATATGCTGCGATCGGTATTCCGATTTCGACATTTATTATTCGCGGATTTATGGATTCGTTCCCTCTTGAAATTGAGGAAGCTGCTTATGTTGACGGATGCGGATTCTTCGGAAGATTTTTCAAGATCGTGCTTCCGCTTACAAAAACAGGTCTTGTGACAGCAGCGACATTCCAGTTTATTACATGTTGGAATGAATTCGTATATGCAAACCTGTTAACATCTTCTCCGACAAAAAAGACGATTCAGATAGGTATTCGATTCTTTACAAACCAGTTTACAACAGACTATGTATCAATGTATGCGGCGATTATTGTGGCAATCGTACCATCCATCGTCATTTACATGTTATTCCAGGAACAGATTATTTCCGGTTTGACAGCTGGCGCAGTCAAAGGTTGATTAGACGTGATACATATAAGCCGTATAAGCTTGTGTGTATCACGTTTTTCATTTATTTAAAAGAAGAGATGAAGCGGATGTATCCGTTTTGAAAAGGGAGGCGAACAGGATTGAAATTTGTAAAAAATGGCCTGGATTTTGAAATAGAACTGAAAAACGGTTCTGTTCTTAAACAAAACGAAGCAATGCCGATGCTTTATGTCGGCTATGGTGAGCCGTCTATTGAAATGTATCGGGGCAATTTTAAAATCGAGGATTATGTCGTTGAACGTTATCCTTTGAAAGTGACAGAAATCGTTGAAACAGATCTTGGCTATGAAGTTAATTTCTCCGGTGAAATCAAATCTTATATTTACATTCAGGATGATGAAGCGAAAATAGGTTTTGAAAAGCTGAATCCAAAGATCAACCGTTTCTGGCTCAGGGTTTTGGCTGATACTGATGAAAAGTGCTACGGCTGCGGAGAGCAGATGTCTTATTTTAATCTGCGGGGCCGTCATTTCCCGCTGTGGTCATCAGAGCCGGGCGTTGGCCGTGATAAGTCCACATACCTGACATGGCGCTATGATCAGGAAGCAAAAGCCGGCGGTGATTATTATAATACCAATTATCCGCAGGCGACTTATGTTTCTTCAAGACATTATTATCTGCACACAGACTGTACGGCTTATGCGGATTTTGATTTCAGGCATGAAGCGTATCATGAACTGCAGTACTGGGAGGTACCGGACCATATTCATATTGCAGAGGCAGATACATTTTTAGAACTGATGACAAAACTGACAGATCTTCTGGGACGCCAGCCTGAGCTGCCTGACTGGATCTACGATGGTGCGATTATCGGTGTTCAGGGGGGAACCGATCGAAGCTTCGGACTGACAGACCGCTCGGTTGAAAATGGTATTAAGGTGTGTGGTATATGGTGTCAGGACTGGGAAGGCAAAAGGGTCACTTCCTTTGGCAAACGGCTTCAGTGGGACTGGCGCTGGAACGAGGAAATGTATCCGAATCTTCCGGAAAAGATGAAAGAATACAGAGAAAAAGGCATCCGTTTCCTTGGCTACATTAATCCTTATCTTGTCAATGACGGCGTTTTATATAAAGAAGGTAAAGAAAAAGGATATTTTGCAACCGCCGAAGACGGCAGTGATTATCTTGTAGATTTCGGTGAGTTTTATTGCGGCGTTGTTGACTTTACAAATCCTGATGCCTATGAATGGTTTAAAGGAATTATTAAGAAAAATCTTATTGAATTCGGGCTGTCGGGCTGGATGGCGGATTTTGGCGAATACCTGCCGACGGACTTAAAGCTTCATAATGGTGTCTCCCCGATGCTTGAGCATAATCACTGGCCGGCATTATGGGCAAAATGTAATTATGATGCATTAAAGGAAACAGGGACGCTTGGAGAAATCGTATACTTTATGCGTGCAGGTGCCACAGGCAGTCAAAAGTACTGCACATTAATGTGGGCAGGGGATCAGAGCGTTGATTTTACCCTTCACGACGGACTTGCCACGGTGATGGTCGGTGCGCTCAGTGTGGGTATGTGCGGATGCGGACTGCATCACAGTGATATTGGCGGTTACACGTCGATTTATGATAATATCCGGACAAAGGAACTGTTCGAGCGATGGACGGAAATGGCAGCCTTTACGCCGGTGATGCGTACACATGAAGGAAACCGTCCGGATACAAATTTCCAGTATTATGATGATGTTGATACGATGAAAATGTTTGCCCGCATGACGGATATCCATGTGGATCTTAAAGACTATATCAGGGAAGCTGTTAAGGAAAATGCCGGAAAAGGTATACCGGTTCAGCGTCCGCTGTTTATGCACTACGAGGATGAGAAAGAAGCTTATGATATACAGACGGAATATCTGTTTGGACGGGATATGCTTGTAGCTCCTGTTTATTTGGAAGGTGCTCAAAGCCGAAGTGTTTATCTGCCTGAGGATACATGGATTCATTTGTTTACAGGCGAGCTTTACGGCGGCGGCACTTATGAAATCGAAGCACCGATCGGATATCCGCCGGTATTTTACAGAAAAGATGCCGGACATGCGGATTTATTTAAGAGCATTACGGATAAGTACAAAAAAGTCTGAAAAAGTTTTTTATAGTCGGCAAATTTGGTTGCGTTTTGAAAAAAAGGGTGGTATACTGAATTTATTCAAATAGTTGTGCCGGAGATAGGAGTCAGGCTTATGAAGTACATTTCTGTGCTTTATTTGTGCTGACTCTTTTTATTTTATATGAAAGTTCTGCGGATTTTAGGGTGCAGAAAGCTTTCTTAAAAGTCATTGATCCGTGTATCAACAATATTTAAAGGAGATGGAATTTATGTACGATGTTGTAATCATTGGCGCAGGTGTCTGCGGAAGCGCTGTAGCCCGGGAATTATCAAAGTTCAAAGTCAATGCCTGTGTCATTGAGCGTGATGAAGATGTATGCTGCGGAACATCCAAAGCAAACAGTGCGATTGTACATGCCGGTTTTGATGCTTTGCCTGGTACGCTGAAAGCGAAAGTAAATGTTGAAGGAAATAAAATGATGGATGCGCTTTCAAAAGATCTTGATTTTGCTTTTAAGCGCAATGGTTCTTTAGTTGTATGTACGGAAGAAGAAGGACTTCCGAAGCTTCAGGAACTGGCTGACCGTGCCGAAAAAAACGGTGTCCCTGATGTACGTATTTTAAGCGGTGAGGAAGTCAAAGCAATGGAGCCAAATCTTGCCGACGAGGTCATTGCTGCACTTTATGCGCCGACAGGCGGTATTGTATGTCCGTTTGGTATGACCATCGCATTGGCTGAAAATGCGGCAGTCAATGGCATAGAGTTTAAATTGAATTCTGAAGTGACAGAAATCAGGAAGACCCAAAACGGTTATGTGATCGTTACAAATAAAGGTGAATTTGAAACAAAGGCTGTCGTTAATGCAGCCGGTGTTTATGCGGATCAGTTACATAATATGGTCAGCGATGAAAAGCTTGAAATTATTGCAAGAAAAGGTGAGTACTGTCTCCTTGATAAAACAGCCGGAGGTCATGTATCCCATACAGTATTCCAGCTGCCGAATGCCATGGGTAAAGGCGTACTTGTGACACCGACAATCCACGGAAATCTGCTTGTTGGTCCGACTGCGACAGACATCGATGACAAAGAAGGTATTAATACGACAAGTGAAGGTCTTGCTTTCCTTCAGGCCAAAGCAGGACAGAGTGTTAAAAACATTCCGCTGCGTGCGGTGATTACATCTTTTGCAGGACTTCGCGCCCATGAAAAAGGCGATGAGTTTATTATCGGTGAAGCAAAGGATGCCAAAGGCTTTTATGATGTTGCCGGTATTGAATCACCGGGACTTTCATCGGCACCGGCAATCGGTGTGATGGTCGCCGAAATGATCGCAAAAGATATGAATCTTGAGAAAAACGAAGATTTTATCGGTGTCAGAAAAGGCATCGTTAATCCTCAGGAGCTTTCTTTTGAAGAAAGACAAAACCTGATTAAAGAAAATCCTGCTTACGGACAGATTATCTGCCGCTGTGAAATGATTTCTGAAGGTGAAATTCTTGATTCTATTCACAGACCGCTTGGCGCACGTTCACTTGATGGCGTAAAACGCCGTACAAGAGCAGGTATGGGCCGTTGTCAGGCAGGTTTCTGCTCACCGAGAACGATGGAAATTCTTGAACGTGAAGTACCGATGAGTGTTTATGATATTACAAAACTCGGCGGCGAATCAAAGATTGTTTACGGCGTCAATAAAGACAGACTGTAGGATAAGGAGGACGAAAAAATGAAAGCATATGATATTGTAATTGTCGGCGGCGGTCCTGCCGGTCTTGCAGCGGCTGCATCCGCAAGAAATAATGGTGCGGAAAGTATTTTAGTGCTTGAACGAGACAAAGAACTGGGCGGTATTTTAAATCAGTGTATCCACAATGGTTTCGGTCTGCATACATTCAAAGAAGAATTGACCGGACCTGAATATGCGGCACGGTTTATTGAACAGGTGAAAGCATTAAATATTGAATATCGTCTGAATACAATGGTTATGGACATCAGCAATGATAAAGTTGTTACATGTATGAACAGGGAAGACGGTCTTTATCAGATTCAGGCCAAAGCAGTGATTTTGTGTATGGGATGCAGAGAGCGTCCGAGAGGCGCCTTAAATATTCCGGGTTATCGTCCGGCAGGTATTTTTTCAGCAGGCACGGCACAGCGTCTTGTAAATATGGAAGGTTATATGCCTGGTCGTGAAGTTGTTATTCTCGGATCCGGTGATATCGGTCTTATTATGGCCCGCAGAATGACACTGGAAGGCGCAAAGGTTAAAGTTGTTGCCGAACTTATGCCTTATTCCGGCGGCTTAAAGAGAAATATTGTTCAGTGTCTTGATGATTTCGGTATTCCGTTGAAGCTTAGCCATACCGTTGTTGATATTGACGGCAAGGAACGTGTGAAGGGTATTACACTGGCAAAGGTTGACGAAAGAATGAAACCGATTCCTGGCACAGAAGAGTATATCCCTTGTGATACATTACTTTTATCCGTTGGTCTTCTTCCGGAAAATGAGCTTTCAAGAAGTGCAGGTGTTGAATTATCAACGATTACCTCAGGTCCTGTTGTTGATGAAAGTCTTCAGACAAATATTGAGGGTGTATTTGCGTGCGGTAATGTGCTTCATGTTCATGACCTTGTGGATTATGTTTCCGAAGAAGCCGCTGCGGCAGGTAAAAATGCGGCAGCATATGTTGCAGGCAAAACCGGCAGACGTGACGGCAAAGTGATTAAACTTGCGGGAGAAAATGGTGTCCGCTATACAGTACCGTCAAGTATTCATCCGGATTCCATGGAAGATATACTGACTGTACGTTTCAGAGTGGGCAATGTATTCAGAGATAAATATATCAGCGTTTATTATGATGACGAGCGTGTGGCTCATATGAAGAAACGTGTGCTTGCACCGGGAGAAATGGAAAACGTTAAGATTAAAAAAGAAACATTGATGAAATATCCGGATCTGTCGAAGATCACAATTAAGGTGGAGGAGGCATAAATCATGGAAGTAAGAGAATTAATATGTATCGGATGCCCGCTTGGCTGCCCGCTGACAGTGACGATGAACGGGACAGAAGTAGTTGAAGTTAAAGGCAATACATGTAAACGCGGTGATGATTATGCCAGAAAAGAAGTGACAAATCCTACAAGAATCGTAACCTCCACAGTATGTGTGGAAGGCGGTGACCTTGCTATGGTTTCGGTTAAGACAAAATCAGATATTCCGAAAGGCAAAATCTTTGACTGCGTTAAAGCGCTTAAAGGTGTTACAGTACAGGCACCGGTTGCTATCGGCGATGTGATTGTCAGTGATGTGGCAGGTACGGGGGTAGAAGTGATCGCCACAAAGAATATCGCAAAGATCTGACGGTTTACAGATAAGGGGGATTGTACGCAGGGCAGTGAATCTTAAAACGAACGGGAATCATTTTTTGCTGCCCTGCGTTTGCGTTAGGATGAAAGGACGAGGCATAATGAAAAAGTATATCATGGCATTGGATCAGGGTACGACCAGTTCGCGATGTATCCTGTTTGACAAACAGGGTCATATCTGCAGTACATGTCAGAAAGAGTTTCCGCAGATATATCCGAATCCGGGATGGGTGGAGCATGACCCGGAAGTCATCTGGCAGACACAGTATGAAGTGATGATTGGTGCTATGGAAAAGTTATCTGTAACATCTGAAGATATTGCAGGTATAGGTATTACCAACCAGCGCGAGACGACAGTTGTATGGGATAAAAATACAGGTAAACCGGTCTACAATGCAATTGTATGGCAGTGCCGGCGGACCGCGCCGATTATTGAAAAATTAAAGGAAGCGGGACTTTCGGATTATATCAGCGACTGTACGGGGCTTGTGCCTGATGCCTATTTTTCGGGAACAAAGGTTAAATGGATTCTGGACAATGTTGCGGGGGCCAGAGAAAAAGCAGAGGCCGGTGACCTGCTTTTTGGTACAATTGATACATGGCTGATCTGGAAACTGACCGGGGGTAAAGTTCATGTGACGGATTATACAAATGCTTCAAGAACGATGCTTTTTAATATCCACGATTTAAAATGGGATGAAAAGATATTAAAGGCTCTTGAAATACCGGCATCAATGCTCCCTGAAGTCAGACCGTCAAGCTGTATCTATGGTTATACCGGTCAAACAGTGACTGAAACACCGATTGCTATTTCAGGCGCTGCAGGTGATCAGCAGGCAGCACTTTTCGGACAATGCTGTTTTGAACCGGGTGAAGCAAAAAATACATACGGCACAGGCTGTTTCCTTTTGATGAATACAGGCAAAGAGGCTGTAAAGTCTAAAAACGGTCTTGTGACAACGATTGCTGTCGGTATAGACGGCGGTGTACAGTATGCCCTTGAAGGCAGTGTGTTTATTGCCGGTGCGGCTATTCAGTGGCTTCGTGATGAACTTAAAATCATCAGCAATGCCAAAGAGACAGAAGCCATCGCAAATTCTGTTCCGGATACACAGGGCGGCTATGTTGTGCCTGCATTCACAGGACTTGGGGCTCCGTACTGGGATCAGTATGCAAGAGGTGCCATTGTGGGTCTTACCCGCGGTTTTAACAGAGCGCATCTTGTCCGTGCCACACTGGAATCACTGGCATACCAGGCAAGTGATATTTTAAAAGCGATGGAAAGTGATTCGGGTATTAAGCTGCCGGCACTTCGTGTTGACGGCGGAGCCTGTGCCAATAACTTCCTTCTGCAGTTCCAGGCAGATATATTAAATACACCGGTTTTAAGACCTGAGTGTATAGAGACAACAGCTCTTGGTGCGGCTTATCTTGCCGGTCTTTCGGTCGGCTACTGGAAAGATCAAGCGGAAATCAAAGAAAATTGGGCACTTTCAAGAAAATTTGAGCCGGATATGACGGAAGAAAAACGTGAAAAACTTCTTAAAGGCTGGAAAAAAGCTGTCAGATGTGCGTTTGCGTGGGAAGAAGAATAACACAAGAATCCCGTCTTTGACAGTTAGTAGAATATAATATGCCGGGATTTGCAATGAATCAGCAAATCCCGGCATATTATATTCTGCTGATTAAAATCATAGAAAATGTGCTATAATCTTGTCTTTGACACTTTGAAAATTATAATTCCTGTTTTTGAGAAGTGAAAGAACATCTTGAACTATAAGGTGAGCTATGATACTATAAAAATACGTCCATAAAATAATTAAAAGGATAGTGTGGTATGGAACTTGAAAAATACATTGATAATGATCTTTTGAATAAATTTGAATTTTATAATTATGGTCATGCGTTAGAGATACTTCATGATGCTTTTCCACTCGAATGGGAAGAACTTCAGGAATGTTTGAGACGATTAAGACTTACTCTTGCGGATATTAAGAAAGCAGGCGGGAATGAGTCCCCAATACCAAAGAAATTTGATGATGTGCTGTACCCGTATGGATGGAGAGAAATCAGAATAAGCGGCGATCTGATTGTTAAAAAATATCCGAGGCAAACTGCACAGCGTAGAGGGCGTTTTGCAGATGAACCATTTGAAGTTGAGACGATCGAAGGGTACATTGATGGTCACAATATAGATTTTTTGAAAAACAGAGTTGCTTTTGACCTTGAGTGGAACAGTAAGGATCAAACATTCGATCGGGACTTACTGGCTATGAGAACGTACTTTGATTGTGGACTGATTGATGTAGGAGTTATCGTAACAAGAGCAGAAGCACTTAATGATATTTTTAAGCAGGAAAAAGACGAGAATGGTCAACCTTTAATCAGGAAATACGGAGCAAGTACTACGTGGCTGGGGAAACTGCTTTACAGACTTGATTCGCGGCGCAATGGAGGCTGCCCGATTTTGGCTGTAGGAATAGGAAAGGAATGTATCGAAGATTATGTCAGACTTAACAACTACTATACAAAACTTAAAGGAATTTACGAACAATAAAAAGTATAATACTATTTATGCTGATCCGCCGTGGCAGTTCCAGAACCGAACAGGAAAAGTCGCTCCGGAGCATAAACGTCTGACTCGTTATGAAACTATGACGATTGCGGATATTAAGGCTCTTCCCATTGCGGATATTACCGATGATAAGGCACATTTATATTTGTGGGTTCCAAATGCTCTGCTTCCGGATGGCCTGGCAGTGATGGATGCATGGGGATTTGAGTATAAAGGCAATATTGTGTGGGAGAAAGTAAGGAAAGATGGAGGTCCTGATGGAAGAGGTGTTGGATTTTATTTTAGAAATGTTACGGAACTGATTCTGTTTGGTATCAAAAAAAAGAGTTCGCCAAACAGAACGTTGCAGCCAGCTCGTTCACAAGTAAATCTTATCCGGGCTATGAAACGTGAACATAGCCGGAAGCCGGATGAAATTATTCCTATTATAGAGGCATGTAGCCAGGGACCAAGAATTGAATTGTTTGCAAGAGGTGTTAGAGAAGGATGGGATATGTGGGGAAATCAGGCTACAGAAGATTATGAGCCAACGTGGGATACATATGCTAATCATACGGTGGCGCATGCAAAATAGAGTAGATTAGTATTTCGGTATCATAAATTTATAGTTGTATTTATGTCATGTTGTGTTATAATTGAATCAAATGGAATTTTCAGTGCTCATTTTTAATGAGAAAAGGGAATCGAGTGCAAATCTCGAACGATCCGGTCACTGTAATCAGGGAGCGATGTAGCTACATGCCATTGGAGTATTTCCGAGAAGGCGCGGCAAAGCGATAATCTGTAAGTCAGGAAACCTGCTGAAAATATCAGTAAAGTGTTTCCGATGAAGACGATTTGCTGCAATAAAGATTCTGTATGTTGTATTAAACACGGATATATTTACGATGCGTCTGTTTTCATAAAGAAAGCAGGCGCATCTTCTATTATACAGAAAAGTTGAGTGACTCTTTGTTCTATTCATCGAAAACATGACTGACAGCGCGGGGCGGCTGTCCATAGAGCCTTAGATGATATGATAAAGAAAGGGTGCTTTTGTATGAAAAAAGGATCAAAACGTTTTTTTGCATTATTTCTTGCAGCAGCAATGGCCGTGACTCCATTGTCTTATGCAAATGCAGAAGGTGAAGATGGATCGCAGCTGACAGATATGTCAGAAGAATCCGAAGCTAAAAAGAATGAGCCGGCAGTGTCTTATGAAAATGTAAATGAACCGGAAAAAGTTCAGGAAACAAAAGAAACAGAACGGGAAGTCAAAGAATCTGAGCAGGAAGTCAAAGAAACTGGGCAGGAATCCAAAGAAACTGAGCAGGAAGTTAAAGAAACTGAGCAGGAATCCAAAGAAACTGAGCAGGAAACAAAAGAGACAGAGAAGGAAGTTAAAGAGACAGAGCCGGAAGCTAAGGAAACTGTGAAAGAAACCAGTGAATCAGGAACTGAAGAACAAAAAAGTACGACGCCTTCAGAAATTGTGAAAGAGGCAGAGCAGCTCCTTGATCAAAATAGTGAGAACGAAATTGAGCTATTATTTGTAAATATCGGTGACCAGACGTACGAAGACGGCAAATACGATATTGCTATTGAAAGCAGTTATGGAATGTTTAAAATTGCAAAATCAACAGCTGAAGTGAAAGGCGAAAAAATAATTGTGACTATCGAAACTTCTTCAGCTACTTATGACAGAATATATATCGGCAGTAAAGACGATGCTGATAAGACACCGGTTATTACAGGTAAAGTTAATGATTTGGGCGGATATACATTTGTTGTTGAATTATCAGCAGATAAAATGGGGAAAAACATCACATTCGTACCATGCAAGAAGGATACAGAAGACGGATGGTACGTGAAAAAAGATGTATATTTCACAGTGCCGGAAGTAATGACAAAAACGGATACTTCATCTGAAGGAAAAGATCCGTCTGAAGATGATGGTTCATCAGAGGAAGATAAACAGACAATAGCAAAAGACGGAGAGTATGCCGATGTCAGTGTTGAATCTAACAGCAGTATGTTTAAGATAGTCCGCTGTGTGCTCAAATCAAAGGCTGGAAAAATGACTGCTGTTATCACGTTAAGCGGCACAGGTTATGACAAACTCTATATGGGTACCGCAGCAGATGCCGCCAAGGCTGATGCGTCAGAGGTTATCACATATATGGAAGATGCGGATAGCAATTATACATTTACAGTGCCTGTGACATCGCTGGATCAGCCAATTGCGGTTGCTGCCCATTCAGTGAAAAAAGATGTATGGTATGACAGTACATTGACATTTAAATCAGATAATATTGATATTAAAGACAATGAAGGTACTGATAAAGAACCTGACGGCGAAGATTCAAAAGACGAAGATAATAAAGAACCGGAAAATCCTGAGGAAATTGGTAAGCTGTCAGATGGCGATTATAAAATTAATGTCGAATCCAGTGCTTCGATGTTTAAAGTAACGAAATGCATTCTTTCATTAAAAGACGGAAAAATGTCAGCAATCATTACGTTAAGCGGCACAGGATATGATTATCTTTATATGGGTACAGCAGATGAAGCGGTTGCGGCTGCAGATTCAGCCAAAATTCCTTTTGTGACAGACAGTGATGGAAAATATACATACGCTGTTCCTGTGAGTGCTTTGGATACACCGATTGCTGTTGCGGCGCATTCAATAAAAAATGATCAATGGTATGACCGCATGCTTACTTTTAAATCTGCAGGTATGACAAAAATCGAAAGTGGTGAAAACGAAGGATCCGGCGATGATTATAAAGAACCGGACAACAAAGGACCGGAAAATACGGGCGATGATAATAAATCTGAAAATGATAATAAAGAGGACAGCGAATCAAAGTATGAATCTGATACAAGTGGAAGTACCGGAAAAGTAGACAGTTCAACAGCACTTAAAGATGGTGTTTACACTCCGGATAAATTTTCATGGTCCGGCGGTACAGGCAAGGTCAGTATATCATGCAGCAAAGTTACAATTAAAAACGGACAGGCCTATGCCACAATTGTGTTTAGCAGCAGTTCATATGGTTATGTGAAAGCAAGCGGCAACACGTATTATCCGACACGAAACGGCGATACTTCTGTATTTACAATTCCGGTGGCCCTCAATAAAAATAACAGAATTATCGGAATGACAACAAAAATGTCTGCAAATCATGAAATTGAATATAGTATTTATGTTTATCTTGCAGCAGCAGATCAGGGCAGTAACAATGCTGCCGGTGATCTTGGCAGCAAAGACGCTCTTGATGAGGAAGCGCCGGCAATTGCGGGGCTTGATTTTGTTGAAGAAGAAAAAATCGAATATGCAAAATATTTTAAAATTTATCATTATGAAAATGATATAACACTGCTTGAAATTGACATGCGTAAAGATACGGGCCTTAACGAGGATAAAGATGATGATTCGGAAGATGAAGATGAAAGTCTTTATGATGGCAATGTTGTAAAATATTTAGTTGTACCTGAAGATGAGGAAATTCCCGCAGGACTTGATAAAGAAGTCATTGTAGTGAGAACACCTGTTGAAAATGCTTATGTTGCGTCAGAAGAAGTGCTCCGGATGCTTGATAAAGCTGATTCACTTGGAAAAGTTGCATCTGTCGGATTTGAATTAAAAGATGTCACTGATGAAAATATTAAAAAGATTTTGCAAGACGAAAATCTAATCTATGCGGGTACTTTTGATGATATTGATTATAAAAAATTGCTTGAAAGTCAATGTAAAATTGCAGTGATGCCATATGACCTTCTTCCTAAAGAAGATGCTGATGAAGAAACAATTAAAGAATGCAGGGAGGTGTTTGAAGATTTGACACAACGCCTTGAACTTCTTGAAATCCCTGTGATTGTTGACCGTTCTGAGTCAGAGAAAGAAGATCTTGCCAAAGCGGAATGGATTAAAATCTATGGTACATTATTCGGTTTTGAAAAAGAAGCGGCTGATTTATTTGATGAGGCTGTTAATGAAGCAAATAATTAAAGTTTTACTTCTGGCGGCTAAAAACCGCCGGAAGTTTGTTTGAAAGAGGCGATGATTTGAATAACATATATACTAAATCTGTGAAAAAATGGATGGCTTTGTTTGTTTGCGTGTTTATGACGGCATTTATGATGCTTCAGGGATGTGCCGGCAAAGAAAACGGAAACAGTTCAGAAAAAGCAAATGAAAGCCAGACAGCAAATCACGGTGAAGGAAGTGACGGAGCAGGTATTGATGATAGTGATGTCAAAGCTTCTTCAGATCAGAAAACAGACGGCGGTGATGCAGTGCCTTCTGAAGAAAAGGCAATCAGCAGCTATGATGATCGTGCAAAAGCGCCTGAAATCAGTGGACTGACTTACGAATCAACGATGAATCTGAAATACGCGGAATGCTTTGATGTTTACTATTATAATGATGATTATGCGCTGATTGATATACATGACAGTGCTATGTATCTTGTGGTTCCTGAAAACATGCCGGTACCGGAAAATATTGATGAACGTATTGTTGTACTTAAGAAACCGCTGGATCATATATATCTTGCAGCCACATCCGCGATGGCACTGTTTGATGCGCTTAATGCCCTGGATCTGATTAAACTTACCGGTACGGATGCATCGGGTTGGTATATTGATCACGCGGTGCAGGCCATTGAAAACGGTGATATGGTTTATGCCGGAAAATACAGTGAGCCGGATTATGAATTGCTTGTGGATGACGGGTGTAATCTGGCAATTGAATCAACAATGATTCTTCATTCACCAAAAGTTAAAGAGATGATTGAAATGCTTGGTATTCCTGTATTCATTGACCGTTCCAGCTATGAAAATCATCCCCTTGGACGTACAGAATGGATTAAGGTTTATAGTGTGATGGCAGATAAAGAGGAAGAAGCATTTGAATTCTTTAATGAACAGGCTGAAGTTATCAATGAATTAAAGGATTTTAAGAACACTGAAAAAACAGTCGTCTATTTTTATGTCAGTACAGACGGAAGTGTCGTTGTGCGTTCATCGGCGGACTATATTGCAAATATGATTGAAATCGCCGGCGGCAGATATGCTTTTTCGGGTCTTACAAATGAAGAGAGCGGCAGTTCTTCTGTATCTCTCACAATGGAAGAATTTTATGCCATAGCAGTTGATGCCGATTATTTAATCTATAATGCGGCTATTGACAATCCGCTAAAAAGCATTGATGAACTGATGGCAAAAAGTGAATTATTTGGAGATTTTAAAGCAGTTAAAGAAGGCCATGTGTGGTCAACGGGAAAGTATTTATATCAGGCGACGGATATTATCGGAAAAATGATTACAGATATAAATATTATGCTGACAGATGGTGATGAAAATGAATTGACATTTTTATATAAGGTTCAGTGAAATCCGGTATAACTGCCGGAGTCGGAAAGGAAGAAAATTATGCAGGATAAGAATACGGAGGCAGCAGGAGGCGGAGGCTTCCATGGCGAAAATTTCAGAAGACGGTCAAGATATTTTATGGTTTTTGTAATATTACTGATTGCATTTTTTGTGATTACAGTACTTAATATCAATACAGGAAATGTACATATTTCGATTCCGGATATTTTTAAAATCATTTTTACGAAAACCGGTGAGCCGACTGCCTACAATATAATATGGAAAATTCGTCTGCCCCGTATTTTGATGGCGGCTATGCTTGGCGGTGCATTATCACTGTCCGGTTTTTTACTGCAGACATTTTTTGAAAATCCGATTGCCGGACCGTATGTCCTTGGTATATCTTCGGGGGCCAAAATGGTTGTTGCACTGACAATGATCTATTTTCTGCGCCGGGTTGAAACAGTGTCTTCTTATGCATTAATTATAGCGGCATTTATCGGCGCACTGCTCTCCACAGGATTTATTCTGATTATTTCCAGAAGAATCAAACATATGGCTACACTTTTAGTGGCAGGCATCATGATTGGTTATATCTGTTCTGCTGTGACAGACTTTGTTGTGACTTTTGCGGAGGATTCGGACATTGTCAATCTTCACGGATGGTCTCAGGGAAGTTTTTCAGGCATGAGCTGGAGCAATGTACAGATTTCTGTGATGATTGTCGGTATTACTTTTGTTTTGACGTTTCTTTTGTCAAAGCCGATTGGGGCTTATCAGCTGGGTGAAGCTTATGCACAGAGTATGGGTGTCAATATAAAAGTTTTCAGAGTGACTCTGATTCTTTTGTCAAGTATTCTTTCTGCCTGTGTGACAGCATTTGCGGGTCCTATTTCTTTTGTCGGCATTGCAGTGCCTTTTCTTGTAAAACGGAGCCTGAATACATCAAGACCCCTTGTCGTTATTCCGGCGACATTTTTAGGCGGTGCGGTATTTTGTATGATGTGTGATTTGATTGCCAGAATGGCATTTGCGCCGCTGGAGCTGAATATCAGTACAGTGACATCAATATTTGGCGCACCGATTGTCATATTTATGATGATACGCCGGCAGAAAGGGAGATAAGTATGGGTGATTATTATTTTCAGATGGACAGGCTTTCTGTCGGATATAATGGAAAGCCGCTGATTCATGATATATGCATTGATATTGAAAAAGGTGAAATCGTGACCCTTATCGGTCCTAACGGTTCAGGCAAGTCGACAATTTTAAAAAGTATTACTCGTCAGCTGAAAATACTTGGCGGCAATGTTTATTTTGATGATAAAGATCTTTTTGGGATACCACTTAAAAAACTGTCTACAAAGATGGCTGTTGTGCTGACAGAACGAATGAAGCCGGAACTGATGACATGCCATGATGTTGTTGCGACAGGCCGTTATCCTTACACAGGAAAGCTTGGCATCCTTACAACAAATGATGAGAAAAAGGTTGAGGAAGCCATGGCGGCAGTCCATGCCGGTGAACTGGGCAGCAGAGATTTTAATGCTGTCAGTGACGGACAGCGCCAGAGAGTGCTTCTTGCAAGAGCTATCTGTCAGGAACCGGATATCATTATTCTCGATGAGCCGACATCATTTCTTGATGTAAAGCATAAATTGGAACTGTTGTCAATTCTTCGTAAAATGGCAAAGGAAAAAGGGATAACGGTCATCATGTCTCTCCATGAAATTGATCTGGCACAAAAAATATCAGATAAAATCGTGTGTGTTAAAGGTGATACAATTTCCCATTACGGTATACCGGAAGAAATATTCAGGGAAGATATCATTAAAGATTTATATGAAATTGATAACGGCTTTTTTGACCCGTGTTTCGGAAGCATTGAGCTGCCAAGACCGGAAGGTGAACCGCAAGTATTTGTCTTATCTGCCTGTGGTACGGGCATCCCGGTGTACCGTCAGCTGCAGAAGAAAAACATTCCTTTTGCTGCAGGTATTCTTTATACCAATGATATTGATTATCAGCTGGCAAGACTTCTGGCAGCGGAAGTCATTGCCGAAGAACCATTTAGTGAAATATCCGATACTGCTTATGAAAAAGCAATAGAGATCATAAAGAAATGCAGAACCGTTGTTAATGCCGGAGTTTCAATTGGCAGCTGCAACCAGAGAATGCAGGAACTGATCAAAGAAGCGGAAAAGCTTGGGAAAATAAAATAAACTGTGATAACGGAGAAATGCGTAAACTTAATGTATGTGTTTACGCATTTCTTTTATTGACACAGACTTGAAATAGAGATAAAATTATTGTAACTGTTCAGAGTCAACCTCGAAAACACTACGTGTTTCCTCAGTGTGGCGTATCCGCCAAATAGATTTGTAGAAAAAGTGCTCGTAAATGCGAGCATTCATCGCACTTTTTGTGCAAATCTGCTTGGCTCTGAACAGTTACAAATTATTTATGATAAAATTTTGACAATGCAAGTGGAATCGATGCAAAATTATAAATCACTGGTTTTAATGGATATAAATATTTAATTTTAATATAAAGGAGAGGTGTTCAATATGGCAAACAGATTTGTATTGAATGAAACATCATATCACGGCGCAGGTGCGATTAATGAGATCGCAGCAGAAGCAAAAGGCAGAGGCTTTGGAAAAGCATTTGTATGCTCGGATCCGGATCTTGTTAAGTTCGGAGTGACAAAAAAGGTTCTTGACGTTCTTGACGGCGCTGCGCTGACATATGAGTTATATTCAAATATTAAGCCGAATCCGACTATCGAAAATGTACAGACAGGTGTTAAAGCTTTCAAAGGGTCAGGTGCTGATTATATCATTGCCATCGGCGGCGGTTCATCAATGGATACAGCGAAAGCGATCGGTATTATCATTGCAAACCCGGATTTTGAAGATGTTGTCAGTCTTGAAGGTGTTGCACCGACAAAGAATAAATCCGTACCTATTTTTGCAGTGCCGACAACAGCAGGTACAGCAGCGGAAGTTACGATTAACTACGTTATCACAGATGCTGAGAAAAACAGGAAAATGGTTTGTGTAGATCCTAAAGATATTCCGGTTGTCGCTTTTGTAGACCCTGATATGATGGCATCAATGCCGAAGGGGCTTACAGCAGCCACAGGTATGGATGCACTGACACATGCCATTGAAGGTTATATTACAGCAGGCGCATGGGAACTTTCTGATATGTTCCATTTGAAAGCTATTGAAATTATTGCACGTTCACTGCGCGGTGCAGTTGCAAATACACCAAAAGGCAGAGAAGACATGGCCCTTGGTCAGTATGTTGCAGGTATGGGTTTCTCTAACGTAGGTCTTGGCATCGTTCATTCTATGGCACATCCGCTTGGCGCACTTTATGATACACCGCATGGTGTTGCAAACGCCATTATTCTGCCTACAGTTATGGCGTATAACGCAGAAGCTACCGGTGATAAATACAAATATATTGCCAAAGCCATGGGTGTAGAAGGTACAGAAGATATGACCCAGGAGGAATACAGAAAAGCAGCTATTGATGCTGTCAGACAGCTTTCAAAGGATGTCGGCATTCCGGCAGACTTAAAAGATATTGTCAAAGAAGAAGATATTCCTTTCCTTGCACAGTCCGCATATGATGATGCATGCAGACCTGGTAATCCGAAAGAGACAAGTGTTGAGGATATTACAGCACTGTATAAGAGTCTGATTTAATTGACTTCATAACAGAGCAGGTTTTACGGATAAATCTGCTCTGTTGTTTTAGAACATCAGATTGTGCGGGGGTGAGTTATGGTTATTGATACATTGTCTATTCAGTATTTCCTTGAGGTTGCAAAGTATTTAAATTTTACAAAGGCTGCAAATGCGCTGTACGTTTCCCAGCCTGCCATCAGCAGGAAGGTCGCTGCGCTGGAAAAGGAGCTTGGATGTTTTTTAATCGACCGCACAAGTAAGACTGTTGTGCTGACGCCTGCGGTAAAGGCATTTCAGGATTTTTTTACAAAAATGCTGTCTGATCTTGATGATATGGTTTATAAAGTCAGGGAAATGAATTATGAAAAAGCCGGAAAGGTAAATATCGGTGTTTTTCAGGGATGGGACTTTTCCAGTGAATTCAGACCAATGATGCAGAAATTTCGCAGCGAATATGAAAATATTGCTTTAAATATAGATACAAATACGAAAAAAATCTGTTCCGCGGATTAAAGCACGGACAGCATGATGTTATTTTTGGTATGAAGGTACAGATTGAAAATGCCGTCAGTCATGGGTATTTAAGCGGTGTGAAAATGTTTGATCTGATTCGGGCACAGAAGGGCCTGCTTTATTCAAAGTATAATCCAATCGCGGGAAGAAAGGATTTAAGGCCGATTGATTTTAAAGACCAGACGATGTACACATTTGCCAATGATGACGGACCGCTGGGCCTTGCAAGCAACGAGCGGCTGCTGGGCAAAAAGTACGGATTTAAACCGAAATATAAAATTGTATCAAGTATTGATGCGATATTTATGGCATTGTCTACCGGTGAAGGCTATGCTGTGGTGGACAGTATGGTAAGAGCTAAAAACAACAGTGATTTTGAATATATTGAGCTTGACGATTACAATACAGTCAGTATAGCGATGCTTGACGATAATCAGAATAGTCAAAGTGTGTTATTTATGAATTATTGTCTGTCGTATTTCGGCGCTTTGACTGCAAAAGAAGAAGAGGGGTAAGTTATCTCCTCTTTTTTTTATGCATTTTTTGTATAGATAACATACGTTTAAGATATTAGACATACATAATCAACAAATGTTATACTGTCTACATCAGGAAAGCTTTCCATAATACTTTTCAAAAAATTTCAGGGAGGATACTATGGATTATCAAAAATTAGCAAAAGACATTATTGCCAATGTCGGTGGACGTGAAAATGTAAGCAGTTTAACACACTGTATCACAAGACTGCGTTTTTCTTTAAAAGACGCATCAAAATTTAACAATGAAGCAGTCAAGGCACTTGACGGCGTTGTCGGTGTTGTTGTCAAAGGCGGACAGCACCAGGTTGTTATCGGAAATGAAGTAGCCAATGTTTATAAAGCCGTGATGGCACTGTCGGAATTTTCAGACGATGCAAACCAGGCTGACAAAAAGCCGGAAAAAGCACAAAAAGCTTCCGGAAACGGTGAGAAAAAGAAATTCAGCCTTAATACCGTTTTTGATGCCATTGCAGGGCTGTTTACACCGATTCTGCCGGTTCTTACAGCAGCAGGTATGATTCAGGCTATTTTAATTCTTTTAAAAACATTTAATATCGTTGATCCTACAGGTTCAACCTATGGCGTATTTAATAACATTGCAAATGCAGGTTTTTATTTCCTGCCGGTCTTTGTGCAAATATAGCACAGGGCGGTGCGGCACTTGCAGTATCTATTAAGAGTAAAAACAAGGACGTTAAGGCACTTGCTTCTTCCGGCGGTATCACTTGTATATTAGGTGTATCTGAACCTGTTATGTACGGTATCAGCTTAAAGTATAAAACACCGTTTTATGCAACAATGATCGGTGCGGCATCAGGCGGCCTTGTGGCAGGAATCTTTGGTGTACGTGCGGTTGCCATGGCTTCTCCGGGTCTTGCATCAATCCCGATTTTCCTTGGAACAACATTCCTGTTTGCGATTGCAGCGATTGCTGTAGCATTTGTGGTAGGCTTTGTCGTATCTTATTTATTATACAAAGGTGAATGATTTATGTTTAATTTTTTGAAAAAGAACAATGAAAAAAATAAAAGCAATCATATCATCATCGGCGCACCGGTACAGGGGAAATGTATACCCCTGTCCGATGTCAAAGATGAAGTTTTCTCTTTGGGCATGCTTGGCGAGGGCGTCGGCATTATCCCGTCAGACGGTACTGTAAAAGCACCGGCCGACGGTGTTGTTGAAACAGTATTTCCAACGATGCATGCTTATGGTATTGCAACAACTGACGGCGCTGAAGTGCTGATTCATATCGGTATTGACACAGTGGAGATGAATGGTGAAGGCTTTACCGCCAATGTCAGTCAGGGACAGAAGGTTCATGCAGGCGAAATGCTCGGTACATTTTCTATTGATAAAATTAAAGAAAAAGGTTATGACAGTACAGTCATTGTTGTGATCAGCAATATACCGGACTTTAAGGGCGTGACAGCAGCAGGAGAAAAGATGGTTGCAGCCGGTGATGAGATTTTGACTGTTGAAAGAGGAGCGTAAATATATGGCTGAATATAAAATCCCGGAACAGTTTTTATGGGGCGGCGCCATATCTGCTAATCAGACAGAAGGCGCATTCCTTGAAGATGGGAAGGGCATGTCTGCTGTGGATATTCTTCCTGCGGGCAAAGCCCGGGCACAGGCTATATTTCATCCGGCTGAAGCGATGCATACAGTTTATGATTATTATCCGTCCCACGAAGCTATAGATTTTTATCATCATTACAAAGAAGATATCAAAATGCTGGCTGAAATGGGCATTAAAGTATTCAGGACATCAATTTCATGGTCACGGATATTTCCTAACGGAGATGATACATGCGCCAATGAAAAAGGACTTCAGTTTTACGATGATTTATTTGATACGTGTCTTAAGTATGGTATTGAAATCCTTGTGACAATGAACCATTTTGATACACCGCTTGCATTGATTAAAAAGTATGGCGGATGGAAAGACAGACGAGTTGTCTTATGTTTTGAAAAATATGTCCGTACCATTTGCAAACGTTATAAGGGAAAAGTGAAGTACTGGATTCCGTTAAATGAGATTAATATGCTGATGCATGTGCCTTATCTTGGCGCAGGTCTTCTTGAAGAAGGGGATGCATTGACGGAGAAAATCAAATATCAGACCGCGCACCATCAGCTTGTTGCTTCTGCACTGGCGGCTAAAATTGCCCGGGAAGAAGATCCCGGCTGCAAAATCGGGTGTATGCTTGCTGCCGGAAGTATATATCCGTACAGCTGTAAGCCTGATGATGTCCTTGCGGCACTGGAAAACGAGCATGAATCTTATTTCTTTATTGATGTACAGTCAAGAGGCTATTACCCTTCTTATGCCAAAGCGATGTTTAGACGCAAAGATATTGAAATTCATATGGAACGGGGAGATGAATTGCTTCTTCGGGAAAATACGGTAGATTTTATAGCCTTTTCCTATTATTCCAGCCGCTGCGCTGCGGCAGCTGATGGCGATGCGGGTGAAAAAGCCGAAGGCAATGCCTTTTTAGGTGTTAAAAACCCTTATCTTGAAACAAGTGACTGGGGATGGCAGATTGATGCCAAAGGACTTCGGATTACGATGCATCAGTTGTATGACCGTTATCAGAAACCGCTTTTTATTATTGAAAACGGTCTTGGGGCGGCAGATACACTGACCGATGACGGAAAAATCGAAGATGATTACCGCATTGCCTATCACGAAGCACATATCCGAGAAATGACACAGGCGATGAGTGAAGGCGTAGAACTGCTTGGTTATACAACATGGGGCTGCATTGACCTCATAAGCTCCGGCAGCGGGGAAATGAAAAAACGTTACGGTTTTATCTATGTCGATAAAGACAATGACGGCAAAGGTACATTAAAAAGATATAAGTAAAAATCTTATGAATGGTATAAAAACGTTATAGCAAATAACGGTTGTTAAAAAAAACTTGACTTTTAAATTTTTCACCGATAAAATAAATACGAATCGAGTGGCAGAATGCGTAAATCCGGATTTAGGATTTACGCATTTTTTTTGCAGCTTTTATAAATTGTCATGCCTTTTAATGTGCGCTTTACTGAAAACAAAATTAGTGCTAGAATAGTGAAATGGCTGAGTCTGTCATTTTACCTGATGCGAATTAATGGAGGTTGAGCAGTACATGACGATATGGGAAATCCTTAATATATCTGCGACAAAAGATAAAGATATGATAAGAAATGCATACAGAAAGCAACTGAAAAATGTGAATCCCGAAGATGATCCGGAAGGCTTTATGAATCTGCGTTCGGCTTATGAGCAGGCAGTTTTGGAAGCGGACAGCCCCGATGATGAAACCAAAACTCAAGATGCAGTGCGTTGGGATGAACCTGATGAAATGTCAGAGATTGAAAAAATGACGCCGAAACAGCGTATTGATCACTGGCTTGGCAAGGCAGATAGTCTGTATCAGTCTTTTTATGACAGAATCAGGGAAGAACCATGGCGGATGCTCCTTGAAGATGATGTCTGTCAGCGCCTTGATATGGCTGATGAAACGAGAGTGTCCTTGCTTCAGTATCTGCTGGAGCATACAAAATTTCCGAATCGTATTTGGAAGCTTTTTGATCAGACGTTTTCTTTGATTGAAGACGGTGATGAACTTAAGGAAAAGTTTCCGTCGGAATTTATTGATTATATTAAAAACGCTGTAACTTATGAAGGTGTTCTTGACTATGACCTGTTTGAGGGCGCACCGGATGCGCCATATGATCAGTTTATTGAATCCTATTTTTTCCTTAAATATGATCTTGATTATGAAAAGTTTGATGATGCCAAATTAAAGCTTGGGGAAATGACAGATATGGGTATTTGGCACCCGTATTTGAATGTTGAGATGAGCCGCCTGATGGTTCTTGACAATAAGGCTGATGATGCATGTGAAATGTTAAAGCCGTTAGCCAAAAAGTACGATGAAAAAGACTATTTATTATATTACTACGGCTGTGCACTGGAGGCTGCTGACAAAGATGAAGAGGCAAAAGCTGTTTTTGAACAGGTGATAAAAATTGAACCGGATCATTATATGGCAAAGTTTGCACTTGCGGATCTTCTCCTTAAAGGCGGTCAGTACGCAGAAGCCAAAGAAGCCTATCTTGTCCTGGCTGATATTAATGAACATGATGAAATCGTTGTTGAACATCTGCAGAAAGCCAATAAATTTCTGATTCCCGAATTTGAACGCAAGGTCAGGGAAAATCCGGAAGATTTTGACAGTATACTGGACCTCGGGTGGTGCATGTGTCAGAACGAGGATTATGAAAAATGCTACAAGATGATCGAACATCTTCAGGTCGATGAAGAGCATCTTTATGATTATATCAATTTAAAAGGGCGGGTTTTGCTCTGTCTTAACCGTTTTAAAGATGCACTGCCTTTCCTGATACGGTGGCGTGATATGATTCTTGATATTATCGATGACGGTCAGGAAAAGACCAGAAAGCGATTGAAAAGATTAGGTTATGCCAATTATGCCGTGGCAGTCGCATATGCTTCTGATGAAGTCGGTGACTATGAACATGCCATGGATTATATTGAATTTGCCATCGAGACAGAGACGTCACGGGATCAGCTATTAACATGTTATTATGGCAAAGCCGATATTTTGCGAAAAATGAAAAAATATGAGAAAGCGGTCGATCTTTGCACGGAAATTATCGAAAAAGAATGCCGGTTTTATCCGGCTATCGTCCTGAGACAGGAATGTTTTCTTGACATGGGCTACGGGGCTGATGTGATCAGTGATTATTACCGGGCAGTCAGTCTTTATCCGGAAGGTGAACGGCCATATGAAATTGCGGCTAAAGTTTTTATAGAGGTCGGTGAATATGAGCAGGCGGCGGAAGTTTTAAAAAAAGCTGAGGAAAACCGGGTGGATACGGCAGAACTTTCGCTTTTAAAGCTTCAGATGCAGCGCAGGAATGCGGTAAGCGCTGATGACTATAAAAAAATCATCGAAGCAGCCATTACGCTTCTTGAAGATAAGACGGCAGTCTTTAAAAATAATAAAGAACGCAGTGCCGGTTATTATCTTGCGTCAGTCTGCTGCTGCGATATGTATATGATTTATGATGCCGAAATGCTTGATGAAGCGCTTCAATATATAGAAAAGGCGATCATATTGAATCCGTCTGATGATGAATGTTTGAATATTAAGGCTTACATATATTCAAAAACAGGAAAATCTAAGGAGGCCATCAGTATTTACCGCAAGCTTCTTGAAAAATATCCGGAAAACTGTTATTATCTGTTCAGACTGGCCGGTGTTTACGGTGACTTAAGAAAGCTTAAAAAAGCACTGTATTATTATCAGAAAGTGGCGGAACTTGACGATAGTTACCCGGATGTACAGCGGGAAATCGGCGTTATTTTGCGTGAGATGGCCGAGGAGGACCATCGTAAACAGTATTATCGGCTTGCGGTCAATGCATTTAATAAACAGATATCCCGGGTAGAGACACAATATGACCTGATTGAAAGAGGCCGTTTGTATATGGAACTGGGGATGTTTGAAGAAGCTAAAAAGGACATCAGACGCACGATGAAACTGAATCCCGATAATATCTATGCATACAATGCCATGGGTGATATTTTCCGCTATAAACGTATGTATGAGGAAGCCATCCGGTGGTATCAGGAAGGCCTTCAGCATGTGAAGGATGACAATACGCCGGCACTGTATGAAGGTATTGCACAGTGCTATGAATGTATTGGACGGTATCAGCAGGCCAAAGTGTGGTATGAAGAAGCGATGGCGCTGTTTCCGGGAAGAGGCAGGATTTATGATAAATATGCCGGTTTTTACGAACATATCAGAGCGTATGAACGGGCAAAAGAAATATTCGAAAAGGGACAGACACTGAGCAGCAGTTATAAGCGGTATTTTGGCATGGAAATTGCCGGAATGATGGAAAAATATGCACCAAAGGAAGCGTATAAAATATACAGACAGGCCTATAAAGAAAACAGTCAGGATATCAAGGCATGTTTTGGTATCGGGCGCTATTACTTATATCATAAGGATAAACCGAAGAAAGGCATGGCGTTTTTTCTGGCCGGTGTTCATATTGCCCGTGAGAATAAAGATAACAGATTTTTGCGGGAAGGTTATTTCTATGTTGGTCTTGGCTTTTTCTTCCTGGGCAAAAGGGTTGATGCAGCTGATTATTTCAGGAAAGCGCTGAAGCTTTATGAAGAAACCTGCGGAGATATTTACGACGCCAAAGAACCTGCCGGTATTGATGCGCATGATTTTTATGTCATCGGGCGTTTGCTTGCATTAAGCGGCGATTTAGGCCGGGCATCGTTTTATTTTGAAAGTATGAAAGCGGAAGGCAGCTGCTGTGAATACTGTACATCCTGTACGTGCTTTGAATATCTGATGGGCAGGGCGCTTTTGGCTTATCTTTCCGGAAATACGGCAGAGGCTGTGCGTCAGTACAGACAGGCCGGTGAAATCGCAGGAAATGATTTTGAGTGTATGACTGCGCTGCGTTTACTTGGTGCGGCGCGTTAGTTTTAAATCTGTTGATCTATGAAACAGTGGGAAGGCGGCAAAATGATTGTAGGTATAGATTTAGGAACAACAAATAGTTTGATCAGTTATTATTCAGAGGAGGGTCCAAAGGTCATACCGAACCGCTTGGGAAAACATCTGACGCCATCGGTCGTCAGTCTTGATGAAAATGGTCAGGTGTATGTCGGTGAGACAGCCAGAGAGAGAATGGCCCTTTATCCGGAATGGACAGCCTCTGTATTTAAACGGAGTATGGGTTCGGCAAAGAAGTACAGACTCGGTGACAAGGAATTTCTTGCTGAGGAGCTGTCATCATTTGTACTCAGGTCGCTTAAAGAAGATGCGGAAAGCTATCTCGGTGAGCCGGTGACGGAAGCAGTGATCAGTGTTCCGGCCTATTTTAATGATATTAAACGTCGGGCTACAAAAAGAGCCGGCGAACTGGCAGGTTTAAAAGTGGACCGTATCATCAGCGAGCCGACAGCGGCAGCGGTGGCGTATGGTCTGTACCAGAAAAATCCGAATACAAAGTTCCTTGTATTTGACCTGGGCGGCGGGACTTTTGATGTATCTATTCTTGAGCTGTTTGACAGTATTCTGGAAGTAAGAGCAGTTGCGGGCGATAATTTCCTCGGCGGTGAAGATTTTACAGAAGTTCTTGTTCAGATGTTTATGAAGAAAAACGGACTGGACGAGGAATCACTTACAAAAAAAGAACATACATTGATCCAAAATCAGGCGGAACGGTGTAAAATCGGCTTTTCTAAAGGAAGAAAGTCAGAGATGCATTGTAAAATCGGCGGCAGGCAGTATGACATGACGGTGGATCTCAGTGATTATGAGAAGTCATGTGAAATGCTTCTTGAGCGCATTAAAAAGCCGGTGAAGCGCAGTCTTTCAGATGCGCATATAAGGCTTTCGGATATTGATGAAGTTGTTTTAGTCGGCGGCGCTACAAAGCTTTCTGTTGTAAAGAAGTTTGTCGGACGTCTTTTCGGCAGGATGCCAAACTGTTCTGTAAATCCCGATGAGGTTGTTGCTGTCGGTGCGGCTATCCAGGGGGCTATGAAGGCTCGCAATGAGGCTGTGCGGGAAGTTATTCTTACAGATGTCTGCCCATTTACCCTGGGAACAGAGGTTGTTGTTGAAAAAGCCGAGAATCAATATGAAAGCGGGCATTTTCTGCCGATTATCGAAAGAAACACAGTGATACCTGCCAGCCGGACAAAGCGTTGTTATACTGTACATGAAAATCAGCGAAAGATTCTTGTTAACATATTACAGGGCGAGAGCCGCTTTGCTTCCAATAATGTCAGTCTCGGAACTCTTGAGGTTGATGTACCGCCTCAGGAAGCAGGCAAAGAAGCTGTGGATGTTACTTACACATATGATATCAATGCCATCCTTGAAGTTATGGTTAAAATTGTTTCAACGGGTGAAGTAAAGAAAATGATCATTAAAAATCAGGATAATATGATGACTGATGAGGAAATTGCCGCAAGAATGGAGGAACTTGGTTATCTGAAAATTCCGCCGAGGGAACAGGAAGCGAATAAATTTCTGCTTTTTAAAGGAGAAAGACTTTATGAGGAAAGTACCGGCGAAGAAAGAGAAGCCATTGAGTTTTATTTAAGAAGGTTTGAAACGGCACTTGATACACAGGATCCGGAAGTCATCAGTCAGGCGAGGACGGAATTTAAAAGCTTCCTTGACGAATATGATGACATATTTTAATGTGAACGCCGGAAAATACGCTGGTATTACGGCATCAAAGCTTTTGGTGCCAGCAGGTTACTATGAACCGACAGCAAAGAATATCAAAAAGACAGGTGTTTTATCCTTTACAAATCAAAAAAAACATTGTATAATACAAAAGCATGATTTGTACGGAGATGTACCGAAGAGGCCGTAACGGGGCTGACTCGAAATCAGTTTGTCGGTTTATGCCGGCACAAGGGTTCGAATCCCTTCATCTCCGCTGACGCATTTATGGGGAAGATGTATATTCTCATAAATGCGTTTTTTATTTGCAGAGGAAAGTCTGATGATCTGCATCTGTAATATAAAACCCCCGACAGGATTGTATTGTGGTGGAAAAATGATATATGGGTCAAAGGAGGAAAGACTAATGATTAAAAATATGACAGAAGGAAAACCATCATCGATTCTCTGGCGTTTTTCACTGCCTATGCTTTTGAGTGTTGTTTTTCAGCAGCTTTATAATATTGTTGACAGTATTGTAGCCGGAAAGTTTGCCGGTGTTTCGGCTCTGGCGGCTGTCGGGGCCTCTTATCCGATTACGGTGATATTTATTGCCATTGCCACAGGTTCAAATATAGGATGTAATGTTATTATTTCTCAGTTATTCGGAGCGAAGGAACTGGATAAAATGAAAACAGCCGTATACACATCGCTGATATCGGTAAGTGTTCTCGGTATGATCCTGACAGTTCTGGGTACTATTTTTTGTAATCCGCTGATAAAGGTTTTAAATACGCCGGAAAATATTTTTTCGGATTCCGCATTGTATTTGAGAGTCTATGTTTTCGGGGTATTGTTTTTGTTTATTTATAATATATGTACAGGGATTTTCACGGCTTTGGGGGATTCAAAAACACCGCTATACTTTCTGATTGCATCTTCTATTGGAAACATTGCTCTGGATCTTTTATTTGTTGCCATATTGAATATGGGCGTTGCCGGTGTTGCATGGGCTACATTTATATGTCAGGGCGCAGCATCTGTACTTGCAATGCTTACTTTGTTAAAGCGACTTGGAAAAATAGGTTCTAAAAAGAAAGTAGATTTGTTTTCGTCAGCGATGTTGGGCAAGCTTGCTCTTATTGCAGTGCCGAGTATACTTCAGCAGAGTTTTGTATCTGTTGGAAATTTGTTTATACAGATACTTGTCAACGGATTTGGTTCTGATGTAATTGCGGCATTTTCTGTTGCAATTAAACTGAATACATTTGCGGTGACATCATTGATGACGATGGCCAATGGTATTTCCAGCTATACAGCACAAAATATTGGTGCAGGCAAAATAGAAAGAGTTCGTCAGGGATATCGCTGCGGTATACGAATGATGATTATTGTTTGTATACCTTTTATCATAGCATATTTCTTTTTTACAGATACAATGATGCGACTGTTTCTTGACAGTTCTGAAGATGTGATGACAGTATTAAGTGCCGGACGTAAATTTCTAAAAATTGTGTCACCGTTTTATTTTGTAGTTGGTCTGAAGATGATCACAGATGCTGTTCTCAGAGGAGCAGGAGCGATGAAAGCATTTATGGCGACGACATTTCTTGATCTTATCCTCCGCGTGGTTCTGGCATTTATATTCAGCAGCTTTTTTATGTCTACAGGTATATGGATGTCCTGGCCGTTTGGCTGGAGTATATCTGCATTATTATCTGTCGTATTTTATATGGCGGGTGTGTGGAAACTGTCTCCAAAATGCCAAGAACAGTCTTAAAAATGCAAGCATTTTACGCCTGTTTTTGGTATTTTGCCTGGCAGTGGAAGGTTGTGGATTAGGCGTTTGGAGCCAGCCTCCAAAATGCAAGGCATTTTGTCGGTGTGGCGTATCCGCCACATAAAATACCAAAAGCATGCATAAAAATGCAAGCATTTTATGCCTGTTTTTGGTATTTTGCCTGGCTCTGAACGGTTGCAAATTATTAAAAAAGCGTAAAATGAGTGTTTGGTGCTACAAAAAATGCTTAAAATGTGGTATGCTGAATGTGCAAATGACTTAAAGAGAACTTTATGGGGGAAAAACATGAGTGCAGATTTAGAAACACTTTTATTAGATTACGGAAAATTATCGGAACAGGATATGCTTATTGAAGAACTGGAACCTCTTAAAAATATGGGCAAGCGTTTTGAAGAGATGATGATGATTCATAAGGCGGCGATCCGTGAAGTACGCACGAAGCTTGAAGTATTAAATGATGAATTTCAGGTGAAGAGTAAAAGAAATCCAATCCGTTATATCAAGCACCGGATTAAGAAGCCGGAAAGTATTATTGAAAAAATGCATCGGAGAGGCTTTGAGATGTCTCTGGATTCCATGGTTCAGAATCTCAATGACATTGCCGGTGTCAGAGTGGTATGCGGGTATGGATCGGATATTTATGATATTGCCGATATGCTTAAAAAACAGGATGATGTCAGAGTTATTCTGGAAAAAGACTACATAAAGAATCCTAAACCAAACGGATACAGGAGCCTTCATATCGTGGTTGAGATTCCTGTGTTCTTTTCAGACCGTAAGCAGTTTGTAAAGGTGGAAGTCCAGATCAGAACAATGGCGATGGACTTTTGGGCAAGTCTTGAGCATCAGCTTCACTACAAGCACACAGGCGGTGAATATGATGAAATTGTTGATGAGCTTAGGGAATGTGCGGAAACAATCCACCAGACAGATACAAAAATGCAGCGGATTTACAACAGAATCATGAAAGGTGAAGATGAGGCATAAGATTTTGTCTTGACAAAAAAAAGCTGAATGTTATAATGAAAAATGTCAACAGAATATGAAACACGTTGATGAGATGAGTAGGTCAGGAAACTTTACAGAGAGAAATGCATTTTGCTGGAAGCATTTTATTGGGAACTGATTGAAAACTACCTCGGAGTGGCCCCAATCCGGTCCGGTGACACCGTTATCGTCAGTAAGTGGTTTTATTTTTGATGGGAGATGACTCCCGCATCAGGATTTACAGACAGATTCTGAATGTATAAAGCAAATTGGGTGGAACCGCGGGGATTTTGATGACCCGTCCCTTTTCGTACTTGTTACGGAAAGGGACTTTTTTATTGCATCGGAACCTGAGTTTTCTAGACGATAAAACCTTATAAAATCAATTATACCCCGCACAAAATATTTACTTCAAAGGAAGGAGCATATTTTTATGAAAATTAATTTGAAAGACGGATCATTTAAAGAGTTTGAGAATCCGATGTCTGTACTTGATATTGCAAAGTCAATATCAGAAGGACTGGCACGCGTGGCATGTGCCGGAGAAGTTGATGGACAGGTGGTGGATCTTAGAACAACGATTGATAGAGACTGCAGCCTGAATATTTTAACCTTTGATGACCAGAAGGGCAAAAAGGCATTCTGGCATACAACATCCCACGTACTGGCACAGGCTGTCAAACGTTTATATCCGGATGCAAAGTGTGCGATCGGACCTGCTATTGACACAGGTTTTTATTATGATTTCGATATGCCGGCTTTATCACGAGAAGATCTTGACAAAATCGAAAAAGAAATGAAAAAAGTCATTAAAGAAAATCCGGCAATCGAGTATTTTGAACTGCAAAGAAGCGAAGCTATTGCACTTATGGAAGAACGTGAAGAACCTTATAAGGTTGAACTGATTAATGATCTTCCTGAAGATGCAGTGATATCATTTTATAAACAGGGTGATTTTACAGACCTGTGTGCAGGACCTCATCTGATGAGTATGAAAAATATTAAAGCTTTCAAGCTAATTTCTTCATCAGGTGCTTACTGGCGCGGTAATGAAAAAAATAAAATGCTTACCCGTATTTACGGCGTTTCTTATACAAAGGCAGCGGATCTTGAGGAATATCTTAAATATCTTGAAGATATTAAGAAACGCGACCATAATAAGCTGGGTCGTGAGATGGAATTATTCACAACAGTTGACGTAATCGGTCAGGGTTTGCCGCTTCTGATGCCGAAAGGTGTTACGATTATTCAGACACTGCAGCGCTGGATTGAGGATGAGGAAGAAAAACGCGGTTACGTGCGTACAAAGACACCGCTGATGGCAAAGAGTGATCTTTATAAAATATCAGGACACTGGGATCATTATAAAGAAGGTATGTTTGTTCTTGGTGATGAAGAAAAGGATGATGAAGTATTTGCACTCAGACCGATGACATGTCCGTTCCAGTATTATGTATATAAGGCAAAACAGCACAGTTACCGTGAACTGCCGATTCGTTACGGTGAAACATCCACACTTTTCAGAAATGAAGATTCAGGCGAAATGCATGGCCTTACCCGTGTGCGCCAGTTCACAATTTCAGAAGGTCACCTGATTGTCAGACCGGATCAGATGGTTGAAGAGTTTAAAGGCTGCCTTGCCCTTGCAAAATACTGTCTTGAAACACTTGGAGTTGAGGAAGATGTCACTTATCATTTGTCAAAATGGGATCCTGAAAATAAAGAAAAGTACATCGGTGAGCCTGAAGTATGGGAAGAAACAGAACAGGACATCCGCAACATACTGACAGAACTTCAGATTCCGTTTGTTGAAGACGTGGGAGAGGCTGCTTTCTATGGTCCGAAGGTCGATATTAATGCAAAGAATGTTTACGGCAAAGAAGATACAATGATTACAATCCAGTGGGATGCGCTGCTTGCCGAACAGTTTGATATGTATTATATTGATGCCAACGGCGAAAAGGTTCGTCCGTATATTATTCACCGTACATCTATGGGCTGCTACGAGAGAACTCTGGCATGGCTGATTGAAAAATATGCAGGTCTGTTCCCGACATGGCTGTGTCCGGAGCAGGTGCGTGTGCTTCCGATCTCAGAAAAATATACCGGCTATGCAAATAAAGTTCTTGCAGAGCTTAAGGATAACGGTATCCGCGCAACTGTTGATGAGCGCGCAGAAAAAATCGGTTACAAGATTCGTGAGACACGTTTGGCGAAAGTTCCGTATATGCTTGTTGTCGGTGCCGATGAAGAGGAAAAAGGCCTTGTTTCTGTGAGAAGCCGCTACAATGGTGATGAAGGACAAAAAGAACTTGGTACATTCATCGATGACATTTGCAGAGAAATCCGCACAAAGGAAATCAAGAAGATTAATGAAGAAAACAAATAATTCTATGTGTAAAAGTTTAATGATTTTGACCGGCGGTAAAAGCCGGAGAATGGGCAGCGACAAAAGTACGCTGCCCTTTGGCCGTTATTCGGTCATTGAATACATGATCAATAAAATGGCGCCGTATTTTGATCATATTTATATATCGGCAGCAAATAAAGACCAATATGAAGCCATCGGGTTAGGAACCGGAACTCATCATTCCGATGATAGGAAAAACAATAAAAAATATGAGAGTCCCCTTGATAGAAATATCCTTGAAAAAATAGAGATCATACCGGACGTATATGCGGATATGGGACCAATCGGCGGACTTTATTCTGTACTTTTAAGCGCCGCAGGGGAAGGTGTCTGTGTAACGGCAGTGGATACACCTTTTGTCGATCCTGTCCGCCTGATTAATATGATACCGGAAGACAGATTGAATACAGCTTATTGTATTGCAAAAAGCGGAGACAGGATACAGCCGTTAATCGGATGGTATTCGGCATCATGCCTTCCTGTGATCCGCCTGATGATCGAGGAACATGACGGTAAAATGATGCATCTGCTTGACAGTCTAAACGGTAAAGTTTTGGAAGCTTTAGAAAAACCGGTATTTGATGGATGTCACATAGGCGAATTTTTTAATATGAATGACAGAGCCTGTTATTATCAGGCGCTTGATACAGTGCGCCGAATGGAGATACAGATTCCCGTTGTTTCATTTGCGGCATGGTCAGGTACAGGAAAAACGACATACATAGAAAAATTAATTCCGAAACTTATAAAAAAAGGTATTAGTGTGGCGGTTATTAAGCATGACGGTCATGATTTTGATATTGATGTGGAGGGAAAGGATACATATCGTTTCCAAAAAGCCGGTGCGGTGGAGGTAGTGATATCTTCAAAAACAAAAACAGCACGAATTAGACGTCAAAGTGGGGATTTGCCTTTAAATCAACTGGCTTTTGATACTAAAAGTGTGGACTTAATTATTGTTGAAGGGTATAAATACGGTGTTCAGCCCAAAATAGAGCTTTACAGGAAGGCTGTATCCGGTCATTTAATGGAAAACTTACAGAATCGTATTGCCTTAGTCAGTGACACGCCGTGGCAGGTGGAGGTACCGGTTTTTAGGTTTGACGAAATGGATGCGGTATGTGATTTTATTATAGAAAAAGTCATCGGACAGCAATCAAACGATAACAAAATATAACTGTTAAACGATTAAAATCCCCTTGAAAATGTTAAGAAAATATGACATAATTAAACCAACTTGATGTAATAAATGTGTAACAGTTAGGGCGGATCAATCGATGAGAAAGAGTTTTAAAAAATGGCTGGCAGGGTCTTTGATGGCTGTTCTTGTGGCCGGTGAGGCGCTTTGTATGGGAAGTATCGATGCAATGGCGGCAGAGGCGGGAACGGTCAATGTTTTAGCGCTTAATTTAAGAAGTGGTGCTTCCACTTCAACCGGAATTATCGGAGTGCTGTATAAAGGTACTTCGGTGACAATTGAAAGTACAAGCGGTGCCTGGTATAAAGTGACTGCGACGGTGGGGGGAAAAAGCACTTCAGGTTATGTATATCAACAGTACATCACTAAAGGTACACAGAGCGGAACACAGACCGGTGCAGCCGCGTCATCAAAAAGTACGGGAACGGTGACAGCGGGCGCATTGAATGTAAGGTCGGCTGCTTCTATGTCTGCATCAATTATCGGCTGCATATCGAAGGGAACACAGGTAACGATACAGGGAACTTCGGGCCAGTGGTATCAGGTATCTGTTGTGATTAGCGGCCGTACAGTACATGGTTATGTTTCAGCGTCTTATGTAAAGTTAAACAGCAGTACCGGCACCACAGCAGGAGAAATAGGTACTGCAGTTTGGGTTAAAACAGGCAGGGTGAATACAGCTGTTTTAAATTTCAGAAAGGGTCCGGGCACGGGCTATGAGCGAATCGGTTATTTATACGAAGGCTGCACAGTGACGATTATCGAGGAAACCGGCGGCTGGTACAAAGTTACGGCGGCAACTAACGGTAAAAATCTGACAGGCTATGTCAGCGCACAATATATTACAGTGGTCTCAGGCAGTCAGAATGCTTCTGGAGGACAAAACAGCGGTCAGCAGGGCAACAGCGGTCAGAATACTTCAGAAAATAAGAATCCTTCCGGAAGTCAGGAAACAGGCGGGACAAGTCAGTCACAGCAGGATTTTGAAAAGATGATTTCGGCTTTCCCGGACAGTTATAAACAGGCCTTGCGCGTGCTTCATGAAAAGCATCCGAACTGGGTATTTAAAGCGGTAAACACAGGCCTTGACTGGAATGACGTTGTCAGGGAAGAAAATAAGTTCGGTAAAAGTACCGTTGAGATATCGTCTGTCAATAGCCAGACAAACTTCGGACTTTTGTCCACACAGACCGGTGCCTATGACTGGAGTACGGATCAGTATACGGTCTGTGACGGCAGGACATGGTATGCAGCGTCGGAAGAACTTGTTAAATATTATCTTGATCCCCGCAATTTCCTTGATGAAAAATACATTTTCTGTTTCCAGTCACTGGCCTATGAGCAAAATCAGAAACAGAGTGTTGTGTCAAGTATTTTAAACGGCTCGTTTATGAGCGGTAATTATACAGAAACGGATCCGGATACAGGAAAGCAGACAACAAGAAACTATGCGCAGACATTTATGGAAGCAGGAAAGCTTTCAGGTGCCAGCCCTTATTTTCTTGCCGGCCGCGCACTTGGAGAAGTGGGATATAAGGGAAGCAATTCTGTGACGGGTACATATGGCATCTATTCCGGATATTACAACTTTTATAATATCGGCGCTTTTGATGGTACGGATGCGGTGGCCAATGCGCTTAAATTTGCCCAGAAGACAAATTCAAAGTATAGTCTGCCGTGGAATACGCGTTATAAATCAATCACAGGCGGCGCAAAATATATTGCGGAAAATTATATCAATGTTGGTCAGAATACACCTTATTTCCAAAAATTTAACGTTGTCAATCATGATGGCCTGTATTGGCATCAGTATATGACATCGATCCGCGGCGCTGCATCTTCAGCTGCGCTTGTGTATGATTCATTTAAGAAGTACGGCGTGCTTGATGAGGAAATCATATTCTATATTCCGGTTTATAAGAATATGCCGGCAGCCGCATGTACAATGCCGCAATCCGGAAATCCGAACCCGTATCTTAAGACATTGCAGTTAAATAGCGGAAGTGTTGTACTGACGCCTTCATTTAAATATAATGTTACGGATTATACAGTGGTTGTGCCGAAAAATGTAAGCAGCGTCACTGTTTCGGCCTTACCTGTGAGCAGTTTTGCAAAAGGTGTCAGCGGTACAGGGACATACAGCCTTACATCAGGACAGACAAAAGTGGTTCAGGTCACATGTACGGCAGGAAACGGCGCAAGTCAAACATATACAATCAAAATATATCGTCAATAGGTGAGGAGGCATGTTGATGAGAAGAAAAATCGCAATTGCAGTGATGGCTGTATGCCTCATATGTGCAGGTGCTGTTGGTATTAAGATGACGACGGCGGCAAGCAGTGCAAGTATTAAAATTGAAGCACAGAACCAGACGGTTAAAAAGGAGCAGGAAGTTTTAGTCAACGTGACCGTGACCAGTGATGTTCTCATTGGAAAATTAGACAGCATTATTACTTATGATGATACAGTACTTGAATATGTTCAGACATCTGAAGCGTCACAGGCAGGGGCTTCGGGGACGATTCATATTTCAGATAGTTATGATTCAGGCACAAAAACCGCTTCATATATACTTAAATTCAGAGCTGTTGAAGTGGGGCAGTGTACAGTGGCTATGGATGAGACGGTGATTGAGGCTTTTGATTATTCGGATGTGATGGAAGCAGTATCTGAATCTGCGGTTGTCACAGTTGAGAAAAATGAGTCTGTATCTTCAGATGCAAGCCTTTCTCAGCTTCTTATCGCACCGGCCGGGATGGAAGAAGAATTCAGCCCCGATGTTTACGAATATCATGCCAAGGTCGGCGCCGATGTTTTGCAGCTTATGTTAAGTGCAGTGCCGGCAGATGATAAGGCAGTGGTTACTGTTGATATGCCCGAAACACTGGCGTTTGGTGAAAATAAAGCTGTAGTAACGGTCACCGCATTATCCGGCGATGTATCAGAATATGTGATTTATGTCACAAGACTTGAAACATCTTCCGATGATGCCGGAAAGACGCAGGAGAAAGAGACGGATTTGCAGCCGGAGACAGAAAATGAACAAACTGTCCGGAGTGAAGATGTCATTCAGACGGAAGAACAGGCTGTGCAGGAAGATACAGAAGCTTTTATAGAAATTGAAGAAATGGTGCCGGAGTCATAAAGATTTCAATAGATTTCCAGTTATCAAAGGTAAGTCATCAAGGGGGAATACTTGTTAAACGCCAGTTGTCACAGTATTCCCCTGTTTGATATCACAAAAAAAGTCTCCTGATTGTTCTGTGCTGTAAACGATCCGGGACTGCAGATGAAACTTTTGCGGGATACATATTTTATCACTATTTTTTTCATACTAATCCAGTAGAAAAATGTTGGCAAAGGAGAGTTTAGTGTGAAAGATAATGATGAACGCAGTCAGTCTGCGGAATCGGTGAAAGAAGACGGGCAGCTTGTGCTTGATAAAAACAGTCAGAGGCACAGACTGTATCTTATAAGTATTATCGGGGAGATCGAAGGTCATGAAGCTGTTTCGGGACAGACAAAGACAACAAAATATGAGCATATTCTTCCGATGCTTGCGGCGGTTGAAGACAGCAGTGATATCGATGGTGTTCTTATTTTATTAAATACCGTCGGCGGCGATGTGGAAGCTGGCCTTGCCATAGCTGAAATGATCGCCTCATTAAGTAAACCGACGGTGTCGTTAGTCCTTGGGGGAAGCCATTCCATCGGCGTCCCGCTTGCTGTTTCAGCGGACTACTCGTTTATTGTGCCAAGCGGGACAATGATCATTCATCCTGTGCGTATGAACGGGATGGTAATCGGTGTCATACAGACATATGAGTATTTCGAAAGAATTCAGGAGAGAATATTAAATTTTATAACCGACCATTCGGATATCAAAAGGGACAGGCTTAAAGACTTAATGCTTGATACAAGCAAGCTTGCCAAAGATGTGGGGACAATTCTTGACGGCAGGGAAGCTGTGAAAAACGGTCTGATTAATGAAATCGGCGGTATCAGCGAAGCAATGAAAAAGTTAAATGAACTGATTGATAAATATACAGATAAACGACAATCAGATTTTGACAAAGTATAAAAAATAGTGTAGAATAATACTATTATAGATTTAGCAAGGGAGGAAGCTGCCGCCGGCAGTTTGGGAATATACGTATGAATTTTTTGTATGCAATTTTTATGGGAATTATACAGGGCGTTACAGAGTTTCTGCCAGTGAGCAGTTCAGGCCATCTGGCAATTTTTCAGCATATTTTCGGATTGAATACCGGTACAGGTGTGTTGTTCGAAACGATGCTGCATTTAGGGACGCTGATTGCGGTATGCGTTGTCTTCTGGAGTGATGTTAAAAACCTGATCATTCACGGTGTGGGACTCATTGTTGATGTGATTGCCAATGGCTGCATTTGGGTGACAAATAAAATCAGACACCAGGATAAGCCGATGCGCCGTCTGATTAATCACGGTTATAGAAAGTTCGCGGCATTGATTATCGTTACAAGTGTGCCGACTGCAGTGGTCGGTGTGGTTTTAAGTAAGCTGACAGAGTCGGCAAGCGCGATTTTGCTTATTCCGGGTATTGGTCTTTTGATTACAGCCATTGAGCTGCTGCTTGTGGATGGGAGAAAAGGCGGCATCAAAAAGGCGAAGGCCACGACTTACGGCGATGCGGCTATCATCGGTGTCGTACAGGGTGTAGCCACGATTCCCGGTATCTCAAGATCCGGCTCTACGATTGCGGCATGCCTGTTTCTCGGGCTTGATAAAAGCTTTGCGGTCAAGTATTCATTTTTGATGTCTGTTCCTGCTATCGTAGGCGCAAATATTCTGGAGCTTCGCCATATCGGTGAAGATGTACTGACAGGTTCCCTTATTGCAAGTTACATTGTCGGTATGATCGTGGCAGCAGTCGTCGGATACATTTGTGTGAAAATTATGATTAATGTTGTTAAAAAGAGTAAATACCAGTATTTCGCATATTACTGTGCCGCTGTCGGTATTATTTCACTGATTGCATACTTCTTTTTTAACAAATAATTGAGTTGGTGATTTCAATGATTGCGAAATATTTGGTTATCCAAAAGGATATAAAATGTTTCGCAATTATTTTTGAGTAATAAATAAAGGAGGATTTGTTATGGCTTCCGGTCAGACAACGAAAAGGACATCAAGCGGCGCTGGCAGCGCCAGTAAAACTGCGGCAGATAAAAAGCAGACCGCAGCAAAGAAAAAAACTGCAAATACATCGAAAACATCAGGAAATACGTCAACAGGACGTACAAATAAAAAAACATCAACAACCGGAGGAAAAACACAGGCAAGGCAAAGAAATACTGCAGCTGTAAAAAGAAAAGGCAGTACGACCGCTTATACACGAGAAGAAATAAAGCGCAGAAACGGTATGTATGATGAAGTGAAAATGATTGTTTCACTGGCTGTAGCCGTGATTATGCTGATCAGTACTTTAAATTTCGGCGGTAAAGTCGGAGGGTTTATCAGTGCCTTTTTATTCGGCACATTCGGATGGCTCGGGTATCTGATTCCTTATATTGTTTTTTTCGGAACGGCATTTTTGATTTCCAACAGGCGAAATAAAATTATTAGAAAAAAAATAGCGGCATTTTTGTGCTTTGCAGTATGTCTTATGGCATTTTTACAGATGATGGCTTCACCATTTGATGCGACGACTAAGATTGTTGATTATTATAAAAATTGTGCGATATATAAAAATGGCGGCGGCATCATCGGTGGGGCCATTTGCTATGTGCTGACACCGCTGTTTGGAAAAATCGGATGTTATGTGATTATTATTATCGGTATGGCACTGGGGATTGTCTTTATGGCACAGCGGGCAATATTTACAGTGATGCTTAAAAAATTCAGAGACTGGCTGGAAGAGTATAAAGAATACCGCGCAGAGAAGAGACGTATTAAGGAAGAAATGCGGATGCAGGCGTACGAAGATACATATGGTGACGGTGATGACGAAGAAGATTTAGATGAGCTGTATGATGAAGAAGACGAAGAAGATTTGGTTCAGAAAACTGCCGTCAAACATGGTGTCAGAACAGGCAGGAAAAGCTTTGCCGAAGAAAGGTATGATACCGGTGCTTCTGATGCTGTCAGGGCGGAATTTGTGTCCGGTGATTTTAAATTGGCTGATGTTGATATTGAACCGCCGGTTGAAAGCATTCCAATCGATGAAACTGTACAGCCTGAAAAATCTGAAAACCGTACAGATGAAGAAGTATCTGCGGCAAATACACAGCCTGAGATTACGGTGACACATATGGAACCGATCCGGTTTGAAAATATGGATGATCAGGCCGGTGAAGCCGATGAAGATGTGATGCCGCCTTATGAAGTGCCGGCAGGTGTCGGGGATCAAACAGTCAGACTGCCGGAGAAAATGGCGGAATTGGCAGAAGATGCCGGCAGTGGTGAAAATATGGACAATGATGTTTTACCTCTTAAAGCTGCTGATGATCAGGCAGCGGGTATGTCTCCTGATGCCGGATCGGCAGTGGAAGGCGAGGGTATCAGTGCCCAGACGGTATCAGTGCCGACTGCGCCTAAAAAAGCGACAGCAAAGGAAACTGAGCCGGTAACCGCTGAAGAAATTGCTCCGCCGGTGAAAGAATACATTTTTCCGCCGATGACACTTTTAAAGAAAGGTTCAAACCGGACGGCAGCCGTATCTGATGCAGCTTTAAAAGAAACAGCAATGAAGCTTCAAAATACCCTTGACAGTTTCGGTGTGAAGGTTCAGGTGACCAATGTCAGCTGCGGACCTTCGGTCACACGTTATGAACTGACGCCTGACCAGGGGGTAAAGGTCAGCAAGATTGTGGCGCTTTCAGACGATATCAAGCTGAATCTGGCGGTTGCGGATATACGAATTGAAGCGCCGATTCCCGGGAAATCAGCGGTGGGTATAGAAGTGCCGAACAAAGAAAATACAATGGTGCTTTTCAGAGATTTGATTGAGAGTAAAGAGTTTCAGAAAAGCAAGTCCAATGTTTCCTTTGCTGTCGGCAGAGATATCAGCGGTCAGGTCATCGTTACGGATATTGCAAAAATGCCCCATCTTCTGATTGCCGGTGCCACAGGTTCCGGTAAGTCCGTTTGTATCAATACGCTGATTATGAGTATCATCTATAAATCAAAGCCGGAGGATGTCCGTCTGATCATGGTTGACCCGAAAGTTGTAGAGCTTTCGGTATATAACGGTATTCCGCATTTGCTCATTCCTGTAGTGACAGACCCGAAAAAGGCCGCCGGTGCATTAAACTGGGCGGTCATGGAAATGACAGACCGGTACAATAAATTTGCCCAGCTTGGTGTCCGTGACATCAGAGGCTACAATGAAAAGATAGAAAACTCCGAATACGAAAGTGAGACATATAAAAAGATGCCTCAGATCGTGATTATTGTTGACGAGCTTGCGGATTTAATGATGGTTGCTTCATCAGAAGTTGAGGATGCGATCTGCCGTCTGGCACAGCTGGCAAGAGCAGCAGGCATACATCTTGTGATTGCGACACAGAGACCTTCGGTTAATGTTATCACCGGACTTATTAAAGCAAATATTCCGTCACGCATTGCTTTTGCCGTATCATCCGGTGTGGATTCAAGAACGATCATTGATATGAACGGTGCTGAAAAGCTGATGGGTAAAGGTGATATGTTGTTTTATCCGGCAGGTATGCAAAAGCCTTTGCGTGTCCAGGGTGCTTTTATTTCAGATAAAGAGGTCAACGACGTGACAGAGTTTTTAAAAGAACAGGGACAGACCGCTGATTACAGTGATGAGGTGGCAGATAAGATCAGCTCGGCTAATGGCGGTGAAGGTCACGGTCACGGCGTGGAGCGCGATGTTTATTTTGCGGATGCCGGAAGATTTATCATTGAAAAGGATAAGGCTTCCATCGGTATGCTCCAGCGTGTTTATAAAATCGGCTTTAACAGAGCGGCGCGTATTATGGATCAGCTGTGCGAGGCCGGTGTTGTCGGGCCGGAAGAAGGTACAAAGCCGAGAAAGGTTTTGATGTCTGCCGAAGAATTTGAAAATTATGTAGAAGAATATGTTTAGTTCCATCATTACAAAACAATCGTCAGGAGGCGTAAAAAGTGGCTTTAATTATTAATGGAAAAGAAATATCAGCAGCAATCAAAGAAGAGTTAAAAACAGAAGTGGCACAGATGAAGGATGAGGGAATCGAAGTGACGCTTGCGGTGATACAGGTCGGTGCAGACCCTGCATCATCGGTTTATGTCCGTAATAAGAAAAATGCATGTGCCTATATCGGCATCAATTCTCTGGCATACGAGCTTCCTGAAGAAACAGGTGAAGAAGAATTATTGTCTCTTGTGTCAGAACTGAACAAAAGAAAAGATGTCAACGGTATTCTTGTACAGCTGCCTTTGCCGGGGCATATTAACGAAGATAAGATTATCCGTGCAATCGATCCGAAAAAGGATGTTGACGGTTTTCATCCGCAAAGCGTCGGTGCGCTTTCCATCGGTCAGCCGGGATTTGTTTCATGTACACCGGCCGGGATTATCCAGCTTTTATGGCGTAGCGGTATTGAAATCGAAGGCAAAGAATGTGTCGTTGTCGGAAGAAGCAATATTGTGGGCAAACCGATGGCAATGCTGCTCCTTAAAGAAAACGGTACAGTGACAGTCTGCCATTCAAAAACAAAAGATTTAAAAGAAGTATGCAAAAAAGCGGATATATTGATCTGTGCCATAGGAAAACCAAAGTTTTTTACAAAGGAATATGTCAAAGAAGGTGCGGCTGTCATTGATGTCGGCATTCATCGCAATGAAAATAATAAATTATGCGGTGATGTTGATTATGATGATGTTTATCCGGTTGCCGGTGCAATCACACCTGTACCCGGCGGCGTGGGACCTATGACAATTGCGATGCTGATGTATAACTGTGTACAGTCAGCCAAAATGTTTCAGGAGTAATGAGAGATGAAAATTTTATTTATTTCATTAGGCTGCGATAAGAATCTTGTGGATTCGGAAGTGATGCTGGGACTTTTAACCAGAGGCGGCTTTGAACTGACAAATGAAACCGGGGAAGCGGATATTGCAGTGATTAATACATGCAGCTTTATCCATGATGCTAAACAGGAAAGTGTGAATACGATCCTTGAAATGGCCGAGTATAAAAAGCAGGGGAGCCTTAAGGTTCTTATTGTTACCGGATGTCTTGCTGAGCGGTACAAAGATGAAATCATGGAAGAAATCGACGAAGTTGATGCGGTTCTTGGGACAACAAGTTATGATGATATTGTTTCTGTTGTCGATCGTGTGCTTCAGGGCGAAGACAAGATTCAGTGCTTTAAAGACATTGATCTGCTGCCGGAAAGCAGAACAGGCCGTGTTGTTACAACCGGCGGCTATTTCAGTTATCTGAAAATCGCCGAAGGATGCGATAAGCGATGCAGCTATTGTATTATACCGAAACTTCGGGGAAGATACCGGAGTGTTCCGATGGAGGATGTTGTTGCCGACGCAAAGGCACTGGCAGCCCAGGGGGTTAAAGAGCTGAATATTGTGGCTCAGGAGATTACAGTCTATGGCAAAGATCTGTACGGTGAAAAATCTCTGCATATTTTATTGAAAAAACTCTGTGAAATTCCCGAGATCCGTTGGATCAGACTGCTTTACTGTTATCCGGAGGAGATTTATGATGAACTTATTGAAACAATCAAATCAGAACCGAAGATCTGCCACTATATGGATATGCCGATCCAGCATGCCAGTGACCGGATTTTAAAGAAAATGGGCCGGCGCACTAACCGTGATGAGCTTGTGGCGATCATTGAAAAGCTCCGCAGGGAGATACCGGATATAACATTAAGAACAACGCTGATTACGGGATTTCCGGGAGAAACAAAAGAAGATCATCAGATACTTAAAAATTTTATCAGGGAGATGGCTTTTGACAGACTTGGTGTGTTTACTTATTCGGCTGAGGAGGATACGGCGGCAGCACTGATGGAGGGTCAGATTGATGAGGAAGTCAAAGAGGCACGCAAAGATGAACTGATGCAGATACAGCAGGAAATTGCTTTTGCGACGGCCGAAAATATGGTCGGCCGTACGGTTGAAGTTTTAATTGAAGGAAAAATACCGGAGGATGGTATTTATATCGGCAGAACCTACAAAGATGCGCCTGATGTGGACGGATATATTTTTGTGAACGCCGAGGAGGAAATGATGTCCGGAGATATGGTACAGGTGGAGGTTACCGGTGCCAGTGATTATGATTTGATTGGAGATGTTATTTATGAATTTACCGAATAAACTGACAATGCTTCGCATTATTCTGATACCGGTGTTTGTTATATTTATGCTTGGTTCACCTGTCCTTGGCGCGGCGGGACGTATCATTGCACTGATTGTATTTGTTGCAGCCAGTCTTACAGATCTTTTAGACGGCAAAATTGCCAGAAAGTATAATCTGGTGACCAATTTCGGGAAGTTTGCGGATCCTCTGGCGGATAAACTGCTTGTTGCTTCGGCACTGATCTGTTTTATTGAGCTTGGACGTATGCCGGCATGGGTTGTTATTGTCATTATTGCCCGTGAATTCATTATCAGCGGTTTCAGACTTGTTGCTGTAGAATCCGGTATTGTCATTGCGGCAAGCTGGTGGGGCAAAGTAAAAACGGCCGTAACGATGGTCACAATTATTTTTATGATACCGAATTTCGGAACAACGCCTGTTTATATCATCGAACAGGTCATGATTTATTGCTCATTGATCTTAACAGTAGTTTCACTTGTTGATTATATGGTTAAAAATAAACAGGTGATTTTGGGAGGCAAAATGTAATGGTTGTTGAATTGATTTCCGTAGGCACGGAAATATTGCTTGGAAATATAACAAATACAAATGCGCAGTACCTTGCGGAAAAATGTGCGGCGCTCGGTCTTTCATGTTATCATCAGGTGACTGTCGGTGATAATGAGGCACGGCTTTGTGCAGCTGTTAGGACAGCCATTGACAGAGCCGATGTCATCATACTGACTGGCGGCCTTGGACCGACAGAAGATGATCTGACAAAGGAAACCGTTGCAAAGGTGACCGGCCGCAGGCTGATTATGGATGAACGTTCCAAAGAAAGAATCCGGAAGTTTTTTGAGAAAATCGGAAGAACGGATATTACAGAAAATAACTGGAAACAGGCAATGGTACCCGAGGGGGCTATCGTTGTGGACAATCATAACGGAACGGCACCGGGACTTATTGTCCGTATTGATGAAGATGAAAATACAAAGCATATTCTTTTGATGCCCGGACCGCCAAATGAGCTTTACCCGATGTTTGAAAATGATATGATGAATTATCTGCAGCAGATCAGTGAAAAAGTCCTTGTTTCAAAAACAGTAAAAATTACGGGACGCGGTGAGAGCTGGGTGGAAACAGAAATTAAAGATTTGATTGATACGCAGACAAACCCGACAATAGCACCTTATGCAAAAACATGTGAGGTCCATTTGCGTGTGACGGCATCAGCCGATGATAAAAAAACTGCCGAAAAAATGATCAGACCGGTCGTTAAAGAATTGAAAAAGCGTTTTGGTGATGATATTTATACAACCGACGAGAAGGTAAAACTGGAAGATTGTCTTGTGTCGCTTTTAAAAGAAAGAGGATGGACAATTACAACTGCGGAGTCCTGCACAGGCGGGCTTCTTGCAGGAAGAATTGTCAATGTTTCAGGCGCTTCGGAGGTTTTAAATTCTGCGGTTGTAACCTATGCCGATGAAGCCAAGCATCAATTGATCGGTGTATCCAAAAAGACACTTAAAGAGCATGGGGCAGTCAGCAAAAAAACGGCAAAGGAAATGGCTAAAGGCGCTGCAAAGCTTGCCGGTGCCCAGGTTAGTGTTTCGGTGACAGGAATTGCTGGACCGACAGGAGGAACGAAAGAAAAGCCGGTGGGACTTGTTTATATAGGATGTCGCGTGCTTGATCATACTGAAGTTCTGGAATGTCATTTTACCGGCAACAGAGAAAAAATCAGAGAACAGACTGTGACACGGGCCCTCGATTTTGCAAGGCGCTGTGTGATGGCATATGAAGTTTAGGAGCTGTTATTCATGAAGAATTTCAAAAGATGGCTGCTGTTATTTGGCTGTATGGCTGTGATGTTTTTATTGTGCAGCTGCCAGAAGATGGAGACGATGAAAATCGATACGCAGCTGATTATTAACAGCAATTTTGACGGCGAACGTATCATGCAGACGACCATGCCAAAATCCGTACTTAATCAGTTATTTGACGGAGATGTCGGGGCGCTGATTGATCTGATCGATAAGTACTGCCCGCCGGAGATGGGATGTACCGTAGAGGAGACCGGCGAAAATGTCAGTATTAAGCTTGTGATACCGTTTGCGTCGCTTAGTGAATACAAAACAGATGTCTACAGAATTCTTGTGCGTGACGATAATCCTAAAAAAGATACGGTCAATCCCGCAGTTTATTATGATGATGCGGATACAATGTTTAAAAGTGGTTATTCGATTGAAGAGTCATTTCGTTCAGTGGACATGTTCTACTGGATCATTACGGCGATAAAAACAGAGTTTCCAAAACTGGCTGACGAAGATTTATCAGGACTTTATGAAAGCGGACGGACTGTTCTTAACTATAACGGTACAGAAATAGAGACCGGTGAATACATTAATTATTCTCAGATGGTGTCCAATTCATTTAAGAAAGTGCATGTTTATGCGGATATTGACAACAATGCAAACGTGTATAACGCCCGTGTGGAACTGACCATCAGCCGGCAGGATTATGATCAGCTGAAAATGTATCATCTTAACGAAAAGATGAATAAAATTGCCGGAGATGATATTCAATTATCAACGATATTAACGAATACCGAAAAAACATACATTGTTTCTTTTAATGCTCAAAGTACAGCGGCGTTTGAAACCTTTATGAACAGGATATTTAATTCCGAAGATTCTGTATTGGAAGTCATTGAGGAGGACAATGAAAATGAAGCTTTAAGGGCCAGAAAGTATGTGACACTGTATGTCAACAGCGGTTATTATATTGATTTTTCAAAACCGGATACAGAAGTTATCTATTCGATCAATGTTAATGGAGATTATACGCTGGAAGCGTGCGAAAGTGAAAGTAATTATCTGGAAAGCACTTCCTTTGATTCTCTGGATAATATAAGCTCTGCCGCTATCCATATGAGTGCGGCCGATAAAGTGACACTGGTTCTGGGTACGGATGTACCCCTTGATCAGGTTGAGGTTTATACAAAGATTTACAGTCCGTATAAGATGGAACGCCGTATCGCTTTTTATCTGTCTGAAAGCCGGGAAGCATTGATTGGTGAAAGCCTTACAAGTAAAGTCAAAGAACGTCTGAACAATTTTATAACCTTTGAAAAAGACAGTGCCGATGGGGGAATGACAAAGTATGTGGTGACATTAAGCGCAGACAGTTACGAAAAAATGGCGGCGCTGACCTGTGCTTTTCTTGACGGCAATTCAGCCAGCGGCTACAGTGCATTAAGCGGCGGTGTGTCTGATGAAAACCGACTTAAAACAATTCATATGAATTTTACAGATAAAATTGATTTTTCCGGATTTTTGGGCGGCTCCAATGTTGAAAAAGGTATTCACTATACGTTTGAGTATCCGATGGGGTACAGGGGAAATTTTGTTGATGCCAGTGAATATGAAAATGTTTCTGAAGAAAACAACAGACTTTCATGTACGACAAGAAATAAGACATTGTCCATCAGTTCAAAAGCGGAGAAGACAAATATCAACGGTATTATCCAGATGCTTTTATGGTACATGACGCTGGCAGTGATTCTTGTGCTCGTTTTGATGAACCTGCCGGTGATCATCCGGTGTATCAAAACAAAACATCTGAACCTTGAAGATACCGGACTGTTTACTCAGAAAGGATATATTATTGTTACAGTATTTACTGTAGCGGCGGTTGTGTTTGTCATTACAACGATACGGCTTATCTTTAAGGTATACTAAATGGGAAAATTTTAAAATCCGGGTATGCGTCCAAAAGTTATGGGCGCACATCCGGATTTTTCTTTTGAAGTGTGTAAATCATACCGCAGATCATACTGCCGATGATAACAAGAATTAAAATCATTGCGGCACAATGCAGAAAAAATGTATCGGGAAGTATATTGATGACCGGATCTGTTTCAGGGGAAAAAATCCAGTAATCGTTATTAAAAAATATATGGTGAAAAACAACAAAGGCTTTTGACCAGTTAAGACTGATGAGCAATCCGAGGATGACAGGTAT
>JALEHN010000069.1 GCA_022770525.1 Clostridiales bacterium
CGGAATCTGGCCCGGTCCTACAGACTGGGTCTTAATTTCTGTTGAATGTTCCAGCTTGCCTGCCCAGCGGAATCTTGAACGGTTCTGCTCTTCCTGTGAAAAATGAACACTGATTTTCTTATTTTCTACGCTAAGTTCGCCGCGGATACCGCATACAGGACATTCCACAGCCATATCTTCATGCAGTACTGTCAGCAGTTCACAGTGACATACCGGGCAGACGCCTTCCTCATCACCGCGCCATTTTGTACGTTCTTCTTCATTTTCCGCCAGCACTGCCTGTGCAATATTTTTGCCCAGCTGTGTCATTCGGTCCATCACCGGCTGATTGCCGAGAACGTGTTCATACTTCATTGCTCCGTAATACTGGTATTTATCAATGACATCCATACCCATGGACATCGGAAATTCATACATGATCGGTTCCGCCATTGCAAGCCAGTTCTTTGTCACAGCACCGCCCACAGAAACAAGCGCAGCCACACGTTTCTTAAAGCTTCTCTCATCCGGAAGCTGACTCTTATCTTTTCCTGCAGCCAGACCTTCATCATAACATGCTTTTCTGAAAGTCACATCATGAGACGGGCCAAGACGGTCGCAGACAACCTTAAAATTACCTGTTGGTGATGTTTCATATACCGGTGAACCTACAATAATACCGTCAGCCTCCATAATTGCCTCTTCAAGAATATGGAAATCATCCTTTAACGGACATCCGCCTTTACCGCGGCCCGTAATCATGCCGACAACGCATGAAATACAGCCTGTACAAATATGGATATCCAAAGCATCCGCACGGATAAACTTAATTTCGCAGCCAGCCTCTTCACACTGAAGTAAGGCGTGTTTAATCATAACTTCTGTATTGGACATTTTTCTGCCAAAAGAAATACCTAAAACTTTTTTCTTTTCCATACTTTCCTCCATCGTCTTTCGCTTTAAATAACAGCCTCAAAAGTCTTTGTTCCTTCAAGCGGCAGAGGAATATATGCTGTACGGACAGCTTCGGTCAGCACCATCTGATGTGTTCCTTCTGAAAGACCGCCTTCCTTTAACACGCGGACATACAGCGGCTCCCCATATTCCCATTTATGGTTTACAGCTGTTTCTGCTTCTGATAATGTAAACCAGTCCACATAATCCACAGAAATACGGATATTTTCAGCCGGAACCTGCACACCGTCTTCACACACTTCTATTTTCACGATCATTGACATCGGAATGCCGCGGTAATATGTAATATTCGTCTGCATTTCATAGCCAATCACCTGACCGTTTTCCTCAACATTTTTACATGTATCTTTAATATAAACATTATTATCAAACATTTTTGCTGCCTCCTATCCCTGAATCTCTTTCAGGCATTTACGGATATAAGCCTGATGTGCCAGCACCTGTTCTTTTTCCATCATCGGTTCACCGGCAGGTACAAAACGATTGCCTTCGTATTCTGTTGAAACATAACCATCATAATGTTTTTCATGAAGGTATTCAAGAAGCCCTTTATAATCCATGGAATATTCTACGCCTTCTTCGGTCATTTCAAACAATTTGAAATGGAAATGTTTAATATACGGCATATACTCATCCAAAACAGTATACGGAAGGTTTTCATATCCGTCACTTGTATGTGCAAAAAATTCATCAACACCATTCTTAATCAGTGCTTTAAATTCATCTGTCCAGCCGTTGGCAGCAAAGTACTGCTTCATATCAATGCCTTCATCAAAACGCGCATTGACAAAATCATAGATTTCTGAAGTTCCGCCGATGGACATATTATAATTTGCTACGACACGCGGAAGTCTCCGGCAGAAAATACCTGTATCGATCACAAGACCGATATACGGAGAATTCAGGCGCTTCATTTCTTCAATAAACGCCTGTGTCTGCGGAATGTCAAAAGCCATACCCGCATGGATTTCCAGCGCTACTGTCACCTGATATTTCTCAAGTGTCGGAAGCAGCGGCTCAAGAACATCATACGGTGTCATTGATACAAGACGAAGCAGCTTAATACCGAGACGGTCGGCCATTTTTACTTCCTGAACAAGCAGGTCAACACACTCTCTTCTTGTGAGTGTACGGTTATTGTAAAGATTTGTGTTTAAAAATACATCTGCGATGACAGGGGTCATACCTGTTTCTTTAATCATCTCATCCCATGCCGCAAATGTTTCTTCTGACGGATTCGGAGCACCGTGGATCATCTGATCCGGCAGAATCTCAATGCCTTCAACGCCATTGTTTTTTAAGAACCATAAAATATCTTTAAGGCTCATACGTTTGTTTAAGTATTCATCCTGCAGACTGTACAGGCTGACACATGTTTTAATTCTGGACATTTTAAACGCCTCCCATATTATTTTTTCTATTTTTTGGCAGACAAAGGGCGCACTCAGGCAGTTTCGTACTTATTTTGTCTATTTTCAAATGCCGGAATGCACCCTGTGTCTGTATTATTATATATTTAGTTGTTTTTAGAATGGTCCAAAACGTGAATTACTTTAAATGATTATTCAAAATCAACGGAACGGAATGTTCTTGCGGATTCTCTTGCTGCGTCCATTACCGCCAGTACACGTCTGACTTCAGGAATCTTAACAAGGAATTCTTCCTCGCCGTTATATGCTTTCACGTAATTTTTGAAGTAATCTTCATGTTTTGTATCTACCTGCGGCAGTGGCTCAGTCACAATCAGACCTTCTCTTGGAGGTCCGAAAGATCTTGTAGGGCCGGCTGCTGTCATCGTTCTTGCACCGCCTACATTCTGAAGCAGATGTGTTGTGCGGACAATCTTGCCCACCGGTTCAAAACCGTCAACATAAGCAGAACCTGTGTTGCCGCCGACAAACCAGTGACGTTCAAACCATTTTTCTTTATCTTCAAGGAAATATGTACCAAGTTCAATTTCTGCTGTAATGCCGTTTTCAAATCTCAGGATAATCTTAAAATAGTCATCAACTTCTTTATTGATCACATTGCGCACATCAGCAAATACAGATTTAATCTTGCCAGGGATCATATAAAGCATCTGGTCGATCAGATGAACACCCCAGTCATACAGCATGCCGCCGCCCTGCTCTTTAAATACATGCCAGTCATGCATATTACCGTTATAGCCATAAAGACCTGTCTGAACTGTATATACATCACCAACCATTTTCTGATCAAAGACAGCTTTTGCTGTTCTGTAATCCGGGTCAAAACGTCTCTGCTGATGAACCGTAAACTTAACACCGCATTCATTGACAACTTTAACCATCTCATCCAGATCGGCAAGGCTTAATGCCAGCGGCTTTTCACAAATAATGTCTTTGCCTGCTCTGGCAGCTTTTTTCACAAGATCAAGATGCTGGTTATTATTTGCGGCAATCAGTACAACCTGTACATCCGGATCCGCAATTAATTCATCCGGGTTCGTATAACGCTTAATACCTTCTTTAACATCTTCAACCTGTTCCGGCACGATATCACAGATTGCTGTAACTTCGATACCATCAAAGTTTGTCAGCATTGTCTCGTGCTCGTGACCCATAAACCCATGACCGAGAATACCAAATTTAATAGCCATTTTTTATCTTCCTTTCTATAAATAAATTATATTAAGAATCCCCCATGTCCCGCATGAAGATTCAACAGCGCTTCATTGACTGTATATCAATGCCGTACTTACACTGTATGATTGTTTAGCCTCGCTGCATTTACTGATATTATAATATCATTAATGCTTTTCCTAAGGAAAGCACATAAACAGCCCCTTATTGACAACTATACATTGACAATAAGGGGCTTCGTTTATTTTTGTCCCGACACTGTTCTGTTTATTCATTTTCAACGTTTTTTGTGGATTCAACCTCTGACGCTTTAATAAATATATCCGCTATGTGATTGACAATCTGCGGTACATAAAGCGCTGTTTTATTCCACATACATGTAATTTCTATTTTTTCATTACTTTCGGGCACCGGAAACCCGACACAATCATCTTCAAATAGCTGATTAGAATATCTCAGTGCCACTGCAAATCCATGTCCCTGTTCAAGCCACAGATGCACCGATTCTGAATTAGGCATCCACACCTGATTAAGGCACGGAATATTTTCAAAAAATCCTTCCATGTCTACATAGTCTTCCTTAAGCATTACAAATTCTTCCTGAAGCATATCCTCTATAGTAATACGCTCCTTCTTTGCCCACGGATGTGTCACTGACACAACGACCTGCGCAGGATAAGCCGCAATAACTTTTTTGCCGTATTGGCCCCAAAATTCATTCTCGAGCGTGTTGGTAATGCACAGATCCAGCTTTCCCTGCAGCAGCGCGCTGCGCAGTTCAAACATTTCCATAGCCACTGTCTCCAGAATGATGTCCGGGAAACTCTCGTTTATATACTTAATAATATAAGAAACGATACTTCGCCGGATAGTTACAAAAAAGCCCATTCTGACTTTAGGTTTATTTTCCTTCTGTCCCAAACTGCGCACAACTGCCATCGCCTTTTCCATTTCCATCGACGCGCGAAATAGCTGCTTATATGCCTCATGGCCGTTTTTTGTCAGCCGTACCTTCCTTGTATTGCGCTCAAATAAAACGACACCCAGATCTTCTTCCAGCAGTGAGATCTGCTTTGCCAGTGCCTGCCTTGATATGTATAACTCCTCCGCTGCCCGCGTAAAATTCAGCGTCTGGGCTGCCTTTAAAAAATATGTAATACGATTATACTCCATAAATTTTTATCTCCATGTCAGAACCGCCTGCGGCGGATCACACTGCAAAAAAAACAGGGAATGTTCCAAATCATACTGAAACATTCCCCTTGATTGTATTTTTAAATCCGCGCGCCCAGCTTCGAATAAGCTCCACAGACGTTACCTCTACAGTTAACTCGGCCCAGGCACCCTCACGGCACACAAAAGGTCTCACTTAGTGCTGCTTCATTCCTGACCTGACACGGTTCATGAGTTTCTGTTGCGTAAGACCCGAACTTCAACGCCACTTATAAAGGGCAGCTCTACAAAGACTTACCCTAAGCGAGGGCATCACCCCTGCTGTAGCGGATTGCAGGTACAGGGCACCGCTATCTCCCCGGCTGCGCGGAAGCTTTATGGCTTTCTTACTGCATAATCAAATCAATGCTCTCATTTGGATATGCCTGTTAAGTATACCCTGTTTTTTAAACAGTGTCAAGGGGCATTATTTTGCCATTTCACCTGTTTTTTATTTTGCTGATTCCGCAAGGTCAGTTATTTTCGCTGCTTCCGTCAGCGCTGCTGCTTTCAAAGTAACTTCTGATGCCGTCGATCGTTTCCGCACTGATTGTGTAAACTGCCGATGACGCATTGACAAGAACATAATATTCTGTACCGTCTTCATTCATATTGCCTACATAAACCGTCACGGAATTTTTACTGCCGTCATCATCAAAGGTATATGTCATACGCATCTTTGACTGATCCAGGCCGTAACTTCTTAATTTACTGTCTGCCGCATCATAGTCGGCGCATCCTGAAATACTCATTCCTGACAGTGACTGCGCAAGTTTCAGACCAAGGTTGTCATGATCACCTGACTGTTGTTTGCCTTTTTCATAGAAACGCCATGTCAGTTCTGTATCTTCCGAAGTCTCTGTTTCCTCTGAGGCTTCTGCGTCTTCTGAAGATGCCGCATCTTCTGTTGATTCTTCATCTTCTGTTGATACGGCCCCCTCTGCCGCTGTGCCTTCTTCTGCTGATACTTCATCTCCTGCCGCTGTTTCGCCGTCTGCTGATGTTCCATCCTCCGCCAATGCATCAGTCTCTGTTTCATTTCTCTCCAGCTTATAAGAAGTCCCATCGAGATCAACTTCCATTGTCAGTATCTTTTCAGCTGATACAGAAGGAAGCTGCGTTATTTTTACAAAATCATACAGTCCTTTTTCCTCAACGGCTGTCATCAGATCAGAGCCGACTGTATATACCGTTTCGTTGTCTGCCGTTTTCAGATAGTATTCACTGCCGACAGCATTGCCGATCAACAGCCACACTTCCTGCCCGCCGCCATCTGTTACCATGACTTTTGCAGCCGGTGTGTCAAGTCCGTAATCCGCAAGATCATCACTTTCTGCAATGGCTCTCGTAGCCTCAACACTGCCTGCTGCCGTCGCCAGAGATGCCAGCAGATCCTGATCGACCGGGAAGTTTTCATCATCTTCATAATACCAGATATCATCTTTTTTGATAAAAGATAACATGCCGTCTTCCCCGCTGTCCCCATTGCCAAACGCCACGCCTGTGACTTCAGCCATTTCTGTCACCCAGATCCGTCCCGCCTCAGACTGCGCAGCCGCTTCGGACTCTTTTTTTGCCTCGCTGTCCTTAACGTACTTTGTCATACCTATATATGCCGCGCAGACAATGATCAATACACCAACAAGAACTATTAACATTTTATTTTTATTTTTACCTGTCATACAAACCTCCGGTTTCAAACTGTTTGATGTAGCATCAAATCCCTCCCGGTAACCCGGATATCATGCCTTTCTCCTGCTCATCCAGTGAATAAAACCTGCCACAAGGACGATGACAGGAATAACAGCGATAAACAAAAGACCATACATACCGCCGCCTGTCACTGTATTATTGTTCACTTCCAGACTCTTCGCCGCAATGGAAATATTGCTGACATCATCGAAGTTGGCTGTCACTGCATTCATAAATACCTGCATATTCACAAGACTCGGAAATGCCTGGACAATTTCATCTGCGATCAATGTCGGTGAACCGATCACCGTCAGCCGTGATACCGTCTCATCATCAATCATATCCACCGCAGACGCACCAATTGTATACTGTCCCTTCTCCTGATTTTCTCCGTCAACGGCATAGCCATTTTCCGTTGTTGTCATAAACGGTGTCACTGTCACTGTATCTTTCTGTGGTGTACCGATTGTAAAGCCCTTGGACTGGCTGAGCAAAACAAGGTCATTATTGCCGAAATCCGATGTAATGTCATTATCCGATGTAAGCACAGGGAAAATATTGTACATGTTATTCTGATAATATCTTTCCGTATCAGCAATATAACCGCCGGCCAGACTGATACCGTAAACATTCATCAATGCTTCGAGATTTTTCATATCATTTGTCGTATTGCCAAGAATAATCATCATATTACCGCCCTGTTCCATATATTCGGTCAGCAATGTCTTTTCATCATCAGCAATGTCACTTGCGGCCGCATTGATTAAAAGCAGGTCACAGTCACCGGGAATCTCAGGATCAGTCATCAGATTCAAAGTATCTGTCTCAAAATTCTGTTTATCCAACATTTGTGTCGCAGAGCTTCCAAGGCTGCTCTCACCATGGCCTTCCAGCAGATAAACTTTTTTGGACACGGCATTTGTGACATAGTCCACGGCACTGGTCAGCTGTCCCTCGCCGTCAAACTCGGTTTCTACATACTGTCCGTAATAATAGTAACTCATCTGATCATATGAGATAACATCCCCGAACGTAAAACTTGTTGTCTTCCCGGTATCTTCGCATTCAACAACGATACTGTTTTCACTGACACCGTAAGTATCAAGCACGGAAGGGTGTACAACCGGATCAATGATATCATATGAAAGTTTAGAAGATAAATCCGCATAATGTTCCACAAATTTCTTTATTCTGGAATCAATGTTATCTTCCTGCGCAATGATATGAATCTGTACATTCTGCTCAAGACCGTCAACGACTTCCTTTGTCACATCGCCCGTGGAGTAAATCTTTGTACTGGACATATCCAGATTCTTTACAGACTGAGGCAGCTGACCAAGCAGCAGATTAATCACAATCACAATCGCAATCACTACAACAGAGATGCCCACGCTGTAGCTTCCATGTTTAAAATACCGGTTTGAAAATAATTGCTTTATTTTGTTCATTGTCTGTTCCTCCTATAAACTGCCCGCAGGCTAACTCCATCTTCTTTTTGACAGAGACTGCACTGTCAGAAATATAAACACAAAGATAGCCGAAATATACGCGATCAAGCCTGTAACATCAAAAATATTGTTATATGCAAAATTTTCAAATCCATTATTAATATTTATATTTGACAGAAGACTTCCGAGACCGTTTGTAAACAGAGATTTTTTAGTCACATATAAAACTGCCGTAATCACAATACCCAGAACTTCCACAAATGCTGCTGCCAGCCAGTTTTTCGTCGCACTGTACACGATCAGCGCAAATGCTGTAATAATGACCACAAGTCCGGCAACCGTACCAACAGCGGACGTCGGCAGAAAACTCATTAAACTGTCCCACAAATACAGCACAAGCATGGCTGCAAACGTACCGACAGCAGAAATAATCTGGCTTTCAGTCAGCGAAGATATAAACATACCAATGGCTATAAATACACCGCTCATCAGATAAAATGCCAGAATAGACGAATAATCCGTCAGGAAATAGGCATTGCCGTTGGCTCTGATGATCAGCGGACAAAGACATGAAAACAACATCGGCACCGCAAAAATGGTCATCATTGCAAAATATTTACCAAGAACAATCTGTGTCAGGCTGACCGGCGCTGTTAAAAGCATCTGGTCTGTCCTTGTCTTTCGCTCTTCGGCAAAACTCTTCATCGTTAAAACCGGAACGGCCAGGAGCATAATAATCGTAATGCTTCCCAGTGCACGTGAAAAATAAGGATAACCGTTATACATGTTGTATGCCAGAAAATAAATGCCTATAAATGCTGTCACAAAAGCTATAAAAACATATCCTGTCATTGAATCAAAATAAGAC
>JALEHN010000071.1 GCA_022770525.1 Clostridiales bacterium
TGTAATATCAATATCCGTAATATATTTCCGGGTGTCAGCCGTACTAATACCATATACTGCCGCCTGATTATTCTCTGTCTCTTCTTTTAGTTTTTCTGCCAGAACTTTTTTGCCTTCGCTGTTTTTTTCCGGCACATAAACTGTCCCGCGATAATTCACTTCATCAATATAAGACCATGGACTTATGGAAGCTCCCTTTTTTACATAAATCAGATAATCTGTCAACACAATTTCCGGCGCATATCCAAAACCCGAAGAATCATAAAGTGTCACTGTCACAGGCAGCGAAGTCACATCACCGGCACTGTTGGAAACACTGAATAAAACCTGATAGTCACCGGCTGTATACATCTTATTATCCGAAACAGACATCTTAATATTATGTGTCAGGTCACCATCCAGCCTGTCACTTGCCGTCAAGCCATCTGTGAATGATGTGGCATTTACCGAAAAATTCAGCGGCGCTTCAAGCTCAAATGTTGGGGACTGATAATCACTGTAAATAATTTCCCGTGTCTCCTTCGTCACATTATGATCACTGTCGCAGGCTGCAATTATCATTGTTCGTTTCCCTTTTTCAGTAAAATTCGTCATTCGCTCAATGACTATGGAGCCACTGACATCCCCATCTTTTTCATCGGTTGCTGTCACCCCTGCCAGCAGTTCTTCTTTACCCGCTGTCGTTGAAACTTCAATGCTGTTTTCTGTCATATGAATCACCGGACCGTTTGTATCCTCTGACTTTTTATCCGATATTTTGAAAAAACAAAACACCGCAGCCGACAGAATAAATATGATAATGCTCAATATTCTTATTCTTCTCATAAACATACCCATTCCTTTCATTTATCATCTGACAAAATACATGTGTTTTTTGCCTGCCGCCTGATAAAAATACATGTACTTTTGACTGATCATCTGAAAATGCGCCGTCTGCGCACCGGAGGACTGCCCAAAAAGGCAATCTTCCTGTTTTCCAGGATCGCTTTCGGCTGCTCATAAAGCAGCGCCCTCACATATTCCGGATCCAGCCTTTCTTCCAGAGCGTCTCTTATATCACCCATGTATGTTGTCCGCATATCTGCTGAATGAGCATCACTGGCAATACATGTCACAAGGTTAAACGCCAGAAGAATTTCCGCCGTTTTTGCCGCGCCCCGTCCGAATCTTCCAAAAACACTGCCTTTATTGATCTGAGACAGGCAGCCCATCATCATCCATTCATACAAAACCCCCGGATAATGCTGGACACAGCCGTATCGCTCCGGGTGAGCGATGACCGGTATTTTGCCGATACTCAAAACAGATTCAAGCATGCTGCCCATACTGTCGGCATCTATATCAAACGGAAATTCAATCAGGTAATAATCTGAATCTCCGATACCTGAAAGTCTCCCATCGGCAATCTTTTCGGCCATATCCCATGAAGCATAAATCTCCATTCCGCGATAAACCTTTAATGGTAAATAATTCTCCGCTAACGCCCTTTCAAAAGCATCAAACGCCTTCGTCAATGCATCCGAACAGTAATTTTCAAACCGCCCGGACTGGTTGCTGTGCGGCGTCGCCACAATAATATTGGTGCCGCCTTCAAGGGCCAGCTCCGCCATAGCCAGTGACTCTGCCATGACTTCGGCACCATCATCAAGCCCCGGCAAAATATGTGTATGTAAATCGATCATGACTTCCTCCATTTATATGCGATCCAAGCCAAAGCCACACCTTTCACTTTCTTCTCCGAATATACGTATAAATCCGCAGCACCACTTTTCTTAGCGGCACGATGCGAATCCACACATGTTCAAAAAACTCCCACCAGAAATCACCCCGGCCTGTCCATTTTCCCCTTCTGCAGACTTTAATGATATGACCGAAAATCATATTTTCCTCAATAGGGCCTTCAATTTCCTGCTGGGCATCACCAACCATATAGTACAGGTTCCGTCCATTTTGGTTTTTACTGACACGATATATCCGATGCATCACATACTGCCCGTTTTTACGCCGGTAAAAAACCATATCACCTTTTTTAAGGGGCATCTCAGGCTTCCGGATCAGTATTGTGTCCCGCTCATGAATAAGAAACGGGCTCATGCTGTTGCCTGTGATCAATAACGGGACTTCATGCCCTTCCTCCACAATCGCTCTGATCGTATCAATATATGTCGATGTATCCACAACTCTTTTATGTATGATGCGATCATTTTCCATCTTTATTCAACGCTTCCTTTACTTCAATCTCTGTAACTTTTGAATCTTCCACTTTGTAAACACGCCTGCACATACTCAGTACCGTCGGCCGGTGGGTCGTTACGATACAGGTTTTATTTGGCTGCTGCTTTATAATATTTTTAAGCACCCGGCATTCTGTATCTATATCCAGTGCCGAGGTCGCCTCATCAAGCAGAAGGATCGGGGAGGATCTGAGCACCGCACGGGCAATGGCAATTCGCTGTGCCTGACCCTCGGAAAGTCCTTTGCCCCGTTCTCCCAGCACCGTATTCACCTGATCCGGAAGTTTTTCAACAAACTCCCATGCACAGGCAATTTTTAATGCCTCTATAATGTCATCATCCGTGGCATCCTCTCTGACCATACGCATATTTTCAGCAATGGTTCCCGATAAAAGCGTATTTCCCTGCGGAACATATGCAAACAAATGTCTCGTATCTGCATTCACATCAACGCTTAAACCATCGGCAGACGAAAGGCAGACCTGACCTTCATCCGGCTGTATCAGACCGAGAATAAGCCGTATCAGCGTCGTCTTTCCCTCACCGGATGCCCCCACAAGGGCAACAATCTCACCCGGATGCGCCGCAAAATTCGAATGCATGATCACCTTCTTCATACTGCCGGATTCTTCGGCAGCTTTACACACATGCTCATCTTCAGCCTGCTTTACTGCCGGATAGACAAAGCTTACATGATCCATACAAACCGACAAACCTGATTCAAGGCAGTCATCAAGACCGCTGCTGTGCTTTATATGCTTTTCCTTCGGAAGCTCTGTCAGCTCCCGTATACGGTGTGCCGAAACTGAACTGTTTAAAAAAGCCGGAATAATGGACACCATACTGCTGAAGGCCGAAGACAGCTGGCTGCGCTGCTGCAGAAAAAGCGTCATTGTTCCATAAGTAATACTATGGCTCCACATCCTGAATAAGCAATACCCAAATGCCGCAAACTGTACAAACATTGCCAGCACCGACATAAAAATATTAGTTTTAATCGTAAATAAATTATATTTTAAACTGATA
>JALEHN010000133.1 GCA_022770525.1 Clostridiales bacterium
TTTATTTTAGAATGTTGAGGAAAAGTAATGCGTTATATTAAGGATTTTAAAGAAGGCGAAATGATTTCGGAGATTTACCTGTGCAAGACAAAGCAGGCATTAAAGACGAAAGCGGGAAAGAATTACTATTCTTTACTTTTACAGGATAAAACAGGCACTGTTGACGCAAAAATATGGGAATTGAATCCGGGAATCGGCCATTTTGAGCCGCTGGATTTTATTAAAATCGAAGGCCAGGTGACAAGTTTTCAGGGGGCGCATCAGCTGAATATACGCCGTGTGCGCAAAGCGCAGGATATGGAGTACACCGCTTCGGATTACATGCCGGTGAGCAAGTATGATATTGACGGTATGTATAAGGAATTACTTGGCTATGTTAACAAAATCAGTGAGCCTCATTTGAGGTCACTGGCAGAAAGTTTTTTTGTAAAAGACACCAAATTTATACAGAGTTTTAAAAGCCATTCAGCGGCAAAAAGCGTTCATCACGGGTTTGTCGGCGGATTGCTTGAACATACTTTAAGCGTTGTAAAACTCTGTGATTTTTACACAACACGGTATCCGATGTTAAATAAGGATCTTTTAATTGCGTCGGCAATGTTTCATGATATCGGTAAAACAAAGGAATTGTCATTATTCCCGGAAAATGATTATACAGATGCGGGACAGCTGATCGGTCACATTGTCATCGGCGTTGAAATGCTTCATGACAGGATTAAAGAAATTCCGGGATTTCCGGAAATTCTGGAAAATGAACTTAAGCACTGTATTGTTGCACACCATGGCGTACTGGAATACGGCTCACCGAAAAAACCGGCATTAATGGAAGCGATGGCATTAAACCTGGCGGATAATACCGATGCAAAAATGCAGACAATGACCGAGCTGTTCAATGACACACCGGACAATCTTGAATGGATTGGATTCAACCGGATACTGGACAGCAATATCCGTAAAACATCAAAAAGCAAATAAAAATTTGAGGATGGCTTCAAGCGGCTGCAATTTGCGATAAAAAAGATATAGAAAAGCGGTTTGAGACAAAAAAGGCATCATCAGGTGATTTGAGATAAAAAGGACATCATCAAGCGGTTCTAGATAGAAAGACATCATCAAGTGATTTGAGATAAAAAGACATCATCAAGCGATTTGAGAAATAAAAAATACGAAAAAGTGACTGAAAAAAATAGGCATAAGAAAGGTACAGGTGATTGTGATGAATAAACATTTGGGATTTATTGGATGCGGCAACATGGCAGGCGCAATAATCGGCGGCATTGTCAGCAGTGCAAAAGTTGCGCCGGAGAATATTCTGGCATCGGATATACTTGATAAAAATCTTGAGAAAGCGCATAAAGAATACGGCATATCTGTGACTTTTGATAACAAATCCGTGGCACAATGGAGCGATATTCTTGTTTTGTCCGTTAAGCCGCAGTTTTATGCACAGGTCATCAATGAGATTAAAGATGAAATTAAAGAGAATGTTGTTATTGTCACGATTGCACCGGGAATCACACTGGAAATTCTTGAAGAAACTTTCGGAAAACAGGTAAAAATCGTAAGAACAATGCCGAATACACCGGCGATGGTCCGTGAGGGTATGACAGGGGCATGTGCCAATGGTTATGTGTCTGCGCAGGAGCTTGAGGAAGTTTGTGAATTGCTCGGGACATTCAGCCGTGTTGAAGTTGTTCCGGAGAAGTTAATGGATGTTGTCGGCGCAGTCAGCGGAGCCTCTCCGGCTTATATATTTATGCTCATTGAGGCAATGGCAGATGCCGCAGTTGCCGACGGTATGCCAAGAGCACAGGCCTATCAGTTTGCCGGTCAGGCAGTACTTGGCAGCGCGAAGCTGTTTTTGGAATCGGGAAAACATCCGGGTGAGCTCAAAGACATGGTCTGTTCACCGGGAGGAACGACCATCGAAGGTGTTCGCCAGCTGGAAGCCAGAGGATTTAAGAGCGCCATGTTTGAAGCACTGAGAGCCTGTGTGAAAAAATCAAAGGAATTTTCAAAAAAAGATTAAGATTATCGTAGAAGAGGTCGTTATGGATATTAAAAAGAATGACATATATACAATGGTCATCGAAGATTTTGGTTCAGAAGGTGAAGGCATCGGCAAAGTCGATGGCTTTACCTTATTTGTTAAAGACGCGCTGATCGGTGATGAAATCGAAGTTAAAGTGATAAAAACAAAGAAAAATTACGGCTATGGGCGATTAATGAAGATTATTAAACCGTCGCCATTCAGGGTGGAGGCCAGATGCAAAAATGCCCGCGCCTGCGGCGGCTGTCAGATTCAGCATCTGAGTTATGAAAAGCAGCTGGAATATAAGCAGACTAAAGTAGAAAACCTGTTAAAACGTGTCGGGAAAATTGAAAATTATGAAATGCTGCCAATCATCGGCATGAAAGAGCCTTATTATTATCGAAATAAGGCACAGTTTCCTGTGGGAAAAAATAAGGACGGTGAAATCGTCACAGGATTTTATGCGGGGCGCACCCATGCCATTATTGATACAGAGCATTGCTATATTCAGCATCCGTTAAACGAACAGCTTGTCCGTTGTGTGAAACAGTGGATGGTACAGAATCATATTGAACCTTATGATGAAACAACAGGTCAGGGCCTTGTGCGGCATATCCTGACCCGTATCGGATTTAAAACAAAAGAAGTCATGGTCTGCCTTGTCATTAACGGCAAAAAGCTTCCGAAAGCTGAAAAACTGATTGAGCTTCTTAAAGATATTCCGGGTATGACAAGTATCAGCATCAATATTAATCAGGAAAAGACAAATGTTATCCTCGGACGACAGGTTGTGACGCTCTGGGGCAGAGATTATATTGAAGATTATATCGGTGATGTCAAATTCCGTATATCACCGCTGTCATTTTATCAGGTAAATCCGGTGCAGACACAGGTGCTCTACGGAAAAGCACTGGAATTTGCCGATTTAAAGGGAAATGAGACAGTTTGGGATTTATACTGCGGTATCGGCACAATTTCACTTTTTCTGGCAAAAAATGCGGCAAAGGTATATGGTGTCGAAATCGTGCCTCAGGCTATCGACGATGCAAAGAAAAATGCCGAAATCAATCATATCGAAAATGCACAGTTTTTCGTCGGAAAATCTGAAGAAATCCTTCCGGAAATGTATGCACGGACAAAAGAGCGGGCAGATGTCATCGTTGTCGATCCGCCGCGAAAAGGCTGTGACGAAAGCCTTCTGGAATGCATCACCTGGATGCAGCCGGACAAAGTCGTGTATGTAAGCTGTGATCCAGCAACATTGGCAAGAGACTTAAAATATATGGAAGAACATGGATACAAAGTTCAGAAAGTGCAGTGCGTTGATATGTTTGGTCACAGCGTTCATGT
>JALEHN010000061.1 GCA_022770525.1 Clostridiales bacterium
ATCCATAAAAATCTTTTTAAATTCCGGAGAGGTTCCGGTATGTATTGTGTGAACATTGTCCGAAATGCCGTATTTTCTTAAAATATTGGTGACATTATTGCCTGTAAAATGTACCCAGTAGACTTCCGGGTGGTCTACACCGTAATAATAATATCGCTGTTCTTCTTTAGGACGGTATAAGACCATATGTCCCGCGGTGACGATTTCTTCAGTGCCTTTAAAATAAAAGTGCGCTTTGCCCGATGCGATATAAAGAAGCTGAAAATCAATTCTGCCTCTTGGACGGTGTGTCGGCAGTTTGGGCCTTGTAATCAGCCGATAAGTACCACAGCTTCCGACAAACAGAGGATGCTTTTTATCCTTGAAATCAATGCGGGAATTATTCAGATATGCACTGTCTGAGTACATGTGAATCGACACTCCTTTCAGAATATTATTTTATCATTTCACGATTATTTTGTCCATTATTCATTGGATTAAAATTTAAAAATCATAAAATATCCCATTTATTTCCTTTATTTATAAGATATATGCCATTCAATAGAACTGATTTATTTGAGTATTATTTTGTGCATGTTTTGTATTATTTATGATATGGATAAATGTATGGCATCCTTTTTATAATATAGGAGGTTTGTAACTGTTTTTTTATGAAGATGCATATGAGTAAAAAGACTGATGCTGCGTATGAATAAAATGACAACTGCTGCATATGAACGGGGAGAGTTATATGGATGCTATTGCGAAGAAAGGCACTGCGGAATTTCGGTTTTTGCAAATTCCAAGTGGGGAAGATGTCATTGCATTTTTAGAAAATACCTATAAAGATGAATTTATTCCCAAACGGCAGGGTGCCTTTTCTTTAGTCAGGCACTTCCACAACCTGCTGGAAATAGGCATTTGCAGGGCCGGAAAAGGAAATATCTGTCTGGAAAATCAAAAGATACCTTATTCAAAAGGGACGGTAATGATCATTCCTAAAAATGTTTCCCACTGTTTTGATAATACTTTTTATGAGCAAAGTCAGTGGGAGTATATTTTTGTTGATCCTGATGAATTTCTTCGGGAAAGCAGTAAATTCGGCAAAAGAGATATTGATAAATATGTAAATATCATTGAAAAGCATACAATCATCAGAGCGGATCAGGAAGTACGATTATTTGTCCGGGAACTGGACTGCCTGATGGATCAGATCCGGATGCAGGAATATGGATATAAAAACTGTGTCAAAGGCCTGTTGATCACACTTTGTATGGAAATTGTGAAGATGTGTCTGGAAGAAGAATGTATGCAATCTGTGTCGGTTCATCAGGTCGGTTTGATGGAGTCCGGCAAACTGAAGCTGGCTATTGAGTTTGTGGAAGATCATTTTGAGGAAAATATTAAAATATCGGATATTGCGGAGGCCGCATTTATAAGCGAGAGCTATTTGAGAAAACTATTTACGCAAAATTATCATATGTCGCCGCTGCAGTATGTCAACTTGATCAGAGTCAATAAAGCATGCACGCTTTTAGGTAAAAAAGGTTTCAATATCGGGGAAGTGGCCAGAAAAGTCGGATTTGAAAACACTTCTACTTTCATCATGAATTTCAAAAAAGTAATGGGAGAAACACCTAAACAATGGGTAAAAGAAGCGGTGAAAACCGGAAATTAAAATATGTTTCATATAAATTGCGCAATAAACATGAAAATAGTATATAAACAGCGAAAATAATATATAAAAAGTGACGAAATAGCTATTTTTTGTATCAAAAATCAAAACTTTTGTGAAAACAAAAGGTATATAATTTATAAATATAAACCGGTTTTATGAATAAAGATGTACAAAATACACAAAACACAATGCGCGATTTAAGCGCAAAGGCAGAAGGAGCAAATATGATGAAAAAGAAAATGATTTCACTTGTATTGGCAGGCGTAATGGCAACTGTTTTATTATCCGGATGTGGAGGCGCATCAGGGACATCTTCGAAAGGCAATGATGATACAGCTGCCGGCGGTTCAAACACATTGACGGTCTGGGCATGGGATTCTCAGTTTAATCTTTATGCTATGGAAGAGGCGGCAAAGATTTATCAAAAAGACCATCCGGATTTTCAGTTAAATGCTATTGAAATTACATGGGATGATCTTCAGACAAAGATTGGTACAATTGTCGGTTCTGGAGATTATTCACAGCTGCCGGATATTTGTCTGATGCAGGATTACGCCTATCAGAAGTATGTAACGATTTATTCGGATCTGTTTCAGGACATCACGGATTCAGGCATTGATTTTTCACAATTTCCTGAAGGCAAATTAGCGGCCTCTGTTGTCGATGGCAAGAATTATGGTGTACCGTTTGATAACGGTACAGACGTTGCAATTTACCGGACGGATATTCTTGAAGAAGCAGGGTATACGCTTGACGATCTTACAGATATCGACTGGAACCGGTTTATTGAAATCGGTGAAGACGTATATGCGAAAACAGGTTATTCGCTTCTTTCGGTACAGACAGGCAGCTCAGATATGATTTATCAGATGATGCAGTCTGCCGGCAAGAGCACATGGAATGAAGATGGCTCTCCGAATATTGCAGGCAATGAATATCTGAAGCAGTGTCTTGAGATTTACAAACAAATGGCTGATAAACGCATCCTGGAAGTTGTCAATAGCTGGGATGAGTATGTTGCAACTTTTACAAGCGGAAAAACAGCCGGTGTTTTAAATGGATGTTGGATCATGGTTCAGCTGGAGTCAGCCGAAGAACTTTCCGGGAAATGGGGAATTACAAACGTTCCTTCGCTTCCGGGTGTTGATGGTGCCACAAATTATACGAATCAGGGCGGATCAACATGGGCGATTACAACAAACTGTTCAAATGTTGAATTGGCAGCGGATTTCCTTGGCAGTACTTTCGCGGGAAGCACAGAACTTTATGATACGATTCTTCCCGGCGCAGGCGCAATTGCCACATGGCTTCCTGCAAAAAACAGCGACGTTTATAACCAGCCGGTAGAATATTACGGCGGACAGGCTGTATACAGTATGATTGCAGATTATGCTTCAAAAGTGCCTTCAGTGGATCTCGGTATTTTCTATACGGAAGCAAATGCGGCATTGGCGACTGTTGTCGGAAACATTTTGGGCGGCGCGGATATTGCGTCTGAACTGGAAACAGCACAGAGTACTGTTGAGTTTAACATGAGATAACATATCTCTGAACTTTAACATGAGATACATATCTCAGATTACTTATGTGAGATAAAGCATCTCGGCTCTCTAATATGAGATAAAAGCATCACAGATATAATATGATATATAAAAATTAATTCGATCAGGATGCTTTCTAATTGAATTTGAAAGCATCCTTTTTGGATATATAAGAGGTGGGTGTAATATGAAGAAAAAAGGATTGAGCATGAAGCAAAAGCAAAGTACAGCCGGCTGGATGTTTCTTGTACCGGCTATTATTTTGATTTGCTGTTTTAGTTTATACCCTGCGTTAAGTGCCTTTATCACATCGCTGAAAACAGGTACAGGAACGAATTTGACCTTTACCGGTCTGACGAATTATATAAGAGCATTCCAGGATGATGTTTTTGTTCAGTCTTTGAAAAACTGCTTTTTTTATTTAATCATACAGGTTCCGGTAATGCTGGTCATGGCATTGATTCTGGCCACATTATTGAATAATCCGAAACTTAAGTTCAGAGGCTTTTTCAGGACAGCGATTTTCCTTCCGTGTGCTACATCGCTTGTTGCATATGCAATTATTTTCCGTTCACTATTTGCGACAGATGGTTTTATCAACAGTGTGCTTTTAAAAATGGGCATACTCAGTGAAGCCTATAACTTTTTAGGCAATCCGTTAAGTGCTAAAATTGTTATTATCATCGCGCTGGTTTGGAGATGGACAGGATATAATATGGTATTTTACCTGGCAGGTCTCCAAAATATTGACTATTCCGTTTACGAAGCGGCAAAAATTGACGGTGCTTCACCGATTCAGACGTTCTTCAGAATCACAGTGCCGTTATTAAAGCCTACGATTTTAATGACGGCGATTATGTCAACAAATGGTACATTGCAGTTGTTTGATGAATCAATGAACCTGACCAATGGCGGTCCCGGAAATGCGTCCATTACAATGTCTCATTACATATATAATATGGCATTCAAAGGTGTTCCGAACTTCGGATATACTTCAGCCATGTCCTTTATCATTTTAATTCTTGTTGCAATTTTAGCATTTGTACAGAAGAAAGTAGGTGAAGATAATGACCAGTAAGCCAAAGTTAGTGTTCATGTATCTTTTTTTAAGCATAGTTTCTCTTATTTCCATCTTTCCGCTGGCATGGATGGTCATTGCAGCTACAAATAAAAGTATTGATGTCATTGCCGGCAAATTGACATTTGGTACAAATCTTGTTGAGAATTATAAAAATCTGATCGGCCAGCAGCCGTTGTGGGGAAATTTCTGGAATTCATGCAAATATACAATTTTAGTCACAGTGTTTGCTTTGATCATTAGTTCACTGGCAGGTTACGGATTTGAAATTTATAGAGGAAAAGCCAAAGAGAGACTTTATTCCGTTGTTTTAATGTCCATGATGATTCCTTTTGTTGCTTTAATGGTTCCGCTTTTCAGAATGTATTCTAAACTTGGACTGCTCAATACGGTACTCGGTTTTATGCTTCCGTCACTGGCGACGCCGCTTCTGATTATGATGTTTCGAACCAATGCAAAAGCATTTCCTGTTGATATTATTGAAGCTGCCCGTATTGACGGAACAACAGAATTTGGTATATTCTTTAAAATATATATACCAAGTATGAAGGCGATATTTGCTGCAGCCGGTGTCATCACATTTATGAATGCATGGAATAACTATTTGTGGGCAAAGGTAATTATGTCCGATAATACGACGCAGACGATGCCGATGCTGATTTCAAATCTGACTTCAGGCTATAAAACAGATTACGGTATGCTGATGCTGGCTGTATTTATTACAACAATTCCCACAGCCGTTGTATTCTTTGCACTGCAGAAATATTTTGTGGAAGGTATTACCGGTTCAGTAAAATGATGACGCTTCATATGACGTAGAAAAATGAATCATAAACGAAAGGAATGAAGTATGAAACAGGCATTTAATTTTGAAATTGTTAAAAATCCGGAAATTTTCCAGGAAAACAGACTGCCGGCCCATGCTGAATTGAAAACTTATTTATATGATAAAAAATCGGATCAATATATAAGTAACAGAATCATTAATCTGAATGGCGTCTGGAATTTTGCTTACGCGTCAAATTACGACCTGGCTCCGAAAGACTTTCAGTCAGTGGATAATGATTGCAGGCATTGGAATAAGATTAAAGTTCCGGGACATATTCAGATGCAGGGGTACGATATCCCTCATTATACAAATACTGCTTATCCCTGGGACGGAAAGGAATCCGTTGATATTGGAGAATTACCGACGAAATTCAATCCTGTGGCGTCCTATGTCAAATATTTTGATCTATCCCCCGAATATGTGCATCAGGAGCTGCGGCTTTCGTTCCAGGGTGTAGAAAGCGGCGCCGCAGTCTGGCTGAACGGCAATTATGTCGGGTATTTTGAAAATAGTTTTAATCCGTCGGAGTTTGACATTACGCCTTATGTACGGCAGGGTGAAAATAAACTGGCCGTACAGGTATTTAAATGGACATCCGGCAGCTGGTGCGAAGATCAGGACTTTTTCAGATTCAGCGGTATTTTCAGAGATGTTTATATCTATGCTGTACCGGATATCCATATTGAAGATTTGAAAGTGAGAACACTCTTTGAAAATGATTTTGATGAGGCATTGCTTGATATCGAAATAGATTCAAATAACTGCGGCTTTGTCGAATTAAAACTGTCACGGGAAAATCACAGCCTTTTTATTGAGAGAAAACATTTGGAAAAAACAAGCCACTACGAATTCCGGGTGGAAAAACCTCTGTTATGGAGCGCGGAAGCGCCGGAATTATATGATCTGCAATTGACGGTGTCAGATTTTGATGGAAATAACATCGAAACCGTATATCAAAAAGTAGGATTCAGAAAATTTGAATTAAAGGATCATATCATGTGTCTGAACGGTCAGCGCATTGTTTTTAAAGGCGTCAACAGACATGAGTTCAGCTCAAAAACCGGAAGGTGCCTCGCCGACGACGAGATTATTCAGGATATTGTTACAATGAAGCAGAACAATATCAATGCAGTCCGTTTGTCGCATTATCCGAATGATGTAAGAATCTATGATTTATGCGATCAATATGGACTATACCTTATTGCAGAGAATAATATGGA
>JALEHN010000009.1 GCA_022770525.1 Clostridiales bacterium
ACATCACCTGCCACAGGGCTTTCAAATCCTTTGAAGTCCGCAATTTCTTTGCTCACTGCACAGTCATAGGAAATCGGTCCCTCAACGATACAATTCTTAATTTCACCGCGTTTATTCATTTCTTTAAGTTCATTGCCTTCAACTGTTTCAGGCATCTTCGGATTAAGCTTTTCCACACAGGCTAAAACACCAACCTTCGGACAGTCATAACCCATGCTGATCAGTGTCTCCACTGTATTATTGATAATGTCTTTTTTCTGTTCCAGTGTCGGATATGTAACCATACCGCCGTCAACAGGTACTAAAATTTTGTGATATGTCGGTACTTCAAACATCGTAAAATGAGACATTGTTCTGCCCTGTCCGAGGCCGTTTTCTTTATTAACGACTGCTTTAAGAATGACTGATGTATCAAGCTTGCCTTTCATAAGGAAATCCGCCTTGCCTTCTTTGACAAGCTTTACAGCATATTCGGCAGCTTCTTTAAGATCCGGATAATCATAAATATTTTCTTCTGCGACTGTCTCGCCCATCTCTTTTAAAATTCTGTCAATCTCAGCTTTATCACCCACAAGAATCGGATCAACAATACCTTCTTTTCTTGCATGGAGCACAGCTTCAAGTGTATGTTCATCACCGGCAGCTGCAACAGCCATCTTTTTCATTGACGGATAGCCTTTCACTTTTTCAATTAACTGATCAAAATTTGTAAATACCATGACGTTTCTCCTTTTTTTGTAATCATATTTCCTGCTTATACAGCACGGATTTCCTGTTGGCAAAATACTTTCGGTTCATTTAAGAAGCGCTTGCTTCCTCTCATGATAAGTGCTTGTTTACGTGTCTTCATTCCTGCACGGCTCAAATCGTATATCGTATATCTTGCAAGATTTATCATGGTTTTATTATAGCACATATAATATATTTTGCAAGATATAAAATTAATTTTATGAAAACTTCCAAAAACCACTGTCGCTTTTAATGCATTTTAACAGTAACCAAATAGTTAGTATTTTATAAACGCTTTTCTCATGTTATGATATGTAGTGTTACATCGAGTAGATAAAATATATAAGGGAGTGTTTTTATGAAACTGAATCGTTGGATTTATGCCATTGCCGGCGTCGTTGTTCTTCTTTTCGCCGGTCTTATTTATGCATGGACAGTATTATCTTCTCCAATTGCAGCATCCACAGGCTGGAATACCGGAAGCCTGTCACTGACATTTACCATAGCCATGAGCTTTTTCTGCATCGGCGGTTTTGTCGGCGGTCTTGTCAACAAAAAAATCAATGTCCGTATCAATGTATGGGCAGCAGCTGCATTATTTTTAATCGGCTTTTTTATTGCTTCAAAAGCAACAACACTTGTCGTACTTTATATCGGCTTCGGTATTTTATCCGGATTTGCCTCAGGTCTTGCCTACAATGCCGTGATGAGTACCATTTCCAAATGGTTTCCTGATAAACAGGGTCTGATTTCCGGTATTCTTCTTATGGGCTTCGGACTTGGTTCATTTATCATCGGAAAAATCTACACAGCTAAAACACCTACAGATGGAAGCGACGCATGGCGCACATCATTTATGGTATTTGGCGTTATTTTATTTGTTGTTCTTTTCATCGGCGGATTTTTCTTCGTTAAACCGGCACCTGATTACAAACCGGCCGGCTATGATGGCAAATCAAAAAACAAGACATCTAAAATCAAAAAAGAGGAAGGTATTGACGTACCCGCCACAGTGATGCTTCGTCGTCCTGCTTTCTGGTTCTACTTTGTATGGGCCATTGTCTTAAGTGCCGCAGGCCTTGCACTTGTATCTCAGGCAAGAGGTATCGCACTTGAAGTTGCGCCTGATACCAACATTGGCACAGTTGCCACTGTTGTCGGTCTGATTTCTATCTTTAATGGTATCGGCCGTATCATCTTTGGCGGTATGTACGATAAAGTCGGCCGTAAAATCACAATGCTCACAGCAGATTTTGCCTTTGTCGTATTTATTGCTGTATTGCTTCTTGCCCTGACGAGCAAAAGCTTTGTTATTCTTGTTATCGCCTACATTCTGGGCGGTCTTGCTTACAGCAGTATTACACCGACAAACTCAGCCTTTATCAACAATTTTTACGGTCCTACAAACTTCCCGGTCAACTTCTCAATGATCAACCTGAACCTGATTATTGCATCATTCAGCAGTACAATTGCCGGAAAGCTTTTCGATGCCACAGGTTCTTACCTGAGCACATGCTTTATGATTATTGGTCTCATTGTTGTAGGCTTCATCACAACCTTTGCAATCCGCAAACCTTGATCGGTTAAAATTCAAGATTTTCTGAGCAAAGTGTAAGCGTTACTTTTCTATGGGAAATTAGAGAAATTTCTACAAAAAATAGAACCCGGAGCTTTCACGTAAAGTTCCGGGTCATTTTATGTCGTTATATATTCGATCCTTCATTTTGATTCTGCTTAATTATGATTATTCTGCCTTGGACTGTTTTACGGCTTCAATAATCACCGGAATAGCTTTGGCTTCATTATCTTCCAGTGCTCTGATCACACCTTCCGCATCTCCTGCAAGAACGGCATCATAAATTCTCTCAAAATCCGCAGAGTTATCTTTACCGTCCGAAGCATTGCCATAAATGTTTCTTAACATCAGCTGCTGTCCCTTTAACAGGCTCATATTGGCATCCAGACGTGAATTACCGCAATTGCGGTAAAATATACCGATCAGATCATGAATACTCTTTGTTCTGTCTTCTACCGCCACAGACTTTTTATATTTCTGGATCTGTGTCTGTATCTGTTTTGCCATTTTTTCATGATCCGCTTTTTTCATGGCAAATCTGACAGCTGCTGCATGCAACGTCATCGCAAGTTCATTGATCTCATAAATATCTTTATCATCAAGATCCATAATCCTTGCACCGACATTATTCTCATATTCCACAAGCCCATCTTTCTGAAGACGGTTGATCGCCTCTCTGATCGGTGTTGAACTGATTCCGAACTTCTCCTGAAGCTCGCTGACATTGAGTCTTCCTCCAAGAGGCATTTTTAAATTAATAATATCTGTTCTGATCTGGTCATAAATCTGATCGACCAGTGACTGTTTTTTTAACGCTGCCATGAAACTACTCCTTTAGTGACGTACAAAAATAAAACTTCACGGTCTGAACGCTGCTTTTCTTCCATCACTTGCACATGCATCCAAAAACCGGAAAATCTGTTATCAAACATCTTATAAGATATATGATAACAGATTTCTTTGAAATTTTCAATCTCTGATTCTAATTAAAATCAGTTACAGTTATTTTTGACTCTGAATAAAATCAATTTTCGCTTTTTAAAAAAGGCTTCAGCTAAATACTTTTCGGCCGCTGGCATCCTTTATCCCGCATGCTTCTCTGTACTTTGCTACAGTACGTCTTGAAATATGAATATCCATCGCTTCAAGCTTTTCTCCGATCAGGCGGTCACTTAACGGCTTTTGCTTGTTCTCCCCGTCAATAATTTCTTTAATTTTTTCCTGTATATCTGCGGCTGTCATCGTCTGTCGGTCTTCTGACGCCCGTACACCTTTTGAAAAGAAATAATTCATCGGGTAAACACCCCAGGAGCACTGCAAATATTTGTCCCGAACCGCCCGGCTCACCGTGGATTCATGAATTCCGACAATCTCAGCCACATCAGCCAGCCGCATCGGTTTTAAATTTCCCGGCCCCATTGAGAAAAAGAGCTCCTGCAGATCAATGATCGCTTTTGTCACACCAAGCATTGTTTTATTTCTCTGGGTTATACAGTTCATGACCCACTCAGCCTGGCGCACCTTTTCACTGACATAAGCTTTTGCTTCCTTCGGCGTATCATCATCAAGCATTTTTTTATAGTAGCCATTGACAGACATCTTCGGATACATATATTCATTTAATAGTATTTCATAATACCCTTTCAGCTTTACAACCGTCACATCAGGTGTAATATACTTTAAATTCTCTCTTGATGAAAAACAGCTGCCGGGCTTTGGATTCAGCGTCCGTATCAAATCGCATGCTTCAATCACATCATCCACAGTAACCTTCAGCTTCTTTGCGATGACATGCAGCTGATTTTTCCCGAGCACATCAAGATATTCTATAATAATCCTTCTGGCCGTCGGCGCCTTTAACTGCTTTCTGTCAAGCTGAAGCAGCAGACATTCCGACAAATTACGGGCACATATACCCGCAGGTTCAAGCGACTGCAAGGTTCTAAGTAACATTTCACCATGTTCTTCACTGACCTGAAATTTCGCACATACATCCGTCATATTTTCCTTAAAATATCCTTTTGAATCCAGGCAGTTCACCATATATTCAAACATTTCCCGGTCTTTTTTGGACATATCCCGTATCATCAGCTGGGACATCAGATATTCCGCAAGATCTTCCCCCCGGTCCACATTAAAATTCCACGGCTCCCGCTCTTCACCGTCATTATAATCATCAGAATAATAGACCCTGTTCTGAGCATCTGTCGACTCAAGCCATTCCAGTTTTCTTCGGATATCATCGTCATTTTTTTGTTCTCCGCGATTATCCTCAAGATCCACAACCGGATTCTCTACAGCCAGTTCCTTAATATAATTCTCCAGTTCACCTGAACTCATCTGCAAAATATTTGCAGATAAAATCATTTTCTGGGATAATATCATATTTTGTGACAATTCAACTTTTAATTCCATAATTTATCTTCCGCTCCAATTATTATTCATCAAATATGTATAGATCAGGCGCAATGACTTTTGCCCCTATGACATCATATATATGCCGTCATATATAAGTTATTTCGTAACTGTTCAGAACAGATCGAATCACTTGCTGATGAGACCGTAAGAACATGATTCAGGCGTGAGCAAACCCCATCGGCGCAGCCGATTTTCATGGGTTTGCGAATCGCATCTGTGAAGGTACTGAACAGATACGTTATTTCACATTTCAGGACTCAAGTGCATACCCTTTATAAAAATCGCTGATGCTCATTCAACGACCATGGCTTATAAAATAAGTATACACGATTTCGACATTTTTTCATATACAAAATATACCTTAAAATATGAGAAAAATATTTTCTTTTATTCAAAAACATATTATAATACTTCTATCATTCAAATTCTTTCATGTATATGCAGTATCCAAACATATAAAAAATATATTGAAACGTTAATGGCTGCTTAAACGACTTATGATCAGGCTTCGGTCGGGCTTTGGTCAGGCTTTGGTCAGGCTTTTGAATCTTGAATGTTATCACGAATATCATAAAATACGGAGTTTAGTACAATGGATAAAAAAAGATTACAGGAATTAAATGCTTTACTGATGGCAAATAAAATTGACCGGGAAGCTTTCGCAAAACTGACATTTGACGAAACCTATGCCTTGTTTCGTCTGGCTACAATCCACCACACACAGCTAAATGAGCAAATTAAAAAAGGGGGGCTTAAAAACACCACTAAAGAAAATGAAGATAAAGCTTTGAAAACATTACTTGCCAAAGCAAACTATTTTTATGCCCTGTCCATTGAGCATATCAAAAAAATGGAAGCTTTTTATGTAGCCTATTCGCAACACACCAATGCTCCTTATGTTGTTTGCGACCCTGTCAGTTTCAGTG
>JALEHN010000025.1 GCA_022770525.1 Clostridiales bacterium
TGCATGACCATTGTACCGTTTCCGTCACATCGTCACTGTCCTGATCAACTGCTTTAAACTGATATGACCATTCCTCACCTTTATAAGGTAAAGAACTTGGAGCCTCAATTGTAATTGACTCAATCGGTTCTGCAGCATAAACACCGCCCATGTCAATCAGCGGCGATATCGCCAGACCGAAGATCATCAAAACGGCTAACGCCAGCGAAAGCAGTCTTTCTGATAAGCTTCTTTTTCCTTTCATAATTGTCTCCTTTTTACTTGAATATATATTGATAAGTTTTTCCGTTGAAAACATAATGGCAGTGAAATGACACCAGAAATATAAATGCCGCGGTAACCTCAATCCATACATATGCACCGCCGATACACAATAAAATAATATTTACGATCAGCGAAGTTCCGCATATGATATCTGCTATTTTTGCTTCCGTATTACTAAAAAAACATATCATACCTATATGTTTATTGCCCATCGAATCAAAGGCGTGATGCACTTTAAGTCCATGGGCGAGCCAGCCGTAAATGGCAAGCCCTGCGATCAGTCCGACCCAGAATATAATTCCCGCCACATAGCCGGCTGTCCGCATTGCACCGTCTTCATTGAAATCTATAAACGGCACAAACAATGCTATTGTTGATGATAATATAAGACATATAAGTGCCGCATATATAACTGCTTTATATTGATGCTTTCTCATCTTATATCACCTCGTTTGTATGAATCTCCACAATACTGCGTTCAATAACAAATCCGGAATTCTTATCTTTGCCGGAGAAATACTTACCCGGCGGCGGCAGGATACTCTCAAGTACCATCGTCTCGTTGACACCCTCACCATTCATCGGCTGCGTCATGTCACTTTCAGGCGCCGTCTGCTGCATCATCTCTGAATTCATCACCGTTGTTTCAGCAGAACCTAAAGTCATCACTGTCGTCTCACCGGCACCTGTATTCATCACTGTTGTCTCATCTGCCCCGGCACTCATCACTGTTGTCTCACCGATACCTGTATTCATCTCTGCAGTCTCATTGCCTCCGGCATTTATCATCGCCATCTCACCGGCACCCTGGTTGGTATAGACTGTATTCTGACCATTCAGCCCGCCGCTTAGACGTCCGGTATTTAGCCCGCTGTTCTTACGGAGTTTTGATGTGCCAAGAGAGCCTGTCCGTGCTTTTTTATGTCTTCGGCCATCCTCGCCGATCTTTCGGGAAGAAGATAATCCGCCGCCGGCATTTTCAGCGGTCATCTCTTCGATGGCTTTCTTTGCGCCCCGTCCGCTCAGTTCACTGAATACAGTTGGGATCTTTAATACAAAAAATAAAACAATTGCTGCCACAAGTAAAATAATTGCAGCTATACCGCAGCCAATCTTAATATTGCCATACATATTCATCAACTGTTCAAAGTTCTGACTGTTCATCATTCATTCCCTCCTTCAGTTGATTCACCTGCATTTACGGAATCATAAGCAAATGCTGCAGTGATATTTTTACGGGCTCCGTCAATGGTTGCCGAAATATTGGTTTTAAGTTCTTCGGCCAGACGGTTCTGGTCAAGGTTCATCGCATTCATACGATTCTCAATGTCATCTAATGCGCCGTTCATCACATCCTGTGTAAGACCTGCTTCATCTTTAAACTCATTTGTTCTGTTATAAATCTGAGTGACAATTTCATTGTAAAGACGAAGTTCTGTCACCACATTATCCTGGCTTGCGACATTGTCATCCATCAGTGCCATCAGATCATCCCAATAATCTCTGTAGGAAACTTCTGAATCCCCCATCTGATTCATCTGTCCGATCTTATTCTTATAGTAATCACTGATTCTTCCAAGGATCTTTGCTCTTGCCTGCCATGCATTTTTATAATGATCGTTTTCACCGAAATCAAGACTGTTCATATCGGCATCAGTGACATTTTTAAACCAGCCGACAGCGGAAGATTTATCGCCGTTAACACCTGCCGAATAATAATAAGCCAGTCCCAGCTGATAGGAAAACTCCACATAACCGCTTCGGTTTGCCTGAAAATAAGTTTTATTATCCTTATCCCGGCCATTATATTTGGAATTTAAAACAGAAATCATCGTGACATCATCATCTGTTGAAAATTCATTGTCTGAAAGCATTGCTTCCAGCATGCCAAGATAAGCATCTTCCTTTGTCGGATTCAGCTCAATGGCCTTTTTATAAATATCGATTTTATCATCTGTCGCTGCTGTCGAGGCACTGTCTATGTAGTACTCATATCCGCTTGTTTTTGTATGGTTTTCCATTGTCAGACCAAACAGCGATACCGCACCGAGAATCACCGCCATACCTGCACAGCCCGCAAAAGCCATCATTTTATGTTTAAGCTTTTTTCGGTACGGAAGTCCCAGCTCTTCAAGATGCTCAAGATCATACTTAAGCTCCGCACAGGACTGATATCTGTTTTTGATATCGTACTGGGTGCATTTTTCAATGACCATTTCAAGACCAAGAACCGCATTTCTCAGTTCACGCGGTGTCTCATCAAGCAGTGTCGGGCGGCACTGTGTAATTCTCGGGAAGTTAAACGGCGTCGGTGCCGGATCCCTTCCGGTGATCAGATGATGAAGCGTCGCTCCAAGACAGTAAATATCGGTCTGCGGTCTTGTCTGACCATTGCCGCCGTACTGTTCCGGTGCCGCATACCCCGGTGTACCAAGACATACTGTATCTTCGGTGTTTCCGGTTTTAAATACGCGGGCCGTACCAAAGTCGATCAGCGAAATCTCACCATCAGGCTTGATCATGACATTGGACGGTTTCATATCACGGTAAATAATCGGCTGAGGCCTTGTATGCAGATAGTACAAAACATCGCATAACTGCTTTCCCCATGATATGACATCCTCCACCGCGATTGGAAATCCTTCAATTTCCATGCTTTCTTTCAAAAGCTCTTTCAGGGATTTACCCTGAATGTAGTCCATAACGATAAGAAATGTATCCTTATCATCGATAACATCAACAATACTCGGTAAGTATTTATGATTGAGGCTTTTAAGGATATTTGTCTCAGCAATCAGCCCCTGCTTAACTGTGGCAAAGTCCTGGACGCCATCCTTTCTGACTTCCTTAATGGCCCATGTCTTATTTGCTCTTTCATTCAATGCCAGATAAACAACACTCATACCGCCCTGGCCGATTTTGTTGAGCACTTTATACTTTCCGTCTACAACTGAACCAATCTGCAGCATGGCTTAATCCCCCTGACATGTTTTTATCAACGCGACGGAAATATTGTCTGTTTCACGCCGCTGTTTATTAAGCTCTATAAGATATACAGCATTTTCTTTCATCGCCCGTTCATCTGCAAGGACATTCGGGCTGAATCTTTCAAAAATCTCCTCCGGTGTCAGCACATGTCTGAACCCGTCACTGCACAGTGCAAAAACTGTTCCCGGATAAACTTTACCGCCGTAAAAATCCGGTGTCACTACTTCTGATGCACCGACACACTGAAGCAGCACATTGCGCTGCGGATGCACCTGTGCTTCTTCCCAGCTGATCATTCCCATATCCAGCTGATACTGAACAACCGTCTGATCCTTTGTCAGCAGATACAGCTGATCTGTCAGCATATATGCGCGGGAATCGCCCACATTCATAATATAATAATCATTTCCTATAATCAGGAGTGCAACAATCGTTGTACCCATCCGGGTTCCCTGTCTCGCAGCATATGAAGAAAGCTTCTGGTTCTGCTCCAAAACAATATTGTCCCATTCAAGCTTTAACTCGTCAGGATCAAATCCCCTGTCAAGCATTGCCGGAAAGCTGCTTTCAAACCAGCTTTCAAAGGTTTTGATGACTGTAGCACTGGCCAGCTCTCCTTTAGCCAGCCCACCCATGCCGTCACATACGACACACAGACAAACCCGTCCGAGGTTTGTCTGTGCCACTTTTATAAGCAGTGAATCCTGATTTGTATTCTTTTTTATTCCTACGTCACTGTGTGCCGCAATCATAAAATTCATACGACCATCCACCTATCTTATAACAATTTTTCTATCTTATAACATTTTGAACTGGAATTCTTCGTCTGCCAATTTGATTATATCGTTATTGTTCAGTTTTCTTTCCTGTCCGCCGGCTACAGATACGCCATTGACACTTGTGCCGTTTGTTGCATTATTGTCGATAATATAGAATTCTCCATTCTTACATACGATATTTGCATGTGCACGGCTGATATTTGTATTGTCTGAAATACAGTAGTCAACTCTTCTGCGCTCTTTACCGATTCTGAATTCAGCTTTTGTGATTGTGATTCTTTCATTTGTCTTTCTGCGGACGATCATTGCATTTGGAATGCTCTGTCCACCGCCAAGAACTGTTGTCTCACCTGCGCCGTCATTTAATACACTTGTCTCGCCTGAACCGTCATTTCCTGCAAATGGTGCCGGCTGAGGATTGAATGACTGCTGAGGTCTTGACTGAGGCTGTGGCTGACGCTGCTGCTGCGGTCTTTGCTGAGGCTGCTGTCCCCACTGCTGTCCTCCGCCCATGGACTGCTGTCTCTGCTGTTGCTGCTGTCTTTGCATTGCAGCTGCTTTTTCAGCTTCTGCTTTCTTTTTCTTCTTACCTGATGATACAACAATCAGAATAACTACAACTACAATAACGACAACTACAACTGCTGCAATGATGATAATAAGCATTGTATTGATGCCTTTTTCTTCAACTAGACCATTCACTGCAGAATCCAGATTCTTGATTGCAGCATCAATTTCTTCATCAGATGCACTGCCGTCTTCTGCAACTGCCTCTGCCTCTTTAAGTGCTGTATTGAAGTTTGCTACACTGTCAGCAGACATATTTTCAAGAGATGTACTCTTAGCAGTTTTAATTGCTTTTTCCAGATTATCAAGCTTTGGATTTGTTGTTTCCGGTGCCTCTGTCTCCGGTGCTGTATTATCAGTTGTCTCAGGTTCTGTTTCAGGTTCTGATGAAATACCTGCTTCCATATACTCAATACCAAGTGCTTTTAAAACATCTGTCACTTCATTAATTTCAGTCGAGTAATTATAACCAGCAGCTGAGTTGTTATCAGCAATAATATGATATGTATTGATACCGACAACATATCCGTCTGTTGTTACAAGCGGACCACCGGAATTTCCTCCGGAAATTGTCGCTGAATGAACGATCGTTGAAATCGGAGCACCAGTACCGATGTTTTCACTGACTTTTGATACGATACCGTTTGTTACAGTAACATCATTGGCTGTGTAAACAGCATCAAGCTGAATGCTTTCACCAACACTTGAACCCCATGCGCCTTCAACTGCTGCCGGGAAACCAAGGGCATATACCTGCTGTGTAGATGTCACTGAGCTGCTGTCTGCCAGCTGGAGAGGCTGTCTGTCGTAAATCGGCTGTTCCATCTTAAGGATAGCAAAATCGCCGGCTTCACTCTGGTTCACAATTTGAGCTGTGATGTAAACGTCACGTTTAACAACAACCCGGATTTCAGATTTAACCTTGACATCAGCTGCCAGCTGCACACCTAAGTTTTCTTCAACAAGGCTTCTCAGCGCTTTCTCCTCATAAGGATAAGCATTAACAACATGATGGTTTGTGATAACTGTCTGAGCACCGTCATCACTGCCGATTAAAAAGCCGGTACCGCGCGAATAACCGATCATCTGGCCGTCTACAGTAACAACCTGAGTAACTTCGAGAATACCATTTCTGGCCTCTAATACTGCGGCATTCGTTTCGCTTGCTTCTGATGCCTGTGCCGCCTGCATCGGCAAAAGCATCAATCCAAATAACATACAAATGGAAAGAAGCAAGGATAAGACTTTTCTCTTCTTCATATTATAATCCTCCTAATGATAAATATATTTACGTTAATTGTAAATAAACAATGAATATAATACAATATGTTACAAGAAATGTTACAGATTTTGCCGCCTTTTGTCGAACATTAATAACTTTGAAAACTAAGTTCAACCTTTGTACAAATTTGATACTAACACAACTTTCTTTGATTTTCACTCATTAATCATCGATATAAAACGACACACCTGCGTTAGCGTTACAACAGACTTTCAAGATAAGCCACTGTCTCTTCCTTACTGTATACGCAGGAGCTTTCCTTTAAGTTCTGCAAAAAATCAAATATCATTTTAGAAAGGCTCTGTTCTCTCAGAGCGAAGCGGCACTCTGCAGCATCTGTCAGATAGCATATATTGACATCATTCATATCCCTTGCGGTAATGATCAATTCCTTAGGATATCGTATTTTATCCTCACAAATCAAATACCCCTCGTACCATCCGGATCTGATTGCAAATATAAGCATTTTTATGAGACTTTTTCTGTCTGACTCCCCGAGCGGCTCATATATTTCCCGCGGTAGTTCTTCAACAAGGCCTTCATTCATCAAAAGTTCTACGCCGAATTTCGTAAAATATGAGACAAGTGGTATTTTCGATTTGCCGGCTGCATCTTTATTAGCCTTTACCATCTTCAGCAAAGCTTCTGCATTTTCCATATGTTTGATTTTAATATATTTACACAACATACTTTCTACATCAAAAGTTCCAAAACACGGTTGACCGCCAACGGTTAAATAAGCTGCGGGTTCGTCTTCCTGCTCAAAGTTATTCCAGTAATCGACCACATCAAAATCTGCCGAAATCCGCTGAATCATCGGTCTGCAGACTCTTTTTCTCCGGTCAAACAACTGTTCATACAGTCCTATCACTTCCGGTACTTTAGATACAAGGGCATGTTCTAAATCTACAGAAATATTGATGACATACGCACTTGTAATAATCACATACGGCATCAATACTGATGTGGCAAAATGAGAATCAACGTTGTCATAATAGTAATAAGCATTATATTGGCCCGAACGTGCTCCAAGAATCATCGGTATCATCTGTTTAAAAAACGTAAGATTATACAAAAGCTTTCCTTCATCCGCATGACTGCTCCCCTCAAGGCATATCATATGCTCCGTCTCCAGATATCCTGTATTTCTGTAAATGTGCGGCAGCAGACGGAATATAAAATCAAAGTCTGACTGCATAATCATTTTCAGCTTTCCATTTTCTTTTAAAGATTCATTTTCTATAACAGCTTTAATAAGATATTCCAGATCCTGCCGGTTGTTGACACACTGAATATCCGGAATATCATGTCTGAATGTAGATTTTATATGAATCTCGGAATTATGGCCAAAGCTCTCGATAAAAGCGATCATCTGCTGGCGCATCTCAAAGTTTTTCTCGCCATACCTGGCTTTTAAGTAGTCTTCCCATAAACAGTCCTGCTCATATGGCGACAAATTCAGCGCATCGATTAACTTTCCCATGCGCACCTTATCTGCAGATATCCTCTGTCCGTTTTTCATCAGTGCAATATAACTTCGGTTAAATCCGCTGATTTTTGCCAGCTGATTCTCCGTCAGCTTTGATTGATAAATATACTTTTCAAGATTTTTTGAAAAACTGGTCATACCATGATCCTCTCAATTATTTCTTCAGTACTTCATTGATAAGCATTCGCCCTAAATGTCTTTTGATTTCATAACTTAAATTACAATCATTGTATAAGCAATTCTCATCAAAGTCAAGGAAATCTATGGTATTATAACCATCTGTTTTTGTCGAACAATTATGATTTTTCCCGACCTGTATTCTTTGCATTACAATGCATTTAAGTTTAAAATATAATGTGTACATAAGCTTATTTTCCAGATATGTCCCTATAGATGATATTATCAAACAGACCGGATTAAGTCAAAGTGATATAGAAGCATTATAATCTTACTCTATAACAAAACCCCAAAGGATTAACTTTGGGGTTTATTTTACTGCATAATTTCCAACTTATTTAACCGCAATGGCTTCTACTTCAACAAGTCCGCCTTTTGGCAATGCTGCTACCTGAACGCAGGATCTTGCCGGTGCATCGCCTTCAAAATATGTGGCATAAATAGCATTAACTTTTGCAAAATCATTCATATCCGCCAGAAATACTGTTGTTTTTACGATATTGCTCATTGTCATGCCGCCGGCTTCAACAACAGCTTTCAGATTTTCCATGGCCTGTTTTGCCTGTGCCTCAATTCCTTCC
>JALEHN010000029.1 GCA_022770525.1 Clostridiales bacterium
GCAAGCGCCGCATGAAGTCCGATAATGCCCGGAAGATTCATCGTTCCCGGTTCAAAACGATCCGGCATGAAATCCGGCACCTCTTCTGTATGGCTTATACTTCCCGTGCCGCCGGACAGCAACGGCTCAATCAACGGGATCATGTCGTCTTTGATCACAAAACCGCCGATCCCCTGGGGTCCCAAAAGCCCTTTGTGCCCCGTAAATGCCAGAGCATCTATATGCATTTTTTCCATGTTAATGGGCAGGACACCTGCCGTCTGCGCTGCATCAACAAAAAACTTAAGCCCGTTGGCAGCGCAGAAGTCCCCGACTTCCTGAATCGGCATCACCGTTCCGCACACATTACTGGCATGGGTCATAACAATAGCCTTCGTATTCTTTTGAATGCATTCCTGAAGTCTCTCCACACATAAAGAACCATCCTCCCGGCATGGTATTCTTGTAAAGGAAACGCCCCGCTCTTTAAGCTGGACAAGCGGCCGCATGACCGCATTGTGCTCCATCGAAGACACAAGAACATGGTCCCCGCTTTTTAAATAGCCTTTTAAAATCACATTTAAACTCTCTGTGACATTCTTCGTAAAAACAACGTTTTTACAGTCCGGACCGTGAAAAAGTTCGCAGAGCATCTGCCTCGTCTCATAAACAACTTCTTCAATCGCATAAGCCTGATCATAGCATCCTCTATTTATATTTGTTCCCGCTTCGGTCATGTACCGGTAAACCGCCTCAGGTACTTCAGGCGGCTTCGGAAAAGTCGTACTGGCATTATCAAAATATATTTTTTCTTTCATTTTTTCAAAATACTCCGTTTCTCATTTACTTTGATGCCGGCTGCTGTATCCGCATACTTTTTCATCTTTGATACACTTTCACCAGACTGACCGTTTTGTCGATCACTGTATCAACCTGCCGATCATCTTCGATACTGATTATTGTATCATCATACCACCTATTTATCAAATAATCAAATAAATTCATTGTAATTATAAATAAATGCTATTGGATATGAAAAAAATCAAATGCTATACTGATAAAAACGCCGTATATGGAATGTTTTTCCGAAATTCGGCAAATATATAGGAGGAATGATTCAATGAAAAAAGAAAAATTGACAATTATCATTGCCGGATGCATCATTGGTGTCATTGCATCTTTGCTGGTCCTTTTCGGCAATCCGACAAACATGGGCTACTGTATCGCATGTTTTCTTCGTGATACTGCAGGCGCGCTCGGTCTTCACAGAGCGGAAGCTGTTCAGTATATCCGTCCGGAAATTATCGGTCTCGTACTGGGAAGCTTTATCCTTGCTTCTGTTAAGAAAGAATTTCTTCCAAGAGGCGGCAGCTCACCGCTGACACGTTTTGTCCTTGGATTTTTCGTAATGATCGGCTGCCTGATGTTCCTTGGCTGTCCGTTCCGTATGATTCTTCGTCTTGCAGGCGGTGACTTAAACGCCGTATTTGGTTTCCTTGGTTTCTTTGTCGGTATCCTTGCAGGTATTTTCTTCCTGAACAAAGGCTACAGCTTAAAAAGAACCTATAAAATGCCTGTCGTTGAAGGCGGCCTCTTTGCAGGCATCCAGGTTGCTTTTCTCGTATTACTGATTGCGGCACCATCATTTATCTTCTTTACCGCTGCAGACGGCGGCCCCGGCGCTAAGCATGCCGCTATCGCCATCAGCCTGATTGCCGGTCTGATCGTCGGCGCACTGGCTCAGAGAACCCGCCTTTGTATGGTCGGCGGTATCCGTGACGCTGTTTTATTCCGCGAATGGAAACTGCTTTTAGGCTTCCTTGCAATCCTGATCAGCGCCCTTGTATGCAATGTTATTTTAACAGCCGCAACACCTGGCGTTTACTTTAAACTCGGCTTTGCAGAACAGGCCATTGCTCATACAGACGGCCTCTGGAACTTCCTCGGCATGGTATTGGCCGGCTTTGGCTGTGTACTTCTCGGCGGCTGCCCGCTGCGTCAGTTAGTTCTGGCAGGCGAAGGAAATGCCGACAGTGCCATTACCGTGATCGGTATGATGATCGGTGCTGCATTTGCGCACAACTTTGGTCTCGCTTCCAGCGGCAACGGCCCTACATTCAACGGAAAAGTTGCAGTGATTATCGGTATTGTTGTTGTTGCAATGATCGCATCCCTCAATACATTCCGACGCAGTGAAAAGTAAAGGAGAATGAATATGAAATTATTAGATGCAAGAGGTTTATCCTGTCCTGAACCGGTCATTATGATCCGTAAAGCTATGGCTTCAAAAGAAAACGCTTATCAGATCATCGTTGATAACCCGACATCCCGTGAGAATGTTACCCGTTATGCCGAGCATCAGGGTTATCACGTAACATACACTGAAAAAGAGGGCGAATACACACTCTCTATCAACAAATAATATGACTTACATAGCAACGTTTTTTTCTCATTTCGGCGCTATCCGGTTTAAAAAAATATGCGACAGCCAAAAGCTTGAAGCCAAAATCATGCCGGTGCCGAGAAACTTAAGCAGCAGCTGCGGCACATGTGTACGATTTATTGCAGATACACATTGTCCGTCTGATGCCTGTCCTGAAGAAGTGGAACAGATCGTGCAGGTGCTGGAAAATGGCTATGAGGTTTTATATAAGGCCGAAAATAGCTGAAAACAATCAAAGAAGTTATGCAAAGCGGACAACATATCTGCTTACGCGACAGGCCGGCAGTATAAACTGCCGGCTGTTTTATTTCATAAAAAATCAAATTACAGGCGATCAGGACGCTATACCAACCGATACGGTGAAAGGATTAGAATGATTATGGAAACAGATGTAAAATTAACGAAACTGGCCAAATGTGCAGGATGCGGCGCCAAAGTCGGCGCAGGCACACTTGTTCATATGCTTGAAGGTTTTAAGACCCATGAAGACCCACGGCTCATTGTCGGTTACGACAAAAGTGATGATGCCAGTGTTTATGTCATTGATGAAAACACTGCGCTTGTACAGACAACTGACTTCTTCCCGCCGATTGTCGATGACCCGTATCTTTACGGAAAAATTGCGGCAACTAACGCATTAAGCGATGTCTATGCCATGGGCGGTGAACCAAAGCTTGCTTTAAATATTATGTGTCTGGCCGAACACATGGATAAAGAAACCGTACAGGAAATTTTACGGGGCGGCTATGACACAGCCTATGATGCCGGTGCAATTATTACAGGCGGACATACGATTCACGGTGCCGAACCGATTTACGGTCTGGCAGTTTCCGGATTCGTTCATCCGAAAAAGGTACTGACAAACAGCGGCGCTAAACCCGGCGATGTTCTGATTCTTACAAAACCACTCGGCATCGGCATTTTAACGACCGCCGCCAAAGCAGATCTGGTAGAAAAAAATGTTCTGGAACGCATTTACAAACAAATGGCCACACTCAATAAAACAGCCCGTGACATCATGGTCAAATATCCGGTGCACAGCTGCACCGACGTCACCGGTTTTGCCCTTCTCGGACACAGCTTCGAAATGGCTCAGGGAAGCCTCTGTTCCATTCATATTCTTGCAGATCAGGTGCCGTATCATGAAGATGCCTATGAACTGGCCGATATGGGCTTTATCCCATCCGGTGCCTACCGCAACAGAGAATATGCAGAAAGTTCCGTGCGCGTATCCGGAAACATCACCCGCGCAATGCAGGATCTCCTTTACGATCCTCAGACAAGCGGCGGCCTTTTAATGGCACTGCCTGAAAAAGAAGCTCAAAAATGCCTGAAGGAACTTCAGGAGAGTATCCCTCAGGCTAAAATTGTCGGGTATGTGACCGAATATCAGGATTCCTTTATTTATCTGGAATAAACGGGGATCATCATACTCTTATCAAGATGTGCATACCCATTATTCATATGCACCATCAGGTACACATCAATAACGACATCCGGCAGGATTCAATATTTATCGGATCGTACCGGATGTCGTTTTATTTAATCTTATATTTGATTTTATAATCCGTTTAACTTTCCGGATTCAATTTCCAGAATGCCTGACACTGCACCGTTACAAATTAATGATGAAATAATCGGATTCCGGTAAAGCACATTGCCATACCATGCTTATTGCATGCTTCGATAACGTGATCATCCCGTACTGAACCGCCCGGCTGAGCAACGTACTTCACACCGCTCCTATAAGCACGTTCAATATTATCACCAAACGGGAAGAAGGCATCGGAGCCAAGGGCAACATCCCTGTTGCCGTCCAGCCATGCGCGTTTTTCTTCTTTAGTAAACACTTCCGGTTTCACCTTAAAAATTGTTTCCCATATACCGTCAGCCAGTACATCCATATAATCTTCGCCGATATACAGATCAATGGCATTGTCTCTGTCAGCACGTCCCAGTTTATCCACAAATTGCAGCTCAAGCACCTTCGGGCACTGACGAAGATACCAGTTATCCGCTTTCTGGCCTGCAAGCCGTGTACAATGGATTCTTGACTGCTGTCCCGCACCGATGCCGATGGCCTGTCCGTCTTTGGCGTAACATACCGAATTGGACTGTGTATATTTCAGAGTGATCAGCGCAATCACAAGATCAATCTTTGCACTATCAGGGATATCTTTATTTTCAGTAACAATATTTTCAAGCATTGCGGCATCTATTTTTAAATCATTTCTGCCCTGCTCAAAAGTAATACCGAAAACCTGCTTATGCTCGATGGCATCAGGTACATATTCCGGGTCGATCTGAATGATATTATAATTTCCCTTCTTCTTGCCTTTAAGAATTTCCAGCGCTTCCTGTGTATATCCCGGCGCAATCACCCCGTCTGAAACTTCCCGTTTAATCATACGTGCCGTAGATACATCACACACATCAGAAAGTGAAATAAAATCACCGAAAGATGACATTCTGTCAGCACCCCTTGCCCTTGCATAAGCACACGCCAGCGGTGAAAGTTCGCCAAGATCATCGACCCAATATATCTTTTTTAAAGTATCAGAAAGAGGCAGCCCGACTGCCGCACCCGCCGGCGAAACATGCTTAAATGATGCTGCTGCCGGCAAACCTGTCGCCTGCTTTAACTCTCTCACAAGCTGCCAGCCGTTAAATGCATCAAGGAAGTTAATATATCCCGGTTTTCCGTTTAAAACCTCCACCGGCAGATCACTGCCGTCATGCATATAAATTTTTGATGGCTTCTGATTCGGATTACATCCATACTTTAATTGAAACTCTTTCATAAAAGTCCTCCTGTTACATGTTTTTATTTACGATACGTGATTCGTACTTCCCTGATTCTATATCAATGTAGCGCACAAACAGCGATACCTTATTGTCCTCATTTAAACTTGTCCACAGAAGCCCTGTAAAATCATCAATATTATCCACAATCTTCACAGGCTTTGGCTCTCCTTCAAAACTTGGCAACGGGTTTCCGTCTCCCATGTATGTGTGTATAAAGCGGCCTTCCCCGGCTGCCGGCGCCTCATATGCAAAAGTGTATCTGTGACAGCTGTCAGGATTTCCGTTATTGCTTTTTAAAATAGACATAGCATAGTTAAAACGACCATTTTCAATATGCATAATTCCAGAAATGCGCGGTGTGTAATTTGGTGCATCAGGCTCAAAAGTTCTTGTCCGCAGTGCCTGTTCAAACGTCATCTGTTTGTCCATTAAATCATAAATCGTATCTGTCTGGTCACCATTTGTCACAATCGTTTTATTTCCCAACACACGTACCGGCGCATATATAATGAGGCTTGGATCCACAAGCTTTGCCGGATCAAATGCCTCCGTCCGGATACCTGACCCTTCCTCAACAAACACACGGTTTCTGCTGTTCTCACTGCGCCCCATAATAAAATAAGCCGTTACCGCTTTTTTCCCATCCGGTGTCTTGCCAATCACAATCCCCCGTCCCGGATATACATTTTCCTTTAACAAATCTTCAA
>JALEHN010000067.1 GCA_022770525.1 Clostridiales bacterium
TAACGGCCAGCAAACATGAAGATTTCCGGCTAGTGTCAGAACTTCAGAAACGGTGTTTCTGGAGCTGTGTACACTGGATGCAATGTCCTTTTTGGTGTATCCGAGGTTATCAAGCCTCAGAATCTCTCGATAATCAACCATTGTTATCGAACCTCCTATAAATGATAGTCACACGTATGTGTGCCATCTTCATTATAGGGCTAATTCATGTACATGCACTATGTAGCGGAAAGCGTGCACTGAAACACCGGAAAGCATGCACTCGATGACCGTGCAGTGTGCTCTGATTTGTCGGTATTTACAAACATACCGCAGACTGCATGCCATATCCAAAACTGCCATCTAAACCATTAGGATTAAACCCGCAAATGTGAAGGCCGTACTGAACGCATTTCACATTCTCTCCTGAAGAACCAAGTACTAAGGGCAGTTTATCAGAAGCCTGGCTGGAAGCTGTTCCCATCAACACCGGCCAAGTTGCAGATCCAACACTGCCATCCGCTGTTAATCCATTATCTTTCTGAAAATTACACACCTGATTATATGTTTCCGGACTACCAATACCATTAATGATACTCAGCTGATAACCTTTCCCCTGGAGTGCATTCTGAATACTTCTAATGATTTCTTTCATCTTGCTCCACGTTACAGATCCGACACTGCCATCTACAACTAAACCATACTTTCTCTGGAATCGCTGAACTGCTGTTGATACAACGTTTCCAAAAGAACCATCAAGTGCTCCAGGCGCACAGCCTAAAATATGAAGACCATATTGCAAGTATAAAACATTATCTCCCTTTGCCCCTATATTTAATGGAAAGGCGTCGTCATTAATAATTTGATGACTGGTATTTACAGAAAATAATCGGACTCTTGTTGCTGGTCCTACCATGCCATCCATTGTCAATCCCACAGAACTCTGAAAACTTTTAACCGCTGCATAAACCTTTGCATCCCCACCCGGAATTCCGATTCCATCGTGAAGAAATCCTTTTCTGCTTAACTGCGCTCGGATTGGTTTAATATCTCTCACCATACGCGTCCATAAAACATCTGTAACAATACCTGTCTGATTTAGGTCGTAATAACTCTGATACTGCTTTACAGCACTCTCCGTGCCAGATCCAAAGTTTCCATCAAAACCATTTGGATTATACCCCAATATGTGCAGGGTGTATTGAATTTTAACAACTACAGCACCATTACTTCCAATTTTTACTTTCATAATTTTTCACTCCTTCGTTTATTTGTATCAGCTAATACACTTATTACAAACAAAGAAAAAGCAATATTGTAAACTGACTTCCATACATTTTTCAAAAAATCAATAATTTTAAAAGGATTACTCGTGGCTCTGCTTCATTTAATAAATAAGAAATCGTTGACCTTTAAGTAATTGACTCTTCCGAAAAAGTTGAATACATTCATGTTATAATTCTGGATTTCGCTCTGCTAAAAAACGACGACCATCATCATCACATTTTGCTTATAGATACCAAAACTGTTTAACAGTTCAGTAGCCACTTTTTCTTTCACGTGATAGAATTAAATAAATCAGATAAAACATATTCGATGAAAATCAGGAAAGACTGAAAAAGATTAACCTCTTTTCTGAAGGGAGGCTTTTACATGTCATTAAAAGAAAACAGTTTTTTTACAGAAGAAGACTATTACAATTTACCGGAGGATATCCGGGCAGAGCTGATTGAAGGAAAACTGATCTACAATCAGGCTGCGCCTTCCAGAATCCATCAGACCATACTCATGGAGCTTGCCGGAACAATCCGGAATTATCTTAAATCAAAAGGCGGAGCTTGCCGTATCTATCCTGACTTTCAAATTGACTTTGCCGATCTGGACTTATAACCCTATACGAATGGCTGTCTCATTGCATATGCTGACACAACCAGAAACTACAATCATTAACGCTGTTCTTTGGATAACGACAAAAGCTGCTTTGACCGACACCCGTCACTATGCGCAATAGTGGCGGTTGTTTTGTAATTCACCTGTTGATGAGCTGAAACAGCCTTTCATTATTTTTCAATTCATAAGTTTTATGATATGATATTTTCACATAATGAAATGAATGTTATAGTAGTATTCAATATTGGTTTTAAGAAGGAGAAGCTTGAAAATGATAAAAGCAGTTTTTTTGATGTTGACGGAACTTTACTCTCACATAGTCAATATGCGGTTCCATTAAGTACCCGAAGGTCTTTGGACAAACTTAAAGCAAAGGGAATAAAATGCATTATTGCGACTGGCAGACATATGTATGACTTGCACAATCTACCGGTTAAAAACATTAAATTTGATGCTTATATTACATTAAATGGTCAATTATGCTTTGATGAACAGGGGAATGTAATATCAGGAAATCCTATTGTTGGATCAGATAAAAAACGTATCATTCAATTGTTTAATGAAAAGTCAATACCTATCATGCTCATTGAAAAAGAAAAAATGTACATTAACTTTATTAATCATCATGTAGAACTTGCACAAAAGGCAATTTCTACGGAGCTTCCTGATATTGGAGAATACACAGACAGTGAAGAAATATATCAGGCCATTGCCTATATAGAAAAGGAAAAAGAAACGGTCATATCAGGTCAATTACCGGATTGTAAGATTACAAGATGGAATGATTATGCCGCAGATATTATTTCCGGCACAGGTGATAAAACATCAGGAATATTAGAATATTTAAATTTGAATCATATAAAAAAAGAGGAAACGATGGCATTTGGAGATGGAGACAATGATATTGAGATGATAAAATTCGCTCATATAGGTGTAGCCATGGGAAATGCGGATCATGAAGTCAAGGAAAATGCAGACTTTATCACTGACTCTATTGACCATGATGGTATTGAAAAAGCCTTAATAAAATTTAAAATCATTGACTGAAAATTCTACATACGTATCACACACTTTTATAAATGCTATCATTTGTTTTTATGATAGCATTTTTTCTTTTATAATAGCATATATTTCTTGTTGACTTTCTCTCATTTTGTGGTATTATATATGTATGTTTCACATAGTTTTTATTACTACATTACGAATTATAAATATTTCATCAGGAGGTCATCGTATGCATTCAAATTTTAAACCAAAGGATCCCGGCAGCGCAATTACACATTTTATCGGTTGGCTGATGGCTTTGCTGTCTGCTTTGCCGTTGCTTGTGAAAGCTTCCCGTTCACCGGATTCGATACACCTTATTTCCCTCGGCATTTTTATCGTCAGCATGATCGGACTCTACGCCGCCAGCACGGTTTATCACACTTTTGACATCAGCGAGAAAGTCAATAAGCATCTGAAAAAAATAGACCATATGATGATTTTTGTTCTCATTGCAGGTACTTATACACCGGTCTGCTTAATTGCCATCGGCGGGAAGCTGGGCATTACACTTTTAGCAATTGTCTGGGGCATTGCTGTTGTCGGCATTATTTTTAAAGCTTTATGGGTCACATGCCCGAAATGGGTTTCCTCAGTACTTTATATCGGTATGGGCTGGACATGTGTGCTGGCATTTACACAGATTTTAAACGCCCTGCCTCCGAAAGCCTTCGGGTGGCTTCTTGGCGGCGGTATTATTTACACCATCGGCGGTGTTATCTATGCATTAAAATTGCCGATTTTTAACCTCAAGCATAAAAACTTCGGCTCCCATGAAATTTTCCACTTATTTGTCATGGGCGGCAGTATCTGCCACTTTATACTGATGTATCAATATCTGACAGTGATGCCGATTCAATAAACGTTCTATGACGATACAATCAAATATCATATCCTGATTATTTAAAGGAATCTTCCAAAAACCGGTATTTTCACATCCGGTATCCAAAGGAAGATTCCTTTTGTACTTATCAGTCAAGTTCTGTCAAATCCTGCGATATTTATTTCTACAGTAGCAAATTTCTCTTTCACGTGATAGAATTAAGTAAACTTAATGAAGCCGACGATTATGAAAAACAGGAGGAGCTGTATCATTGGGCAAAACTGATCGCAGCTGACAGATGGGAGGATATTTGCATGGAAGCCAAAGGAAATCCTTACAGGGAACTCGTTCAGGAAGAACTGGAAAAAATCAGACAGGATGAAACGGAAAGATGGCTGTATTTGCGTGAAGAAATGGCACTCATGGATGAACGGTGCAGATTAAACACCGCCATGCATCAAGGACTTAACCGCGGCCGCACCGAGGGTCTTGCTGAGGGCCTTGACCGCGGCCGCACCGAAGGTCATACCCAGGGACTGCAGCAGATGCAGATTTTAACGCAAAAGCTTCTTCAGGATAATCGCATCGAAGACCTTAAAAAAGCTTCCGAAGATGAAAACTACCTTCAGAAGCTCATGGAAGAATACCGGATTTTATAGTTTGTCTGTTAACGCAGGCAATGGGCATATCTTTTTCGATATGCCCATTTTCTTTTAGGATTGTTTCATATTGCGTTCTTTTTCTTCATTTTGCGATTGTTCCATATCGTTTTCATTCTCTTCTTTTTACGATTGCTTCATATCGCTTTCATTCTCGTCTTTATAAAACGTCACAACCGCTTTAAATAAATCACCGTCAACGCTGATATCCAAAGTTCCGCCCATCAGCTCGGCAAAGCTTTTGACGATGGCAAGACCAAGTCCCGAGCCTTCCGTATTTCTGGACTGGTCACCCCGGACAAAGCGTTCTGTGAGGCTGCTTACGTCTTCCGGCAGTTCACCGGCGGAGATATTTTTCACTGTAATCATCACTGCCTGCCCCTGCTCTGTCAGTGAAACATAAGCCCGCGTTCCGGCAAGACTGTATTTTGCCACATTGCCAAGGAGGTTATCCATGATCCTGTATACCTTCTGTCCGTCAAGATCAAGCATCACCTTGCCTTCAGGAAGGCTTAATCTTAAATCAACCGATGCAGCTTTAAGTTTATCTTCGTTCTCAACAACGGCCTGCCGCACAAGATCACTTAAATCAATTCTTGTTTTTGTCACCTTAATATTACCGCTGTCAGCTTTACTCACCTCAAATAAATCTTCAATGAGTCTTTTAAGCCGGTCTGCCTTTTTATCAAGGATATCCACATATTTCTTTCTGTCTTCTTCGCTTAAATTTTCATTTTTTAAAAGATCTGTATAAGTGATAATCGCTGTCAGCGGTGTTTTAAGATCATGGGATACATTGGTAATGAGTTCACTCTTCATTTTCTGACTTTTAAGCTCCTCAGCAACGGCAATTTTAACACCTTCTCTGACCTTCGCAAGATCCTCGCGGAGAGGTTCAAATGCTCCGGCATCACCGCTCATATCGGTGTCCAGATGTCCATCGGCCATATCCTTCGTCGCCTGATGAACAACCTCATACTGTGCCTTGATCCGCTCAAGATACTTAAGGGCAACAATAAATACGATGATACTGTAAATAATCGAACCGAATATTCCCGGAAACCAGAGGCAGCAAAGCAGTGCCACCACAAGGAAATTGATACCGACAACTTTAAGCAGTGTTTTATGATTACCTGCTTCAAACACAAGTCTTGTGGACTCATCGTACAGCTTTACAACTTTCTTTCTGCACCAGCGCACAAACCGCCATACAAGTGTTTTTTCCTTAAAATAAGTTTTAGGTCCAAGTGTTGCAATTGAATAAACGCCGCCGGCTGCCATAAAGAGCATGATCTGTGCACCAAATGCCGCCGCAATGACCATCGCCATAAAAAGCAACTGATATTTTGTATCGCTGACATTGGTATCATGATAAATCCGCAGCTCCAGACAGCCCTCCATCATTAAAAGATAATAACATACAGCCAAAATACCAAACAATACAGCGACACCGAGGGGAATTTTTGTAAGAAATCCTTCCCGCAGCTTTAACTTCTTAATACTCAATAATACCCAGGCTGCTGCCACAGTTAAAATACCGAACACAATCGCGGAATACAAAAAACCTTCATACATGACATTAGAGCTATATACATAATAATCGTTTTCATACATATCTGACGCATTATCATAAAAAGTTGATGCATCCGAATAAAAATACATCAGCATATTGGCGGGATATTGTGTAATTCTATAATCCGAATCCTGATCATACATGATGCCGCTCATATTATAGACATTATCCACGTAAATGTCTGAAAGATTGCCGCTGTAATTTGCATCTGTATTCATGATATGCATCTGCCCATCGGCATCAATTTTTAACTGCATATAAAATGAGGCATTTTCCGTTCTTCGCTTGACATCGCTTAATGTCATGCCATCAATACTTGACAATGCATCGCCGGTTTTCGTATCCTCAACATAATATTCCAGATTTTCTTCTTTAAGTGTATTCCAAAATGCAGAATAACATGTTTCAACCGCTATATTAAAATCATGGGAAACACCATACAGTTCCTGCGAATCTGTATAATCACTGTCCTCACCGTCACCAAAGCCGTCATTGCCGCCGCTGCCAAAATAAGCATTGGCCTGCCGTTTCATCCCAAAAACTTCCGAAGGTGTCACATCATAATTTTCGTACATCTCATCATTTCGATGCATCAGATAATAAAATCCGTAGGCTGCCTGCCATGCCTGATAAGTAAATTCAGATAGCTTCGCTGTCTCTATTTCAGCCATCCGCTGTTCACTTGCGGCCGCATCTTCAGATTTTCTCTTTGCATCATAACTTCTTGCAACATTCCATGCCACCACAGACACGATAACCGAAATGACAAGCATCACCGCCGCAGTCATGGCATATACTCTGATCCGCACTGATTTGTCACTGCTGTTTTTCAATTTTATATCCAACTCCCCATACGACTTTCAAGTACTTTGGATTTTTCGGGTCATATTCAATTTTGGCCCGGATATTTCGGATATGTACCATAATCGTTTCTGTATTAATGGCACATTCGTTCCAGACACGCTCATAAATTTCCTCCGCCGAAAAAACCCGTCCGGGATTTTTCATTAGAAGCGCAAGAATTTTGAACTCAAGGGGCGTAAGCTTCACAGGACTTCCGTCAACAGTCACCGTCACTGTATCCTCATTCAGTTCAAGACCGCCGGTCGCATATGTATGACTGCCCGTACTTCCCGATGATGAAGCTTTTAAATACCGCTCATACCTTCTTAACTGTGAGTTGACTCTCGCCAGCAGCTCCATCGGCGCAAAAGGCTTCGTCACGTAATCATCGGCGCCGATATTAAGCCCTGTTACTTTGTCAATTTCTTCTGATTTAGCCGAAAGCATGATCACCGGAAAATCATACTTTTCACGCAGGCGCATCGTCATCGTAATACCATCCATCACCGGCATCATAATATCGACAATTGCCAGATGAATTTCATTGGCCGCGATCATGTCCAGGCCTTCCCGCCCATTGGACGCACCAAAAACGTGATATCCCTGATTTCTCAGATAAATACTGACACCTTCCAGTATTTCCCGGTCATCTTCCACAACTAAAATGTTCCAGTTCATCTTTACTACTCCTTTCGGTCTGTCCGCCATACTTGATTGTCATTTTCACCTCGCTTTCATGATGCTATCTTATCAATGAAAACAAAAGACAAAACGGGAAACAAATTTAAAATAAAAAGAATAAATTCTTAAGATTTTCTAAAGAGAACCGCATTCACCCGCATCACCCTTTAATATCTCAATCCCGTGGGCAAGGGTTGGAAGCACCGCCTCAAGGTTTTCTCTGACAGCCTTCGGACTGCCCGGCAGGTTAATAATCAATGTCTGCCAGCGGATCCCCGATGCCGCTCTTGAGAGCATCGCTTTTTTTGTAATTTTGTAACTTTCCATGCGCATCGCTTCCGCAATCCCCGGAGCCATACGGTCACATACGGCAATCGTCGCCTCCGGTGTCACATCACGCAGTGAAAAGCCTGTGCCGCCGGTCGTTGCCACAAGGTCGATTCTCAGCTCATCGGCACATTTTTTTAATTCTTCTTCAATCATCATCTGTTCATCGGGAACAATGGTATGATAAACAACTTCATAACCATGTTCTTCGAGTATTTTAGCGGTCAGCGGCCCGCCAAGGTCTTCTCTCTTTCCTTCATAACCTTTATCACTGACAGTGATCACTGCTGCCGTTATCTTTTTTACATCTGAACCAGATCTGCAATCTGCCATTTTAAACTTCCTCCATCCATTCTATTTTCTATTGATGAATCACTTTATTTTATATTGATGAGCGCGCTGCCCATCCGAATTTTCTGTCTTTTTCAAATTTTCCACATGCTGTAATAAATATTTCTTCACATGATCCGATGCAAACGCCGCATCTATGCTGTTTTTTAATATATGTTTTTCATCCTCCCCGGTCATATTGCAATGAATTTGAAGCTGCCTGTATTCATTGGTCATTGTCGTCTGGCTGACCGTCCGGTTATCTGTGTTCACTGTGATTTTTAAGCCTTCATCCAAGAACAGCCTAAACGGATAATCTTCCCATGCCCCAACGGCCTTCGTCTGCAAATTACTTGTAGGACAAAGCTCCAGCACTGTCCCCTGTGCTTTGATCCATGCCCGCGCCTCCTGATCTTTCATCAGGGCAATGCCATGGCCGATACGTTTAGACCCAAGACAAACGGCATCAATGACATTTTGAACACTGCCGCACTCACCGGCATGTATCGTTATCGGAATCCCCATGTCTTTGGCAAGCTCAAAAAACGCTTTCTGACACATCGGCGGATAATCCGCCTCACCGCCTGCGATATCAATGCCACACAGACCGTCGCCGTAAAACCCATATGCTTCTCTGAGCATTGCCGCATTGTCATCCACAGACATGTGCCGCATACCGCAGACGATCACTCCGGCTTCCATCACTTTTCCTGAACTTTTCACCACACGAAGGCCCTCCCTGACACCGCCTGTCACGGCGCGAAGCACTGATTTTACATTTAACCCCTTTGCCGTATGCAAAAGCGGGGCAAATCGAATCTCCATATAAATCACATCTTCTCCGGCCGCCTCCATAATAACACTTTTGGCTGCTTCAAAAAGATTTTCTTCGTTTTGCAGGCAGGTTACAGGCAGATCAAAGCATTCAAGATACTGTAAAAGGCTCTTACAGTCTGCCGGCGCAGTAAGCTTCTTTGTCAGCGCTTTGGCTGTATCCGGCAGCAATACACCGGCATTTCGGGCAAGCCGCATCACCACCGTCTCAGATAAGGAGCCATCTAAATGGCAGTGAAGATCTACTTTTGGCAACATAAAAACACCTCCCGCATAAAATTAAATCTCACCACCGGACAGCTTCGCGTTTTCTCCATGTGACAAAGGGAAAAATTTTTCCTTGCCTACGCTGTAATAAAACTGAAGTTCCGTCGGATATGGCTTAAACTCCACCGGCGATACAATGCAGTCCGACTCGATCACCGTCGCATAAGGGTGCTGTTCAAAATATTCCGGTACATCATCTGCCGCATGAACAATGGACTTCTGCGCTTTCCGGATACAACAGTATGTGTGTTCCGGCAAATGTCTAAAGAGCGGATTGCCGTCAAGCCGCTCATAAATTTCAAGAAAAGCATAAAACCTCTGCCCGTCCGGTGTATAATCCAGCAATATACCTGAAGGATAATTGGCTGTGGCATGGCATTCTTTGGCAAGTTCAAACAAAAGGCTCAGCTTTTTGTGAAAATCCACCGGAGAATCCGGATCAGACATCGGATAGCACATAATATTTCGCTGACATATTCTCCGTTCATAATAACCCTGATATTCATGATACTTTTCATGATCCTTAAGACCCCGCTCGGCAATTTCCAGCTTATTTAACCGTGCTTTAAGCATCTCAATCTGCTGATTTGTCAGCTTCTTGCTGTCTTCAATCAGCTCTTTTAAACGAAAACCGCTGGAAATACTGATATAATGATGCCATTCTTTCAGCGGGATATCCATCTCCGCCAAAAACTTAATCATATCAATGGTCAGCAGCTGTTCAGTACTGTAATAACGGTATCCGTTATCCGGATTAATTTTTACAGGTACAAGTATGCCTATATGTTCATAATACCGCAGTGACTTAATACTTATTTTTTTAATTTTAGAAACCTCGCCAATCGTTAAATACTTCCTGTTCAACCCTTTCACCCGCCCGTTTCCTTATCTCGCAATCAAATACATTCACTCTTATTCGTTACAATAAAATTATAATTGATTAGGTCTGAATTGACAAGGTAGTCCTTTTTAAGATGAATTTAAATAAGTTTTTATATAATACTTGACCTTGCCCCTGGGGTATACCTTATTCTATTAACAGAGCTAAATGGTGTGCAGCCTCATTAAAGAGACGGCACTCTGTGAAGAAGCTTTACATTCATCACAATCATTCATAAGGGGGCTTTTACAATGGATTTTAAAGTATTACACGCCGGTATCAGTGTTTATAACATGGACGAATCACTGAAATGGTACGAGAAAAATCTGGATTTTAAGCTTATTAAAGATGATGGCTTTGTACCGCCTTTAAAAGCGAGAATCTGTTTCATCGCCAATGGTGATTTCCAGATTGAGCTGTTTGAATATGAACAGCCTAAGAAAATGCCTGAGGACAGACTGACACCAAACAGTGACTTACAGACTGTAGGTACAAAACATGTGGCTTTTGAAGTCAAGGATATGGCTGCACTTAAAGAGAAATTTTTAGCCAATGGTGTAGATATTGCACACGAAGTTACAATGGAAGGCAACAGTGTTATGTTTATCCGCGACTGCAACGGCGTACTGATTGAATTTATCCAGAACAACTGAAATTATTGGAGGTATTGATATGTCAAACTTAACTATGAACAAAACTCTGATTATCCACCACATCAATGATATTGACAATATTCCGGCTATGGAGCGCTGGTTTGTACATCATCACTGTCCGGAAGTTATGGCACAGGAGCCATGGCTGACACGCTATGTGATGTACCGCGTTATGCCTCCGGCCAAAGGTATGGAAGATCTTGCTTTCTTCAACTACCGCGTCCATGAAAATCTCGGTCTCGGCGTTGAAAACAGACGAAGCTTAAGAGGTCTTTTAGGCATGACACCGGAACCTTGTGAAAATGCCATGACTGTAGCGATTGCCAATGTTCCGGCCGAACCGACTGAGGATTTCTTCGGTCAGACAATGAACCATGCTGACAAGACATTTATCCGCTTTGTCTATATGATGTCCTATCCGCAGGGCGTTTCCAGAGAAGAAGGCGAAGAATGGTTTTTAAATACATTTGCACCTGAAGCATGCAAGCTTCCGGGACTGTTAAAGTTCTTCTCCCACAAAGCTTATGATAAACAGTATCCTCCGATTCCTCTTCCGGAAGTCGGCGACGGACCGGAATTTGTCGATGTATCCGGAGACAACATCTTCTTCCACCGCTGGGACCGTGTCTGTGAAATGTGGTTTGAAAACAATTCCGCATGGACCAACGCATTTGTGAACAATCCGCCGGCATGGACTGTACCGGCATGGGCAACAAGGAATACATTCCCGTTTGTGGAACCGGGCAAAGATTTCATCTGCACAAGTATTCTTGAACGTCCTGACCAGAACATGCTGAAACATTATGACGGATGTGTATTCTGATATCGTGATACACATCGCTGACTTAAGAAAAATATTGTGAGGTATGACCCGAACAGGTCATACCTCACTTGTCTAACACAAACTCTTTCCTGGCTTCCCCCTATTCCCCTCTGCAACAAAAAAATAAATTTCAGGGCTATACAAATCATCTTTATTTGGTAGAATAAAAGTAACTATATTCAGAAAAGATTATGCCGTTTTACAAAAAAACAGCGGGAGGTAAAATCAATGTTCCGTTTATGGGGAAAAGTTTTTAAAAATAATCATTTACTGAAAGATACTGTGATCTGTGATAACGACAATGATAAATCACGGACAAAAAAAATTTTTGATGCACTGACACAAATATGTCTGCAGTTTGACCTGTCCGAACCGATCTGGTTTGAATCCACAATCAAAGATTTTCAGAAGCATGACAAGACACGCTTTACAAAAGACAATTTTATTGATGATATCGACTTTGATTATCTTGAAATTCAGGTGATTGATGAGTAATTACTATAAAACAGGCTGCTTGCGCATACCGAATCGTTTGACAGTATGAAGCAAATTTAAGTCGGTTTTAGGTCATTGGAGGTACAGGCAATGCAGATACAGATTAATCAGGATAAAAAAGAATTAAAAAGCCATGGCTGCTATGAATTTCCGGTGCTTGTCAGCCACGAAAACCTGTTTTCCTATGAGAGAGGTTCCTTTTTCTGGCACTGGCATCCGGAAATTGAACTGACCCTCGTTCTTGAAGGCGATATCATTTACCAGGTGGAAAGTCAGACCTTTCATCTTAAAGCCGGCGAAGGTCTGTTCTGCAATGCCAATATGCTCCACACAGGCCATCTGTTCAACCAAAAAGATTGTTTATATATTTCCACCACATTTGACCCGAGAATTATCTATGGATTTGAGACAAGCATGGTTCAGACGAAGTTTGTCACTCCGCTGACTTTAAACAGTACTCTGTCCTCAATCCATCTGAAACCGGAAATTTTCTGGCAGAAAGAGATGCTCGACGGATGCAGAAAAATCTGGTCACTGACCGGCACAAAGCCGGATACTTATGAACTTGATATACTGGCAGTCCTTATGCATATCTGGTCGCTGCTCTACAATCATGCCAGACCGGATACAAAGGATCAGCCTTCCGTGCGCCGCGACCGCGACCGGCTTCATCAGATCCTGGCCTATATCCATGATCATTACAGTGAAAAGCTGACCCTTGATGATATCGCCGGACATATCAACATCTGCAAAAGCGAATGCTGCCGTTTTTTTAAAAAACATATGAATATATCCATTTTTGACTACCTGATGCATTACCGCATTGAAAAAAGCCTGCCGCTTCTGCAAAATACCAGTGAAAGCATCACCGATATCGCGTCCATGACAGGCTTTTCAAACTCATGCTATTTTTCTAAAATTTTTAAAGAAGACATCGGATGTACGCCCCGCGAGTATCGCGCCAAAACAAGAACCTTATAACTTCATCCGTTCTATTAAAGCGCACATGTACTGATCTGTCAGCCACGAAATACACTGTTCTTTATTTTCTCCCGCAGATACAGTGCTGTGTGCATCAGGCCGTTCTGCCGATTCTATGCTATCTGAACCTGATGTCTTTAAAGAAACCACATTGTTTTTATTTGACTGCTTTGATGCCCTGATGACTTTAAGAATATGTCCGGCAGCTTCCTGCACTTCATTAAAATCCAGCATTCCCCAGTCAAACTGGTCGATCAGATGCGCATACAATGAAGTCTGTGTAACCAAAACGGACTCTGTTTTTAAATCATCGAGCCTATCCATAAAACATTCCCAATCAAATAATTTTTCTTTCTGTGCCTTTTCTTTGTTTGCGCTGCTTTCTGCCTCAGTGCTTTTTTCTTCATCTGCTCTTTTTTCTTCGTCTGCTCTTTTTTCTTTGTCTGCTCTTTTTTCACCTTGCCGATTATCTGTAATATACTTTTCCCAGAGCGTATCTGATGTCACACCAAAACGATCCATACGGTGAAGCACATCATGCTGATACACCGGACAGAGTCCCGACTGCCGGTATAATGCCTCTTTCACTGCCTTCATCACTGTTTTGCCGATGTATTCTCCCAATTTACAGTGCTTTCCGGCATTTGTCAGCAGTACCTCTGAATCCGCATTGCAAATAATGATTGTTCCGTCTGTTCCCGAGCCTGTGGCAATCCCTCTGGAATACCGGCTTGGCGCCAGCAGTTCCTGAATCGCAGCTGTTTTTGCTTCCGTACAGGACACTAACGCCCGTGCAAGAGCACCTTCCGACAGATCTGCATCAATATATAAAATGATATTGATCGTTCCCGGCGGTACTGAATAGGAAATTTCAGATTTTTCATGCCATATGGCCGGATCGCCGATTCGCCCGCCGTTTGTCCGGATACTTCCTGTAACAATGGCTGTCACCGAAAAATCTTCATAGTTCATCGTCTGTATGGATACGTTATCCATATTTACAGTTGTGGAAAGACCGGTGCTTTTGTCCCTGTCAAGTCCCAGATCATCCTCTGCCACAATCTTCATATGCTCACTGTAGGTTGCTGCCCGCATTTCACATGATTTTTCTCCCGTACTGCAGTCATTATTAAAAACCGCCTCCATATCTGTGCGGTAACCGCCATTATTCGGACCGGTGCTTAACACTTTGCGTTTACCCGCAAAACGGACAACCAGGGACTTATCATAGCGCAGCACCTCATCGCCGCCGGGTAACTGATATATATTCTTCATAAAATTCCTCTCTTACAACAAAAGTGTTTTATCTTCCCCCATACCCATCATGCCATCCAGAATATATTTATTGCCTTCCTCATCTCTGACATAGCCTTCCAGTACACCAAAAACGATATAATAATCAATATTAACGACAACCGCATGGAGAATCATCGGACTCATGCCATAAACTTTAAATTTGATATTCACCATGTCATGCTCGTCCCGAATGATCCATTCCGCATAATCCTGAAAATCTTTAGACTCCGGTGTCCGTTTAAATGTAACCGGCGGCAGAAGACTTGTTTCATTTTTAAACCAGATCAGGTTTTCATTGAATCTTTCCTGATCAACGGACTGATTTCGGGTCAGGTTAAATGCGAAAAATTTCTTCTCACCATTGATTTCCCGGCACCCCATCGTTGTCACCCAGTCATAATGTGCCTTTCTCGGATAATAACCTCTGTGGTCATCAACAATAGCCACACTGTCTTCATCACAGTTCATCCTTTCGCCGTTAATTGTCAGGCTGCCCTCCGCTTTGAAGAAATCTTTCTGACTGTACAGCGGCCGGTTTTTCCCAAACGGAATACTGACAACACTGGGTTTACTGAGGCGGATCAGTGTAAAATCATATTCAATAGAATCCTCTTTATTTTTATGCCTTCCTTTAAGTGTGCACTGACCATCTTCAAAGCGGTTCACATATTTCACATGACTTACCGTCGTCTTTCCTTCTGCAATATTTCCGTTCATCAGATTCGGTGCTATGATTGTATCACTGCTCTTAAGATTTGTATCCCATGTATAAACCTTTTTTGTCCGCTTGTCATAAAATACATTTAACGTCTTTCCAAAAATACCCATATCACAGACAACTGCCAGAAGCACACCATTCTGCAGGTGGACCTCCGTCGCCTCCCACAGTGTCAGCTTATACTTGTTCAGACACTGAGGCATATGCGTCGGTTTCCTGGCTCGAAGCAGCTCCATCGTCTCAAACTCCCTGTCAAATGTTCCGAATATACATTTGCCGTCTGCTTTGACCATATCTTTTGGTGTCGGCACCGAACGTCTTCTCTTATGAATATACTTACTGTATGATCCCATAAAAATACCTCCAACCTATACATGCAGCTACATAAAACAACAGGTACTATAATCATATTATAGCTCTGAAATGAAAATCCTACAAGAAAAAATCCCCGTTAAAGAAGGCAGTCCTCAATCTCCTTCTTTAACGAGGATTTTTTTTAATTAATCATTATATCCGTTCGGATTTTTTGTCTGCCAGTTCCAGGAATGGGCACACATTTCATCGATGCCGTACTTCGCCTGCCAGCCCAGTTCCTTTGCGGCTTTGGCCGGTGCACAGTAGCACATGGCAATATCGCCCGGTCTTCTCGGTTTGATCTGATAATTAATTGCATGACCGCATGCTTTTTCAAATGCATGAACAACCTGAAGCACACTGTAACCGTTGCCTGTACCAAGGTTATAAACGCTGACACCCTCTTTGTCTGCCAGCTTCTGAATAGCCTTCACATGACCGACAGCAAGGTCTACCACATGAATATAATCGCGCACGCCTGTACCGTCCGGTGTATCATAGTCATCACCGAATACGCCCAGACATTCCAGTTTACCGATGGCTACCTGCGCCACATACGGCAGAAGATTGTTTGGAATACCCTTCGGGTCTTCACCGATCAGCCCGCTTTCATGTGCCCCGATCGGGTTAAAATAGCGCAGCAGGATAACATTCCATTCCGGATCCGATGTATGGATATCTGTCAGTATCTGCTCCAGCATCCATTTCGTCCATCCGTAAGGATTTGTACACATGCCTTTTGGACATTCCTCTGTAATCGGAATCATCGCCGGATCGCCGTAAACTGTTGCCGATGAACTGAAAATAATATTTTTAACGCCGTGGTTTCTCATGGCATCACAAAGTGTCAATGTACCGCCGATATTATTCTGATAATACTCCATCGGCTTTGAAACCGATTCACCCACTGCTTTAAGTCCCGCAAAATGAATCACAGCATCTATTTTTTCCTGATCAAAAATCTTATTCATCGCTGCTGCATCGCAAATATCATCTTCATAAAAAGTTACTTTTTTCCCTGTGATTTTCTCCACACGGTCAATGGCTTTTTTATTTGAATTGTAGAGATTATCCACAACAACAACGTCATAGCCTGCGTTTAAAAGTTCCACACATGTATGGCTGCCGATATATCCGGCGCCGCCTGTTACTAAAATTCTCATATTCACCTATTCCTCCTGATACGTCAGATTCCCTTTGGGCACCTGTCAATCTATTTTCTGCATTTTTTCAGCCGTCACATCAGATACCGCCACTTTGATTAAAGTGTCTTTATAAACCGCATAAAGGCTTCTCTGCCCTGCGGTGTACATTTATATACACCGGCATCCTCAAGCACATGAACAAACACATTGCCTACTTCTTTTTTCAGAATATCCATGATATTTTCTTTATTAATATCACTGTATTTTGGAAGAAATTCATCCACCCAGTCAGCGTGAGGCGCCAGTTTTTCATTGGAACGTATATCTTTTCCCTCAAGAATATACTGCTTAAGCAGTGCAAGCTCTTCTTTCAGCCGTGCAGGCAGTACTGCCAGACCCATGACTTCAATCAGACCGATATTTTCTTTCTTAATATGATGATACTGCGCATGAGGATGATAAACACCAAGCGGGCATTCATCTGTTGTAATATTGTTTCTAAGTGTCAGATCCAGTTCAAAAATGCCGTCTTTCATTCTGGCAATCGGCGTGATTGTATTGTGCGGCTCACCGTCGGTTTCGGCAAAAATAAATGCCGCTTCATCGGTGTATCCCCGCCACTTGTTTAAAATATGTTCAGCAAGATCAATCAGCCGTGTCTCGTCCCGGTGCCTGATTCTTATAACAGAAAGCGGCCACTTTACGATTCCCGCCTCTACATCTTCATACCCCGGAATCGTGATCTTCTTTTCAAACGGTGCCTTTTCCATTGCAAATGTATAATGACCGCCCTGATAATGGTCGTGACTTAAAATGGAACCGCCGACAATCGGAAGATCCGCATTGGAGCCGATAAAATAATGGGGCAGAAACTTAATAAAATCAAACAGTTTCACAAAGGTCGCCCGTTCAATCTTCATCGGCACATGCTCGCCGTTAAATACAATACAATGTTCATTATAATAAACATACGGAGAATACTGAAATCCCCATGATGTCTGATTAATGGTCAATGGAATCACACGATGATTCTGTCTTGCCGGATGGTTAACTCTGCCGGCGTAGCCCACATTTTCCTTACACAACAGACATTTCGGATAACTGCTGGACTTGGCTTTACCTGCTGCCGCAATGGCTTTCGGATCTTTTTCCGGCTTTGATAGGTTAATTGAAATATCAATATCACCAAAATCACTTTCAACAGTCCACCGCATATCCTTTTTAATCCGGTAACGTCGGATATAATTGCTGTCCTGACTCAGTTTATAAAAATAATCTGATGCCTTCTTTGGACTCTCCCTGTATAAATCATTAAACCTGCGTACAACTTCACTTGGTCTTGGCATAAGACAATCCATCAGCTTTGTATCAAACAGATCTCTGTATGTAATGCTGTCATTTTCCAAAAGTCCACGGGACACAGCTTCGTCAAGAAGTTCATTGAGCGTTGATTCAAGATCAACATTTTCAAATGTCTGCATCGGTTCTTCATAACTGTCCTCGCCCATCACTTCAAGCAGACGGTTTAACGCATAAATTTCGTCTTCCTTCTCAATCAGGCCTGTCTCCAGACCATATTGAACAAGTTTTTTAATACTCTCATTAATCATCGCCGCACACCTCCTTTACGCCAGAATACCTGCGCCGTCGCCGATATCCACAACATAAAAATCTGCGGCATACCCGATTTTTTCTTTATACGCTGCGCCGACTTTCTCTATAAATGCATCGATGGCTTCCGTTTTGACAATACTTACTGTACACCCGCCAAAACCGGCACCGGTCATCCTTGAACCAATGACACCGTCACACTGCCATGCTTCTTCCACCAGTGTATCAAGCTCAATACCTGTCACCTCATAATCATCACGAAGAGATACATGAGAAGCATTCATCAGCTGTCCGAACTGTGCAATGTCATTATTCTTAAGGGCTGTCACAGCTTTGACAGTTCTCTGATTTTCATAAACAGCATGTTTTGCCCGGCGCACACATACAGGACGTCTGATTGCATCCTTTACTGCTTCAAATTCTTCCTCCGTCAGCTGACCGAGATTCTCAATATTTTTAACCTTCCGAATATCTGCCAAAGCTTCCTCGCACTCACTGCGGCGCTCATTATACTTTGAATCACCAAGGCCACGCTTTTTATTGCTGCAGGCAATAACAATTCTTGCACCGTCAAGTTTTACCGGAGCATAGGTATAGGAAAGATCACTTGTATCAAGGAAAATTGCCTGATCCTTTTTCCCCATGGCTATGGCAAACTGATCCATAATGCCGCAGTTAACGCCGTTAAACTTATTTTCCGAATACTGACCATACAGCGCAAGGTCAATCATAGACAGCTTTTCATAACCGAACATATCACGAAGCATGACCCCTGTCACCAGCTCCACAGATGCCGATGATGACAGCCCCGAGCCGTTGGGAATATTGCCAAAAAGCAGCATATCCACACCATTTGACACTTCAAGACCTTTCTCATTAAATGTCCACATAATGCCCTTTGGATAATTCGTCCAGTCCGCCGCTTTGTCATAATAAAGTTCATCAAGACTTGACGTCATCACACCCTTATCCTCAAAATTCATGGAATAAAATCTGAGAGTTCTGTCTGTACGTCTGCGGGCAATCATATAAGTGCCGATGGTCAATGCGCACGGAAAAACGTGGCCGCCGTTGTAGTCTGTGTGTTCCCCGATCAGATTGACACGTCCCGGTGCAAAATAAGCACGGATATCGCCTTCGCCGCCAAAAAGTTCTTTAAATTTCTTCATCAATACTTCTCTCATCACTAAACCTCCGCTATTTGTTTTCGCTCATTGCTTATAGCATAAGAATAATGCGTTTATGAATTAATTTCAACAATTATCATCGGATAAAGTATAACTATATTGAGGTTTTGCAATATGACGGCATTTTAAAGTCAATTGTCGTTTTTCAATCCGCCCCGGGCGGCTGCAGGGTGTTTTGAAGCAGTGACGCTGCATTTTTCCATGCGACTTTTTCAATCTCGGTAAAGCTTAGTCCCGACTTTCGCATGGTATCAAAAAGCAGCGGCATTTTTGCGGCATTCTCTATTTCACTGCCGCCTAAGAAACCATCAAAATCAGAGCCGAGAGCCACAGATTCAATACCTGCCTTATTAATCATATATTTGATATGTTCAACAATCGAAGCCGCATCTGAGCGTCCGTCATTATTTAAAAACTGCCCATAGTAGTTGACACCGACAATACCGCCGGCATTCCCCAGTGTTTTTAACATATCATCGGTCATGTTTCTCGGATGGGCACATAAAGCCCTGGCACACGAATGGGATGCCACAAACTGCCGTCCTGCACGCTTCATGATGTCCGCTACATCATAAAATCCGCCGTCAGACAAATGGGACACATCAACAATCATCTTCAGTTCATTCATCTTTTCAACAATGTCCTTGCCAAAAGGCTTAAGACCCCTTCGCATTTCCCACGGATCAGGCGCATTCGGGTATCCGAGACAGTTTTCGTAATTCCATGTCAGTGTGATCAGTCGGACACCCCTGTCATACAAACAGTCAAGCCGGTCTTCTTTACCATTGATCAAGCCGCCGTCTTCCACAGTGAGCATGCCATAAATATCGTCGTCTTTTACAGCAGGGATATCGTTCATACTGCCTTTTTCCACAGCAAGCATGCCATATATATCGGCGTCTGCACAGATTCCTGCAGTCTGCGAACCGGCTAATTGCATCATTTCTTCTGCATCCTTACTGCCTCTGCACGGCTTTATACCCGCGTCAAAAGACATTTCTTCATACAGGTCGATCATGTGCATCACATAATCCCATGAGGCATCATAACTGCCAAGGGCTTTCATATCCGAAAAGCAGGCAAACGCCTGCATCAGCGCGTCCCCGGCTTTAAGCTTTGGCATATCGATACACAAACTGTTTTTTATTAGATTTTCCATTTCACAGCACGGACTGCTGCCAATACCACCTTTTGCACAGGCGTTTTCCCGCTGCTTCTTAAGTCTTCGCTCATACAGTTCCATGACCGTATCGCAGTGTAAATCAATATATTTCATATGTTTATTCCAGTCCGACGGCCTGCGCCAGTACCTTTCCTATAGAATCATGGATCAGAAGATTGGCATACTTATCATATGGCGTCTCGCTTTTATTGATCAGCACAAGCTTATTGCCATGGTAATATCGGATAAACCCTGCCGCCGGATAAACATTCAGCGAAGTGCCGCCCACAATCAGCACATCCGCTGCCGAAATCGCTTCAATACTTTGATTAATCGTATCTTCATCAAGACCTTCCTCGTATAAAACGACCTCCGGTTTTATGATGCTTCCGCAGTCATCACAGCGCGGAACACCGTCCTTTGCCATAATTTCATCAAGCGTATAAAAACGGCCGCACTTTGTACAGCGGTTTTTAAGGATACTGCCATGAAGCTCATAAACATTCTTACTGCCGGCCATCTGATGAAGCCCGTCAATATTCTGAGTCACAACCGCTTTAAGTTTCCCCTCTGCCTCAAGCTTTGCCAGCGCCAAATGGGCTTTATTCGGTCCGGCTTCCTTATAAATCATCGTTGTTTTATAAAAATCATAAAACTTTTCGGGATTTTGCCAAAAATATGTATGCGACAAAATTGTTTCCGGTGAAACACCAAATTTTCTCACCGTGTTATAAATGCCCTGCTCACTGCGAAAATCCGGAATACCGCTCTCTGTTGAAACACCGGCACCACCGAAAAACACAATATTATCCGACTGTTCGATCATCGTCTTTAAATCCATTTTCTCCACCCTTTCTGTTTATACTAATCATGTTTTTTCGAAAAAAAATCTTTAATTGAAAAACCGCGGAGAGCCACAAACGGCCACCGTCTTTCCATGTCTTTCAAATTGATACCGCAATCGCTTAAAATCTTTTTATCTTTCACCTGCTGATAAGCTTTATAGGCTTTGTCCACATTACCCATGGCAAACCACGCCTGACCGACACATAGTAAATAGCCATCCATCGGCTGTATGTCATAGGCCTCCTGATAGTATCCGGCTGCCTCCTCATATTTTTTTTCCGCAAACAAAAGATGCCCCTTAAGCGCCAGCAAGTCATCACCATCCGGCTCCAGCTTCAAAGCTTTTTCAATGGCCTTAAAGCCTTCCCTGACAAAGCCAAGCTGTTCACAGGCCATTGCCAGATAATAAAGGCCATCCACAGAGCGCCCGTCAAGCTTCACGGCCTGTGACGCATACTGATACATTGTTTTTGGCTCTCGGATATCACTGCACCGGTCATTCATCATTTTTTCGGCAATACTTTCGCATTTTTCAATACAGTAATCTCTCATGTGCTTCACTGATCCGTCTTTGCCGCTGCCGGCCATGCGCACACGGTCACCGCTGTAGAAACCTGTCACCATATCATATCTTATCTCAATAAAATGCCTTTGTTCATCATCAATGACAGCCATAAGCCTGTCATACAAAACATCATCTTCCTCGATGACCTGATACATTTTTTCTTCCAGACCGGGCACATCAAACACGATTCTGTCCCCGGCTGCAAGAAGACGGGCATGAAGGGCCCTTGCGCATATATTTCCTTCAAGAAACGCCGATATAATCTGTAAATGACGATAAACTCTCGCATGTCTGTACCAGCCGATAATCTTTCCTTCAAAAATAAAAACGACCGGAACATCCTCTATCCATTCTGTTCTGACAGTACATTCATAAAAATCCTCAAGGATTATGCACACCGCACTCCGGTCATTTCGCTGACGGGTCAGCGCCCAGCACTCACCGTGATAATCAAAAAATTCATTCATCATCAGCGACGCTTCATTTTCAATTTTTACAGCTAAAACAGCCACAATATCACCTCCCGGCATTGCTATTTTCACTTAAGCGCCAGTCGTCCGTCTGTCGCTTGAATTCATTTAACACTTGAAGTCCATCATCTGTCCCTGTATAATAATATGGAATGATGTTTGCGTCAAAGCCCTTTCAATATCACAGGACTTTTTTAAGCAGGCATCACATCATATATGATTGAAAGGAAGACTGACAATGGCACAAAATCCAGTTGTTACAATTACAATGGAAAACGGCGATGTGATGAAAGCGGAGCTTTATCCTGACATCGCACCGAACACAGTTCATAATTTTATTTCTTTAGTTAAAAAAGGATATTACAACGGCATCGGCTTTCACCGTGTCATTTCCGGGTTTATGATTCAGGGCGGATGCCCTGACGGCACAGGTGCCGGCGGCCCGGGCTACTCAATCAAAGGCGAATTTACACAAAACGGCTTTGACAATCCGTTAAAACACACACCGGGCGTATTATCCATGGCAAGAACGATGATGCCAAACTCTGCAGGCAGCCAGTTCTTTATCATGCACAAAACATCACCGCACTTAGACGGCGCATATGCGGCTTTTGGCAAAGTGACCGAAGGTCTTGACATTGTTGACAAAATCGCCAATACACCGACTGATTTCAGGGACAGACCAAAAACACCTCAGACAATTGCTTCCATGACTGTGGAAACTTTCGGCACTGACTATCCTGAACCGGAAAAAATGTAATTTTTTAGGCAGATATTTAATTTTCTCATAAGAAGAGATTAAATACCTGCCTTTTTAAGTTTTTACCCGTTTATCCGGCTGAAACAAACGCCGTCAATCCTCGTCTTCTTCTTCAGCAACAACAGCGCCTACCAGCGATGTCACTGACCCCACAATAGCTGCAACAACAGCAATAATCAAAAGGAGCAGCGCACCAAGAAATACTAAAAGTGACATATATCCTCCTATCCGCAGCTACACTGCAAAAAATCTTATTTCTTTACATTTTACCACGTTTTATCTATAATTAAAACACCTATTTTATTTCTAAAATGTGAAACACGTTGAAATACATAAACGTCACAGCGCCAAAAAGCCTTTGACTTCATCATCAATTTTATTCGGGAGGTATCCTATCATGAACCCTATGCTCAAAGACATGACAGACTTTATATTTCTGGAAAATGAACCGGAAAAATCCGATATTATTTTTATCCCCGGCAGCGGCTACGGCGCGCTCTCACTGACAGCATCCGATTTATGGAAACGTGGCTTTGCGCCTTACATACTGCCCTCCGGACGATTCAGCATCCTTGAAAAGGGCTTTAGCGGCTCCGCAGACGGCATCCTGCCAAAAAACGGAACCGGCTTTCCTACGGAATGTGCCTATCACCGGGAACTGCTTATTGAAAATGGCGTTTCCGAATCTGCCATACTGACTGAAGATAAAGCCGCTTATACATACGAAAATGCCATTTACTCAAAACAGGTCACCGATGCCCTTGGATTAAAAATCAAAAAGGCGATCATCTGCTGTCAGGCTTTCCATGCCCGCCGATGCCGCCTTTATTATGAACTTCTTTATCCGGAAACACAATTTTTAATCTGCCCTACTGTGACTCAGGATATTTCCCGGAACAACTGGTATCTTGATGATGGCAAAATCGACCGTGTTCTTGGAGAAATCGAGCGCTGCGGCAGCCAGTTCCACGACATTGTCAAAGAGCTGCACCCTTAATTATCTGCCAAGCTTTTCTTCAAGCAGCATTTTAATGATATGGACACACTGGTCAACCGTCATATTTGATGTATTGATGACATAATCATAAAATCTTCCGTCAAGCCAGTCCTCACCGGTAAAATATTTATAAAAGTCCCTGCGGAACTTATTTTTTTCATTGATCAGTGCCACAGCGGCCACACCATTCACACCATAATACTCCTTGATTTCCTTAACTGCTGCTTCATCCGTTGCCTGGATATTGATTCTTAATGCATTAGGGAAATCACGGAAAATCATATTGCCGGTCAGACCCATCACGATCATGGAGTTATTGGCTGCATAGTCTCTAAGCACTTTTGCTTCATGATTATATAAATTTTCAGTACTGAGCATATGAAAACCGTAATCGGCAATCTCGCCGCTGTATAAGAAATCAAGCTTTCTCGATACGGAACCGTTCCGGGGTGTTTTTTCCATTTTCAAAAATACATCCAGATTGATACCGCTGTCCTCAGAAGCACGTTTCGCTATACTGTCCTCAAAAAACTCAATACCAAAATCATGCGCCAGTCTTTTTCCTATTTTCTTACCCTTGCTGCCAAATCCTCTTTCAATCGTAATAATAAAATTTTCCAAAACGATACCTCCTGTTCTGCCAATCAGCAATCCTCATTCATCACATATCACAACCGCTGTCTCATAAATCATTTGAATACCTCTATTCTATTCCAAAAAGTATAGAAACGCAACAAAAATTTTTATGTGTTCTAAAAAATATTTTGAATCTTGCAAAAATTTTATGCCGGGATAAGGCATCCCGGCATCTATATATCTCTTTATAAAACAATATGCTCCACCACATAGGCAACGCCGTCTTCGTCATTTGAAGGCGCGATATAATCAGCAGCCTCTTTGACAGGCGGCTGGCCATTGCTCATGCACACTCCAAGCCCGGCAAACTGAATCATACTGCAGTCATTATGTCCGTCACCGCAGGCAACGAGAACTTCACGGTCGAGATTTAGAATTTCAAGGAGTTTTCCCAGTGATTCCGCTTTATCAATGTTCTTTGCCATAACTTCAAGGAAGAAAGGCTCTGAACGGTAAATACTCAGTTCATCACCAAACGCTGCCTTCACCTTTGGCTCAACCTCTGCAAGATAATCGCCATCAGCCATAAGAATACACTTATTCACAGGAAAATCCACATAAGAAGCAAAATCATCAACGCATTTGACGTTCATTTTATTAATAAAAGCCTCTTTGTTGACATAGACATCGTCCGGCATTTCTGTAATCAGATCGGCATTTTCATAAGTAACAATCGATGTGTTATACTTCTTTGCCTGTGCCATCAGCTTTGCAGGTACATCAGCCGGCAGATCTTTTGAAAATAAAATATCACCGGTTTTGCAGTCGATAATCCTTCCGCCGTTAAACGCAAGGATGTAACCGCCGTACTGCTCTAATTTAAGCTGCTTAGCAATCGGCATAATACCGTAAACCGGACGTCCTGAAGCAAGAATAATTCTGACACCCGCCTCCTGCATCTTCATCAGCACATCTTTCGTATGCGGAGTGATTTCTTTCTGAGAATTTGTCAGTGTGCCGTCAAGATCCAGCGCCAGCAGACGGCATGGCTTTTTGTCCTTTTTCCATAAATACAAAATCAGATCCATCGGCGTATTCAGATAAACATCAGCACCCTCAAACTCCTTTTCATCACCATAACCGTAAAGGCAGGCTGCAAACGGTATATGATTCATGTCTGCCGCTACCTTATCAAAATATCTGTCGCCGACCATCAGTGCTTCATCCGGGGATACACGGTCAATCAGCAACTTTAACGAATCCTGTTTCTTTGCACCCGGAACAGTTTCCTGAAGCTCATCAATATATTCACCTATTCCAAGTCTTTCCACCGTTTTCGTAATATAATCTATAGATGAATTTGAACACACGGCAGTCATATAACCTTCTTTTTTCAGCCACTGAAGCATTTTTTCAGTGCCTTCATAGGTGGCATAGGAATTTCTCAGAGGACCTTCCACATATTCATTGACCTTTTTCCAGAAAACCGGTGTCAGCTCTTTTGCACGGCTGCCAAAGAAAAACGCTTCTGTATCCTCGTCTTTTGCACCGAATGTCTTTTTAACATCTTCCTCCGTAAAGCCTTCAATCCCAAGATCTTTAAGTGAAGAAAGCATCGACGGCACCGCATAATTTTCTATTTTATTTAATGTTCCGTCCAAATCGAAAACAATAAGCTTTTTCATAAACAAAATTCTCCTATCTCATAGATTTCTTCTCTATATACCGCAGTTAATCATCATTTTCTATGCAGATTTGATGATCCAATCATTATTTCTTCTGATATGTACTGAGCATAATCGCCGCAAATATTATAACACATCCGATAATCATTCTGAAACTGAAAATTTCATGAAGGCATATCACCGAAAATATGGCACCGCTGACAGATTCCATTGCAAGAATCATAGCAGCTTTACTCTGTTCCACGTATCTTTGTCCGTAAGATTGAAGAACAAATCCAATACAAATACCAAGGACACCGCTGTAACATATACATCCAATCATCGGCGCCGTAAAAAACGCTGCCGGAATTCCCTGACCCGTCACCGGTATGGATATTAAATAAAGCATTATTGAAAATAAAGCTGCAAAATCAACTTGCAGGATACCAAGCAGTACCGCGTCGTGTCGTTTGGCAAACCTTCCGTTATAGACAATATGTATTGCAAAACCGATAGCAGCCAGAAAAGTAAAGACATCACCAAGATTGATTCCTGTCATGGATTCATTAAGCGATACAAGACCGATACCTGCCAGTGCCATCACAGCCGTCACCATTGTTTTCACAGTCAGTTTCTGCTTTAATAAAATCCACATAAACACAGGTGTCAGTACGACATATACTGCTGTAATAAATGCATTTTTCCCGGCTGTAGAAAGACCGCATCCAATTGTCTGAAAATCTCTCGCTACAGCAAGAATTGCGCCAAGCACTGCGCCCTCTAAAAGGACACCCTGCCGGCGCAATTCCTTATGTTTCCAGATTAATATTGGCACACCGGCCACACTGCCAACAGTGTAGCCGGCCGCTGAGACGAGCAGTGGAGGAACCTCGCCGTTAAGCGCAAGTTTTGTAACAACATAGCTGAAACCCCAGATAATTACCGCAAGAACCATTGCCGCCGATGCAACTTTGACTTTCCCGCCGTCATTTCTTTTTACTGCATCCATCATTCACTAATCATCCTTTAAAGCCTTCCACAGGGACACCGCATCCGTAAGCGCCTTTAATCTGAGAAGTATATCTTGCACGGAGATTGCCCATACACATGCTTATTTCAATAATATTTGCCATGGCATCATCATAGTTTTCATCGACAATAAAACTTCCCTGTGAGGTCGCTTTCATACGGTCCAGACGTAATTTATTATCCATATAGGAAGTAATAAAACCGCTGATCCATGAATCGCCGCATCCTGTAGTATCTATAGCGCCGCCTTCAACGTTATAAGGTTTCTTTGTATAAACCTTTTTGCCGTCGTAAACCCATGCGCCTTTTGTTCCCATTGTCATGATTGATAATTTATAACCATACTTATCAACCGCATCTTTAAACATTTTCAGATTTTCTTCTTCTGAAAGTCCGTCTCGGCCGGAAAACAGGACATAATCCGCAAATTTTGCCGTTTCCGGAACATTTTCTTCATTCCATACAGTTGAATAATCATAAAGAATCGGTATACCTGCTTCTTTAACTTTATACATCTGATCATCAATATAGCTGTAGCAGCTTGTATGAACAATATCAAATCCTTTCAGATATTCCACAATCTCATCTGTAATCACAAGCGGATCTGATTTAACAAGACCGCCGTCATTTTCATCACCAAGGACTCTGTCACCGTCAATCAGCTTACAGTTGCATCGTCCGGTCTCACCGTGCATATATACACAATGGCTGATATCCACACCGTTGACTGTCAAAGAATCCGTCACTACTTTTGCATAGCCGTCATCAGCCATTACACCGACATAAGCTGCTTCAAACCCCAGCTGACTGCAGTACGCAGCCACATTGACACAATTTCCGCCCGGATTAATCATGCCATCAATATAATTAATGTCTACAACATTGTCACCCACACAGGCTATCTTAATCATTGGGAAACCTCCTGAAATACAAATTTTTATTCAGTCACGGCGCTGCCATAAAGGCAGCGCCGCCATTGACATTGTTTATACGAAACGTATCATCCTTTAACCGCACCGGCATTCATACCACTGACAAAGTATTTCTGCAGACAGATATACAAAATAATCATCGGCAGTGCCGCCAGTGTCAGACCTGCAAGCATAACGCCCCAGCCTGTCTGAGTTGCGGAACGCATTGAGAAAATAGCGATCGGGATCGTTTTTAATTTATCGCCTTCAGTAAATACTAATGCGAACGCAAAATCGTTCCAGATATATCTTGCTGTCATGATTGCTGTTGTAGCAACACACGGTTTACTCATTTTCAATACAATATTAAAGAATGTATTCATAATCGAACTGCCGTCGATATATGCAGCTTCCTCAACTTCCACAGGAAGGTTGATCATAAACGACCACATCAGGAAAAATGAAAACGGTATTCTGTATGCGATATACGGAATCAGCAAACCGATACGTGTATTGTACAGTCCTGTGATGGATAACATTTTGTAAATCGGAATCAGCGAACACTGTGGCGCAAGCATCATACCCGAAAGAATAAGCATAAATACAAGGTATTTGTGTTTAAAATCAAAACGGATAATGGCATATGCGGCACCTGCCGAAATAAGAATTACAATAAATGTACCAAGAATTGTAAAGAACAGAGAGTTCAATACACCCCTTTGTATATAGGCTGACCACACATATGAGTAGTTCGAAAATCTCCACTCTGACGGAATACCAAAAGGATCTGAGAAAAGGTCCGCATTATTTTTGAAACCACTGATAATCATCCAGATCAGAGGAAAGACAGTGACAAGCATGTAAAGCACCATAAATATATGGACGATAGAACGTTTAATCTTTGATCCTAAACTCATACTATCTCGCCTCCTTCATTGAATCCTTAACATTGTACATTCGAAGCTGAATAAACGAGAACGCAAATGTAATCACAAACAACAGAACACCGATGGCACTTGCATAGCCCATCTTATCCATTCTGAAACCGGTCTCGTACATCTTGATGGCCAGGACCTCCGTGGCTTTGCCCGGACCGCCGCTGGTCATAACATAAACTTCATCAAATACCATAAATGCGCCGATGATTGTTACTGTAAGGTTCATAAGTATTGTAGATTTAATCATCGGAATTGTTATATAGAAGAACGATTTAATGCCGCTGGCACCATCGATTTTAGCCGATTCATAAATTTCTGTAGGTACCCCCTGAAGCCCTACTGTGTAAAGCATAATCATTTCACCTGTGTACTGCCACTGGGAAACCGCAATGACGGCATACATAGCCGTCTTGGAATCACCAAGCCAGTCATGGACCAATGTACCAAGCCCGATTTTTTCAAGCAAAGGGTTGATTAAACCGATAGACGGATTGTAAATAATTACCCACAAAAGACCGATTGCCGTCAGAGAAACAACCGCCGGGATAAAAATAACGACACGTGTTAACGCTGCAAAACGGGTATTTGCAGATATTACAAAAATGTGTGCCAGAATAAGGCCAAGACCTACCTGGAAAATAATTGAAATGACCGCATATTTAACATTGTTTAAAAGCGCATGCCATACTTCTTCGTCTTTAACTAATTTAATAAAATATTTAAATCCATTAAACTCCATTGACTTCGAATAGGCTGTCCACTTAAAAAAGCTGTAATAGACATTCAAAACTACCGGCAGGAATATAAGAAGAATGACCAGTGCCAATGCCGGTATTAAAAAGAGTGCCAGCATCTTTTTATTTTTATATATCGTCATAAATTTCACTCCTCCACTATCAAGAAACGGGCACACGCACTGTGTGCCCGCTCATACGTTTTATTCAGACAAACGCAATCTTTTGATATCATTATTCGTCAGCAACTTCTTTAGCTGTTTCACTGACTTTCTTCATGATAGATTCGCCAGTTTCGTTTTCGAAAATTGTCTGGCAGCCCTCAAGCCATGTATCTGATACAGTCTGGTTGATAACGCAGTCAAGCCATTCTGATATACCCGGTGCTGAAAGGTTTTTATTGATAACTTCGACTGATTCCGGCAGACATTTTGATTCATCAAGTTCAACTGTTGTTGTAGGCAGGAAACCAAGGTCATAAACCATCTTGCTCTGTACTTCAGGGCTTGTGAGGTATTTAAGGAATGTAATTGCTTCATCAGGATGTTCACATTCTGAGTTTACCATAAATACGTCAGGTCCGCCCGTGATGTAGCCGGCTTCACCTTTAGCGCCTTCAACTTCAGGGAAATCAAAGAAACCCCAGTTGTCGCCCAGTGTATCTTCATAGTTTACAAAGTTCTGAACTTCTTCGTAAACCATGGCAGCTTTGCCTTCCTGTACGGCATTCTGTGAAATTTCCCATGTCATAGAGTTAACATCAGAGTTTGTATAGCCTTTTTCATAAAGTAATTTAATCATATCCAGTGCTTCTGCATAACCAGGATCTGTGTATTCTACTTCTTCCATTGAATAATTCTTTTCTGTAACATCCTTTGGAACAAGTTTGCCGTTTAATGTTGTCAGGTAATGGCAAACTACCCATGAATACTGGTTACCGATTGCAATCGGAGTTACACCGCTTGCTTTAATTTTTTCACAAACATCAAGGAATTCATCCCATGTCTTTGGTAATTCCGTAACACCCGCATCTTCAAAAACTTTCTTGTTGTATACCATTTCTTTTGAAGAATAATCCCAAGGCACTGCCCAGTAAGAACCGTCTTTATTACATGTTGAAAGGATAGCCTGGTTGAAACTGTTTGTCCAGTCTGCATCTTCTTCAAAATATTTTGAGATATCCATTGCGTTTCCTGCTCTTACATACTGCATAATACGTTCACCGGACCATGTAAAGTAAATATCCGGTGCATCTGCGCTTCCTAAAAGAACACGGATCTTATCCTTGATTTCTTCGTCACCGTAAGCTGTCATCTCGATGTCAATATTCGGATTTTTAGCTTCGAAATCTGCAACGATTTCTTCGAAGTATTTCATTCTTCTTTCTTCCGGGAATTTGTGTACGAATTTAATCGTTACTTTTTCACCGCTTGATGCTGATCCCGCATCTGATGAGCCTGCGTCACCTGATGATGCTCCGCCTGATGAACTGCCGCCACCGCCGCAGCCTGCAAGTGTTGCTACCCCCATAGCCACCGCCAAGCCTAATGCTACAAGCTTCTTTGATAATTTTTTCATATGAGTTCCTCCTCTTTTCTCATAATGTGCCGTGCCTGTTTTTTTTGCACAACCTGCTTAAGGAACTGCTGCACGCACAGCAGTTCCTAATTTATATTAATTTGTAACCGTTCAGAGCCAAACAAAATTTCAAAAAATAGACGTAAAATGCTCGCATTTTTAAGACTGTTTTTGAAATTTTATTTGGCGGATACGCCACACCGACGAAATGCGAAGCATTTTGGAGGTTGGCTCTGAACCGTTACTTAAAAATTAATATTCAAGTCTTCTGTAGTACCGACGAATATCAAGTGTATGTTTACGAACTTCTGCAAGATTCTTATATGCTCTTTCAAAAATAGCCCATAATACAACCGGTGAAACAAGCCATCTGAATTCATCACTGATTCCAGGAAGTTCATAATCTTTTGTATCAAATACGAAAATCTGATTTGTATGTTTTTCAAGGAAACGGATAACTCTTTCATCAAGTGGTCTTGTAGGCCCTTCGCCCATACCAACGCAGCAGAGAACATTCTTTTCAACCATTTCAATTGTGCCGTGGAAGAATTCTGCAGAGTTAACGGATTTTGTTCTCAGCCACTGGCATTCTTCAAGAACACACATAGCCATAGAATATGTAGGACCCCATGTACAGCCTGAACCCATCCATAACTGATACTCTTTATCTTTTTCTTCAAATAATGCAGCATATTTCTTGCCCTGTTCTTCAGCAGCTTTTCCAACTGAAACGAGAGCAGCGCCGAAATTCTTCATTTCTTCAATAAATTTTGGATAAGCGTCAAATTCGCCTTTATTGTACATAATTCTTGTAATCACATACAGTGCGCATAAATCATGTGGATCACCATCGCCATAATATACAGAATAATCTGTAGCTGCTTTAAGTGGTGAGTCCGGTTCGCCTGCGAAAGAAATCGTTGTAACATTTCTTTCTTTAAGCCATTTTGCTACAGCAACTGTTTCTTTTGTATCACCGGATTTTGATGTAAGAATAGCAACAGTTTTGTCTGTAACCATCGGATTGCCTGTGGTCATCAATTCAGCAGGAATTTCAGTAAATGTTGGAATCTTTGACATTGATTTCATCATGTAGCAATATGGTTCCAAAGCCGCCAGTGAGCCGCCGGCTGATGTAAATAAAATATTGTCGAATCCTTTTTCACAAACAGCGTCTGCAACTGCTTCAAATTCGCCTCTTAAACTATAAAGTTTGTCTGCTTTCTCAATAATTCCTTTTTCACAAAAATCAATCATTTTATTACCCTCCTGAGATTTGAACGTTTGGTCCGCCGCAGTTTCAAGCGCCTTTGACTGTTGGCGGAATTCACATAACCTATTTGGCAAGCCTTACCTGTATATGTACACATTGTACATCGTCATCCAGTATAAGCCTGATGTGCTTTATCTTTTTGACATACTCATCATATCACGTCATATAACACATGTCAATACTTTTTTACATTTTGTATAATTTTATTTTTAATGTCTCGAATAAATAGATACAAATATCCAAACTTCCACTTGTAATATTCTTATTATAGGTGTTATAATAGGAATATAGAATATAAGGAGTTACCTATTATGATAAAAAACGACAGTGTCATACCTCTTTATCAGCAAATTGTCGATGACATTAAGCACAAAATTGAAACATCTGAATATGTCGCAGGACAGATGATTCCAAGCGAAACTAAATTATGTGAGCTCTATCAGGTAAGCCGAATCACCATTCGCAATGCCATTTCAAAGCTTGTAGATGATGAAATTCTCGTCAAACGTCATGGTAAAGGTACCTTTGTACAAAGTGAGAAAATCTCATCGGAACTGTCAACACATTGTTCGGGATTTACAACGACCTGGCTTCAGCGAAATATTACTTTCTATACACGTATGCTTACAGCCCAAAAGCAGACTGCCACTCCAAAAATAGCAGGCAAGCTTGGAATTTCGGAAAACAGTGCTACTGTTTATTTGAAGCGGGTACGGTATGCCAAAGGTCATGCGGTTATTCTTGAACACGTTTATCTGCCTTATGATAAATTCAAATTTTTACTGGATATAGATTTGGAGAATAAATCCTTGTATGCTACAATGGAAGAACAAATCGGATTCAATCCGGAACATCATTGTTACTCACATACCATCATGGAAGTCAATGAGCCGAACAGCGAAGAAGCATCGCTTCTTGAGCTTAATGATCGAAACGCTGTGATTATTATGGGTGAAACTGTGATCAACAGTACAACCGGTGACGTTGTCCATTACACAAAACAAATTTACGCCGCATGTTATTTCAGATTTTCTATTACCAATCATACCGATCAATTTACAGTGAATTTAAATCAGTAATATAGCTGCTGATATATGAATATTATAGCAACATTGAAAGCCTGACTCTGAACAGTTACACATAAAAACCATAAAAGCAAAGAAATCATTCAGCCAATGTCTTTGTTTTTATGGTTTTTACGATTTTTATGGTTTTTCTAATGTAAATTTAATTTAATGGTAACTGTTTGATTTGATCATCAGCTCATCCAACCCGCAAATAAAATACTCATCCCGATGCCGGCTGCTGTGGAAATCATTGCACCGGGCAGTGTATATCTTGTTTTTGAGACCTTCGCTGCCATAAAATACACACTCATTGTATAAAATATTGTTTCTGTACTTGAAAGCATCAGTGATGCCGTAAGGCCTGAAAAAGAATCCGTCCCGTAGGTTTCGTATACATCAAGCAAAAGTCCTGTCGACGCCGAAGATGAAAACATTTTTACAATGGCAAGGGTAAACACTTCCACAGCCATGTTGATTCGATGAAGAATCGGCTCAAACAGCTTTCCCATAATGTCAAAAAATGTGGAAGCCCGCAGAACGCCGACTGCCAGAATAAGACCGATCAGTGTCGGCATGATTCCCGCAACAATATGGAGTCCCTCCTTTGCACCTTCCACAAACCGGTCATAAACATTCACCTTCGACAAGATGCCAAAACCGACAATGTACAAAATGACCGCCGGTAATATACATGCCGATACATAACTGATGACATGCCCCATCAAATCACGACCTCTGATCCATCAAATGATCCATCATTTTGCAAAAAATAATCGCTGCCGCTGTACTGACTGCGGTCGCTGCAATGGCAGGACCGATAATCGAAGTGGGATCCGCACTTTTGTACTGACTGCGGTAAGCGATAATATTCACCGGAATCAGCTGCAGCGACGAGATATTGAGTATTAAAAAGGTACACATCTCATTGCTGGCAATACCTTCCGGCATGACTTTGAATTTTTTTCTGCTGCGGCTGTCTGCCCTCATTCCATTTTTTAAAGCGCGTCGTTCTTTTTCAAGTTCGCTAAGACTTTCCATTGCTTTAAGTCCGGCAGGTGTTGCAGCCCACCCAAGTCCCAGTATATTGGCAACAAAATTTGTGGCTATGTAACCGACAGCCGGATGATTTTTGGGAATACCCGGAAACAAAAATCGGATGACCGGCTGCATTTTCACTGCCATTGCCTCCAGCAATCCCGCCTTTTCACCGATTTTTAAAATACCGGTCCACATCGCGACAACACCAAGCATTGTCAGACACAGTTCCACCGCCTCCTGCGATGCATTAACAAGCGCTTCTGATACCTCATTCATATGCCCTGTCACCGCACCTGTAATAATCCCAAGAAACATCATCGAAGCCCACAGATAATTAAGCATTTGATCCACCGATGATTTTTTTATAACTTATGCATCATCACGAAATAAAATGCTGATAAATTTCCCTTTTTGGCACACCTCTGTCCGCGGCAACGGCTTTCATCGCCTCTTTTTTATTCATGCCCTTTGCAAGATAAATATCCATATGTTCTTCAATGCTGATGTTTTCCCATGACTGGCGTACTTCTTCGTCCAGCTGTTCCTGTAAAATCCCCTCAACGACCAGCACAAACTCCCCTTTTGGCGGATTTTCCTCATAGTAAACCATCGCTTCTTTTGCCGTCATCATCAGTGCATTTTCATAACGCTTCGTCAGTTCCTTACAAAAAACAATCCGTCGGCCGGATATATAGGACGCCATAAGTTCCAATGTCTTTAAAAGCCGGTGGGGCGCCTCATAAAATACTGTCGTTCTCGTTTCGGTTTTAAGTCTTTCAAGAACCAATGACCGCTCTTTTTTATCCGTCGGTAAAAATCCTTCAAAGCAAAAACGCCTTGTAGAAAGCCCTGACATCGTCAACGCTGTAATGCACGCTGCAGGTCCCGGTATGCTTGTGACCTCTATCCCTGCCTCCCTGCAGAAACGCACCAGTTCCTCCCCAGGGTCTGATATCCCCGGTGTCCCCGCATCACTGACAAGGGCAATATTTTTTCCTTCCATCATCAAAGATACAAGATAATGCCCTTTGTCGATCTTATTGTATTCATGGTAACTGGTCATCGGCGTCTTAATCTCAAAATGATTCAGAAGCTTAATCGTATTTCTCGTATCCTCAGCAGCAATTAAATCTGCATTTTTCAAAGTTTCAATACACCGAAATGTCATATCCGATAAATTACCAATGGGTGTGGCACATAAAAAAAGCTTTCCTGCCATAGGTTTATTATCCTCCTTGTGTAAAAAATTCAAAAAATTAAAAAAATTTCATCAAAACACTTGATTTATTTTTCGAAATCTGGTAATATACTCTCATGCAGAAGTGGCGGAATGGCAGACGCGCTAGATTCAGGTTCTAGTGCTCGCAAGGGCGTGTGGGTTCAACTCCCATCTTCTGCATTATTTTTTTGCCCTGATTTTCAAGGGTAAAACGCAGATATGCTTATAAATACTGCATTTTCTAAGCATTTTTCACGTCGTTTCATAACAATAGATTATATAATATAATCTGTGCTTATGCAAGAATTGTCCACGGAAACGCCCACAAAAACGCTTATTTTCTTACCTATATAATGTGAGAACATTGCTCCCGCCAATATTATTTTATTTCCTGCTTCAACTTGGAAGTATACTATTTTTATAATCTCTTGTGACTTTTCCGTTTATCGGGTCAACAACAACGTAAGCATAGAATTTCATCGGTGTTTCGTCACCCATTGGAACATCAATTTCTTCAGTGTCCATTCCTAAATTATATAAAAATTTTCCTTCATGTGATAATCCATAAGTGCAGCAGCAAAGATGCTTGTGTTGTTCAACAAATTCCTTTCCCAACATATCCACACATTCATCAAGCGCAATTTTCATCATTCTTTCCTCGCTCAGCATTGATTCAGCCGCACTGATGGCCGACGCGTGGCATCATCGCTCAGACGCATTGTCTTCCATCGGCGCATTCATCGGTATCGCAGGTTCAAGACTTGGTTTTCCAGTCATGGATTCCGCTGCCAGCCTTGTCATTTTTATTTTCATCGCAAAAGCCGCCTTTGATATTTTCAAAGATGCCGTGGACAAAATGGTAGACCATTCCTGCGACGAACATACAGAAAAAGAAATTTATGATTGTGTGATCGCACACAGCGATGTACTCGGTATAGATATGCTTCAGAGCCGTATCTTCGGCAACAAAATATATATTGATCTGGAAATCGAAGTTTGTGCGGATTATACACTGGAAAAAGCACACGATATCGCTGAAGAAGTCCACAAAGACATCGAAAAGAGCTTTCCGAAAGTCAAGCATGTCATGATTCATGTCAATCCGGTAAAATAGCATCATCAAACAGAGGCAGCCTGTGCTTTAAAATGCCAGGCTGCCATATCTTTGATCTTACTATCCTATACATCCCGCAAAAACACCAAGCGCGAAGACAGCGCCATAGTATAATGCCATAATGATTCTTGTATTTTTAATACTTTGCCTGCCTTCAATAAATGTACCGGCCAAAATATAGTCCGACGCAGTAAACATCACACCGCCTGCCGCAGCCCAAATACCCCTGATAAGGCCTGAATGAACCGCAATATCTACAGCCGTTGTCACAGCCGCGGCACACATGCCGCAAAGCAGCGCCGCATAAGCAAGTGCAGGCACGAGCAGCTTTTCCCGTTTCAGTTTCCTTGTCCATTTCCCGAAGGTGCCAATAAAAACGCCGATCAGCACAGCCCAGAAAAGCACCGTGTAAAACCTAAATCCGCCGCACTGTATCAATGCAATAATAAAACAAATATGGGCAGCCGCAAACAGAAGTATCCCCGCTGCAAAATAAAGATCAAGAAAAATGTCTGCCAGAGCGCACAGTATAATTCCTCCGACAAACAGCCAGCGTACAGCTGCCGAACCATTATCAGCAAGAGAAAGTGCCGGAATGACCGCCATAAATGTCGCTATTCCCTTAAGCGGAAGCAGCTTTTTACCATATACCGGTGTATAATTCACATAAACAAATCCAAAAAGTGCCATTAAGATTGCTGCTGCACAAGCCATTAACACAATACCTGAACCTCCTGAAATTCTTTTTCATATTTCCTGCCAAATTTTTTCATATTTTACAACTTAAATTGCCGTGCATAATTATTTTTTTCCTGTGCATCCTTATCATCAAAGGAGGTTTTACGATGGAAAAAGAAAACTTATGCTGCAATAGCTGTCATTACAAATTAGCCGATCTGCCTTTGTCATGCCGCGAAAAATTCGCGGAATTCGAACAGGAACTCAATCGGCAGGGCTACTGGAATATCGCACTGGTTGCATATCAAAAAACGGAATAAAAACGTAAAAGTACTGCAATACTATATGATCAGCGGGCAAATTTTATTTCATATAATTCTTTAAAAACTCAATCAGTGTCTGCATCTGCTCATCTGTACCTATCGTAATACGCAGATAATTGTCAATCCGCGGAAGGCTGAAGTACCGGACATAAATATCCTTTTCTCTGAGCGCCGCAAATAAGTCCGACGCTTTATAGTCCGGATGTGATGCAAAAATAAAATTTGCCCCCGGTTCATTAAACTTAAATCCAAGCTTTCTAAGCTCATTTGCTGTCCAGCTTCTTGTGGCCTTAATCTTCTCCACACACTGTTTAAAATACGCTTCATCTTTCACAGCTTCCACGCCAAGGACAAGGGATGTCTGATTCATTGTATAAGAATTAATCGAATATTTTACATCGTTCATTGCCTTAATAAGCGCAGGCTGACCAATGGCATAGCCGATACGCATACCTGCCATGGAACGTGATTTTGAAAATGTCTGAACCACGAGGAGGTTGTCGTATTCAGGTATAAGTTCTATGGCTGATGGTCCCGCAAAATCGATATAAGCCTCATCCACAACAACGACAACGTCCGGATTGTTTTTTACGATATCCTCCACGAAAGACAGATTCTCATAATATGAAGTCGGCGCATTTGGATTCGGGAATACGATGCCGCCGCTTCCGCCGAAGTAATCTTCTTTGACAATACGGAAATTTTCATCCACCGGTTTTGTCTCATACGGAATTCTGTATACATCTGCCCATACAGGATAAAATGAGTATGTAATATCCGGGAAAAAAATGGGTTTATCTGAATTAAAAAAAGTTAGAAACGCCACTGACAGTACATCATCCGAGCCAACACCTGTAAACACCATATCTTCCGAAACATGATAATAATCAGCCAACGTTTGGTTAAGATTTCTGCATGCCGGATCCGGATAAAGACGAAGCCTGTCTTCATCAAAATGGTCTAAAAGACTGCGGACACCGGGTGCCGGCGGATACGGATTTTCATTGGTATTCAGCTTTATCATTGACGGACGGTTCGGCTGTTCGCCCGGTGTATACGGAACAACTTTACGTACTTTATCCTGCCATAATTTCATTATCAATTCCTCCCTTAAATTTAAGTTATACTGATTGCAGCCGTCAAAGGCATGGAATCTTTTTCTTATAAACATAAGTCATCTCATCACCACTTTAGTATACTACATTAAACCTGTTTTTGCCATACCTTATCAGTCATTGAACAGGGTAATATCCTACAGAAAAAGCGAAGAATCTCTGCTTTTTCAGATTCTTCGCCTTCATTCATCTTATTTCAGCTATTTTTTATGCACTGTTTTTTATTCACAATTTTTATCTGCCATTTTATGGCTATTTTTTATTCATGATTATTTTATACATTATTCTTCATTCATATTTGACAGCTTGGCCGCCTGATCTGCGGCAGTAAGGCTGTCTATAATTTCATCAAGGTCTCCGTTGATAATACTGTCCAGTTTGTGCAGGGTAAGCTTGATACGGTGATCCGTACATCTTCCCTGAGGATAGTTGTATGTCCGGATTTTTTCCGAACGATCCCCTGTGCCGACCTGATTTTTACGAAGCGAAGCTTCTTCCTTCTGCTTCTTTTCCAGTTCAAGATCATACAGTCTTGAACGCAGTACTTTCAGGCCTTTTTCCTTGTTTTTAAGCTGGGACTTTTCATCCTGACATGAAATAACAATACCTGTCGGAATGTGTGTAATACGGACAGCAGAGTCGGTCGTATTGACACACTGACCGCCGTTGCCTGATGCACGGAACACATCTATACGCACATCATTCATATCCAACTGAACATCGACATCTTCCGCCTCAGGCATAATGGCCACGGTAACTGTGGACGTATGGATACGTCCCGCGGATTCTGTCTCAGGCACACGCTGTACACGGTGAACACCGCTCTCAAACTTAAGTTTTGAATAAGCGCCGTTACCGTTGATCATAAAAATAATTTCCTTAAAACCGCCAAGACCGTTTTCATTGACGCTCATCATCTCTATTTTCCAGCGCTTTGTTTCTGCGTATTTTGAGTACATGCGGAAAAGATCCGCCGCAAATAAAGCTGCTTCATCACCGCCGGCACCGGCACGGATTTCTACGATAACATTCTTCTCATCCATCGGATCCTTTGGAATAAGAAGAATCTTAAGCTGATTTTCAATTTCTTCCAGTCTGCTCTTGCTTTCTGCAAGCTCTTCCTTTGCCAGTTCACGCATTTCCTCGTCGCTTTCTGTTTCAAGCATTTCCAGACTATCCTCGATATCCTGCTTTGTCTGTTTATATTCTGTATATTTTTCAGCAAGAGGTGTCAGATCCGTCTGTTCTTTCATCAACTTACGGAATCTTGCCTGGTCGTTAACAACCTCCGGATCGTTGAGTTCTTCCAACACCTGCTGATATCTGATCAAAATATCATCTAAACGATCAAACATTTTTTCGCCTCCAATACTTTTATCTATGAATTGTTTACCGCATATACGACCCGGTTAAGACCCGCAAGGTCTTTTTTAACCCTGATCTGTGAAAAATCAGCTGCAGCAAGAAGCTCTGATACGCTATCTGCCTGATCCCAGCCTATTTCAAAAAAGATCATGCCGTTTTCCTTTAAATGAGCTTTCGCCCCTGAAATAATTTTTCTGTAAAAATACAGGCCGTCATCATGGCCGTCCAGAGCCATCACCGGTTCATGATCTCTGACCTCCGGCATCAGTGCCAATACTTCTTTCGATGCAATATACGGCGGATTTGAAACGATGACATCAAACTTCTTCATGCCAAAAGTCAAATCAACGCCTTCGTACAAGTCACTGCGGACAAATGTCAGATTGTCCGTATGGTTCAGTGCTGCATTGGTTTTCGCCACTTTCAGAGCACCCAAAGATAAATCGGCACCCACACCACAACCGACTGCGACATTGGCCGCAAGGCTGATCAGAATGCATCCCGACCCCGTACACATATCAAGAACATCCATGTCACTCTTTAAATACTCAAGCACTGTTTCAACAAGAACTTCTGTATCCTGCCGGGGAACAAGGACATTTTCATCCACATAAAAATCCAGACCCATAAACGCCTGCGTATGTGTGATGTACTGCAGCGGATAATGAGCCGCTCTTTTTTCAATACATCTTTTGTACTTTTCTTCCTGTTCGGGCGGTACTGCTTCAGCCGGTGACATAAGATAACTCACCCTGTTTATTCCTGTCACATAGGCAAACAACAGCCACGCATCATTATGACTATTGATAATGTCATGGGCTTCAAGTGTCTGTCTGCCGTAATCGATCAACTGCCTGCGGTTCATTGTTCTTCATCTCCGCCGCCGGCTTTGACTCTTGCCTGAAAATCACGCCAGTCATAAATAGACTCAATGGCTGCAATCGCCACCTCAAGCATCTCTTCGTCAGGCTCACGGGTCGTCAGTTTCTGCATACAAAATCCCGGCTTACTGATGATATCCACCAGACGCGACTGATGCCGCCCGGCCCACTGTAAAATCTCATATGCAATTCCCGCAATGACAGGAACAAGTGCAATACGAATCACAAGCTTTGTCACTGTCCCTTCCACAGGAACAAAAGTGAAAAATAACATATGAACAATCACACAGAGCAAAACGACGATCAAAAGGAAACTTGTCCCGCATCTTTTATGAAATCTTGAATACTTCATAGCATTGGCCGGCGTCAGCTCTTCGCCGTGTTCGATACAGTTAATGGTTTTATGTTCTGCACCGTGATACATAAATACGCGCTGAATATCCTTCATTCGGGCAATCAGCACAATATATAACAGAAAAAGGGCAATTCTTATGATCCCTTCAATGAGCGACAATATAAAATTTGAACTGGTAAAACGCGCAAACAGATTTGATGCAAGAAACGGCAGTGCCATAAAAATTCCCAGCGCCAGCACGATGGAAAGTATGACTGTAAATCCCATCATCAGCTTATCTGTCAATTTCTCTTTTTTTTCATCTTTTTCACTTTCACCGTTTTCATCTTCATCATAAAACTCGGCAGAATATGTCAGTGTCGACATGCCCAGAACAAGTGAATCTATAAAAGCGAATACACCGCGCAATATAGGCACTTTGCGCATATTCAGCTTTGAAACAAGTCCCTCATAAACATCTTTTTTTATCTCAATCTCATGATCAGGCTTTCGCACAGCCACAGCATAATCATCACCGTTTCGCATCATGATTCCTTCAATCACAGCCTGACCGCCGATTTTTGCATATTTCATAAATCGCCTGCTTTCTTTCTCATCAGATCAATCATTTCCATAGGCATCCTAACGCCTCCCGAACAGAGCGCTTTTAATTCTATGGGCATTTTAAAGAAACTTCCTATAGAATAAAAATATAGGTTGAGATTTTTCAACCTCAACCTTCTTTTTATCATTATCCCTGAGTGATACCATATTTACGATTGAATTTATCAATACGTCCACGTGCTGCAGTTGATTTCTGCTGTCCTGTGTAATATGGATGACACTTTGAACAAACTTCGACGTGAATTTCTGGTTTTGTTGAACCTGTAACAAATTCGTTGCCACAGTTGCAAGTTACTTTTGCCTGATAATACTTTGGATGGATTCCTTCTCTCATGTTTTTCACCTCTTTACGAATTAATGATATAAAAATCGATGAATCATCGACCTGTTATTCTCCAAACAGCTCTGTTATTATATCATAGATTTTTTCTGTATGCAAGCATTAATATTAATTATTTAAATAATTTTACATTTTATATCAAACTATTAAATAATTTTTGTTCTTTTAATATTTGCGATAAAATCCTTATTGGTTTTTGTCCTCATAAACATATCCAGGATATGCTCCAGCGCCTCATCAGACTTCATACCGTTTAAGGCTTTACGCATCATGTACATCGCATCCATTTCTTCCCTGTCAAGCAAAAGCTCTTCGCGGCGTGTACCGGATCTTGGTATGTCGATGGCAGGAAATATTCTTTTTTCCGAAAGCTTGCGGTCAAGTACAAGTTCCATATTACCTGTACCTTTAAATTCTTCAAAAACAACATCATCCATCTTGCTGCCTGTTTCCACAAGCGCTGTGGCAAGCACAGTCAGGCTCCCGCCCTCTCTCATATTTCTTGCTGCACCAAAAAACCGCTTTGGCATATGTAAAGCAGCCGGGTCAAGACCACCGGATAATGTGCGGCCGCTCGGCGGCACTGTCAGGTTGTATGCCCTTGCCAGACGTGTAATACTGTCTAACAGGATAACGACGTCTTTTTTATGTTCCACAAGACGCTTCGCCCGTTCAAGAACCATTTCCGATACACGTTTATGATGCTCAGGAAGTTCATCAAATGTTGAATAGATAACCTCAACATTTTCACCTTCAATGTACTCCTTAATATCCGTAACTTCCTCAGGGCGCTCATCGATCAGAAGGATGATCATGTTCATCTCCGGATAGTTATAATTAATAGACTTGGCAATCTGTTTTAACAGCGTCGTCTTTCCGGTCTTTGGCGGTGATACGATCATACCGCGCTGTCCCCTGCCGATTGGCGAAACAAGGTCAACAATACGCATCGGCACTGTCGCCTTCGGATTTTCAAGACGTATCCTGCTGTTTGGGAAAATCGGCGTCATGTCTTCAAAGTTTTTACGTTTTACAGCCTCTGAAGGCGGAAAACCATTAACTTTTTTAACATACAAAAGTGCACTGAACTTTTCTGTCGGTGTCTTAATCTTTATATTTCCTTCAATGATGTCACCTGTTTTTAAATTAAACCGTCTGATCTGTGCCGGTGACACATAAATATCATTATCTCCGGGAAGATAGTTCTCGCACCGGATAAACCCAAAGCCATCAGACATCACTTCGAGAATACCATCCGCGATCTGTCCGCTGTCCAGTTCCTCCAGATTCGGACGCTTTTCTGATCTGTCATCTCTTGGTCTTTCTCTTTTATCTGTTCTTTGCCTCTCTGTGTACGCTCTGTCTGTATTCTCTCCATCCAGACCGGCTTTTTCTATATTTAATTTTTCTGTATTTTCACTGTCAGGACCGGCTTTTTCTCTACTTGCCTTTTCTGTATACTCACTGTCAGAGCCGGCTTTTTCTCTACTTGCTTTTTCTGTACTTTCACCGTCTGAACCGACTTTTTCTGTACTCGCCTTTTCTGTATACTCACCGGCAGGGCCGGCTTTTTCTGTACTTGCCTTTTCTATATAAGTATCGACCGAACCGTTTTTTTCCGTATTGGTGCTGTCGGACCCTGCTTTTTCCGCATTCGCCTTTTCTTCGAGGTCACAAAGAATCTGCACCAACTGTGCCTTTCTCATAATTGACGTATTTTTAATGCCCTGTGCTTTTATAATTTCACGCAGCTGTACCAGTGACAGAGTATTATACTTTTCTTCCATAAATTCCTCCTGAAATTATCCGTAATTTGGGAGCAATGACTGCTCTCACGATTTGAAGTAGAATCAGCTTCATACGAAATACATGATAACTGGAAAATAGACCATTGAACATAAGATCAGCCTGATAAATAAATGGCTTTTACTGGAAACAATTATACACTAATCTATTAATAAAATAAAGCAAAATTTATCGACAGCTTTCGACAACACGGATTCGCAAAGTGCCTGTCAAAAATAATCTGAAATATACGGTGTCTGCTGTTCAATAGCATCCTCCAGCATGTCGATCACATCGTCACTGGCACCTAGTCTCCCGATTTTTGCCAGATAGTCCGGCCTCTTATATCCCATCAGCATTGTTGTCATCGTCTGTATACTGATACTGTCGTCACACGGTTCATCAATTTTAACAGCCTCACCGTGTCCGTCTTTATCTATTTTCAGCAGGAAAGAACCACGGTTACATGCCATCATCGGATCCGTCATCGTAAATTTCCATTCACGATCCACTTCATCAGGTTTAAACGGATAATCCGCGATAAATGCCGTGAAATCAACAATCCTGGCCATATAATACGGTGAAATGACCTCTTTGATACTTGCATCTTCAAACAGGAATGCCAGCGGCTCGTCTGTATATGTATTTCCCTCAACCTGTGTGATCATTGAAAAATGTGCTGAAACAAAATTCCATAAGCCGGTGCGTGCTTCTTCATTATTAAAAATCATATCCTTAATATGAAAAACTTCATTGTAGATCCAATAAATAATATAGCCGTCCGGCTCATCATCTTCATTATAATAGACAGCCGCCATAATATCATCAGAATCCCAGAGCCAGTACTCATTCCACGCAAGGTCATCTCTTAAAATGGCTCCGTGGGTACGCATGGCATACCGTTCATAAGTTCTTTTTAATTCTTCACTTTCTGTCTTAACACGTCTTACATTTCCCGGAACCGGACGGTTTTTCGGCAGCTGATAGTCTTTGATTTCATATGAAATTTTATCCGATACAATTTCCCAGCCTTTCCGCCGGTAATAAGGAATAGAATACGGATATAAATAGCAGATATACTGACCTTTACTGCGCATATCAACGAGAGCACGCTCAAGAAGGGAATGCATCAGTCCCATATTTGAATATTCCGGATAAGTTCCGACACCTGTAAGTCCTCCCAAAGCATAAGTTTTTCCGAAAATTCTTACTTTCATCGGATAAACCGCAACCTGTGACACAAGTGTACCGTCGTCAAACCATCCGATCACATCCGCTTTTTCCATCGTCGGAAATTTTGCGCGGATCATCTCCGCCTCCTGCCATCCTACAGATCTTAATTCCTGGTCAGTCACCTGAAACACATATCGAAGCAGCGCATTGTACTGCGCCATATATTCACTGCCTACTGCCTTCATGATTAAGTTATTTTTGCTCATTGAAACACGCTTCCTTTTAAAATCTGTTTTTATTAAAATCTGTTTTTAACTTTATTTATTTTACTTCTTTGTTTCGGTCACTTTCTGTTTATGACATAAATACCCGCAGATACACACAGAAGTGAAAGCATACTGACGGTATTAAATACATTTTCTCCGAGGATAATTCCTGAAAGCAGCGTGCCGAATACCGGAATCAGTGCTGAAAACATGGAAATTTTTCCGACAGAATTATTTTTTAAAAGCTGCAGCCACAATGTAAAAGCCGCTGCCGATAAAAATGACATATAGATCATCAGGGCTATGCCTTTGCCCGTAATGACATTTAAATGTCCGCCGGTGCAGACCCCCGACAGAATCAGCAGTGCACCGCCAAATGTCAGCTGACTGCCTGTAAGCCACATGGCATCAAGACCGCCGGATACTTTTTTGCTGATAATATTGCCCAGGGCAAAAGATACAGCAGCCAAAAGCATCAGTCCGTCACCCGTCAGAGAAAATACCGGACCCATATCACCGTTAATGTTGATCAAAATAACCCCTGTGATACCAAGGAGACACCCTATGACTTTTCGCCTGTCAAGTCTGTCATTTTCGCAAAGAAAATGTGCCAGCACAACTGTGATAAATGTACCCATGGCATTGACAACCGACCCTTTTGCTCCGGTCATATTTGACAGGGCGATATAGAAAAATACATATTGCAGAAAAGTCTGTACAATCCCAAGAAGACCGACAGCTTTAAAAAATCCGCGCCCCGGCCGCGTCAAACGCCGGTGCACAAAAAATGCCAGAATCAGATCCATCACTCCGGCACCAAAGAAACGGATACCTGCAAATAACAGCTTGCTGCTGATATCCGTTCCCTCAATGGCAAACCACTGATAGCCTGTTTTGACTGCAGGGAAAGCACTTCCCCACAGCAAAACGCACAACAGAGCTATCATCGTCACTGTTACTTTATTTTTAAACAAATCCACTGATTTCTTCATTTTTTTCACCGGGAATTCATTTATTCAAACTTCTCGTCATCTGCCGCAGCACTCTCACTGATGGCCACTTCAACCTTTTCTTCGATTTTAACAACAGATGCGGCTTTTAACTTTTCTTCTTTATCTTCCAGTTCGTTCTCCACAGCTTCCTTCGGTCTTACAATCCGAATAGCCTGCCTGAGATTTACAATATCTGCGGTCTGCCATGAACCGCCGTCCTCACCGTCCAGCGTCCAGGCAATCTCTTCGTCAGATGAAATTGTAATTCTGTCCGTTTTAATTAAATACATATAACGCTCATCGATGTTCTGAATTAATAAATTGGCACCGATGACCTGAAGCTCCATAAGATTTTTCGGCATCTTAATGAGCAGAACTTCGAGAAGACCGTCATTAAGCTCCATAATTTTACCGCTGACGCTTTTAAATCCGCCTACAGATATGGAGTTGGTTACCATGCCGTAAATAAACTCATCATCAAGGCACTTATCGTCACCGTATTCGCAATGTACATGATACCCCTTAAGGCTTCCAAGGCTTTTTATGCCTTCAATAACATAAGCTGCATGACCGAGAATATTTTTCGCTTCCTGCGATGTCGTATAAGATACCTGCGTAAACGCGCCGAAAGCTGCCACATAAATAAACGGCGTACCATTAAACTTTCCCAGATCACAGGCAAACGGAACACCATCGATTGCCGTTTTTGCAGCCTGCATCGGTGATGGATCAATACCGAGACTTCTTGCAAAATCATTGGTCGTACCTGCCGGAATGTAACCAAGCGCCGGCGCATCCTCAAGTTCCAGAAGTCCGGCACCGACCTCATCAAGGGTGCCGTCACCGCCGCTGCACACAATCATATCATAAGAACTTCCCCGTTCCCTGACGACATTATAAGCATCTTTCTGACACTGTGTCGTGTGTACTGTCACTTCATAACCATTTGAAACATATAAATCTATAATATCACATAAGTAAGGCTTGATCTGGTTTTTACCGGATTTCGGATTTACAATAAATAACATACGCTTCATTTATATAACCACCTCATCATTATTATGTCATATATTTCATGCCATTTTCATCAGTCAATGACATTTTCAGATGCATCTTGTCCGGTCATCAAAATCATCCATGCTGACTGTCTCCCCCGGCGCTTTGACAACAACTTCTTCATCCCATTCACCAAGGAGAATTTTTTCAATCACACGCAGTGTTCCCCGAACACACTGACATGTCAGCCCATAAGATTCTGCTTTTTCACGGATGCTTTCCGCACAGGCCGGGGCATCATAAGTACCGTCATCGATCACATCGATGCCGCTGTAATTGCCGATCATCATCTTTGCAATCATTTGCCCTTTTCTTTTTCCATAAGTTTCTATATAACCGTCAAACTCTTTTAAAAGAAATTTTTCAGAAGTCACCCATTCATCAGTCACATACAGATGTCCCGCTTCAGTTTGAATCAGTTCGCCCTTATTTAAGCACATCAGCATCCGGACACAATCATCAAACTTCGGAATAACCAGTGTACTGCCGTCTGCCGATAATCCTGTCACCGCATACCCGCACATGCCATACAGCAAAATAATATACGGCATACGGTTATACTCGCAGATACGCTTTGCAAGTTCCTCTTTCAGCTTTTCGGGATATTCATGAAGTCCCTTTTCAAGCCATACAATGGGGTATTTAAGATCGTGATCCGCAAACACCCTGTTTATCTCGTTTTTCATCATACTGCAGGCAATCACAACAGTATTTTCACTATTCAGTAACGGCATGAAGCACTACTCCTCTATCTCAATTTCAGTACCTGTAAGCTGCAGCCACAGCTGTCTGATATCATCATCAAAATCTTCAGATGTACGTCCGATCATCACCAGCGTTGTCCCTGATATATTTGCAGGGACAGCCTTTGTCATCTGCACATAATCGCCGACTGCATTGATCTGATAATAACCTTCTTCGGTCAGCACAAAACCTTTCAGCCGGATCAGCCTGCTCTTGATCTTCTGTACAAACGCATCAGCATCATCACGTTTTACCGGCCGGTCACATGTCACTGTATACGTCGTCGGACGATTCCACGGATGATTGGTCGTTTCTTTGCAAAAATCAGAAACTGTCAGCTTTTCCTCAATCACTTCAGGCGGCACATATGCCTGTACGGTATCGATTATCACCGCTTCCGGATTGATTTCTGATACAGCTTTATGAACACTGCCAATCTGTTCTTCAGATGCAAGATCAGTCTTATTCACAAGCACCATATGACTTGCCACAACCTGATTGGTCACAGGTGCAAACATATCCGCATCTTCAAGAAAATTCAATGCGTCAACAATGCATACCGCCCCTTTATAAATCAAAGGCCGCTCAACAAAAGGCACGATGCCTTCCAGCAATGTATGCATGCTGGAAGGATCTGCCATTCCTGAATTTTCAATAAACAAAATATCAATATCCGTTTTTGAAAAACCGATCAGTGTTTTCACAAAACCGCCTTTAAGGCAGGCACAAAAAATTGAGCCGTTATTAATTTCTATCAATTTAATGCCGTCCCGTTCCAGAACATCGCCGTCAATGCTGACACTTCCAAATTCATTGACGATGACACCGACCTTCCGGTCCGTGTACCGTGTCAGCATATGGGTTAAAAAAGTCGTTTTGCCGGCACCCAGAAAACCGGAAATTAAATACAATCCAATTGGTCTCATAAACGCCTCATTACTCTGTCAAAATACAATGGTGTTTATCAAAAAGTAATCGTTTTAGCACAACACCCGGTTACTCTGTCGGAAGATCCTCATAAACCTTTGCGACCTGCTTCTTTGCTTCTTCTTTGATCTTAACCTCATCAATGCCGTGAAGTTTACCATTTTCCCAGATCACCTTACCGTTAACCATTGTCAGGTCAACCGGACGGCCATAGCCGATTGTTCCAAGAAAGGCTGCAGGATCCAGAAGTCCGCCGACATAATCCAGCTGATCGATATCAATCATAAACAGGTCCGCAGCTTTACCAACCTCAAGACAGCCGATATCTGTACGGCCAAGCAGTGAAGCGCTGCCTTTTGTAGCCATCTTCAAACAGTCATAGCCTGAAGGCGCTTTTCGGCTTGAATTCAGACGATGAAGCAGGAATGCCACTCTGATATCAGCCAGCAGATTGGAATCATCATTACTGCCGTTGCCATCCACAGCAAGTCCTACAGGAACACCAAGTTCAAGCATTAAAGGTACTTTGCAGATACCGGAAGACAGCTTCATATTTGAAACCGGACAGTGGGCAACACCTGTTTTTGTCTTTGCAAGACGCGCAACTTCTTCATCTGTGAAATGAATACCGTGGGCATACCATACATCGTCACCCATCCAACCGCATTCTTCAGCCCAGTCAAGAGGCCTTGCGCCATAAACTTCCAGACAATAGTTTTCCTCATCAATTGTCTCACAAAGATGTGTATGCAGACGAACATGCTTTGCTCTTGCCAGTTTTGCCGATTCAACCATAACTTCTGTATCCACAGAGAATGGTGAACAAGGCGCAACAACGACCTGACGCATGGAAAACTCTTTTGGATCATGATACTTTTCAATCAGTCTGTCACAATCGGCAATCGTCTCGGCGCATGTCTCGATCAGCTCTTCCGGCGGAAGACCGCCATTGCTCTTGCCTCTTGTGAAACAGCTTCGGCCTGCATGGAATCTGACACCCAGCTCCTGTGCCGCATCAAACTCTCTGTCGATAATTTCCTTTGCGGAACTTCTCGGGAAAGCAAAATGATGATCAAACATTGTGGTGCCGCCGAACTTTACAAACTCGCCCATTGCCACAAGTGAGCTGTAATAAATATAGTCCGGGTTGACCTTCTGCCATACTTTATACAGGTAGAGCAGCCAGTCAAACAACTCATAATTCTGAATCAGCGGAATATTTCTGCTGAATGCCTGCAGTAAATGATGATGGGTATTTACAAGACCCGGATAAACGAACTTACCTTTGGCGTCAATTACCTTTGCATCATCACAGATAATATCTTTATCAATTTTTACGATCTTTTCGTTTTCAATGAGCATGTCATAGCCTTTAAGGACTCTGTCCGCGCTGTCACAGGTGACAATCGCATCTGCGTTTTTAATCAAAATTTTACTCATAGAGATTTCTCCTTTACTTCGTCTATAGCTTTCGCCATGATCTCACCGGCCTTTTGTACCGCATCGGCAATCTGAATATAAGCGGCGCACCGGCACATATTGCCTGCCATACCCTTTTTAATTTCCTCCGTTGTCGGATGAAGATTGCGTTTCAGCAAAGAATAAGCAGTCAGTACCATACCCGGTGTACAAAAGCCGCACTGAATCGCACCATTGTCAATAAATGACTGCTGAATGGCCGCCAGTTCTCCGTCGGTCTCAACACCTTCAATCGTCATCACGCGGTGGCCGTTGGCCCATGCCGACAGATAAATACATGAATCCACAGGTATATCATCGATCAGCACCGTACAAGCGCCACATTCCCCGACTTCACAGCCCCGTTTTGTACCTGTGAGACCAAGCCGTTCCCTGACTGTGTCCAGAAGAATTTCCCCGTCGTCCACAGTGACCTTTACTGTTTTCCCATTTAAAATCATATGTACATCGATCATAATTCATGACCTCCTGCTTCCAGAAATGCCTTATAAAACGCCCTTGCAGACAGCTCCTCGATAAGACACTCCCTGTATTCTTTTGAAGCACGCCAGGAACTTCTTGGGTTTGCCGAAGCCAGTGCTGCACGTCCGGCTTGCTCAAGTAGCTCTTTTGTCAACTTCTGTCCATTTAACAGTTTTTCAGCTTCAATGCAGCGTACCGGTGTCGGCGCAGCAACACCAAGTGCTATCGTTGCTCTTTCGATATGCTTATCTTCTTTATCTAATACACACGTTGCCGCCGCACCAAGAATTGCGATATCCATCGCTTTTCTCGTAGCGAATTTAATATATGCACAGCCGAATAAACCTTCTTTTCTCGGTGGAATAATAATCTTTGTAAGCATCTCACCCGGCTTTATGTCTGTACGTCCCGGTCCGAGATAAAACTCTTCAATCGGCACAACTCTGCTGTCATCCTGACACTCAAGAACAAGCGCAGCATCAAGCGCAAACAAAGAAGAAGCACTGTCAGCACTGGTGGCTCCGTTGCATACATTACCACCGATTGTTGCCATATTCTGAATCTGAGGTCCGCCCATAGAAAGTGCTGCTGTTTTAAGCATCGGCAATTCTTTAACAATGATCGGTTCAGCCGCAAGCTCTGTAAATGTCGTTGCCGGACCTATGGTGACTGTACCATCTTCAAGCTTCTCCACACCTTTCAGTGTCCCGATCTGACGGATACTCATAAGACGGACATGACGCATCTTTTTATGGCGCATCTTAATCATAACATCCGTACCGCCGGCAATGATCCATGCATCACTATCTTCGCTGAGGATTTTTAATGCTTCCTCAATGGACTGCGGCTGATACAGCTTTTCTACATCATACATTCCTGACACTCCTCTCTTAATATAATCTGTTACCTTTTATTGTACATCGAATCATATATCTTTTCCAGTAAAATATTTAAAAGAGTCACTTAGTTACTCTTTGCGCGCCCGTGCGGGCACGCAAGTGCATCTTCGACTCCGCACGGGTCGCATCCTCGCGGAGCGTTTTTCTGATATAGAAAATCAAAATTTCCTATATCAGAAAAAGAGATGCCGCAAAATCTGCGGCACCCCCTGAATTTTTTAATTATTTAACACTGTACTGGCGTCTTGCCTGCATCTTTTCCATGTACCAGTCACCGTAGCACTTGTCAAGAGGCATACCGATATCGATCAGTTCGTTACGAACACGTGTATACAGCTCTCTGTAGTTCTCGAAAGGTACCTGATTCTTCAAATCGAAGCATTCCTGTACCGGAAGACCCTTATCAGGAGCAACGCCAAGTTTAGCTTCATATTTAGGAAGGATTTTCTTAGCGATTTCATTGGCCTGCTTACGTGTCATGCCTGCGCATGATTTGAATACATCACCGCACCACCAAGCTTCCATAGGTGTGATGTAATCTGTATAACGTCCGCCGGCTGAACGAGGCTGAGTTGTCTTTGATGCACCGGATACACAATGGTTCATCAAACCGACTGCTGCTTCATACATGAACATTTCTGTACATGGACCGCCTGTTTCGTTAACGATCTTATTTCTCATAAAGCCTGTGTTACGTGAAACTGCCTGACATGATACAGAGTTTGCCCAAACAGCTTTACGTCCGCAGTTACCAAACAGCTGAATATCATATACATAAGAACTTGTATAGTCAGACTGCAAGATTGTAGGAATCAGAAGGTCATTGGCGATACATGCCAGTGCTGCGCCTTCTGGCGGTCCTGCGTATCCGCCGATATATGAGAATCCGCCGATTCTTAACTTGTGACCGTAGTTCAGACCCTGAATGATACGGTGGAAGTTAGAGAATGTACATTTTAATTCTACAGGGCAAAGTGACATTGTAACATTGCCGCGGCCTGCAACTGCAGGTGCACCACCCATATGACCGTATTCTGTAACGGCACCGGCAACACCTGTACATGGCATGCCAGGACGGCCTGCTCTCCAGAGCGCTTCTTTCTTAAGCTCTGATTCATAGTTACCCATAAGTGTTTCATATGGTGTGCCTGAACGGATCTCACGGCCGAATACTGTAGCCAGTGTCGGTCCATGAAGCACGTCAACTAATTTGTTGTATTTAACAATACCCTGTACTAAAGGCAGGTAGTTTTCTTCTGAACAAACAATACCAAGAGATGCAGCCAGAAGCGGTGGATATGGATCTTCAGGTTTACGAGGTTTCATGATGACCTGATCCTGACCTTCGCCAAGGATGTTGCATTCCTGATAATCACGCATACATTCAAGAATTTCGTCTTCTGTGACTTTGATGACACGTTCTGTATCTTCGCAGTAAAGACCAAGTTCAAGTGCCAGTTCCCAGCCGGCTTTAAAGAATGTATCTGCAAGTTCGTCATCACAGTTGATTGGATTGTCCAGATCAAGTGTTTTATTCAGGTTGTATTTTTTAAGAATGCCCTTAATTGTCTTAGGAATAATCTTTGTATCCCATTCTTTCATAGGGATAACAGGGCCTTTATATGCTTTATCAAGGTTATTCAGTAAGCGTTCTACTTTATAGTTATACATACGACCTCTCCTTCGCTAAAAATTTACTGTCACTGTTTTTGCACCGCCGTGCAAAATCGTGCTGCCTGCCAAATGCGGCAGCATGTCTGATACCATTACACTATATTATGCTTCAGTGTCAACAAGGATTGTTCCGTTCTGTCCCGGTTTGCACTCAGATACTAACTTCTTGCACATCTGAACACAGTCGAACGCTGTACGTGACCAGCCGTCTGCACCGATCTTCTCAGCAAATTCCGGTGTAACAGGACCGCCGCCGACTGCATAATACCAGTCATCTCTGTGTCCTGTATCCTTGATATACTGGAGTGTGTCTGAAAGGTAAGGTAATGATGTTGTCAGCAATGTTGAAACAATAACGATATCAGCATTGTACTTCTTAGCTGCTTCAAGGAAATCCTTAACAGGAACATCAATACCAAGGTCATGAACCTCAAAACCATTGACAGCGAGAAGGGCTGAGCAGATATTCTTACCGATATCATGAACATCACCTTTTGCCTGACCAATAACGATTGTACCTACTTTGGATTCTGCTGCTGCTTCTGCATCCATTCTTGAGAAAATAATGTCGATAATTTCTGACATGGCATCACCAGCAAGAACAAGTTCCGGAAGGAAAGCTTCACCTGCTGAATATGCTTCACTTACGATATCCATACCTTTTGATGCACCTTCGTTTAATACTGTTAAAGGTGCAATTCCTGAATCAAGTGCTTTCTCAACAAGTTCAACGGCTTCTTCTGATTCACCTTCAGCAACAAGTTCACTGATTTGTTTCAAAATGTCTTCCATACGCGCATCTCCTTTTCAACAATTAATATATATATATACATTGCGGGTTTTTATTAGCTCGCCTCTAATTTTATTAATTAATTTCCAGTGACCCTGATATAAGGTATTAGAAAATAATTGCAAAATAAATCTTTAAAATAAGATTTTCCAATGTATATCAAAAATCGGAATATCACTGTGCAAAATAAATGCTGGTTATCTTATAAGCACCAAACTGTGACTCGCAGTCCGATGTTCATAAGACAACCAGCAGGTATTCTGACTCAAGCATCATCATCATCTGCGCCTTCCCGGTCTCCCAGTGGCATCATGCAGAAAACTCCACTCATACAGCAGCGGCACTGTATAGGATTCTCACCTATTTCCCTTTTAAGCTTTCCGCCGCCTTTGGCAGATTGCACTCATTGCTTAAAATCTTATTTTTATACGCTAATTCTATAACATTTAGTCATAAATTGTCAATTGATTTTCCATAAAAAAACAATGTTTACGGAAATTAGATTGGTTATTCAAAATATTTTTTGTAATTTATCTGTAAATTCACAAATTCTTTTATATTTATTAGGGTCATTAATGAATGTCTTGTGTTAATTTAATAAAAGCCTGGCCATACAAAGCACTTCTCAAATTATATGAATATGATTTTTGTTGATACAGGACAGTCCGTACGGCATTATCCATATGATTCTTTTTCTTCATATCCATATGATTCTTTTTCTTCGTATTGACAATGCCATACCGACTGGTCTATATTAAAATTAATGCAGTATCGGTTTTATACCCCTTGACCCTCAACATCACTGATATATAGATAAGGATGGAGATTATCATGAAAACGACTTTAACGATTTTACCGGATCAAACGACTATAGAAATAAACGACGATGAAACCATTCTCGATGCCATCAGGCGCCAGCTTAAATCCGTTGACCTTGAAACACCGTGCAATGGCAAAGGCTACTGCGGTAAATGTAAAATTCATCTTATTTCCGGCGGTGTCAGTGAACTGACGCCCCGTGAACAGAAAGCTTTATCCGATGATGAAATATCGGATCATATCCGCCTTGCCTGCATGTGTACCTCAAACGGCAGTGAACCGATTGTTATCGAATTGATTAAGAAAACTGCCAAATCATCCGTACTTGACAGTTATCAGCTTGGAGATTATACATTAAATCCTTCGATCGGACCGTCATCGACAGCTTCTGATCATACGCCATTAAGCGCCAATGCGCCTGCTTACGGCATCGCCATTGATATCGGTACAACGACAATCGCCAGCGTTCTTCTGGATCTTTCAAACGGCGAAGGCCTGGCTAAAGCTTCCTGCATCAATCCGCAGACAAAAATCGGCGGTGATGTTTTATCACGTATTGAATATACAATGACGCATGATAACGGACTTCATGAGCTTTCAGATATGATTTGTCAGTGCCTTGATGACCTTTCATTATCTCTGATTGAAAACGCCGGTGTCCGTAAAGAAGATGTTTACGGATATACCATCGCAGCCAATACAACAATGCTTCACCTTTTGCTGGCTGTGGATCCGTCGTCCATTGCCATGGCCCCTTATATACCGAAATTTACAAGTGCCCGGACTGTACCTGCTTCACAACTTCATCTGACCCACTGCAGACAGGATGCGTCTGTTTACTGTCTGCCATCGGTATCTGCCTATATCGGTGCCGATATCGTTGCCGGTATTTACATGAGCCGGATTTACAGCACAGACAAAGACATCATGTTTATTGATATCGGAACAAATGGTGAAATTGTCCTTTCAATCAAAGGTGAGCTGCACAGCTGTTCCTGTGCGGCAGGTCCTGCACTGGAAGGTATGAATATTACATGTGGTATGCGTGCGGCTGAAGGTGCGATTGAGCATACAGATTATAAAGACGGACATTTTATCGTACAGACGATAGGAAATAAGGAAGCCGCCGGCATCTGCGGCAGCGGGGTACTGGAGACAATGGCTGCATTGATTCGCTGCGGCGGTGTCGATGCCAGCGGAAGAATTTCCCGCAATCTTCCTTCGGAACTTTTAGGATATCTTACGAAAGTGGAGCAGAAAAAAGCGTTTTGCATAGCCGACGGAAAAGTCCCTGTTTACTTTTCCCAGGGCGATATCCGCCAGGTGCAGCTGGCCAAAGGCGCAATCTTATCCGGTTTTGTGGCACTGCTTGAAAAGAATCAAATGACCCTTGACGACCTTGATGAAGTCATTATCGCAGGACAGTTCGGCAGTTATCTTGACGAGGATACACTGATCGGGGTGGGCATTCTTCCTGAGAATGCCAGAGGTAAAGTTAAATATATAGGCAATTCATCATTGGCCGGTGCCATTTTATGTCTCCTTGATAAAAACGTTCCGGCAAAAATGTCCGAAATCGCCACAGACGTCAACTATTTTGAACTGGCCACTTTTCCAGGCTACACAAAGCTTTTAATGGAGTGTCTTGCATTTCCGTCTGTAAATGAATAAAGAGTCACTAAGTGAACCCTTTGCGCACCCATGCGGCAAAGCCATATGAATCACATGGAAAAGACAAAATAAAACACAATAATCAAAAGAAGAAGGCTGATGGTTTCTCGCCTGTACAGTAGGAGGGGTCTAAGTACGGGGTTGAAATCAAAAGCCTTCTTCTTTTGAAAAGAGTTTAGAAAGTAATAGATATGTTTCCATTACATCTTCGACCGGTTTTTCTTCAAAAGGTCATATATGTTTACGCAATACCGCACTATGCATCAACATATATACCATTTGTCTGTGTCGCCTTACAAAACGCTTTTATTTCCCCGGAAAATATCGGACAGCTTCAGGGAAACAAAAAAGAGCATCTCCGACAGATGCTCCGCGTAAACATTTTCATAAGGTATAAACACCTTACAATGTTGTGCTCTCTCCCATCGAAAGATTATACAACCATATACATGGCAGGTCTCCTGACTTGAACTCAACCGTCTCATCCGACTTCCCAGTTTCCCAGTGTCATAAATAGATGAAACGTCCTTCATACAGTAGCGAGGGCTGTTACAGATTCACACTGTATTCCCTTTTAATCATTGTAAAAATGAACCTATGTATATTTCCTTATCTATTACTTGTTCAGTATACCATACTTCATCATCCCCTGTCAACCCCGCCCCGGCAATGCTTTATCAAGTTAATGCAATGTCAAATATGAAACTTTTTTATAAAATCTTTCATTTCGCTTAACAGCACTTTCAAGTTTAGTTTTAATGTTTTAGAAAAAAATTTGCATATTATTTCAAAAAAATTCAAATAAAACATTGTATTTTAAAGGGTTTTATATTATAATGATGCAGTGAAGTCGATGAGGACTATATTTTTTGCAGAGCACCGGCCCACCGCCGGTGCTTTTTGTTTTTTGAAGGAGGAAAAAAAATTATGTCATATGTTGATGAAGTTATCGAAAAAGTAAAGGCAAAAAACCCAAATGAACCGGAGTTCATTCAGGCTGTCACAGAAGTATTAAACTCACTGCGTCTTGTTGTGGACAATGATGAAAGATATCAGAAAGAAGCTCTTCTTGAAAGAATCGTTGAACCTGAAAGAATCATCATGTTCCGTGTGCCATGGGTAGATGATAACGGCAAGGTACAGGTAAACAGAGGTATGCGTGTTCAGTTTAACAGCGCCATCGGACCATACAAGGGCGGTCTTCGTTTACACCCATCTGTAAACTTAAGTATTATTAAATTCCTTGGATTCGAACAGATTTTCAAAAACTCCTTAACAGGTCTTCCTATCGGCGGCGGCAAAGGCGGCTCCGACTTTGATCCAAAAGGCAAATCAGACAGAGAAGTTATGGCTTTCTGCCAGAGCTTTATGACAGAACTGTGCAAATATATCGGCGCAGATACTGATGTTCCTGCAGGTGATATCGGTACAGGCGCAAGAGAGATCGGTTATATGTACGGCCAGTACAAGAGAATCCGCAACCTTTCAGAAGGTGTTCTTACAGGCAAAGGACTTTCCTACGGCGGTTCACTTGCACGTACAGAAGCTACAGGCTATGGTCTTGTTTATATCGTTGAAGAATTACTTAAATCTAAAGGTGATACAATTGTCGGCAAAACTGCTGCCGTTTCAGGTGCAGGTAATGTTGCGATTTACGCTATCCAGAAACTTGAACAGCTCGGCGCAAAAGCGGTGACATGTTCCGATTCCACAGGCTGGGTTTACGATCCGGACGGCATCGATGTAGCTGCCCTTAAAGAAATCAAAGAAGTAAAACGCGCACGTCTTACAGAATATACAAAATATCGTCCAAATGCAGAATACCACGAAGGACGCGGCGTATGGAACATCAAAGTTGATCTTGCGCTTCCATGTGCTACACAGAACGAACTTCTTATCGACGATGCTAAAGCGCTTGTGGCAAACGGCACTAAAGTTGTTGCAGAAGGCGCAAATATGCCTACAACACTTGAAGCTACAGAATACTTACAGGAAAACGGTATCTACTTCGTACCTGGCAAAGCTGCAAATGCAGGCGGTGTTGCTACATCAGCACTTGAAATGAGCCAGAACAGCATGAGATACAGCTGGACATTCGAAGAAGTTGACGCTAAATTAAAACAGATCATGGTCAGCATCTTCCACAATATCGATGATGCAGCTAAAGAATACGGCGTTGAAAACAACTATGTTGCCGGCGCAAATATCGCAGGCTTCAAAAAAGTTGCAGATGCTATGCTCGCTCACGGTATTGTTTAATCAAACAGCCAAAAATTCTACTTTGCAGGAAATTCCTTTAATCAAAGGTGCCGCACATTTGTGCGGCACCTTTTGCATCCTTATCACATATTTACTTGTATCTTTCCACAAGTTCAATTCTTGTCAGTGCTTTGCGCAGTGCCATTTCTGCTCTGGCAACATCAAGACCTTCTCCTTTTTCAGAGAGGCGTCTTTTTGCACGTTCCTCGGCTTCTTTAGCGCGGTTTACATCAATCTCATCAGGCCATTCGGCAATTTCTGCCATAATGGTTACACGGTCCTGAAGAATCTCCGTAAATCCTGCATGCACTGCAGCTCTCTTGATCTGATCGCCTTCGTGAATCACCACAATTCCCGGTTTTAAAATATTTGTCATCGGAATGTGACCCGGATAAACACCAATCTCACCTTCGGTGGTGGTCATTTCAAGCATTGTCGCTTCACCTTCATAGAAAACTCTGTCCGGTGAAATTATCTGAAGCATCATTGTATTCTCTGCCATCATCTCACCTACTTCACTCTTGCAAGGACATCATCAATGCTTCCTGCATTTAAGAAGTAGCTTTCAGGTATATCATCATGCTTGCCTTCAATAATTTCCTTGAAGCCCTGAATCGTTTCAGAAAGCGGCACATAACGTCCTGTAAGACCTGTAAACTGCTCTGCAACGAAGAATGGCTGGGATAAGAAACGCTGAATCTTTCGTGCTCTGGCTACGATAAGCTTCTCTTCTTCAGAAAGCTCATCCATACCAAGAATTGCGATAATGTCCTGAAGCTCTTTGTATTTCTGAAGAATCTCCTGTACACTGCGGGCAACCCGGTAATGTTCCTCACCGACAATTCTCGGATCAAGAATACGGGATGTTGATTCCAGCGGATCCACAGCCGGATAAATACCAAGCTCTACGATGGAACGTGACAATACAGTGGTCGCATCCAAATGAGCAAAGGTTGTTGCCGGCGCAGGGTCTGTAAGGTCATCGGCCGGCACATAAACAGCCTGAACCGATGTGATAGAACCTGCTTTTGTTGATGTAATACGCTCCTGCAGCGCACCCATTTCCGTCTGCAGTGTCGGCTGATAACCAACCGCACTCGGAATACGTCCAAGCAGGGCGGATACTTCGGAACCTGCCTGTGTGAAACGGAAAATATTATCAATAAATAGCAATACATCTTTGCCGCCGTAATCACGGAAATATTCAGCCATTGTAAGGCCTGTAAGACCGACACGCATACGCGCTCCGGGCGGCTCATTCATCTGACCGAACACCATCGTTGTCTTATTGATAACGCCGGATTCTGTCATTTCATGGTAAAGGTCATTACCTTCACGGGTACGCTCGCCAACGCCGGTAAATACAGAATAACCGCCATGCTCTGTGGCAACGTTACGGATCAGCTCCTGAATAAGTACTGTCTTTCCTACACCGGCACCGCCGAACAGACCGATCTTACCACCCTTCTGATACGGGCAGAGAAGGTCAACGACTTTAATACCTGTCTCAAGAATTTCTTTTTCATCAGAAAGTTCCTCAAACTGAGGTGCCTTTCTGTGTATCGGTAAATGTGTCTCTACTTCAGGGTCAGCCTTGTTATCAATCGCTTCACCTAACACATTAAAAATACGTCCCAATGTTTTTTCACCAACCGGTACAGTGATCGGCGCACCTGTGCTCACAGCTTCCATGCCGCGCACAAGACCGTCTGTCGTACCCATGGCGATACATCTTACCGTATCATCACCCAGATGCTGTGCGACTTCCACAACCAAATTCGTTCCGTCTTTACGTTTGATTTTGATTGCATCGTTGATTTCAGGAAGTCCGCCTTCCAGGAACTTGATATCAAGCACGGCACCGATAATCTGAGTGACTTTACCTGTATTTATATCTGCCATAAACTCTGACTCACTCCTTCCTCCAACTTTTCCCGCTCAAACGGGAATCATGCCTTTAGGCCAGTGCCTCGGAACCCGAAACAATTTCGGTGATTTCCTGAGTAATTGCACCCTGTCTTGCTCTGTTATAACTCAATGTTAATTGATCGATCATTTCTTCCGCATTGCTTGTGGCATTGTCCATCGCTGTCATACGGGCACCGTTTTCAGAAGCCGCCGCTTCCATCAAAGCGCCGTAGATCAGGCTGCACACATACTTTGGAATCAACGCATCAAGAACCTCTTCCGGTTCAGGTTCATAATTCATCGGCGCCGGCGGCCTTTGATCATCGCTGCCGTCTTTAAGGACTTCATCCGCTGCCGCCTGATTGACCGGCAAAAGCTTAATCAGCTTCGGAATATGGGTTACCGTATTCTTAAAGCTTGTATAAGCAAGATAAAGTTCACTGATTTCATTATTTTTATAGGCTTTAAGTACATCCTTGCCGATATCCATGGCATCTGTGTACATCGGTGCCTCCATCACTTCCGAATAATCTCCTGCCACTTCATAACCGCGGCGGCTAAGGGTATCTTTACCTTTTCGCCCTACCGCATAAAGCACAGTATCTTCCTTCGAAAGACCTGAATCAAGAACAAGTTTGACAATGTTTGAATTGTATCCGCCGGCCAGGCCGCGATTTGATGTAATCACGATCACAGCCTTTTTGCCGTCGCCGCCGCTTGTCAGATACGGATGAAGGATATTGCCTGATTTTGCAAGAATAGAGGATACAGTTTCATACATTTTATCAAAGTATGGCTTTGAATTTTCCGCACGGCCTTTGGATTTCTGAAACTTGACTGTGGATACAAGCTTCATTGCTTTGGTAATCTTGGCCGTACTCTGTATACTGCCTTTTCGCCTTTTAATCTCTCTCATTGAGGCCATAGCTGTTCACCTCTTTATTTATTATACACTGCTTTGTAAGCTGTAACCGCTTCGACAATACCTTTTTCGATATCTTCTGTCAGCGCCTTTTCCTGACGAAGTGCGGAAAGAATGTTTCCGTAATTGGCATCCATGTATTCCAGAAGTCCTTTTTCAAATGACTGAACTTCTTCCACAGGAATATCCAGCAGATACTTCTTTGTTGCCGCATAGATAATCACAACCTGTTTTTCAACCGGCATCGGCTGGTACTGAGGCTGCTTTAACATTTCCTGAATACGTGCCCCTTGATCCAGCTGTTCCTTTGTGGCTGCATCAAGTTCTGAACCGAACTGTGCAAACGACTGGAGTTCACGGAACTGTGCCAGTTCCACACGAATCGGTGCCGCAATTTTCTTCATCGCCTTGATCTGCGCCGAACCACCGACACGGGACACAGAAAGACCCGCATTAATCGCCGGTCTGAAACCTGAATTGAACATTTCTGTTTCAAGGTAAATCTGACCGTCCGTAATAGAAATAACGTTTGTCGGAATGTAAGCTGAAACGTCACCTGCCTGCGTTTCAATAATCGGAAGCGCTGTCAGTGAACCGCCGCCCAGTTCATCGGACAGCTTTGACGCACGTTCCAGAAGTCTTGAATGCAGATAGAAGACATCACCAGGATAAGCTTCACGCCCCGGCGGACGGCGAAGCAGCAGTGAGAGTGTACGGTAAGCAGTGGCATGCTTGCTTAAGTCATCATAAACGATAAGCACATCCTTCCCCTGCTCCATCCATTCCTCACCGATAGCGCATCCCGCATACGGCGCGATATACTGTAACGGTGCAAGTTCAGAAGCCGTTGAAGAAACAACGGTTGTATAGTCCATCGCACCATACTCTTCAAGTGTATGGACAATATTGGCTACAGTTGAAGCCTTCTGTCCGATAGCTACATAAATACAAAGGACATTCTGCCCTTTCTGATTAATAATTGTATCAATGGCAATGGCAGTTTTACCTGTCTGTCTGTCACCGATGATCAGCTCACGCTGGCCGCGTCCGATAGGAATCATGGCATCAATAGCCTTAATACCTGTCTGAAGCGGTGTGTCTACAGATTTTCTTTCAATAACACCGTGAGCCACACGTTCAATCTGACGGAAACTGTTTGTTTCAATCGGTCCCTTTCCATCAATCGGCTGACCAAGCGCATTGACAACACGTCCGATCATTGCGTCGCCTACAGGCACCTCAACAACACGTCCGGTCGTCTTTACGATGTCACCCTCACTGATATTTCTGGAATCACCAAGCAAAACGGCGCCGACATTATCTTCCTCAAGGTTAAGCACCATACCGAATACTTCACCCGGGAATTCCAGCAGCTCGCCCTGCATAGCATTCTCAAGACCGTGAATACGAGCAATACCGTCAGCCACCTGAACAACCGTACCTACATCAGATACTTCAAGTTCAGATTTATATCGTTTAATCTGCTCTTTAATCACTGAGCTAATTTCTTCTGGTCTCAAATTCATGGAGCTTTTGGCACCTTCTTTCTATTGATTTCCAAGCTGAATTGCCATCAGCTTTTTTGAAATTGTTTCAAGCTGTGTCTTAATACTGGAGTCCACCACTTTATCCCCGATACGGATGACCATACCGCCGATCAGTGAAGGATCCACCTTATAATATGTCTCATATGAAACATTATCTGTCAGCTGGAGAAGTCTGTCTTCAACAGCCTTTTTCTGAGCATCTGTCAATGCTTTCGCAGAAGTCACATAAGCCGTTCCGATATGTTTATATGCTTTCACCGCATTCAGAAAATATGAAAATATGCTTTCAAAATCCCCCTGACGTCCGGCTTTGACAACGATCACCATAAATCCGGTCACCGCGTCATCCACTTTGCCCTTAAAGCACGTTTCAATAACGTCAACCTTTTCTTCTTTTGTAATCTGAGGATGCAAAAGAAGTTTTAAAAGATCCGGATTTTCATGGAACATAGAACGGATGACTTCCACCTGTTTTGCATATTCATCGATTTTACCGTCTTCAATGCCAAGGTCAAACAACGCCTGGCCATAAGTTTTATCCACTAATTTTGCCATGTCGTTTCTCCCATCCCGTTCAATGTATTTTCTATCAGCTGTGCCTGAATATCATCAGTCATATTTTCAGCGATAATTTTTGCAGCCGCTGCGGTTGCATATGTGACCATATCACGCTTAATATCATCCTTCAGTTTTAACTTTTTAAGTTCTGCCTCTTTTCTGGCCCGCAAAATAATACGCTCTGCCTCGGCATGGGCATCATCCATGATTTCCGCCTCCCGAAGTTTTGCCTTTTCGCCGGCCCGCGCAAGAATTGCCGCCTTTTCCTCCATAAAACCGGACACCTTCTTTTCGTAATCCATATGGAGCTTTGCAGCATCTTCTTTTTGCTTTCTGGCAGAATCAATGCTTTCTACAATGCCTGCCTTTCGCTTATTAAACAAGTTACCGATCATACCCGAACCGAAATAGCCGACAGCGAAAGCAAGAACAAAAATATTGACAGCAGTAATTATGAATTCTGCCATGCTTCACCACCCATTTCCTTCAAAGTTTCCTCAAGTAACATTGCCTCACGAAACGGATCCTTTGATGTGACAAATCTGCCTGCAATGTCCGAAGCCAGTTCGGTCATCTGATTCTTCACATCGTCTTTAACCCGGTTCATCTCAATTTCAGCTTCTTTATCAGCCTGTTCGATAATAGCTAAGGCTTGGACTTTTGCATCTGAAATGATTTCTTCCTTCTTTTTCAGAGCTTCTTTATAGGATGCAGATACAAGACTTTCTGCCTCTTTATTTGCTTCTTTAAGCAAAGCTTCATATTCAGCTCTAAGTCTGCCTGCTGCCTCATCATCAGTTTTTGCTGCCTCCCTGTCGGCCTCGATGGCTGCCTTCCTCTGTTCAAGGAACGCACGGACCGGCTTAAAAAACAGACGTGACATGATGATATACAACAGCATAATGAATACGAATACGACGCATACATCAAACAAAAGCTGCATATCAAGCCCGAATAAACGATCGTCCAAGTTTAAGCCTCCCTTCGGCTTTAGATATTTAGGCTATTCAATAGCACAGGTCGTACAAATCAAAGTTTTCCAATCAATGGATTTGCGAATAAGAGAATCAGGGCGATAACCAGACCATAAAGACCTGTTGTCTCGGCTACGGCCTGACCAAGAAGCATTGTTGATGTAATATCACCTTTTGCGCCGGGATTTCTTCCCACTGCAGATGCGCCGTGACCTGCGGCAATACCCTGTCCGACACCAGGTCCGATACCTGCGATCATCGCAAGACCTGCACCGATAGCTGAGCATGCTAAAATTAACGCTTTACCTGTAATTCCATCCATATTGATTTCCTCCTTAAACCATTAATTAAAATACTTGTTAAAAGATCATTCAGGTAATTTATCATTGATAAATACCATAGACAGCATACAAAATACGTATGTCTGGATCGCACCTGAAAAAATATCCAGGTAAACATGTAAAAATACCGGGATGCCCAGTGTTGCCAGCTTCGGCAGCAAGCCGTAATACAAAGCAAGCATAACTGTACCACCCATAATGTTGCCGAACAAACGCAGCGATAATGATACCGGTGTCGCAATCTCACCGATCACATTGATCGGAAACAGCAGAGGTATCGGCTGTGTCAGGCTCTTTAAATAGCCAAACGCCCCGTTTGTCCTGAATGCATTGAACTGAATCACCGCAAAGGTGATAAGTGCCAGCGTCAATGTCACACAATAATCCGCTGTCGGCGGACGCAGGCCAAAGATACCGGATATGTTTGAAAAAAGTATGAACATGAATATTGTCAGAATATAGTTTGCATACTTTCCCCAATGTCTGAACATACTGCCCTTAACCATACCATCCAGCATCTCAACGTAGAACTCCGCCACGTTCTGTATGCCATCCGGAACAGCTTTTGCGTGTTTCATTTTTTGACTGACAACCAGGCCAAGTGCAATCAATGTCAGGCAGATGATGCATAAGCATACGTGAGTTGTCGTAATATAAACATCACTGCCGAAGAAATTTAACTTTAAGTACCCGTGGATCATAAAGTCAACTTCCTGTCCCATCCTTTCACCTTCCTTTGCCCAAATTTCCTGCCGTAAACTTATGTACAAGCGGTCTGATCCAGACAGACAGCTTAATACTGATCATTCCGAGAAAAACCCCGACAAAATGAAAAATACTGAGCTTCAGCCCGATGATCATCACCGCGATCGTGACCACAAGCCGAACGGCATACCCTCGTTTTGCATACTTCGAACTTTCATCTTCCGGCAAATCCAGCATATTTTCAATGGTCACCGTCATATGGATCACCGTAAATACCGCATATACCGTACCGAGAAGTTCTCCCAGGCAAAATGTCAGTACAGACCCGGAGATAATGCTCCCGGGGATTACAATGCATACATTAACCACCAAAATCCCGATGATCAACTCAATCAGTGTTTCGTTACTCCTTATGATCCATGCTTTCAGACTTTCTATGATACGCTTCATCCTCACGCTCCCTTTCTCCCTTTAACAATGGCTTCGTAATGACGAACAGATTTCTGTATGCCGCCATAATTCCAAGAATCGTAAAAATAATCATGAAACAGCCTGTATCAAGCCGGCTATCGAGCCATCGGCCGAAAAAAAAACAAAGCACAATAGGAACAAGCATGGTAATTCCAAGCTGCGTAATCATACTCAGCGCCCGTACAATATCCCTGTTATGCTTTCTTTGATTCATTATTTCGCCCCCTCTGCCCCGTATAACACTTCTGCAATACATAAGAAATAACTTCATGATATGCAATGTATTTATAATGTTACCACATTTAATAAAAATATGCTATCTTTTTTTGCTGAAAACGTTAAATTTTTTGTACATTATGTCTAATATATAACAAACACACTATACATCGAAGCATATTTTACGGCCTGAAGCAATATACTGCCGATAATGGACCCCCGCCGCATCAAGCATACGCTTTGAAGCAATGACCGACGGTGTGTCCGCATATTTATCACAGTCATATATAATTTCTTTAATACCGCTCTGAATAATCGCCTTGGCGCATTCATTGCACGGGAACATGGAGACATACAGCTTCGCCCCTTCAAGACTGCCGCCGCGGTAATTCAAAATGGCATTTAATTCGCTGTGGGTCACATAAACATATTTTGTCGAAAGCGGGTCACCTTCCCTGTCCCACGGAAACTCATCATCAGAGCACCCAATCGGGAAACCGTTGTATCCCATGGACAAAATCTTATTATCCATGCTGACGATACATGAACCGACCTGGCTGTTCGGGTCTTTGGAGCGAAGCCCCGCAAGCTTTGCCACCCCCATAAAATACTCATCCCATGTAATATAATCCTGTCTTTTGCTCCCCATAAATACCTCCTTCTTAACCGGTCTTTTGTTCATCTTAACAAACACACCGCTGCCGCTGTGCCAACATGCACAGCAACAGCTTTTGTTAATTATTCTTCAATCAGATGAATTCTTCTGATATGGCGCTCATCATTTGAAAACGGTGTTGTCAAAAATGTTTCCACGATTTTAAGCGCAAGACCTGTGCCGACAACGCGTCCGCCCATGGCAAGAATATTGGCATCATTGTGCTCTCTTGTCGCCTGGGCTGAAAAGCAGTCCGAACACAGCGCCGCACGAACGCCCTTCACTTTGTTTGCGGCAATGGAAATACCAATGCCCGTACCGCAGATCAGAATACCTTTGTCGCATTCTCCATCCGCAACGGCATGTGCCACTTTTTTGCCGTATTCCGGATAATCCACCGAATCTTTGGAATATGTTCCGAAATTTTTATACTCGTAGTGGTTTTCCTCCAGATACTTAATCACTTCCTGCATTAATTCATAACCGCCATGGTCACATCCCAGTGCTATCATTGTAACGCCTCCTGATATATAATTTTATATTGATACATGTTCAATCGCCCGAAGTCCCCTTCAGACGCTGATCACCTGATATCATATCTGTTTTTTATCACCTGCATCACATCAGACTTTAATCACCTGATGTCCCGCTGCTTTTAACAGCCGGTTCATCACAGCCTGTCCAAGACCTCCGTCTTCAAAGCTTTCGGAATAAATCACATCGACACCTAAAGTATCCATGCGTCTTAATATATCATAAAGATTTGCCGCGATCGTCTCCTCACGGCTCCTTGTTCCTATACTCTCCACAATATCACCGCGGTATGCTTTTTTTGTTTCATCTACCGCGATCACCGCCGTCTTTTTGCCCTCAGCCTTTGCAATATCCACCATCCGGTTGATTGTATCAATGACGCTTTCACTGTCACCTTCAACGATGGTCAGGTCACCTTTCGGCGCATAATGCTTATACTTCATCCCCGGTGCCTTCGGACGCACACCCTTCAGCAGATGATCATCAATAATGGCAGGATCGATTTCCACATGCCCCACAACCGCTTCAAGCATTTCCTTTGTAATATAGCCCGGACGCAAAATCATCGGCACTTCACCCGTCACGTCGACAATCGTTGATTCAATGCCGATGCCTACACGGCCGCCGTCAACAATCATGTCTATTTTGCCGTCCATATCTTCCCGGACGTGGGAAGCCAGTGTCGGGCTTGGCCGCCCCGAAGTATTGGCACTTGGCGCAGCAATATATGTTCCGGACGCTTTAATCAGCGCACAGGCCACCGGATGGGATGGAAAACGGATAGCCACCGTATCAAGTCCACCGGTCGTCTCATACGGGACAATGTCTTTTTTGTTTAATATCATCGTCATCGGTCCCGGCCAGAACTTGCCTGCAAGCTGCCATGCTGTTTTGGGAATATCCCCTGCCAGTACCTCCATCGCCTGAATATCCGCAATATGAACGATCAGCGGATTATCAGACGGTCTGCCTTTTGCCGCATATATCTTTTCAGATGCTTTTTTGTCCAGACCGTCACCGCCCAGCCCATACACAGTTTCTGTCGGGAAAGCCACAAGACCGCCGTTTTTTAAAATACTTCCGGCTTCCATAATGACTTCTTTATCATGTTCTGTCATATCCTGTTCATTTTTAAAATCAACCGTACAAAATTTTGTGTTCATCAACTCATCCTCTTTTCAATCCGGTTTGATTTTATCATATTTCGCAAGTCATTACAAGGCGGCAGGCAGCAAAAGGCGCAGCATGGCCAAAATCATTTACAGTACACTCAATGTGTGTACCGTAACCCTCCGTTATCTTTGGAAGTGCACTGTAAAATCACATTTGTCGCCCCGTGTGTAGCAATGGGAAAATTCAATGACTCTGCCGTTTTTATCACTGCTTATATATTCAAATAAAAAGACAGCCTGATTTTTATGAATACCAAGGAGTCTGGCATCATTCTGACTAAGGGTCACGATCTCCAGTGTCTGCTTTGCCAAAACAGGACGTATATGATAAAACTGATAAACCTCACTCATCGAAAAAACAGACAGATCAATGTCTTCAATTTGAGGTACAATAGCCGCCGGTACAAAAATTTCCTCCAAAGACACCGGTTCATTGTCGGCACAGCACAGCCGCCGTATGGCATAAACCATCTCATTTTCGTCGATGCCGAATATTTTACCGTACTTTTCACCGGCACAGCGGAAACTTTTTTGCAGTACCTTGATTTTCGGCTGTTTATTGTGGCTTCGCATCATCTGAGAAAACCCGCCCAAAGACTCAAGATCCCGAGCCACCTTGCCGCCTGCAACAAAAATACCTTTGCCCTGCACCGGCTTTAAGAGTCCTTCTGTCACAAGGGCATCAATGGCGCTGCGAACGGTCAGTCGGTTTACATGATACATATCTGCCAGCGCATTTTCCGACGGAATTGCTGTTCCCGGCACATACTCCCCATCTTCGATTTTTTCTCTGATAACTTCCCGAAGCTGCAAATATATTGGTGGCTGCCCATCATTTATACGCATACGTTATCACATCCATCCCGCAATACGCCCTGATATCGGACCATATCACCGCGCACGACATTTTTATAATATTCCACAGCGACCTCGTCTTTCGTCCTTGTGATGCCCGAAATATAAAACAGGGGTGCACCTGCCTCCACTTCAAGTAACTGTGCCTCCCGTTCTGTGGCATAAGCCAATGCTATTTTTTCAGCACCGTGTTCCGGTCTTAAACCGTAATCCTCTTCCATCATATCATATAGTGACTGTGCCGTCAGTTTATTCTGATCGGGCTTCTTAAAAAGCTTTTCGGGAAGGAAGACATTTTCCAGCCGTACAGGCATTGTGTCTGCCATCCTGATCCGTACCAGCTGCCACACTTTTTCACCCAAAGAAAGTCCAAGCTTTCCGGCGATTTTTTTATCCGCAGGGCAAAGTTCCATTGAGATCAGCTTTGTTTCGGGAATCCGACCGTCACTTTTGGAAAGTTTTGCAAACGAATGTATCTTCTGCAGATCTTCAATGAGCTTCGGCGGTGCAACATAAGTACCGGAGCCCTTCTTTCTGTAAAGTTTTCCTTCAATCACTAAACGTGAAATAGCCGCACGTAACGTCGTGCGGCTTAAATTCCACATTTCACACATATCCCTCTCCCCCGGCAGGCGATAGTGCGGCGGATAATTATTCTGTACAAGATAATTTTCCAGCTTCTCGTACGCAGTGTCTCTTGGTTTACCTTTGTAATTATCCGTATTCATAACTTTTTATTAATAATCCAGACGTCTGTAATAACGGCGGATTTCCAGCGGATGGCAGTTGAACTTTTCAATATATACATCAATTCTTGATGTTACGGCATGCATCACAAGGTGTGAAAGATTGCCTCTGAATTCCTTGCTGATGCCTTCAAGTTCATAGTCTGCGGAATCGATCACGGTGTAATTTGCACAGATTTTCGGAAGGAAGTTCACTACACGTTCACTGAGCGGACGCTGTGAATCCTCACCCACAAATACAGTCACCGGTACATTTTCCTCGATGACTTCCAGTGTGCCGTGGAAAAATTCAGCCGCATGGATAGATTTTGTGCGCAGCCACATCTGTTCTTCCCAGTAGCACATTGCATATGAATAAGTTGCGCCGAACTGATTGCCCGCACCGATAAAATAATGCATCTCATCATGTCTGTGCTTCATGGCAAAATCTTTTGCGAAATCATCGGCTTTCTTTGATACATCAACAAGGGCCTGTGCCAGATGTGCATCAAGTTCACTGTAATAGCGGTCATATTCTTCAAATTCGCCGTTATTAAACATAAAACGGTCAGCCACCATAAAGAATTTCAGCTGCTCATTTTCCGCGTAATTCACTGTATAATCGCATAATTCATCAAGAACAGCGCCTGCAACATCAATAAAACCGATGACCTTTGCGCCGTCTGCCTGAGCTTTCTTAACACCTGCAACAACTTCCACTGTATTTCCGCTGACAGAAGATACAATGACTACTGTACCTTTACCGACACGTTTGTTGCCTGTTGTATTATACTCTGCCGCATTCTCAACAAATGTTTCGATCTCTGATCTTTCTTTCATATGTACAACAGCCTGCATTGCTGATGCATATGTACCGCCGATACCAAGCCAGCAAATATTTTTATACCCTTCCCTACAGAACTGATCAACGATATCATTGATTGTTCCTCTTAATGCCAATGCCCCATTGACACTGTTCAACTGCTTCTGTTCGTCAAATTTTAACATCATCCTATCCCCTTTTCTTATTTTATCATGTGAAATACACCCGTCCGTCATTGATCATTCCGGACATTTACCGCATCTACCGGTATTAAATTCACGCAAGCCCCTATAGATATATTCTGTTTTTTTAATACCAATTTATCCATAGTATATCACTGCAGCCCGTCTATGTCAATGGATTTGACCAAATTTTTATAACATCTTATAACGTCATGTCAATCTGTTTGTTCTTCCATGCTGCCCTGCTCACGGTTTAGATATGTCATAATCCCCATATGAATTGCCCACGCTGCTTTTTCCTGATAAGCTTCCGTCATCAGTTTTGCCTCCTCGGACGCATTGGATAAAAAGCCGCATTCTGCGATGACGACAGGCACTTGAGCGTTTTTCAGCAGATAATAATCGCTGTTGGCTTTTTCCTGCCGTTTGTTTGTCTCATCTGCGTACATCACAAAACTTTTCTGGATCAATTGTGCCAGCAAAGCCCCCTCTTTAGAATCTTCGTAATAAAAAACCTGTGCCCCGTAATATTTGCCATTGGTAAAACTGTTCTGATGAATACTTACGGCCAGCTGCGCACCGGATTCATTGATGATTTTAACCCGCTTGCGCATATCTTCTTTTTTCTTTTGGTTACTTTCGTCCTGACACAGCGCATAGTCGCCTTCTCTTGTCATAATCACCGTTATCCCCTGATGCTCAAGATTTCTCCTGACCTTTAATGCTATTGCCAGATTAATATCTTTTTCTTTTGCTCCGGTCACCCCGACCTTCCCCGGGTCAAAGCCGCCATGACCGGCATCCAGAACAATCACTGTTTTTGCCTTTCCGTTAATCTCGTGAAACACTTCCCTGTAACTGATCTTCATTTTTACCGATAATATCACCAAAATCATCATTAGTATCGCTGCCGCTGCCAGACCGCGCCGCACATGATGCCCCATTAAAAAAACCTCCGGCATATACTTTCTAAAAATATATGTCGGAGGTTTAACTTTTATTTCCTTAACTGTTTGTAACTTTTCAAAGCCAAACAAAATTTCATAAAACAGGCATAAAATGCCTGCATTTTTAGAACTGTTTCTTATCCTGGGCCATTTTCGAAAAAACACATCCACAGAAATTCTGCCTGTAAAGATGATACTGTGCGGAAAGCTCCGTTGACCGTTTATAACCGTTTTTCTTTTTAAAATCCGAAAACAGATAAGGCACCTGATACTTTTCGCTGATTTCCTTTCCCAGCTCATTAAGCTTTGCCGCATTTTTTAACGGACTGATCGTCAGTGTCGTCGTGAAAAAATCGCACTGCAGCTCTTTTGCCGCAGCGGCTGCCTCTTCAAGACGCATGGCATAACATTTAAAACACCTTTCACCGCCTTCGGGCACATTTTCAAGCCCTCTGGCCATTTCAAAAAACCGCCCCGGATCATATTTCCCTTCCAGAAAATGAACCGGATGTTTGACCGGCATTTCACAGATCAGCCTTTTTTGCTCTGCCGCCCGCTTTAAATATTCATCCTCTGGTGAAATATTGGGATTATAGTAAAACACCGTTATTTCAAAATACTGTGACAAATATTCAATACAATAGCTGCTGCACGGCGCGCAGCAGCTATGTAATAAAAGCTTCGGAACCTTATTCTGTGAAACGATGTCTTCTATCGTCCGGTCGAGAACCTTCTGATAATTCACTGCATTCACAAAAGTACCTCCATCATCAAAATTCAAATCAAACCACTTAAAAGCCCTGCACCGGACTTTAGCACTCTGCCCGGCATCCATATCGCAGCACGACCTGAAAAATTCATGCTTACGGTATGTACTGGCTGATCACACCCCACACAGCACTGTTTTCCTGCCCCAGTTTCCAACAGGATACGCCGGCCAGATCATATTGGGTAATCAGCTGCATTTTCCGCTCCACAGCCTGGGTATCTTCAAGCCACATCTCATAAATATTACCGTCATTTCCGGTATAAGTCACATAATTAACACCCTGATCATCAAGCCACTGCGGCGTCACATTATGAGAAGATGCATATCCCGCCGCTTCATCCATCGTTGCTTCGCCGCCATATTTTAAGCCCTCACTGTCTGTATACCAGTAACGGGTATAGAACGGAATACCGTTGATGACTTTAGAGGCCGGCACACCCGTATTCAGCGTATCTGTAATACCCTGTTCAACAAAACCGATCGAAGCAACCGGACCGGCTTCGGTGCCGCCCGCATAATGCTCGTCATAACCCATGATCACAAGATAATCCGCAAAAACATTCTGCTCTCTTCTGTCATAATGCTGTGTATATAACGGAACATAATTATCAATGGTAAAAATAATATTATTCTTATGGCAGGCAACTGAAAGCTCTCTGACAAACTGGATATAATTCACAGCCGCCTTACCGCTTTCGTCATACGGATCTGACGGTGACATAATGTTTTCAAAATCAAGATTGATGCCGTCAATGCCAAACTGCTGGCAGCAGCTGATCACCTGAGCCACTGCGTTTTCACGCTTTGAAGTATAAGAAAGGACTTCATCTGTCGGTACCCCCGTGCCTTCAAATCCTTTCAGTTCACCATTTTCGTCCGGGAACTGATTTGAAAACAGCGCCCACACTTCCATACCCCGCTCATGTGCCTTTGCCACATAGTCTGCTGTGGCAATGCTTCGGATATTGCCGTTTGTATCCTGAAAAGCAAACCATGTCGGTGATACGACATTCATACCGGTCACATTGGCCAATGCCGTGTCAAAGGATGCGTTTGCAGCCTCGGTCATCACCTGATGCCATACCATTTTTATTTTATGGTCACGCTGAACTGTCGTATATTCAAATCCGGTAAATTCAGGTTCTGCCGGTGCTTCTGTATATGCTTCCCCGATATACTTGTCTGCAACCCAGCCGATATAACCATCTGAAGATGCCACAAACGTCCAGTCATCATAACTGTCGTCAAGGACATAGAGCTTTTCGCCCACTTGACTCTCCCGAAGCACCTCCGCCTTTACACCGCCTTTATACCGGATCGATGTTTCCTTTTTTACATCGACCATCTTAGCCTCATCCCAGTTTGTGCGGATCACAAGACGGTTAGGCTCTGTATAAGCGTCAATATTACATTTTGTAAACAGCTTGACATACTCGACCGCTATATACATCTCATCATCAACACTTGTCAATGGCACATAGCCAAGTTCTTTTTGCCCCTCGTCAGGGTCTGAATATGTCGTCTGATCAGGCCATGTCTTAACACTGCCTGAAGGCTTCGTGTAGATTAATACATTTTCATTGGCATCCCAGTATAATCTGCTGTTGATCTCGGATGTCACACCTTCCAGCGATAAATAAACCTGTCCGTTAATATCCAGTGCACGATAATCCTTCAGTTCATTATTAAAAATAACCGTGTACTGATTCCCGCTGATGCCATAGGCTTCTTCATAGTTAAGCTTCACGCTGCTTTCAGAATTTCTGTGATTCATAAGACCCGCAAAAGCTATGGCACCCATCACAACAATCAGAATAATCGACAGCAAAACGCCGATCACTTTATTCTTCATATGCTCACCTTACTCTCTTTTGTTTTTTTATGACCTGCACATGTCCCGGTAAATATCATTGCGCCGGCTAAAAGTGCCAGCCCGTAATATATCATAACGCTTTCATAGTCATTTTGATACTGGTAAATACTGATATTGCTGATGTCATAGGTTTCCTGATATTTTTGTATCTCCATACCTTCATAAGCCGCAATTGCTGATACCATTTCATCATTACGGCGCATTTTCCCCATTAAAGAAACATCCCGCAAACCTTCCGACACATCATCTGTCAGCTGATATACACGCTCTGCCGACATCTCAACCAGATAACTATGATCTCCCACCGTAGTGATAAAGCAATATGATACTATCGTTTCATCGGTTACACTGTAATATCCTGTATACTCAAGACGCGCATGCTCCAGATACACATATGGCGCAGTCTCAGAGTAAATCTCCTCCGGACTTTTCACATCTTCCCGACCTGCATTGATTCTGTGGACCAGAAAAGGATTTTTAACAAAAAAAATACAAATCACTATTCCGATCAGCCACAGGCACAGAACCGCTTTTAACATTCGTACACCCATCTGCCTCATAAATTTGTCCCCTATTCTTCTTTTTACCAACGCGCAGGAATTCGTTTTCATTATACTATAATTTGCTTGAATGCGCAAATAAAAGAAGTCATATAATAAGATTAAGTCTTTACATGTCATAATTTAATGTTTATACTATAGGTACTGATTACAGTGCGTCCGATGATGACCCGGCTGGCATCCGGTCATTGATACGCATTGACACGATTCATTAATAAAGATAAAAGGGGTGATTCCATGAAGCTTGAAAGAATCAGTGAAAACCAGATACGCTGTACATTAAACAAAACAGATCTGATCGACCGTGAGCTTAAACTCAGTGAACTGGCCTACGGCACCGAAAAAGCCAAAGATTTATTCAGAGATATGATGGCTCAGGCTTCTGATGAACTCGGTTTTGAAGCAGATGACATACCTTTGATTATTGAAGCAATTCCTGTTTCAGGTGATTGTATTATTCTTATAGTCACAAAAGTTGAAGATCCGGAAGAACTGGATACCCGCTTTGCGCGTTTCTCACCGGCCGATATGGATGAGGACGATGAGGATTTTGAAGAATGTGATGAAGCATTTACCGAATCCATAGAATATACCGGTGCCGATGAAATTCTTGACCTGTTTAAACAGCTGAAGAAAAATATTCTCAGTGACTTTAAAAATATGGAGGCACCAAAATCCCGGGAAGCCTCCGATACAAAGGCAGCCATATCCGAACAAACAACCGCAGACGGCAATGATGCATCGGCAAAAACCGACGATGTCAATATTATCCGCATTTTTTCCTTCATCAGTCTCTCTGAAGTGACACAGCTGTCCGAAGTACTTAAAGACAACATGCCACAGACCAGCACCTTATATAAGCATCCGCAAAACGGTACTTATTACCTTGTGATGGAAAAAGGCACACTCCCGCCGGAGACTTTCAACAAAATCTGCAACATAGCTACCGAATATGGTCATCGTGAAAAGTTCACTTATGCGACAAAAGCCTATTTTGATGAACAATATGAAAAGATCATCAAAAACAGGGCACTTGAAATTCTTTCCGCAATCTGACCTGCTTTGCGCACCGATATCAGAACAAACAAAAAAGGAACAGGTTTCCTGTAATGCACAGACCTGTTCCTTTTTAATTCTGTATTGCCGAAAAATTATTTATTTCCTGCTAAAAAATCATTAATCTTTGCAACTAATTCATCTGCATTAATGCCGTGAACCATCGCTGCTTCTTCGATGGTTTCCATCTGTGAAGAAGGGCAGCCGAGACAATGCATGCCGATTCCCAAAAGGATAGGTGCAACGCCTGCATCAATTCTCAGCAAATCGCCGATCATTGTATCTTTTGATACCTGCTGTGCCATCTAAATGACCTCCTTTAATAATAAAAATGATATAACGTATATAACAACACCAGAATCGCCCGGATATTGCCAATGAAGCACTCCGCGTCTCTCGCCGATCACAATGGCTGTAATCCTGACGTCACAAAAGATATTATAATACACTTTTTTATTTTTGGCAATGACAAAACTTTCTCCAAAATAGTACTTGTATTGGCCCTGATTTTGTATTACAATAACCTTGTATTCACAAAGAATAAATTTGATAGTCTATAAGGAGGTAACTACAATGGCATATGTAATTTCATCAGATTGCGTTTGCTGCGGTTCATGCGCAGGTGAGTGTCCAGTTGGCGCTATTACAGAAGGCGATGGCAAATACGAAATCAATGCAGATGAATGCTTAGATTGTGGTACATGCGCAGGTGCTTGTCCTACAGGAGCAATCTCTCAGGAATAATTTTAAAGCCAAAAGGGCTGTCATATGATATGACAGTCCTTTCATCATTTCAGAGCTGCTTTTTCAGAATAGTCTTTTCTTTGATTTCTTCGGTCCGTACAACGGCGCCTTGGCCGCCGCCGCTTCCCTGCGTCCTTTTTGCTTTTTCCGTATGAGCTCATCAATATTTCTGTATCTTTCTTCCTCTTTCTCTTCCTGCATTCTGAACAGATAGTCCATTTCCTTAATAACTTTATCGGAAATGTTATTCACAAGATCTGCTTCAAGTGTCTGATTATTTCTTCTCAGTGCCTGCATCATAATGCTATCCATCATATATTTAAAATGCTTCATTTTATCTTCGGCTGTCACCGGCACCGGCGCTTTATCCCTTTCCTCTGAGGGCAGATATTTACGTGTACTTTCCTGAATTTCAGAATTTGGCCGCTCACTTTGCCGGATACCTTCCTGCGGGTCTGCCGTACTTTGGTCTGCCCTCATCATCTCATCCGCATCATCTTTATAAATACTCTGTTTTTCGTCCGGTATACTTTTTTTACCCGATACATTCGGCTCCTGGTCATAGCTTTTCCGTACGTCGGCCAGAGAAATAATTCCTTTTCTTTCTTCCTTTAATTCACCATCTGTTATATTCCGGTCTGCTCTCCCGTTTTCGGAATTTTCATCAGAAAGTGCAGACAAAACCATTTTTATAGCCTTTAACTGAAATCCTTTATCTTTAAGGTCACGTACCATTGTAAACAGCCTTACTTCCCGATCTGTATAATACCGGTGACCCATTTCATTTCTTGGAATTTCCATTCCAAGTTCCTCTTCCCAGTAACGTAAGACATGGGGTTCCACATCGATCATCTTTGCTGCGTCGGATATAATATATCTTGTCTCACTCATAGAAATTCCTCCACTCTTTTCGCAAGCCTTTCAAGTAATTATTATATCAGAAGGTTTTCAGATTTCAAATTTTAGCGTCCATCATTTATCGCCTGCAGTTTACTGAATCCGCCATATCCTGCGCCTGTAAACAGCGAACTTTCGGCAAAGTAAGCGCAGCATTTTGCAAGATGTCAAATGAAGCAGAAACTATTTGAATCATCATCACGGGGATAAGTAACAGATTCATAAGATACTGTTTCTCATGAGATATTCATGTACAAAAAGTTTTGCAGCTGCGGAATTTCCATTGGGATTCCAGAAAATGCCGGTATATATAATAGGCGCATTATTTAACGGAACATTGACGAGGTTAGAGAATCCGGAAAACGGGGCAGCATCTGACAAAAGTGTAATGCCTGCACCATAGGATACCTGCAGAAGAACAGTTTCCACATAATCGTATTCGGCAACAATGTTCGGGTGGAGGCCGTTTCGTATGGCCCATCCGAAGGAATATGCATATTCATCGGAATTTTTCTTATGACCATGAGCAATCATCGGTTCATTGCGCACTTCGGAAATATCAACAAAGTTTCGTCCGGCCAGCGGGTGGTCATTTCGGACAATTAAAGAAAGATGATGCTCACGGAGGACTTTGTACTCATAATCCGAATGAAAATCATCAATTGAAAAAATCATAAATCCAACATCAACAGCATGATCTGTCATCTTTTTTATCAAATCTTTTTTCTGAGAACGAAAGGCATGGACTTCGATTGCCGGGTGCGCCTGCTGAAACTGATGAATGAAAGAATGAAGCCCCAGCGCCTCTTCAAAACACATAAAATCAACCGTCAGCTGCCCGGTTAAATTTTCCTGTGATGACAAGGATGCCGCGCGCACAGCCGCATAAATATTTTGCTCATTTGCAAATACCGGTTCCAGCTGTTTTTGCAATACGATGCCCGCCTGTGTCAGTACAAGATTCCGATTGGTCCGAATAAAAAGAGGTGTACCGAATTCTTTTTCTAAATCAGAAATCGCCTTACTTAAGGACGGCTGACTGACATAAAGTAATTCCGCCGCCCGTGATAAATTCTGTACCTTGGAAATTTCGTAAAAATACTTCAGCTTATTATAATTCATAACACATCCTCCTCTCCATAGGGTACATCCGGAAAAATTGATATAACAATAATTTATACATAACTATAATTACATATCTCAAACTTCGCACTTGAATAAGTGCTTATGCACCTTGAAAATTCAATAAATACTGGCAATAAAATAGCATGAAACCATCTGGTTTGGTATAATTGAGTTGTCCAAAAACAATTAAAACCGGAGGCTCATGCTATGAATAAAAGTATAACACAAGCAAACCAGAATGATAAGCAGATTTCGAAATCTATCAAAAGATTTTTTACAAGATTCCATGTTTCTTCAGCATTAAAAGCATCCAATGCATATAAGAAAAAAGGAATTCCTGTTGTCGAAGTTTTTCAGTATCTTTTTTTGCTGATTTTCTCTAACAGAAGTATGTATATGAGCCTGATTACCGGACGAAATACTCCTGGTTTTGCAAAGGATACTGTGTACCGCTTCATGAAGATGATTCAGATTAACTGGATTCGCTTTACAACGCTGTTAGCTTCCCGAATCATCAAAGATGCTATTGTACCTTTGGATTCTAAGGAACGTACAAATATACTGATTATTGATGATTCCATGTTTGAACGTAATCGTTCCAAGAAAGTGGAACTTCTTGCCAAAGCTTATGACCACGCAAATCACAGATACCGTTTCGGATTCCGTATGCTTACGCTTGGATGGTCAGACGGAAGCACATTTCTCCCCGTCAACAGCGTTCTTCTCTCATCTGAAAACAAAAAGAACAGAAT
>JALEHN010000062.1 GCA_022770525.1 Clostridiales bacterium
ATTAAGAAAGACATTGACAACGGGGAACAGCCGGGAGAAGCTGTGACCGCCGCTATGTTCCAAGCCATGCGGGACGCACTGGCGGAACAGAAACAAAAACCGCTTTCCATTGACGATGTAACGGCGATGATAGCTGGACAGATCGGACAGCTTACGCCGATGGATGAAGAAACTGCCGACCTGTTCCAGCAGTTGGCGAAGAGGATGATTGAGCAGACAGGATAAACATGAACTGTTCAGGAGAAAAAGTCTTGTGTTATGATAAATTTAGGAGAAATTCAATGAAAGAATTAGTTAAAATATCTTGTTATATTGAAGAATATAGCAATCAAAATGGTAAATTGTGTGCAAGATTGAGAGATAAAGCATCAAACAAAAAAGTGGTTTTAATGGGGCACAACACGGACAAAAATCATTTATTAAGGTTTCTTACACAAGCGAAAATACATCAAGACATAATGCCAACTATATATGATAAAGATGGGAAAGATATAGTTGCTGTAAGAGGATACATTGTGTCTGATGCACCAGATGAAATAGTGGTCAATATTGACATTGAAATGGGCGGGTATTTATTTGAATAAAATATAAGATTATCCAAAGGAGGAGCGTTTGCAAATGAGTTCAGTTACAAAAAGAATTAGCGAAATAAAACAACCGAGGGGAGGATATGTAAAGCCATCTCAATTTGAGATACATAAAATTGATGATGGTCATATTTTATCTGAAACCGAGAATATCCATGCTTCTGTTGTTGGAATGGCTGTGGACTATTTAACAAGATTTGCAATGGGGTCAGAACTTTTGGAAGCGTTTAAAATATCCTGTATGGGCGCAAAAATGGCAGAAGAATTGTTTAAACAAAAAAATGCCATGAAAAAAGCAAGTAAATTGTTAGCTGGAATAAAAGCTATTGATGAGAAGTCAATTACAAACGCCTGCAAATTAGTAACATATGATGTATGGTTTAGAAATCCGATGGGAGCAATAATGGCTAAGGGCGCAGATGACATCAATCCAGACGCAGAAACTATACAAAACATAAAAATAATGGTTCAACGAAGTGTAAAATTTTGGGAAGACTACGGCCCTATTGTAAAAGACGGTTTTACATTTGAGCCTAATGGATATACGGAAACAGTTAATTCGGGAGATGGTGATTATCTTACAGCCGATACTTTGTGGGATTTTAAAGTGAGTAAATCAAAACCGACTAATAAACATACACTACAACTATTGATGTACTGGATAATGGGGCAACATTCTGGTCAAAAAATATATAAGAGCATCCAAAATTTAGGAATATTTAATCCTCGTTTAAATGAAGTTTATTTACTTAACGTAAACACTATATCGAAAGAGATAATTACAGAAGTAGAAAGAGATGTTATATGTTATTAACCTTTTTAAGTCTATAAAGATAGCAAAGCCAGCCGAGCCAGTCAACGGTCAAGATGAACGGCGCATTTTATGCGCCGCCGTTGACAGTCCCGTCTGTCTTTGCTGATGGGCAATCAAGGCGGGAAAGCCCTAAAATGGCTTCCCGCCCATTTCAAATTTGAGAGAAGAAACGCTCCAAAATCAAAAAGAGATCGGCCAAGCACTTTGAGGGATTGGCCGCCTTGTTCACCCATTCAGCGGGACGGCGGGCGGCGGTCAAGGCCGGGTGTAAACCCATTCATTTCAGCCTTGACGGTTCCCCGCTGTCCCGCTACTTTCCCGGGAGTGTGGCCACAACTTCGGGACACTTTGTCCACAAGTCGGAGCGTAGGACGAGGGACGGGGGCTTTCATATACGCCCTGTCTGCTGATGAAAACAGCCCTGCGCTTGCGGCTCCACGCCACACAAGCACAGCCCTGTTTTCCTGCCGCTTCAAATGCCCTTGCCCTCCCCGGTGGCAACGGCATTTTCATGGCAACGCCGTCAGAGCGTATAACACACTACACTTTGCTTCGCAAAGTCGTGTGCCAAATGGGGGCGTTGCCCCCTTTGGAAACCCCCACAAGAAATGGCGGTACGCTACCCCTCCACGGGGCGCATACCGCCTTTTCTTGTTATCCAGCCCTCTGGCTGTATCGGTTGAGCAAAAGTCAGCGTGGGATTATTGATGTGGTATCTTTATCTAAGTGAACCCCCCTGCTCCCATTTAGAAATTGTTTGCCGCACCACATTCAGCTTGACAGCAAGTTCCTGCTGCGACAGTCCTTTGGATTTTCTGATTGCTTTAATGTTTTCGTTTAACATCAGAAATAACCTCCTTTTTCAATTGTTACCACTATTGTATGAGGAACTGCCCGTTGCTGCAAGCAACGCATATTAACATCCACGTTTTATCGTCGTATTGAGAAATTTTTTAATTTCGGAAATCTGCGAGGCGGCGGTTTCTCTTCCGATATCGTAGATTTCTTTCAGCTTTTTCGGGTTTTTTTCGACTTTTCCTATCTGTAATTTTTCCTTAGGGCGTATAACAAATAGCTTTCCCTGCTTTTCCTGTTCTTCAATGTAAGCAAGGGTTTGGTTATAGACAAGATGGCGGTTTGCCATTGCCTCTGCAAGTTTTGGATATTTTCTGTATTTTACCCGTATAAGGGGCATAAGATGATTCTTCTTTTTCTGATAATGTTCAGGCTGGGTAAGGACGACAATATTTTTGTCATAGCCTATTTCTTCAAAGTATTTAACCGGTATGGAGTCGGCAACGCCGCCGTCCAGAAGCTTTTGACCGTCTATTTCCACGATTTGGGATACCAGCGGCATTGAAGCAGAAGCACGGATCCAATCAAAACCGTGGTCATCTTGTCCCTCATAGTTGTGATATACGGCTTTTCCTGTTTCAATGTCCGTGCATACGACATAAAAGTCCATCGGATTGCTTTTATAGGTATCAAAATCGAATACATCGTATTTCAGAGGAACTTCACCGTATGCAAAATCCGTATTGTAGATATTGCCGGTTTTTATCAGACTTCCGATGCCTGAATATCGCTTGTCATTACAATACTTCATATTGTACCGAATGACTCTGCCGATCTGTTTTGATTTATAGTTACAGCCAAAAGCAGCGCCGGCAGAAACACCTATGACGCCATCGTATTCTATGCCGTTTTCCATCATCACGTCGATGACACCGGCCGTAAACATCCCGCGCATAGCGCCGCCTTCTAATATTAAGCCTTTTTTCAACTTATTCACTTCTTTCTTTTGAAACCTGATTTTGTGCTTTTTGTGTCGCCTCCCACAGCATGGCCATTTCTTTCGGGGTTTCCTGCATGCCCCGCTTGAACCATTCTTCAATCCAGCCATATAATCCGTAGGAAAAATACGCTGTCGCATAAGCAACGATGTTAGGCTGCTCCGGTTTGGGCCCGCAGGCTTCTCTGATGCTTTGCAGACTGAGATGAGCCAGCCCCTGTTTGTACAGCATGATACATAGTTCACGGTGGTTCCAGTAATGCGAAAAAACAGCTTCCACCAAATTAAAATCCGGCTTTTGTATGGCCTCAATCCACCAGTTGTCTAACAGTTTTTTCAAATATCTGCTGATGACAGCTTCCTTACTCTCGAAATTGCGGTAGAAAGATGCTCTGCCGACACCGGCTTCATCGCAGATCTGACTGATGGATATTTCATTGAAATTATGATTTTTCATCAGCTTTAGCATGGCCTGGGTGATATGCTCTACGACATACTGATTTCGTCCCTCGTTACTCATCGGTGATACATTTTCGCTTGTTTGTCTCATTTTCTGCCCTCCAATTGACAGTGTTTTACTACGCTGATACAATTATATCGCCGATACAAATGTATCACTTATGTGTATCATTATATTTTGGTTTAGCACGGATGTCAAGAAGAAAGGGAAAATCACTGAATAAAAAAACAGTGATTTTTTTGTTGAAAAGGGGTATGATTATACTGTAAATGAAAGGCGGACAAAGCGGTCTTTGTTGGTACATATCCGACAAAAAGTTTCAAAACAGTCTTAAAAATGCAGGCTTTCGATGTCTGTTTTTGAAATTTTGTCCGGCTCTGACAGTTAAAATTTTTGAATAGGAAGAAGTGTTTTGTGTATGGATTATTTAAAAAGATCAGAAGAGCTGTTTGATATGACGGTGGAATTTCGGCGTCATTTGCATCAGATTCCGGAAATCAGTCTGGAACTTCCTGAGACGACGGGATATATTATCGAGCAGCTTACAAAGATGGGGTATCAGCCGGAAAGATGCGGCGGCGGTGTTGTTGTTACGGTTGGAAAGCCGGGCGGCAAGACGGTGTTATTGAGAGGTGATGTTGATGCACTTCCGATGCGGGAAGAGAGCGGGCTTCCGTTTGCCAGTGTGTGTGACAGAGCACATACATGTGGCCATGACATGCATGGCGCGATGCTTTTGACGGCGGCAAAGATGCTTAAGGAAAATGAAGCAGCACTGGAAGGTATGGTAAAGCTGATGTTCCAGCCGGGTGAAGAGACTTTCATGGGTGCAAAAGCGATGATCAAAGATGGTCTTCTTGAAAATCCGAGACCGGATGTAGCACTGGGCTATCATGTGACGTCCGGACAGATGCCTCTGGGGTTGTTTATTTACAACGGTAAAGGGACAATGATGAATTCAAGTGATAATTTTAAAATTGTTATCCACGGTGTCGGTTCTCATGGCGCTTATCCGGATTCAGGCGTAGACCCGATTAATATTGCCGCCCATGTGATTATCGGTCTGGAGTCGGTCATTGCACGTGAAATACAGTCTACACAGTCAAGTGTTTTGACTATTGGCAAAGTGGCAGCCGGGGATGCAGGAAACATTATCCCGGATAAAGCAGAGATGTATGGCACCCTGAGATGTGACAGCAATGAACAAAGAGCGTTTATTTTAAAACGTTTAAGTGAAGTCACAGAGAGCATTGCAAAAACTTACAGAGGTTCGGCGGAAGTTATAATTACCAGTGGTACACCGCCGCTGATCTGTGATCCGGAAGCCGTTGAAACGTTTATATCATATATGAGAGAGTTAAATGTGCCAAATCAGGCGGAATATCCTGATATGCATGCAGCATCTTCTGAAGATATGGCAGTGATTCTTTCTGAGATTCCGGGGGCCTATATGTTTTTGTCCGCAGGATTTACAGATGGAAGAGAGACCTACAATCAGCATCATCCTAAAGTTGTATTTAATGAAGAAGTTATGAAAGTCGGTCCGGCATATCTTGCCCATTGTGCTTCCAGATGGCTGGAAGAACATAAGTAAAGTATCATCAGGCTTGGTATTGCTTTTTCGGGAAAGAAAGTTATCATAAAAACAGAATAGTATTCGCAGGGGCTGCCAGGAAAGAAACAGATGCAGGATTGTTCCTTTTCTGACAGCCCCCTGTTTTTTGATATATACCTGGTGATGTTTTTCTTGAATTTATAGTCCGTGCAAAAAAATGTTAAAAATTCAAGTAAAAATAGGTTTATATCAAGTTGATGTGATGTTATTATCAATATAACAAAAGAAAATAATATAATAATTGACGAAAATTAAATAAGGAAGTGAAAAAAGATGGTAAAAAATGACAAAAAAGTCAATACATGTGCGAAATTACTGGATGGATTTGGTAACTTGAAATATAAAGATAATTCAAGTTTAATTCAATTTAATACATTGATGAATGATAAAGATGTTTATAACATTACGGCACCGTTTGAATTTGAGGGCTCACTGTATATTGCCGGACGGACAGAAGCAAGAGACAGCGAAAATTCAGAAGTGATTTTCTTTAAAAAAGATGGTCATCAGTGGTGTGCCGATGTTACGATTCCTAAATTAAAGCTTCAGGATCCTTTTATCACACGGTTTAAGGATTTATATATTGTCGGCGGCGTTGAGATTTTTGAAGATCAAAACTGTCACGGCAAATTAAATTATCGAACGGTTTTCTATAGAGGCAAGTCACTCAGGGATTTGGAGATGTTTGCCAAGGGACCGGACAAGATGAAAGACATACGGCTTTGTTTATTGCCGGATCAGAGAATATTAGTTATGACAAGACCTCAGGGAAATGATCAGTTAACCGATGACGGAAAAATTCAAGTAGGCTCCAGAGGGAAAATCGGTTATTTAATGATTGATTCTCTTGAAGAGCTGACTCCGGATAATATTTTAAAAGCTCAGGTTTTGGAGAATATGTTTGTTCCTGAGGAGTGGGGCGGCTGCAACGAGATGCATGTGCTTAAAAACGGAAAAATCGGTGTACTTGCCCACATCGCCTGCTATGATGAAAAAGGTGACAGGCATTATTATTCAACAACGTTTTGCTTTGATTATATGACCGGGGATTATTCACCGATGAAGATGATTGCTGTAAGAAATAATTTTCAGGATGGACCGGCAAAGCGTGATGATCTTAAAGATGTTATTTTCAGCGGAGGTATTGTACGTCTGGAAAATCATAAAGCATGTCTTTATTGTGGGGTCAGTGATACACAAGGTCATAGAATCATCATTGATGATCCGTTTGTACCTTATGAAATATAAAAATTTATTAAAAAAGGAGGAGTTTATAATGAACTTCAAAAGAAGAGCAGCGTTATTACTTTCATTAGTAATGACAACAGCAGCGTTGGCTGGTTGTGGGGGCACATCAACATCACAGACAGGAGAGCAGTCAGGTGCTGCAAATGAAACTCAGGGAGCAGCAGCAGCTTCCGGCGAAGTACTCACAGTTGATTTCTGGACAGCACCACAGCAGGTTCAGTACAACTACTGGGAAAGCAAAGCTCAGATGTTTAATGAAACAAAGACAGAGGTCAATGGCAAAGTTGTTGAAATTAAAGTTCAGCAGATGCCGGAATCACCTTCATCTGAAGCAGGTATTCAGAATGCCATTGCAACAGGCACAGCACCTGCAGTATCAGAAAACATTAACAGAGGTTTTGCTGCAACATTAGCTGCATCAGAAGTTGTGTATGACTTATCAGAAGAAGCATGGTTTAATGACGTTATTGAAGCAAGACATATGGAAGACAGTATTACAAACTGGGCAATCGACGGAAAACAGTATGTACTTCCTGTATATGTTAACCCTATGGTTTGGCAGTGGAACATGAAAGGTTTACAGGTTTTAGGCTTTGATAAAGCACCTGAAACAGTCGATGAATTTAATGCTGTGATTAAAGCTTTTGCAGAAAATAAAGATGCTTTGGCTGAAATCGGCGTAACGCATACATTCTACAGACCTTCTTTAACACGTCCGGATCAGTATTGGGACAGATGGTTCGACTTCATGATGATTTACAACGGTATTTCACAGGGTGCACCGATTCTTGAAAACGGCGCATTAGTGATGGATAAAGAAAGTGCTGTTGAAGCTATGGAAATCATCGGTACATTCGGCAACAGCATCCAGCAGGGTGAATTATCCAGCATCTGGATTGAAGAAAAACCTTCAGTACTTGTTTCCATCAATGCACCTTGGGAAATTTCACTGTATAAAGAAAACAATAAAGTATACGGTGAAGATTATGTTTATGGTCCTTCTCTTGTTAAAACTCAGGGCGACAACGCTTATAACTATGCAGATTCAAAAGGTTTAACATTCTACAAGACAGATAATATTTCTGAAGACGAGCATGCAGGCGCTGTTGAATTTGTTAAATGGGTTTATAACAAAGAAAATTCCGCACAGACAGACCTTGACTGGTTAAATGCTACAACAATGCTTCCTGTAAGAGGCGACTTAAATGATAACGAACTGTTTGCACCTGTGATGGAAGAATATCCTGAACTTGCTGCACTGGCACAGTGGGTACCATATGCAATTCCTGGTCTTGCTACAGATAAAGACGCTGATATCTGGACAGCATTTACAGAAGCAGGTACAGCACCTTACATGAACGAAGTTGTCAATGCAGAACCTGGCAATGCCCCAGATGCAACATCATACATTGATGCAGCTATGGAAGCTATGAAAACAGCAGGTGGTCTTCAGTAATAACACTCAGTCATATCATTCCGTCATATCACGCAATAATATCATTCTGTAATATTATTCTGTGATATCATTCATGATATGCATATACTTGTGTATATAATGGGCTGTACAATCATGGCGTTGTACAGCTTCATTTGTAAAGGGGATTGTTTAAATGAAAAATAATAAAAATAAGGTAAGCCGTAAAAAAAGTGTTATGGGGTGGCTGCTCAATGCGCCTTATTTGGTATACAGTCTTATATTCTTTTTGATTCCGCTCATTTGGGCCGTATGGTTATCTGTGATGGACTGGAACTTAATGTCCAAAAATAAAACTTTTGTCGGCTTAGGCAACTTTAAAGCGCTTTTCACGGATAATAAAGTACAGGCTGCATTTATCAACTCGTACAAATATCTTGTACCAATTGTTATTTTGTGTTTTGCCGGCGGTTTGATTATCGCTTTGTTAGTTTCGAAACTTCCGGATAAAATCAAAGGTATTGTTGCTGTTTTATTCTTTATTCCATATCTGACTTCAGGCGTTGCAACATCCGTTGTTGTTAAATATCTGTTTAATTATAATTCAGTATTAAATACGTTTTTGCGTGACAATTTTAATTTGAATATCAATTGGCTGACCGACCAGAAATACGCATTCTGGGTTATGGTCGCAATCGTTGTATGGAAAATGTCAGGTTATTATGCGCTGTTTATTTTGTCAGGTATTGAAAGTATCAGCGCTGATGTCAATGAAGCCTGTGCACTGGATGGCTCACATGGTTTACATAAATTAATTCATGTGACACTGCCGATGATCATGCCTACACTGACAACGGTCATCGTACTGGCAACAGGTCTTGCTTTTGGTATCTTTACAGAGCCGTTCCTGCTGACAGGCGGCGGGCCAAACTTAAGTACAACATCATGGCAGCTGGAAATTTATAATACATCATTTACAAGATTCCAGTCCGGTTATGGTGCGGCGATGGCTATCGCAAGTGCCATTCAGATTTTCATTACGCTGCGTATCATTAACTTTATCACTGATAAGCTGAATCATAAATTTGGATTCTAAAGAGGGGATGGTGTAAAGATGAAAAAGAAAATAAGTTTAAAAACAGTAATCATTACAATAATCACGTTGGTTTTACTGGCAATTTCTTTGTTTCCATTTTACTATATGGTCATTCAGTCATTTACCCAATGGGATATGGTCGATAAGGTTCTCGTGCCTCATGGCTTTACGCTGAGAAGTTATGAATATTTAATCGGACGGGGCGGTGCGACCAATTCATTAATGTGGGTGAAAGCTTTATTGAATTCATTTATCGTTTCATTTCCGACGGCCGTTATTTCTGTGGCCATCGGCCTCGGTATCGGATATTCTGTTGTAAAGCTTCAGTTTAAAGGCGAAAAGTTCATCATGAACTCATTATTGTTCCAGATGTTTTTTCCTGCAATTATTTTACTTGTTCCAAGATATATGATTGCAAAACCTCTGGCAAATAATTATGCAGGTATGATTATTCCGTTATGTATATCCATCTGGGCAATTTTCATGTACATCAATTACTTTAAAACAATTCCCAATGATGTATTTGAAGCTGCCAGAATTGACGGCGCAAGCGATCTGAGAATTCTGGCAAAGATTGCGTTTCCTATTACAAAGTCCGTAACGACAATTGTATTTTTATCCATTTTCATGCAGAGATGGAGTGAACTGATGTGGGATATGCTGATTGCGCCGGATATTAAGATGCAGACTTTAAACGTATTGATTTCAACACAGTTTAAACCGATGGGCGCTTTCCCGGGTCCTATGTATGCGGCATCCGTTATCCTGACACTGCCGATTATTATTTTGTTCCTTTGCTTCTCTAAGTACTTCAAGGAAGGTATCAGCTTTATGCTTAAATAAATTTTGAAGGAGAACGATAAATATGAAAATGACTAGATGTGATGCAAATCCTTTAATTAGACCGGAAGATGTGAAACCAAGCCGCCCGGATTTTCATGTGGATGGCATATTTAACTGCGGCGTGGCAGAGTATAACGGGGAAGTTATTTTGCTTTGCCGTGTTGCGGAATCGGTAAAATGTGATGACCCTGATCGGCTGATGATACCTGTTGTCGCAAGCAGGGATGGCAAAGATGTGATGGAGATTGTTACCTATGTGAAATCCGAACATCCTGAACTTAATTTCTCAGATTCAAGACAGGTTTATTTTGTTGAACACGGTAAGAAGAAAGTTATAAATCTGACTTCATTATCACATTTGAGAATTGCAAGAAGTAAAGACGGCGTTCATTTTGATGTTGATGAGGGACCTTCGATTATGCCGACAGCGGCAGAAGAAAGCTGGGGTATGGAAGACCCGAGAATCACAAAAATCGGTGATACATATTATATTAATTATACCTCGGTGACGCAGTACGGTCCGGCAACGTCTCTGATCAGTACATGTGATTTTAAAGAATTTCATCGTCATGGCATTATTTTTGCCCCGGAAAATAAAGATGTTACAATCTTTCCTGAAAAGATCGGAGGCAGCTATGTTGCATTTAATCGTCCGGTACCAAGCGCTATCGGAAATCCTGAAATGTGGATCGCGAAATCTCCGGATCTGATTCACTGGGGCGAGCAGAAGCATTTTTGCGGACTCAATATTGAAGATGAAGATGCATGGGATAACGGCCGGATCGGCGGCGGCGCTGTGCCGTTTTTAACGGAGAGAGGCTGGGTGAAAATTTATCATGCAGCCAACAAAGAGGACAGATATTGTCTTGGGGCATTTTTGCTTGATAAAGACGACCCGTCAAAAGTGCTGGCAAAGACAAGACAGCCGATATTAACACCGGAAGCAGACTATGAGGTGGACGGTTTCTTTGGTAATGTTGTCTTTACTTGCGGTTGTCTTGTGAAAGACCGTGTGGTAAGTATTTACTACGGCGCGGCCGATGACAAGATCTGCCGTGCGGACTGTACAATCGATGATATTTTTGAAGCTATGGAATAGGTGTGCCGTTGTTTTTAATTCCTGCAATAAAATTCATTGTCAAATGATTGTCAAACCGCGTTACACGTGGTACGATATAAACGATGGCTATTGAAAACGTATTCGAACAAAACGTATTCGGGCAAAACACATCCGGGACGGCAGCAGGTACGATATAAACAGTACTTATTGAAAACAAATGATAAATACAGGAGGCCGGATCAATGACGAGAAAAAAAGTGACGATGAAGGATATTGCAGAAAAATTAAACCTTTCGATTAATGCTGTTTCGCTTGCTTTAAATGACAGAGCCGGCGTAGGTGAGGAAACACGCAGGCTGATTTTAAATACAGCCGAAGAAATGGGGTATTTGGATCAGTCTGCGAAATATGTTCAGACATATTCAAATAAAAATATTTGTGTTCTTCTGGAACACCGGTTTTTCAGAGATTTCAGATTTTACGGGAGAGTTCTGTTAGGCATTGAAGAGCAGGCAAAAAAATCGGGATATGATGTTTTTGTGAATTCCTTTGAAGTTGAAAATGTACCTTCCTGTGTGGAAAATCATAAAGTGTCAGGAATTATTGTTGTCGGTAAAATCAGCGCCTCCTTTTTGACAAAACTAAAAACGTATCATCTGCCGGTTGTTTTGGCGGATTACACATCTTTGGAAGAACCGACAGATTGTGTCATGTCAGATAATAAACAGGGTGCGTATAAAATGACCTCATATTTGATTGAAAAGGGGTTCAGGCGCATCGGGTATATGGGGGATCTGGATTATTCGCCAAGTACGAGGGAACGTTTTTTCGGATACCATGAGGCGATTCAGAATAAACTGGGATTTAAAGATTTTGATGAGAGTCTGAAATATGTTCAGAGATTTTCCTGCATATCAGATGTTGAAAATGCTGTCATCAATCAGGATATGGAAAAGCTGTATGAAAGATTCCTTGATATTCAGGAAAGACCGGAAGTGATTTTTTGTTCCAACGATCACCTGGCATTTTTGCTTCTGAAAGTGCTTCAGAAGAAAGGCTTTTCAATTCCTGAAGATATTGGCATTGTGGGATTTGATGATGTCGAGATGAGCCACATGGTTTATCCGGCACTGACCACAGTCAATGTCCGCAAAAAAAAGATGGGAGAAAATGCAACGAAACGCTTATTATATAGAATCGCGCATCCGAAAGAGGAAGTTCAGATGCTTGTGATGAATGTGGAAATCGTAGAGCGCGATTCTGTATGTATGGCTAAAAATATTTAACACATAAATATTTTATGCGTGTTTTGTGAGATTTTATTTTAATTCTGAACAGGTAAAATATTTGAACGGTGATGAGGTGACGTTTTGATGGGAATTTTAAAATTAAAAGCAGCGTATAAAGACTATTTGTGGGGCGGACATCGCCTTGTGGAAGAATTTGGCGAAGAATATGATGGGGATATTCTTGCCGAGGCATGGAAACTTTCATGCCATCCGGATGGTCCGTCGGAAATTGTTAACGGAGCGTATGCCGGAAGGACATTCATCGATTTTATTCATGAGAAGGGTAAGGAAGTTCTTGGTAAAAACTGTGCGGGCTTTAAAGAATTTCCGATATTAATCAAATTCATTGATGCAAAAGATAATTTGTCCATACAGGTGCATCCGGATAATCGATATGCGCTGGAAAATGAGGGGCAGTATGGAAAAACAGAAATGTGGTATGTGCTTGATGCAAAAGAGGGCGCATTTTTGTATTACGGCTTTAAAGAAGAAATCAGCAGAGAAGAATTTGAACTGCGGATTAAGGAAAATACGTTAACCGATGTCCTCAATAAGGTTTATGTTAAAAAAGGTGATTGTCTGTTTATTGAAGCCGGAACAATCCATGCAATCGGAAAAAATGTTATGATTGCGGAGATTCAGCAGAATTCCAATGTGACATATCGTGTTTTTGATTACGGGAGAAAAGACAAAAACGGAAGGACCCGGGAACTGCATGTTTCTAAGGCTTTAGATGTGACAAACAGAGCGCCGGTTCAAAGAAATGACAGGAATTATCCGCACCTTGCCGATTGTGATTATTTTACGGTGGATAAGCTTAATCTTGACGGAAGAATGACAAAAAAAGTGGAGGGATTTGCTTCGGAAGCTTCCTTTATCAGTGTTCTTTTTCTTGATGGAAACGGGTACATCAGCGATGAAAGCGAATCGATTGCATTTAAAAAGGGAGACAGCTTTTTTATCCCTGCAGGTTCCGGAAAATATGTGATTGAAGGGCAATGTGATGCGCTGATCACCTCGATCCGCCCTAAAGCAGATCCTGTACGTATTGGCGTTGATATAGGGGGAACGGACGTTAAAATCGGGCTGATCGATTCTGACCAGAATATCATCAGTTCGGCGTCAATACCTACATCTAAGGAAAATGGCATAGAAACGGTGATTAAAAATATTGCCCGTAAAGTAAATACGATGCTCGAGGAGGCAGGCATCAGTATTGAGCAGTGCATCGGTGTCGGTGTCGGCATACCGGGAACAATTGATTCCGTCAATGGCAAAGTTGTTTATTCGAACAATATTCCGATGGAAAATGTACCGTTTATTGAGTTGATGGAGAAGTATATACCGCTGCCAATCCATATAGCTAATGATGCTGATTGTGCAGCTTTAGGCGAAAGTGCTGCCGGTGCGGGCAAAGGCTGCCGGTCTTTAGTGCTGCTTACACTGGGAACCGGTGTCGGCAGTGGATTTATCATGGATGGAAAGATCTACGGCGGATTTGGTGTCGGCGGCAGTGAATTCGGGCATATGATTATTGAGAGCGACGGCCCGGAATGTACTTGCGGCTCACATGGCTGCCTTGAAGCATATGCATCTGCAACGGCACTGCGCAGAAAGAGTCTTGATGTTTTCGGAAAATCTCTGGAGCCGATTGAAATATTTGATAAGGCTCATGCCGGCGACATAAAGGCTCAGGAAATTGTTAATGATTATATTGAAAAATTAGGTGTCGGCATTGTGAATATTATTAATATGCTGAGACCGGAAAAAATCTTATTGGGCGGCGGCATTTCCGCTCAGGGAGATAAGCTCGTCGAGCCGATTCTAAACATGGCTAAAGAAAGATGCTTCGGAAAGCATTACGGTTCTCTGCCGGAAATTGCCGTTGCGCAACTGGGTAATAAAGCAGGTATGATAGGGGCGGCTAATTTATTTTGATACAGGAAATTGAGATTTCCTGTATCAAAATAACACTCCGCGAGGATGCTCACGCTTTTGCATAGGAATTTTGTCGCTAAAGCGACGCAAAAGCGGCGCAAGAGTTTGCTTCTCAAACTCTTTGTTCTAATTTGTTCTAATACACCGTATCGACGAATGCGAAGCATTTTGGAGGATGGCGCAGAATAAGTATTTTTAATATTAAGGAAAACAGGTATAGCTCCGGTCGGGGAATGCTATATCTGTTTTTTTCTATAATTAATGCAGCAATTAGACGGTTGATCAATGGTGTATAAAGGTATTAAAAGGTACAAAATTAGATGTATAGCTATAAAAAGGTTTTAAATAATAAAAAACATGCTATAATAGTCATAGAAAGTTTTGGGAGGTGGAAGTATGCAGTTGAAAGCAGAAAATGTATTTAAACCAGGAGCATTTCCGGAATATACATATGTATCTCGTAATTATGAAAATACAGGGATTTCATATGAATTAAGATTAAAACAGGCTTTACGAACAGCAGGATGCTTAACTTCAATAATAGGTCCTTCTAAAATGGGAAAGACTATATTATGCGAACAAGTTATAGGTCTTGATAATATTGTTGAAATATCAGGAGCAGATTTTAATGAGAATACAGATTTTTGGGCGACTATAGCAGCAAAGGTTGGATTACCATACATGGGAGAAATAACTACAGAAAGAGCTGCTACGGAAGGAAATTGTAAAGAGAGTGATAGCAAAAGCGAAAAATATGTGCTGTCTAAAGATAAAGTAATACAGTATTGCATTGAAAATGAAAAGGTTTTAGTCATAGATGATTTTCACTATGCATCACCAGAAATGCAAATGAAAATGGCACAACAGTTGAAAGATGCAATAAGACGAGAATTAAAAGTAGTTGTGGTATCCTTGCCACATAGAGCGGATGATGCTATTAGACAGAATGCAGATTTATCTGGAAGGCTGAGCTTGATTAATATTGAAGCATGGAAGGAAGAAGATCTGAAAAAGATTGCATTAAAAGGCTTTGATAAATTGAATATTAAAATAGAGAATTCTATTGCGGAGAAATTGGCTGTGGAGTGTCTTACATCGCCGCAATTAATGCAATATATATGTCTCAGTATTTGTACATTATTAGAAGATGAAGAAAAACAGGAAATAAATGATGACATATTGCAAAGAGCTTACAAATTTACCACAGTGAATTTCAATTATTCTGATGTAGTAAGTGTGATGTCAAAAGGACCAAATCCACGAGGCCAGCAAAGGAAACATTATCAAACTATTGACGGTAAGAAGCTGGATTTATATGGTTTGATTGTTGAATCTTTGGCAAAAAATCCTCCATTGGTGGAAATTGATTTTGATAATTTCTATAATAGAATCATTCAGCTTATTAAAACTACCGATATAAAATTAGATAAACAAACTGTTAAGAGCCATCTGAATAATTTGCAGGGAATATTAGAGGGAAAAGAAGAAATTTATCGTGCAATTGAATGGAAAGATGGAACTATTTATGTCCTTGATCCATTATTTTTGTTTTATCTAAGATGGGGGAGAATGAATGGATAAGATTTTGGGTGCTTTTATAGAAAAAATCAGGTGTGTTACCACAGAAAAAGAGTATGACAAAGTTGTCCGGGAATTGAATCAAACACTATATTTGGAAGGTTATTCAGAAGATATTTGTCAGGAAGTTAGGTATAAACAAAAATATATAAAAAATAGGTTCTCGGATGAGGCGAACAGAGAAAAAATGCTTACGGCAAAAGATAATCTATTAGATTATCTCTGCATGATTTTAAGAAAAGAAAAAAAGAATAATGATATTGAGTGTTTAAAGAAATATCTGGAAAATTTTTATATGTTTTTAGAGGCACTAACAGAAAGAGAACCTGATAAGCGTGCAACATTGACGAAAGATAAATTACAGCAGATTAAAATAGAAAATGAATATGATTTGCAGCATCTTCTGTATGCTGTTTTAAAGCCGATATATCCGGAGGTTAGGAAAGAAGTTGCTGAGGATTCAGGGGTTGGAATGATTAGAAGTGATTTAAAAATTCCGAGTTTAAATTTGGTTTTGGAGACAAAATATACGGGAGAAAAAACGAGATTAAAAAAACTGACTGAAGAAATTGAGGCAGATATTGTTCACTATTTGGAGGATTATATTTTATTTTACGTATATGATAAAGAAAAAATTATAAAAGATAAATGGAACTTTGAAAATAATTTCAATCGAGTATTTGATGGGAAAAATATAATGATTATTATTCAGCAGCCACTGCAATTGTGAAATACGGCATCGCATTCTTTGGAAAAATGCTGAAATTGCGGTGAAAAATCAGTTGACTCTCCCCTTAGAGGAGCCAGTTGGAGAGTGCTGCAAAGATTAAAGCTTACAGACAGCTTGGTCTTTCCATTGATGAGATAAGAGAAATCATAAGCGGTAAAGATGCCAGAGATATTCTTGCCGGGAAAGCAAAAGCATTGCAGACACAAAAAGATGATATTGATGTTCGTCTCTCCATAATCAATCACATTTTGGAGGATGATGGTATGAAATATCAGGTAGCGGAAAAGATTATTCCGGCAGCTATTGTTTGTTATACGGAAGCAGTATTCTTAAGTTGAGAGGATGAGATTATAGTCATGAGAAATAAAACTTCTTTAGTGTTTACAGGTGATATCGGTTTTGACCGTTATATGTATGGACAATGGGATGATGAAGAGCTTCTTTCTGAAGAAGTTCTCGATTTTTTACATAGTGCAGACCATGTTATTGCTAATGTTGAGGGGCCGATTGCCGAGGTTCCGCAAAATACAGTACAAAGCGGTGCCCTGCAGCTGCTGCATACGATGGATCCGGCTGTGACAAAGGTGCTTAAGAAAATGAACGCGGATATCTGGAATATCTGCAATAATCATATTATGGATGCCGGAGAAATGGGGATGCGCAGTACTCTTGATGAAGCGAAAAAGTGTGGAGCCGAAACGATTGGTGCCGGAATGAATATACAGGAAGCAAGAACACCGCTGATTCTTGATGAAGCGGGCGGTATCGGACTTTTTGGTGTCGGATATCAGCGTGCCTGCAGAGCTGCCGGTGAGGATAAGGCAGGATGTTACAGCTGGAGTGATCTGGATGCGATTCAGAAGACAATTTCTGATATAAAAAAGCAATGCCGCTGGTGTGTTGTCGTTGCTCATGCCGGTGAAGAATTTACGCCGCTGCCGTCACCTTATACAAGAGAACGCTATCACAAATATCTGGAAATGGGCGCGGATATTGTTGTTGCCCACCATCCACATGTGCCTATGAATTATGAAACCGTTGGTGATAAGATGATTTTCTATTCACTGGGGAATTTTATATTTGATACGGATTATCAGAGAGCACAATATAATACAGAATTCGGTTTGCTCATAAAGCTGAATTTTACAGAAGATGCTTTGACATTCGAACCGTTTGGTCTGGAAATACTGCGGGGGCCGGAGCATGTTGTAAAGGGTGACCTTCCGAGAATCTTTACGGATGTTCAGGAAGAAGAGTATCAGCTTCTGGCACCGCTTTCGGCTAAAATGCTTATCGCGGCAACCAAACGGCAGCAGATTTATCTAAATCCAAAAGAATATAAAGATGCTGATGAAGAAAAATGGAAAGAAAACTTCTCAAATCCAATGAGAAGCGGACGTGTTCCGGGTGAGACACTGGACTTTTTCATTATCTGCCCGCTGGCGGAAAAAGAAAAAGAAAAAGCATGGGAACGGAGTAAATTAGAAGATGTAAAAGCGTACATTCTGGAGCAGATGTAAATATTGATGTTTTTCTACTTTTCGTAGGTAGTGAAAAGTTCCTCCGTATATTATGATATTGAGTATGGAGGTACGATATTATGAATCAATACGTTACGGGAGCGGTCATTAAAGAACTGCGTGAAAAAAATCATTACATCTCATTTATGGCAGCGGCATCATCGGATCGAATGCAAATTGTCAAGCTTTATCCTGAAGGAAATGCACAGGCAAGATTTAAAATCAATGGTGTAAAGGAAATATTTTATTACTGCAATAAAGACGGATTGTTTAAAATTTATACTTGACCCTGACGTTGTGTTATAGTTTATGCTTTATATAACACGAACAGGAAAGAAGGTTTCATGCTTATGATGACAGTGAATGAAGTAAGTAAACTATCGGGGGTGAGTATACGATCCCTGCACCATTATGACAAGATCGGTCTTCTGCCGGCCACGGAAGTCACAGCTGCGGGATACAGACTTTATGACGATAAAGCCTTAGAGCGGCTGCAGATGATATTGTTATTCAAGGAACTTCAATTTCCGTTAAAAGAGATTACAGCTATCCTGGAAAGTTCGGATTTTGATCGGGGCAAAGCGCTGGAGCAGCAGATACATTTGCTTGAATTAAAAAAAGAACATTTGGAAAACCTGATTGATCTGGCTCGTGGAATAAAAATGATTGGAGTTAATAAAATGAGTAAAATGAGTTTTGAAGCATTTGATACAAGAAAAATAGATGAATATGCCGCGCAGGCAAAAGCATCCTGGGGAACGACCGATGCTTACAAAGAGTATGAGCAGAAATCAGCCGGACGCACAAAAGAAGAACAGCAGGCACTCAATGTGGAAATGATGGATATTTTTGCGGAGTTTGGCAGTCTTAGAAATGCTGCACCGGATGGCAAAGAAGCGCTGGCGGTGGTGAAAAAGCTGAAGGACCATATTACAGAACATTATTACACTTGTACCGATGAAATTCTCGGGGCCCTCGGGATGATGTATGCAGGCGGCGGTGATATGACAAACAATATCGACAAGGCAGGCGGCAAAGGTACCGCGGAATTTGCGCAAAAAGCCATTGAGGCATATATGAAGCAGCGTTAATCAATCCTATTGTTTAAAAATTTAATTTGGAAGATATGCCACACTGACAAAATGTGAAGCATTTTGGAGGCTGGTTCTGAAAAAAGCTGCGATATTTAACCAAAAAGCGACAGTTACCTAAAAAGTAATTGTCGCTTTTTCAGCGACCAAATCAGCGGTTTTATTTTGTATCTTATATGTATAAACAAAATAAGGAGGTCGCTTATGAATATGAGTAACGAAAATAATCATCCATGCGGAACGGAGATTGATGAAGCTTCTAAATGCCGTCAGGAAGGGGAAGATTTAAATTGCCCGCAGAAAGAGGAAAATAAAAATCCGGATGGGGAAACTAAAGTAGCTGCCGGTGAAGAAAAGGAAGGGGAAGTTAAAATACCTGCCGGTGAAGAGAAGGAAGGGGAAGTTAAAATACCTGTCGGAGCAGAAAGGGAAGGGGAAGAGAAAACACCTGCCGACGGAGAAAGTGATGAGGAAGCGAAAACGAGCGGCAATGAAAAAGGGAAACGAAAATGGCTGATTCCTGCCGGAATTGCAGCAGCATTTATGATTGTTATCATTATCATCGTCGTCAATGCATTGCCTAAAATCACACGGATCAAAGTGCAGTATACCGGAGATTGTGAAGCGGGTGTTGTTCTTGATGAGACAAACGAAGGGTTTATGGTGATCGGTATTAAAGAAAACGGTGACAGGGTTGAGCTGAAGCACTGGAAGATTGAGGAACCGGCAACTTTGGAACCAGACAGTGCATCAAAAATTACGATATCCTATAAAGATTTTTCGGAGAGCCTGACAATCCGGTGTACGACCAGTGTAGTGACGGAAATCGAAGCAGAGTATCGGGGCAGTAAAGAGGCGGGCGTCGTCATTGACAATGATTCGGAAATCATTGTTAAAGCAATACATAAAGATGGTTCTGTGACAAATTGTGAGGGATGGGCTGTTGAAGAACCGGCCAAACTGACTGAAGATCAGTCGGTGACGGTACGCATCAGTTATGAGGATGTTTCGTGTTCGCTTACGGTTAAATGCGCAACCAGCGCAGTGACCGGTATTGAGGCACAATATAACGGAAATACTGAAGCAGGTACAGAGATTAATGATCAATCAAAATTTATCGTTAAAAAAGTACATAAAAATGGCACGCGCACAACTTGTCCGGAATGGAAAGTCAAAGAAAATGCGGTTCTGGAAGCCGATGGTACGGCAGAAGTTGTTATTGTTTATGATCAATTTGAAACAACCTGCGAAATAGAATGCTCTACGGTGACAATGGTAGAATTAACGGCCGAATACGATGGGGATACGAAAGAAAATGTTGTTCTCGATGAAGAAAATGACGGAATTCATGTGACGGCAAAATATAAAAACGGCAAGACAGAAGAAGTAAAAGATTATGCCATTGAGCAGCCAAAGACGTTAAAAGCGGGAGAGACATCGACGATTAAGATTACCTATAAAGAAATGTCGTGTGAATTAAAAGTGGAATGTTCGACCCTTAGTGAGAGTCAGTATAAAGCAAAATGTGAAAGCATCGCCTATGACAAGCTTGCGCGAAATCCTGACAAATATGACGGAAAGATGGTGAAATTTACAGGGCAGGTCGTTCAGACCATAGGAAATAGCGGACTTGGCGCATTAAGAGTCAACGTTACTAAAGACAGATACGGTTATGAGGATACGGTCTATGTGTCCTATCTCATCGATTCTTCAAACCGGATTCTGGAAGATGACATTATTACATTCTACGGTGTTTCGATGGGGCTTTATTCCTATGAATCCGTCATGGGGGCAACAATTACAATTCCGGAGGTTCTGGCGGTTTATATAGACTTCAATTAACGGAATCCTAAGGTCAAGTGTTTGAACCCCGTATTTTGAACGAACGGGAATCCGGAGGTCAAGTGTTTGAACCCTGTATTTTAAACGAACGGGAAACCGGAGGTATAGTGTTTTGTCCCATTTCATCGGCTATATAAATAAATATCTGCGGATGATAGTTATATTCATTGAGTCAAAAAAGTAGTATAATAAACAGATAATAGAGTTTGTTCACATGACTGACGGAAAGCATATTGAGGTTTATATAAGGATGGTTTTATCAAAGAATTTTATGACGGATCTAAATTTATATATTGCGAGAAATTATGTGCCCAAATCCGGTGATGACCTGATCCTTATGAAGCACAAACAAGAGGCATGTCCGGAGGAAATTGTTAAAGACGGACATTGTTTCAATGAAAGTGTTTTAAATATTGATGACCTCATCGGTGAAGTCGGAGAGACATTTTATGAAATGTTGTTTCAAAAGATTGATGAAAGCGGCATGACGGACGTGGAAGTTTATAAACGGGCGAACATAGACCGGAAGCTGTTTTCAAAAATAAGGAGTAATCCTGCCTATCATCCCCGCAAATCAACTGTGCTGGCGCTGGCCATTGCATTGCGGCTTAATCTGGACGAGACAACAGATTTACTGTCCAGAGCGGAATATGCCCTGTCACCGGGAAATAAAGGTGATCTTATTATTAAGTATTTTATAGAACATCAGGTTTACGATGTGCAGGCCATCAATTTTACGCTGTTTGAATACGGACAGTCCCTGCTGGGATGTTAATAAGACGTAGGAATGAGATTAAGATGTGAAAGGGGTCATAGATATAGTGAAAGAAATATCCGAAAAAGAGCGGAAAGAAAAAATCGGTGAAATCGTAATGAAGCTGCCGGATATGACTGATGAGCAGCTGGTGAATGTTCATACTTACACGGTTGATGAGTATGATGAACCAAATCATGAGGCTGTAGCGTTGGACGCAATTATTCAGTTAAGCAGGAAGTATAAAAATGAGTAAGTATAAGGGGCAGGAAACTGCCCCTGAAACTATGAAGTACCTGAAAAGAAAAACGCTTATAAATCAACATATTTATGTATTGCTTGCGGCGGTAGGCGAATACAGCCGGATGAAACAGGTAAATTTAAGTTGTTATGATATGGATTTAAAGTTGATGATCAATGCCATAGTCCAGGGGCTTAAAGTCAATCCTGAGCATATTCGCGTTCTCGGTGAAAAAGGTATTGTTGAAACAAATACATTGGTCAGATGTCTTAAAGAATTCGGCAGCAGGCTGGATAAGGAAAGTACTTTTATTTTTTATTTTTCAGGTCATGGCAATGGTGAAAGTTTAATTATGAGTGATTCTGCAATTGGATTAAAAGGGCTGGTTCATTATATCGATCGCATACCTGTGAAAAATAAAATCATTATACTGGACTGCTGTTCTTCCGGAAAAGCCAAAAGCGGCGCAGCCAAAGAACTGAAGGTTGAAGATTCTCTGGCGGATTTTGTCGGACACGGAACGATGATTATGGCGTCATCATCTGCAGACGAAGTTTCACGAATGGGAATCAATCATAATCACAGTTTATTTACCGGCATTGTGGCATCGGTTCTGATGAATAAATCTTTGATACGCAAAGGCGTATTATCTTTGCAGGCTGTGGAAAATGAGATCAGAGCCATATTTGAAAACTGGAACAAAAAATATCCGGAAAAGTATCAAAAGCCGGTCATCCGCGGCAACATGGGCGGGACCGTTTATTTTCAGGTTGAGGCATATCATGAATACCGGACGAAAGAAATTCATGAAGAATACGATGATTATATTTTGTACAGGGTAAAACCACTGCATGCATCAACCATTAAGCGATTATGCGCATTCGTGATTTTAAAAAGAAAAGTATCTTTAGAGGAACTTCCGTTATATACAAAACGCGTTGCTGCGAGACTGAAATATGAAGATGTTTATACCACTGAAAAACAGGAAATGTATTTTAAAGGAAAAAAGGTAAGGGCAGTCTGGTGTTACTTCGGATATTCTGAAAGTGATATGATCAGATCCACTTATTTTGCTTATACGATATGGGCGGCAGATCAGGAAACAGTGCAGATGTATTATACGGAAAAAAAGACATCGAGGGTGATCGATGGCATTTGCGTTAACGATAATAGGGCCTCCTACAATATGGTTAAGACAATTCAGGAAGACACAATAAGCAGAGAAGAATACATCGAAATGATTAAAAAGTTGCTGACCGGAATTATTTCAAGGGCTGAAATGTTTATCGGCAGTTTAAGAGAAATTGAAAATGAAACGATGACGATTGAAAAGGTGCGCAGCGCATACAAAGACTGGATTAAAGATATTTATCACCTGTATCACAAGGTGACTGACGTGCCTGTGCCTCCTGATGAAATCCATGACTGGGCTGAAAATGTACTGTCATTGGCCGGGTGGGTCGTGGATATTGCCCTGATTTTGGAACAGTCTGAAAAAGAAAACAAATATGATCAATCGGCGCAATGGCTGATACATCACAAAATTCAGAAATATTATGAATTGCTGGAGAAGGTAAAACAGGTCGGCGTATAGTGATGTGGGACGCATAAATGTGTAGTGTCAAAAGAAAGAAGATGAAAAAATGTTTGGACGCAGAAAGAAACAACAGAGATCGGAGATTACATTTGATCCCAAAAAGCAAAAGGCTATGATCCGCTGCAGCATCTGTACCGGTGAACAGACTGCGGGATTTAAGGATATTGCTACGGGACATTTTGAGGAGATTATGCTGATAAGGAATGCGGGTGATTTGGAGAATTTCAAACGCACCTATGGAATTACGGAAATAACAAAGGAATATTGAATCGAAAGGTTTTGCAGACAGTTTTTCACATATATCTGTCTGCTTTTCCTTTAATTCCCCGGTAAAATTGTTTTTAAATACAAATTGGTCATTGCGCAATGGCAATCACCTTTCCACTAAGTAAAATATATAGATTGTATGTATCATAATGCAAAAGTGGAAAAAGTGCAATAAAAATACGAATTAATGCAAGATATATCAAAGATATAGGGGTAAAATAAATAAAATGCTTTTTAGAACTCACTTGGGGAAAAGGAGACGGATATACGATGACTAAGGATATGACAAAGGGAAGCCCCTGGAAACTGATTTTATTTTTTTCAATGCCGGTTTTGCTGGGTAATCTGTTTCAGCAATTGTATAGTATGGTGGATACGGTTATTGTGGGTCGTTTTGTCGGCACTCAGGCATTGGCGGCCGTGGGATCTACCGGTGCTATTTCATTTCTGGTGCTGGGATTTTCCTGGGGTGTGACCGGAGGCTTTACTGTAATTGTGTCACAGAAGTTTGGAGCGAAGAACGAAGAAGATGTGAAAAAAAGCATTGGGACAGCTATAGTACTCTGTCTTATTATTGTGGCAATTGTAACTGTTCTGGCATTGCTGACGTCAAAACCCCTTTTGAAACTGATGAATACGCCGCAGGATATTTTTGATGATGCCTATTTATATTGTATCATTATTTACATAGGTACGGGCGCCAGTGTATTTTATAATCTTGCGGCAGCCATTATCCGGGCACTGGGAGACAGCCGGACTCCGCTGTATTTTCTGATTTTTTCTTCCGTCCTGAATATCATACTGGATTTATTTTTAATTCTTGTATTTAAAATGGGGGTAGCCGGAGCAGGAATCGCAACAGTCTTTTCACAACTTGTATCTGCAATCTTATGTACTATATATTCTTTGAAAAAATTTAAGATACTTCGGCTGAAAAAACGGCATTTTGCATGGAATAAGGCTTTGGCTGCGGCCGAACTGAAGGTGGGAATCCCAATGGCGTGCCAGTTTTCCATTACAGGCGTGGGCATCATGGTACTGCAGGGTGCCCTGAATGTTTTCGGGTCAACGGTCATTGCTTCTTATACCGCGGCCTCCAAAGTGGAGGTTTTGGTTACGCAGCCGTTTAATGCGCTTGGCATGGCTATGTCCACGTATTGCGGTCAAAATGTAGGAGCGGGGGACTGGCACCGTGTGAAAAAAGGAGTCAATACCGGCATGGGGCTTATTATGGCATCAGCTGCGCTTGCTATGGTAATTAACATATTTGCCGGAGAATGGTGTACGTCCTTATTTATTAATAATCCTACGCCGGAAATTCTGGGATATGGACGGACATACTTATTGATTATTGCATTTTTTTATCCTATGCTTGCGACGCTGACCATATACAGAAGCAGTCTTCAGGGCCTGGGTGACGGTTTATTTCCGCTGATTGGTGGAATCGGAGAATTTATGGCCCGCTTCCTTGTGGCAATCATTCTGCCCCGGTTTATTGGATTTTATGGAATATGTGCAGCATCTCCGGTGGCATGGTGTACGGCATCGGGCATTCTTGTTTATAGATATGTGACATGGGTATGTAAAGGGAAAATAAATAACACCATTACAGGCAAATAAAGAAAGGAGAAGAAATAATGGAGAATGTAATGATACAGATCAGGGATACCGGCCTTAAGGGCTATCACCCGGATATGGAAGGTGATCCGCTGTCGGTGGAGAAGGGGTATTGCCACTTCCGTCATCAGGGTCAGAAGGATTTCCTGAATAAAATACTGGCATATGAGGCAGATTCGTTCGGTGCCGGTTTTGAGGTTGAAACATTCAGGGGCCGCCATGCTTTCGTCAGAGTTACTTTTTCCGGGGAAAATGTATTTCGTTTTCAAATGTTTCCGGAGGGAGTGCCGGCGTCAGCCGCAAACGAAGTGTTCAGTTTCAAAACATTTGACGGCGTCAGCGTAGTGGAGGAGGAAAACTTTATATTGGTGAAAACGGGCCGGGTTTGCCTGCGTTTCAGGATCTGTCCATGGGAAATGACGGTAGTGCTGGATGGCAGGGAACTGACCAGAGAACAGATTAAAGACCATAATGTTGACCAGAAGTACAAGGCTGTTCCGGTTGGATTTACAGTGGATGATAACGGAAAAGTCATCGATGCTTTTGAGACAATGTATATGTATTGCGATGAAGATTTCTACGGATTTGGAGAAAAATTCACAGTTTTTAACAAGCGGGGACAGAAGATTACTGTATGGCAGCGGGATGCACAGTCGACAAACTCAGATATCTCATATAAAGGCATGCCGTATTTTATGAGTTCTCAGGGCTATTCTGTATTACTCAATACTTATACCCGTACCCATTTTAATATGGGAGCATCTTCCGGTGTATCTTACACTATGGAAACAGAAGATCCTTATCTGGACTATTATATGTTCTGCAACAGAGATTATAAGGGGCTTATTGAAGATTACACAGCTTATACAGGCCGCTCACCGATGATTCCAAAGTGGGCTTTCGGTTTCTGGATGTCCAAAATGAGCTATTTCACCAGACAGGAAGTGGAAGAAGTTGTTGAGCGTATGGCGCAGTTTGGAATGTCCGTGGATGTTATACACATTGACGGATGGATGGACATGATGTCACCGTCAGGCGGCGGTAAGGATGTGCTCACTTTCGATGAAGAACGGTTCCCGAAGCCGGAGGAAATGATTGCCGGGCTGAAAGATAAGGGCATTCACCTGTCCTTATGGATGTTCCCTTATGTGCAGCTTCGTACCGGCTGGGGACAGGGTAAAGAAATGACTGCACAGTACCTTTATATGAAAGAACGGGGATTTCTTGTGAAAGCGCCAAACGGAGAACCTTATATTTTCTCACCGGGAGAAGGGGATGCTGCAGGCGCCGGTGTGGCTGCCCTTGATTTTACCAATCCGGAACTGGTCAGCTATATGAAGGAAAGAGTAAAACGGCTGATGAAGATGGGCGTTGGTGTCATAAAAACCGATTTTTCGGAAGAAATACCTGAAGATGCGGTGTTCTATGACGGATCCAGCGGTCTGCAGAGCCATAATAAATACACACTTCTCTATGCCAGGACGATATTTGAGGCTTCCAGAGAGGCCAAAGAGGAGATGGGAGAAAAAGCCTTGCTTTGGGGACGAAGCGGTTTTGCGGGCAGTCAGAATTATCCGGCAAATTGGGCAGGAGACTCATCAGCAGCCACAAATAACCTTGCTTCAATCCTTAACGGAGGATTAAGCATGGGTATGAGCGGTGTTTCGTTCTGGGGATTTGATATCGGCGGTTTCTATAACTGTGATGAAGAAGGCAGGCGGGTGATTCCATCGGATGAAGAATATATTCGTTCCGTACAGATGGGACTTATGTCGCCTTTAAGCAGAAGCCATGGGCAGTCTACCCCAAGAGAACCATGGGTATTTTCAGAGAAAGCTCAGGAAGCGTTTTTAACTGTAAATAAACTCAGGTATCGGATGATACCCTATATTTACAGTACAGCCTATGAAACACATAAGACAGGACTTCCTATGATGCGCGCCATGGTGCTTGAATTTCCGGAGGATTTGAATGTACGAAATTTGTCAACACAGTATATGTTGGGAAGCGCCTTGCTTGTTGCGCCTGTTTTTGACCAGCAGATACATCATATTTATCTCCCGGAAGGAAGCTGGATTGATTACTATACAGGCAAACGGGTGAAAGGCGGAGGCTGGATTGTATCTGAAAAGACGCTGGAACGCATTCCGCTGTATATACGGGAAAATTCTGTGATTCCGGGCTTTAGGAAGCCTCCGATGCATATTTCTGATGATGCATTTGGTCCGCTTGAAATATGGATGAACATTACAGATCGTATTGAGCAGACATATTATGATGAGGAAGAAGGCAGTTTCCGGGCAGTTCTGGAAGAAAAACTACTGAAGATCGAAACGAAAAATATGCCGGTTCACAGCATTCGGGCCTTTATGAGAGATGTGCCGGAGCGGGTTATTGTAAACGGAGACGAGTGGCAATGGTCTGAGGAATCAAATTATATATTTATAGGTAATTGTCAAAGTTATAAAATATAATACGAAAGAAAAAACAGGAGCATGTGTGATGAATATGCGCCTGTTTTTTGCATAATTATGTATCGTTTTGGATATGATAATAGAAAAACGAGAAACTTATATTCATTTTGCGAATAATTTGCAAAATGAATATAAGTAATGTTGACAAACTGTAAATACAGAGTAAAATAGAAGGTAAAATAAGTGAAACGTACAAGTTGGAGGCGAAAATTATGCTATTAGAGTTCAAAACAAAAAATTATAAATCCTTTGCAGGTGAGATGATCTTTTCTTTGACTCCGGCTCCGAAGCAAAAAGGATTGGATTACAGTGTGCTGATAGCTCATGCGGGAAGCAAAGACTATAAGGGGCTTTGTTCTGCTGTTATCTATGGGCCAAATGCCTCCGGTAAAACAAATGTCATCGGTGCTATGGATACATTCAAGGCCATCGTCATGAGAGGCAGCATCAGGAATACGGATATATTTTTCTCGCCTAATGCCGCATCTTCTTCTTTAGAGTTTATTCCAAACTGTAATGGATCCCATGTCCCGACAGAGTTTTCCGTTCGCTTTGTGGACGATGAGCTTATGGTTGAGTATTCCATCAAAGCAGATATTGGTACTTTCATGGATGAAAATTATGCAAGAAAGATTCTTGAGGAAAAGCTGGTTGTCAACGAAAAGCTGGTGTTTCTCAGGGATGAAACATTGACAGTGAATCTCCCTTCTGTAATTAAGGAATATGTAAATAAGAGTATTAAGCGTAAGTCCCAGAAGTTGCTTGAGATTGCTCAGAGCAGCCTTGTGAATACAGAACTTTTTTTGAATAATGGGTTTAAGTCCATTTATGCACAGGAACTTGTAAAGAAGATTCAGGAGTGGTTTGACAGCAAGTTTATTGTTATATATAAATCAGATGATTTGCGGATGGTCAGAAAGTTTGCTGATCCGAAGGCAAATACCATCTATGTGGAAAAGACTTTGACAGATGCAGCAAAAGAGTTTGGCATTACTTCAAATGCATTGGGTTATAAGGCAAGCGGAGAAAAAGAAGGTGATGATGTTGTCCTTTATTCCATTTTCAGTAACAAGAAGGTTGCAGTTCCCGCTGATTTGTTTGAATCCTATGGAACTATCCGGTTTATCAATGAGTTTCCTTTGGTAATCAATGCTCTTCTGAATGGCGGTACGCTCATCATGGATGAATTTGATGCATCTATTCATCCGATGGCATTGATGAACATCATCAACATTTTCCACAACGATGACATCAACAAGAAACATGCACAGTTGGTCTTTAATACACATAACCCGATATTTTTGGATGCGTCTTTATTCCGCAGAGATGAGATTAAGTTTGTGGAACGGGATGAAAAGACTGGCAACAGTGTTCACTATGCGTTATCTGATTTTAAGACATCAGATGGTATTCGCAAGGGTGAGGATTATATGAATAATTATTTCGTCAGCCGTTATGGTGCAATTAAAGATGTTGATTTCGGTCCGATTCTGGAGAAAATTATTGAAGTAAACGAGGTGACCGAAAATGAGTGAGAAATTGGAAACCCGAAAATATACATTTACAGTTGAGGGGGAAACTGAACAGTGGTATCTGTTTTGGCTGCGGGATCAGATTAACACTTGCCCGGAGCGTACATATAATGTTTCTATTGATGCAAAGGTGCAGCAAAGCCCTAAAAAATTCTTTAAAAATGCCAATGCGAAAGCTACACCAAAGGTTATCCATATCTGTGATGTGGAGAGTAATGACAAGGTTCATACGGATCAATTTCAGAACATTTTAGATGAGATGAAGGAAGCAAAGACACAGAAAGGTATTGTATATAATCTGGGTTATAGCAACTTCGCATTTGAACTTTGGATTGTTCTGCATAAAAGAGATTGTAATGGATCGCTTAACCATAGGAAACAGTACCTTGATTATATCAATCTGGCATTTGGAGAGAAGTTTGAAAACTTGGATCAATATAAGCATGGAGATAACTTCAAACGATGTCTGTCTAAGCTGAAATTGGAGGATGTGAAGAATGCCATTCGCCGATCTGATGCTATCATGGAGAGGAACAGGCAGGATCAGAAGAAACTGATTAAGTACAAAGGATATGCCTATTACCGTGAGAATCCGGCGTTGTCTATTCATGAGGCAGTGAGAGAAATGTTTATAGAATGTGGGCTGATAAAGAAATGATTGTGAATAGATAAATGTTTTTTGATTTTAAGAGAATGCCGCAAAGGAGTTTACATGGAGCCTAAGTATTCGATTTTATATTTTAAGAAAGATCTCAATGAAAATTATGGGGATATCAAAAGATTTTTATATTCGGGCATTAAAGTTTTCTGGTTTGGAAATGAACGTGATGCCGGGCGGTTAAAGGCAGATTTTCGGGGGTTTTCAAAAGAATTTTTTCTGCAGGTGTTTGATATCGGCGGTGTGGCGGTGCTTGAGCCGTTTTCAGGCTGCGTGATTGCTGACGGTGAAGGCATTGACGGGGACAGTGATAAGCAGAGGCTAATCAATGTTCTTGAAGACAAGCTTCCTGCGTTTAATGCGGCTCAGTATAAAGTGGAGCATTGCTTAGCGGAGGCAAATATCGTTGTAAAGGCTTCGGCGGGGACGGGAAAGACGACGGTGATGATCGACCGTATTTTATATTTGATGCACATGATTCCGGATCTGGATATGTCGGAAATTTATATGATTACATTTACAAACGAAGCAACGAATCAGATGAATGACAGACTTCAGAAGACTCTCCTTAAAAAGTATGCGCTGACAAAAAACAAGCGTTATATGACGTGGCTTGAGCAGCAGTCCCAGATGCATATCAGTACGATTGACAGCCTGGCCTATGATTTGTTTCGAAGATTCGGCACCGGTGCTGGATTCGGACGGGATCTGCAGATTAAACCATTTGAAAAGGAACGGAAGGATCTGATTAAAGATCTGCTTTCAGATGCGCTTGATGACAGAAATCCCATTACCGTGCAGATTGGCATGACTTATTCCGAAGCCGCAAGGCTTGTTGATGATTATTGGAAAGAGCTGACAAGTAAAGGGTATACGATATCGGAAATTCTTAATAAAGACTGGGGCGATGCCGGCTGTGAGCCGGAAGCTGCAGGTTTTCAGCGTATTTTAAAAACAGTGCTTCAAAAATTTGAAGAAAAGTACCGTCAGATGAAGCTGGATGCCAATGCGATTTCCATTAATGATTTATTTTTTGATTTTGGACATTATCTTCTGGAAGGGCGTTTAAGCTGCAGCGGTCTTGCCATGCGGTACCTTTTCGTGGACGAGTTTCAGGATACCGATGCCACGCAGATCCGGACATTTGCGGGGCTTGTTAAGACCCTGGGGGCAAAATTATTTGCGGTAGGCGATGTCAAACAAAGTATCTATGCATTTAAAGGGGCAACAGATGCGGCTTTTGATATACTGGAGGAGGAAATGCACGGAAAGCTTCGTCATTTCAGCCTTCGCAATAACTATCGGACGTGCGGCAATATCATGAAGGTCATGGAGAAATATTTCTTTGCGTGGGCTGATGAGGGACTGCTGCGTTATGAGGAATCGGTACGCCCTTTCAACAAAGATGAGGGTATGGTGGAGATGGATATTGTGATGAATAAAGCGTCCATGCAGGCCCAGACGATGAATATGATTGATCAGGCGCTGCAGGAGCTTGAGCTTGATGTGCGCTCCGGCGGGAAAAAGGTGACGGCTCAGACAAAGGTTGCCGTACTGGTCAGGGGAAATACAAAAGCGGCAGAGCTTGCCCGACTTTGCCGTAAACACGGCAAAACGGTTGTTTTAAACTCGGACCGGCCTTTCTTTTTGTCCAAAGCGGTGAGAGATTTCTATGCCATGATCAGTTCTTATATTTTTGAGGAGCAGCCGATTTATACATATAATTACCTGATGACCCCTTACGCGGCCTACGACGGTGTGATTTCCGTGACGGAAATGGAACAGCTTGAGGGAAAGCAGGAGGCGTTAAATCAGTATCTGGATCAGTTTAAAACAAAGACAAGCTGGTATAAATATCAGCGGGAGTTTCGGATCCGTCCTGTGCTGTCGGTGATACGGGAAATCGTGGGCAATGAAAATATCATTGAAAATTTCATTGCCATGGATAAAGTTCATATGAACGGGGAGGGCTGGACCGAAGCGAAGAAAAACAGACAGGCACTTATTGATGCGAAAAGTTACCGCATGAATCTGGATAAGCTGATGGATATCATTCAGCAGCGTATGGATGGGGAGTTTACCACGCTGTATGATCTGTATGTTTATCTGTCTTTGATGATCGCGACGAATCGGGAAGAGATGGAACCGGATATCGATATGACCGATGATTATACAAGCGTGTATATTATGACGGTCCATAAATCAAAAGGACTTGAGTATGACACGGTGATTTTGCCGGCAATGAATCACAGTGTTGTCCCGGTTAAAAGAACGACGATTTTATCCGATGCGCATAAAGTGGCCTGGTATTACAAAAGAAATGACCGCAGATTTATGCAGAGTGCCTGGTTTGAGACGCTTTGGAAAGATGCTGCCCAAAAAGGCGTTGAAGAGGAAACAAGGATGCTTTATGTTGCCATGACAAGGGCAGTCAACAAGCTGATACTTCTGGTGAGTCCTTGGGATTCTCATGAAAGCTGGTCGTCACTGATACGAAGGGTAGGGCTTATCAATGAGTAATAGAGTTTATACATATACAAAGATCACAGAACTGAAAAATGCCCGCTATTTTTCAGAGATTGCGCCCCTGCCTCAGCTTGCCATGTCCCTTGAAATGAAGAATGCCATGGCGCACGATATGCCCATATTCAGAAAGAACATTATGGCTTTTTCGGTGTTTCAGACGAGACTGTTTCCGGGATGGAATACAAGCGGCCAGCGGTTTGGATATTATACGGTTTTAAACCGTATGCTTCGTGAAAAAATTGCGGCTGCCAAAGATAAATCTGAGAGGGAGTGGCTTTTCGGGTGCAAAAAAAATATCACTTTTGCGGTTAATAATATTATTCGGTTCGAAGAAGCGGGGGTTCATCCGTGTGACATCAAAGAACGGGACAGAGATATATTATTGTTTCTTGATATGTGGCGTTGTCTTGAGGCAGCGGATGGTCATATAAAAAATTTCAGGCAGCGGCTTATTCAGCTTCACGACCCGGAAGTTTTCAGTGAGGAAGTCGGCAAAATTTTTCGGTTTCACGGCAGAAAGCAGATGGTGTGGCACGGTTTTCAGTTTTTTACACCGCTGCAGCAGTTTGTGTATGACTGCTTTATAAGGGCCGGTTATGACATTTACGCACTGATTCAGTATGAGGAAAAGTATCCTTATGCAAATGAGATATGGGATTATCTTTATAGGCCTTCGCATGGCTTTCCGGAAAAAAGCGCATGGATCAGACAGGAAAAATCAGATGAAAAAAATCCCCTTGGAGAAATTTTTGAAACCGGTGAAAAGGTAGTGGCTTCAAACATAAAAATGATAAAATATGACAATACGGTGGAATTTGTTGAAGATATTGCCCGCATCAAAGATGAAGGCTTTTATATTTACTGCGCGGATGATAAAGCGGCGAATCATATGCTGAAAGATTATTTCCCGGAGCGCTACGGCGTTCGGAATCTTCTGGCATATCCGGTCGGGCAGTTTATATACGTGCTGCATAAAATGTGGGATGAAAACCGCCAGTGTATTGTATTGAGTCAGGATGGGTTAAGAAAGTGCTTTGCCTCCGGGTGGATGTCGGTCGATGGCAAAAGCAGTGTGCATTATACGGAAGATCTGGAGCGCCTGTTGCCGTATTTCGAAGGATGTCATACGGTGGATGAGTGGTACAAACGGCTGGATGTTTTTATGGATGCCTGTGAAAATGCCGTTGATGTATTCGCGGCAGAGGCAACGGTAAATGAGAATATTGTGGATATTTCCGCATCAGAGGTTTCGGGCTGTGGATATGATGCCCTAAAACAGCAGATGTTTGGGAACCCGCTGAAACATTTTGGCCCATTTTCCATAAAAGAAGATCGGCGTGATGCGGTCATTGCGATGATTAAAAAGCTTATACAGATGGCAGACGCTTTGTTTGGAGAGAATGCGCCGGTTTCAATTCAGACGCATATGAGTAAGCTTGATGCGATGCTTTATATGCCGGATGGTATGCCGAAGGCGTTATATCTGGAAGAAAAGCAAAAGGTTAAACAGATTTTTGAGGCTCTGGAGAGTGATCAAATAAGGGATTTTATGTGTTATCCGGGTGATCTGGCCGCTGCGATGCTTTCTTTGATGGGTGATAAGAATCAGGAAGAGCTGAATGAGGAATTAAGTGAGCATCAGCGCAATGTTGATCTGAAAGTTCTTGTATTTAATATATTTCAGGTGGAATCGGCACCGATTGCCGCAAATAGCAAAGTACATATCTGTCTTGCGGACATCTCCCGATTGCCGGGGGGAGCCGGTAAATACAGCTGGCCGGTTGATGAAGCCTGGCTGAAATCCATTTTACAAAACACGAAGAAAATTTACATAAAAAACTGGATTGAAAACAATCATTTAACAGCATTGTCGAACCGGTATTATACGTATGCTGCTTTAAAAAATGATAACGTGGAAATTTCATGGATACAGAAACAGGGCGAGAAAATGTATGCGCCGTCACCATATGTGACCCTTCTTGATCAGCTGTCGGATGCGAAAATTGAAGAAAGTCATGTGCGAAAGCTTGATTTAATGACGGTTTCAAAAATCGATGCAAAGAAAAGATTTGAGAAAGAATACATATCTTTGGAAAATCCAAAGTTTCATTTTTATGACAGTGAACTGGCGTATGCATTATGCCCGATGCGTTTTGTATACAGTTATGTACTGGGCAATCGTCCGGCTTACAGAAACGAATATCAGCAAAATCGTGCGCTTGTGCGGTTAGTTCAGTCACTGTATGAGCTTTTGAAAGATAAGTATTCTGTTGAGCAGATTGCGGCAAATGTATTTGAACTGTTTCCGGGTATCCGAAAGGCTGAAAAACGGCAGATGATCGATGATGCTATCCGGTGGCCGTTACCTGAGTGTGAAGGGGGTTATACCTCTTTCGGGGAATACAGGTATACAAACTATCGTTTAAATATGGTATTTCCGGATCAGGGAGCTTATGAAGCCGCAAAAAGAGCAGAGCAGATGATGCGCCGGGAAGGACGCAAAGACATTTATTATGCACAGAGGGGAACGGAAGGTTCAAGAAACTGCGAATTATGCCCGCATTCCGGGTATTGTATGGAAGCGCTTTTTGGCGTAGATTATAAAGAGGGAGAAGCATCATGGTAAACAGGCGTTTTTGGGAGGATGCAAAAAGTGTCTGGGTGATGGCGGCACCTGCTAAAATCCCGGGTGCAAAGACCGGTTCGGGCGGTGTCATCTCCCCGGAACTTTTTAAAGATCCGTTGGATATAGAAAAATCGGGAAGTTTCGGTATGAATGACGGTGTATGGGCCGGGGAATATGATGAAGAAATTCCTTTCGACCAGCTGAATGATGATGCGGTATTATGGGCTGTGTTTAACGGGGAGGATATGCCGGGACAGCCACGTCAGATGAAAGTATCGGGGCAGGGAAAACATTCGGGGCAGCAAAGTGCATCGGCGCAGAAGGCGCCGGAGCCTCCGAAAGTGCCGCCGCGGCCGAAGCTGGACATAAAAGCCTTTGAACAGGCGATGGCAGAGAAAACATTGCCGGGATTTGTTGCTGCGGCACAGCTCCTTATGAAATGTCAGCTGCCGGAAGAAATGAATCAATTATATGTACAGCTGACAGAGCGTATTCCGGTGCTTCAAAATGCGTCTGAGAAATTTGAGGCTGTGTACCAGGCGGATCTGGAACCGTTTTATGAATATTACATACCGGAAGCGCTGGAGCTTACAGAAGTCTATCTTGAATATCTGGACAACGGTGTCGGTGAGGATATTGTAAAAGATACGGAACAGGAGATTGTTGATGCGGTGAAAAAGCTGATACAGGCGGTCAATGAAAAGACCGATGAAATTTATAAATTTGCGTCCATTGAAATCAAGGCGAAGGCAAAAGCACTGGAGTCACTGATGAGCCAGAACGGATTTGTGGATTCGGATTATAAATTATAGTGAAAGCGCAGGATATGGCCAGATGCCGGATTGGATGCGGATTCAGACGATAAATTATAGTGAAAGCGCAGGAAACGGCCAGATGCCGGATTCGATGCGGATTCGGACGATAAATTATAGTGAAAGCACAGGAAACGGTCAGATGCCGGATTCGATGCGGATTCGGAGGATATATTATTTTGAAAGAGGAAGGTAAATGTTATGGAAAATCGTTATGATAACAATCCTGATATGGACGAGGAACTTGCAAATATAAAAACACCGGTATTGTCGATTCATCCGGAAGAGAAGACATTTAAAGATCCTTTTGGCCGGGAACCGGCTTTAGAAAGCGCGGATGCATCGGATATGAAAAGTGAATCGGAAGCATCCGCCGGTTCTGTCAGTGAATCACAGCTCAGTGAAGATGAAAAAAGGCAGGTGGAAGCCTTTGTAAAGCAGATTGATATCAGAGACGTAAAAATGGTGAATTCCTATGGGGCGAATGCACAGAAGGGTATTTCCACCTTTTCTGTTTCCATTACAAACAATGTCAGGGCAAAAGAGTTCGGAGATGTCGGTGTGAGCTTAAGAGAGCTTGGTGCAGCAATCGGAAGCACGACTGCTCCGGAAAAGAAAGGCCTTTTTGGACTTTTACAAAAAGGAAAGAGAAAGGCGGCATATTTGATTTCAAATTATGAATCGGCGGAGGCAAGCATCAAAAAAATTGAAAAGGATCTGCAGAGACATCAGCAGCAGCTGACAAAAGACATATATGTTTTTGATCAGATGTATGACATGAATCTGGAGTTTTATAAAGAATTGACGATGTACATTATTGCCGGAAAGAAAGCGCTTGAGCTGGCGAAAAAAACGAAGTGCTTAGAACTTCGAACGAAGGCGGAGAAGACCGGTGATCAGCTGGATATACAGATGTACAGAGATTATGAAAGTGCCTGCAAGCGGTTTGAAAAGCGGATTTCCGATCTGGAAACCACAAGGCTTGTGTCGATTCAGATGGCACCTCAGATCAGACTTTTGCAGGATGCAGACCAGGAAGTGGTAGATAAACTGCGTTCGGATATTATAAATACGATACCTCTGTGGAGAAACCAGATGGTTCTGGCACTGGGGATTACACATAGCAGACGGGCTCTTGATGCTCAGAGTGCTGTGACAGATATGACCAATGAAATGTTAAAAAGAAATGCGGAAACATTAAAACAGGGCGCCATTGACGCGGCGCGGGCTTCTGAAAAAGGCATTGTCGATGTGGAAACACTGAGGAAAATCAATGCGGATATTATCGCGTCAATCAACGAAGTCGTGCAGATTCATGAAGAAGGTTCCAGAAGGAGGGCTTTGGCTCAGGAGGAACTGGCTAAGATTGAAGATGAATTAAAGCAGGCGCTTTTGGATGCCGGAAGCAGATAAGGTTGAGCGTGTATTCAAACCTCCTCTATGAGAGCGGCATAACTATGCTTTGCCCGGCTTTAGACAGTTACGGATTGCTTTTATAATATGACAAGTATAACGGATATTATTTACCCCTGTAAGACGGATATGCGTCTTACAGGGGTTTTTTTGAAGAAATTTGTTGCATTTTGGAAATTTATATAATATAATTGACGGGCAAAGGTATTACCTATTTTTTAAGGAGGGGACTGCTGTGGATATTGAATTTGATAAAGAGTGTTCGAAATCGATCTCCAGGCTGCTGCTGCAGGAGATGAAAGACGGTCGTTTTTCTGAATGCGGCAGGCTGCCGCGGGAAACCGTACTGGCGGAGACATTTGGCATCAGCCGGACGCAGTTAAGGGATGCTTTGGCGCAATTGGAGAGGGAAGGATATATCACCCGCAGGCATGGTGTGGGGACGATCATCAACCGTCATGTATTGCAGGTAAAGAACCGTATGGATATGGAGACGGAGTTTATGGATATCATCCGGCAAAGCGGTTATACGCCGAATGTGTCACATATACATATGCAGGATGAACGGGCGGATGCGTTCATTGCAAAAAAAATGAAAATTCCGGAAGGAAGCGAAATTGTCCGGATATGCCGTATTTGCACAGCGGATGACAAGCCTGCGATTTACTGTGAAGATGTGTTGGAAAAAAGATATGTTAAAGGGGATTACACACTTAAGGATCTGGAACCTCCGATTTTTCTTTTTTTGCAGAAGTTCTGCAATATATATGCGTATATGGATTTAACACAGCTTCATGCTGTATTATCAAATGATACGGTATCGGAAGCGCTGGAAATTCCGAAAGGAACTCCGGTTTTAAATATGCAGGAGGTCGATTTTGATATTGATGGCAATATTATTTTATATTCCAATCAGTATTTTGTTGATGAGTTATTTGAACAGACAGTTATGAGAAAAAAGTTTTAGTAAGGTGAACAGACAGGAAAGGAAAAGTTTATGGAAAAGTCACATTCTGCTTCTTATGCCGCTGCAGGCGTCAATATCGAAGCCGGTTATGAAGGCGTGCGCTTAATGAAAAAACACGTTGCACGGACGATGATTCCCGGTGTTGTTTCTGATATCGGAGGATTTGGGGGCCTTTTTACCCCGGATATTAAAGACATGGCAGAGCCTACACTGGTTATGGGAACCGATGGTGTCGGGACAAAGCAGCGGATCGCCCAGATTATGGATAAACACGATACGGTTGGTATTGACTGTGTGGCAATGTGTGTCAATGATATTGTATGCTGCGGCGCGAAACCGGTTGCATTTTTAGATTATATTGCCATTGGAAAAAATGAACCGGAAAAAGTGGCAACACTTGTATCAGGTGTGGCAGAAGGATGTGTTCAGGCCGGATGCGCGCTGATCGGCGGAGAGACTGCAGAACATCCGGGGACGATGAAAGCGGACGATTATGATCTTGCCGGGTTTGCCGTTGGCATTGTAGATAAAAGTAAAGTGATCAATCAGAAAGAAATGTCTTCCGGTGATGTTGTGATCGCGCTGCCATCCAGTGGATGTCATTCCAATGGATATTCCCTTGTGAGAAAAGTGTTTGATGTTGAAAATGCGGATCTGAACAAGTATTACGATGAACTTGGGAAAACGCTTGGAGAAGCGCTTTTAACACCGACGGTGATTTATGTGAAACCTGTCTTAGCTGCCATCGATGCGGCCAAAGTCCATGGGGTAAGCCATATTACCGGCGGAGGATTTTATGAGAATATTCCGCGCTGTATTCCGGATGGCCTTACTGCGAAAATCAATAAGGCTGCCATTAAAGTGCCGCCGATTTTTAATTTGCTTGAGCGCAAAGGAAATATTCCTGAGAGAGATATGTATAATACCTACAATATGGGTGTTGGCATGGCTTTGATTGTAAGCCGTGACACTGCAGACAGCGCTCTGAAGGCTTTGGCGTCAGAAGGCTGTGACGCATATATCATTGGCGAGGTGATCGCCGGAAATGAAAAGGTGATTTTATGTTAAAGAAAGCACGAATTGCCGTTTTCGTTTCAGGCGGCGGGACCAATTTAGAAGCTTTATTCAAAGCACAGGAAGAAGGAAAGATGCCTCACGGGGAAATTGTTCTGGTGTGCTCAAGCAATGAAAAGGCCTATGCTTTAGTGCGGGCGGCCAATCATGGTGTGCCGGGGATTGCGGTTGCGCGAAAAGGGGTATCCCAGAGCGTGTTTGAGGCATCGTTAAGTCAATATTTAAAAGAATACCGGATTGATTTTATCATTCTGGCCGGATTTTTATCTATATTATCAGAAGTCTTTGTGAAACAGTGGGAGAACAGAATCATTAATGTTCATCCTTCTCTGATTCCATCTTTTTGCGGCAGGGGGATGTATGGTTTAAAAGTACATGAAGCCGCGCTGTCGAGGGGTGTCAAAGTTACCGGTGCAACTGTGCATTTCGTAAACGAAATTCCCGATGGCGGCCGTATTCTTTTACAAAAGGCAGTTCCGGTCCTTCCCGGTGATACTGCGCAAATTTTGCAGCGCAGGGTCATGGAACAGGCAGAATGGGTTTTATTGCCGGAAGCTGCTGAAATGATAGCACTTCAAATGACAGAAGGATCATCATATATAGAAACAGGTATTTTGAGTCGGTTTTGAGAGATTTTATCCGGCTTTTAACAGTTACAAAAAATATGAGTCTGAGGAGAATAACGTATGAATCTTTTAGTTGTTGGCGGCGGCGGAAGAGAGCATGCCATTATTAAAAAATTAAAAGAAAATCCGGAAGTGGAAAAGATCTATGCTCTTCCGGGGAACGGAGGTATTGCGTCGGATGCTGAATGTGTCAGTGAAATCGGCGCAAAGGATATCGAAAAGATTGTGGGATTTGCAAAAGAACATGGGATTGATTTTGCTGTTGTGGCACCGGATGACCCGCTGGCACTGGGATGCGTAGACAGGCTTCATGAGATCGGGATAGCCTGTTTCGGGCCGGATCAAAAAGCGGCACGCATCGAGGCAAGTAAAGTTTTTTCTAAAAACCTTATGAAAAAATATGGCATTCCCACTGCTGAATACGCAGTGTTTAATGATGCTAAGAAGGCACTGTCATATTTAAAAACCGCTGAATTTCCGATGGTTATAAAGGCCGATGGTCTTGCACTTGGCAAAGGGGTATTGATTGTACAGGATTTTGAAGATGCAAAAAAGGCTGTGAAAACAATCATGGAAGATAAGGCTTTTGGTGATTCGGGCAATGAGATTGTCATCGAAGAATTTTTGACAGGTCCGGAAGTCAGTGTTCTGGCCTTTACTGACGGCAAAGCGATTGTTCCGATGGTTTCTTCTATGGATCATAAAAGAGCCGGTGATGGTGATACCGGATTAAATACGGGCGGCATGGGGACAATCGCACCGAATCCGTATTATACAAAGGCACTGGCGGATATTTGTATGGATACGATTTTTCTTCCGACGTTGGAAGCGATGCGTCTGGAAGGATGTCCTTTTAAAGGATGTCTTTATTTTGGACTGATGATGACACCAAATGGTCCGAAAGTCATCGAATATAACTGCCGTTTCGGCGATCCGGAGACACAGGTTGTTCTTCCGCTATTAAAGACGGATTTGCTGACGATTATGCAGGCGGTGGAAAATGAAACTTTGTCAGAACTTAAAGTGGAGTGGCATGACGGTGCGGCAGCCTGCGTGATTTTAGCGTCCGGAGGTTATCCGGGAAGTTATGAAAAGGGAAAAGTGATGATCATACCGGAAAATATGCCGTCTAATGTTATGATTTATCATGCCGGTGATAAGTTGGCGGATGGTAAACTTGTTACCAGTGGCGGCAGGGTTCTTGGTGTTACAGCTGCGGCGCCTGCATTAAAAGAAGCATTAAAAGATGCGTATGACGTGGCTGAAAAAATTCAGTTTGAAGGCAAATATATGCGCCATGATATTGGAAAGAAAGCGTTAATGACACAGGAGGTTTAATCATGGTAAGACGAATTTATGTGGAAAAAAAGCCGGGTCTTCGTCAGGAAGCTGCCGTTTTGCTCAATGAAATACGCACGCTGTTAGGGATTACGGCTTTAACAGACCTGCGTCTTGTTCAGCGCTATGATGTTGAAGGATTAGATGAGGATGCTTTTCAGAGGGCAGTTCAGACTGTTTTTTCAGAACCCCAGGTCGATGATACAATGGCACAGTGTCCGGAAGGCGATTTTGAGGTGTTTGCCGTGGAATCTCTGCCGGGTCAGTTTGACCAGCGTGCGGATTCCGCCAGCCAGTGTATCCAGCTGATGACCCAGGGAGAACGTCCGGCTGTCCGCACGGCAAAATTATATTTACTTTCGGGAAAGCCTGGTAAAAAAGATATTGAAAAAATTAAAAAATATGTGATTAATCCGGTAGAATCCAGGGAAGCTTCATTGGAGCCCGTGGATACTTTGCAGGTGACATATGATATCCCGACAATGGTTGAAACGGTGGAAGGATTTATTTCCATGAGTGAGGAAGCTTTGGTAAAGCTTTCAGAGCGTCTTGGTCTGGCGATGGATATTGATGATTTGAAGTTCCTGCAGACCTATTTCCGTGATGAGGCGCAGAGAGATCCGACGATTACAGAGATTCGTGTCGTTGATACATATTGGTCTGATCATTGCCGTCATACAACATTCTCTACTTATATTGACAATGTTGAGATTCATGATGAAGAGATTCAGGCGGCTTATGAGCGGTATCTGGCAGCCCGCGTGGAAGTTTACGGCGAAGCAAAGGCCGCTGTCCGTCCGCAGACGCTGATGGATATTGCGACCATTGGGGCGAAAGTGTTAAAGAAAAGAGGAATGCTGCCTGAACTTGATGAAAGCGAGGAGATCAATGCCTGCTCCATTCATGTCACTGCAGATGTTGACGGTGAAGCACAGGACTGGCTTTTGATGTTTAAAAATGAAACACACAATCATCCGACAGAGATTGAGCCTTTTGGCGGTGCGGCAACATGTATCGGCGGCTGTATCAGGGATCCGTTATCGGGACGCGCCTATGTCCATCAGGCTATGCGTGTGACTGGATGCGGCGATCCCCGCGCAGCGCTTGATGAAACTCCGGAAGGAAAATTACCGCAGCGTAAGCTGGCGCAGACTTCGGCGGCAGGGTATTCTTCCTATGGCAACCAGATCGGTCTTGCAACAGGTCATGTCGCTGAAATTTACCATGAAGGCTATATCGCAAAGCATATGGAATGCGGTGCAGTCGTCGGCGCGGCACCGGCATGTAATGTTCGCCGTGAATGCCCGGTACCGGGTGATGTGGTCGTGTTACTTGGCGGACGTACAGGGCGCGACGGTATCGGCGGCGCAACCGGATCCTCTAAAAGTCATAATTTAAAATCTTTAACGACGATGGCTTCTGAAGTTCAGAAGGGCAATGCGCCGGAAGAACGTAAGATCCAGAGATTGTTCAGAAACAGTGATGTGACACGTCTTATTAAACGGTGCAATGACTTTGGTGCAGGCGGTGTCAGTGTGGCCATCGGTGAACTGGCGGACGGACTTCGCATCAACCTTGACGCTGTCCGTAAGAAATATGACGGTCTTGACGGCACGGAGCTTGCCATTTCCGAATCTCAGGAACGTATGGCGGTTGTTGTGGCTAAGGAAGATGCGGATCAATTGATTGCGGCAGCCGAAAAAGAAAATCTGGAAGCCTACCGTGTGGCTGTTGTTACAGAAGAACCCCGTATGGTCATGGAATGGAACGGCGTGACGATTGCGGATCTCAGCCGCGATTTTCTGAATACAAACGGTGCGGTAAAGCATGCACGGGCTTATGTTGACGGTAAAGATCGTACGGCCTTTGGTGCAAAAACATATGGAACATTAAGAGAAATGGCAGGAAGTCTTAAGTCGGCATCCCGACGCGGTCTGGCGGAGAGGTTTGATGCTTCTGTCGGTTCGGGCTCCGTGCTGATGCCGTTTGGCGGAAAGACCCAGCGGACACCGGCGCAGGCAATGGCCGCGCTGTTTCCGGTGCTTCCGGGTCAGGAAACGAACCAGGCCAGTGTCATGTCCTGGGCATGTGACCCGGATCAGACAAGCATTGATCCATATACAGGCGCCTACAATACCGTCTATCATTCGATGGCTAAACTGGTGGCTGCCGGTGCAGACTATAAGAAAGCGTATCTGACACTTCAGGAATTTTTTGAAAAGCTTCGCCGGGAAGCAGACAGATGGGGAAAGCCGCTTGCCGCACTGTTAGGTGCATTTGACGCGCAGATTGAACTGGGCGCCGCAGCCATCGGCGGCAAGGACTCGATGTCAGGTTCTTTTCTTGATTTAGATGTGCCTCCGACACTGATTTCTTTTGCCATTGCACCGATTAAGGCAGACGAAGTCTTGTCGCCGGAATTTAAAGAACCGGGACATCCGGTATATCTGTTTGAAGGAAAAACTGCCGGAGAAAAGAAAACAGCATGGGAGAAATTCTATGCGCTGCATAAAGCCGGCAAAGTCAAAGCGGCATGGGCTGTTGAAAACGGCGTTGCCGAGGCCGTTATGAATATGGCGTTCGGTAATGAAATCGGTTTTGCGGCAGCAGGTACGGAAGTTCAGTGGGATGTTCTTTATCCGGGTGCCATCGTGGCAGAATTGACAGAAGATACGGCAGATGCTTTGCTGATCGGTGTGACAACAAAAGAACCGTTTATTGCCATTGGTGATGACTGTGCGCCGATCGCAGAACTGCTGGCATTAAATGAAGGTGTACTTGAAGACGTATATCCAAACAGAACAAAATTGGATGAGGCCAAAGTGCCTGTGCTGGCATCAACCGCGGTTTCATATGCGTCATCAAAGACCGGTACAGGGGAAACAAAGACCGGTGCAGTAGCTTTAAAGGCCGGCACAGCGGTATCAAAGACCGGTACAGCAGCTCTAAAGGCCGGCACAGCGGTATCAAAAGCCGGTACAGCAGTTCCAAAGACCGGTGCAGGGGTACCGAAAGTACTGATTCCGGTATTTCCGGGTACAAACTGTGAATATGACGGTGCCCGTGCCGTAGAGAAAGCAGGAATGAAACCGGAGATTATCGTTGTGAACAACCAGTCTGCCCGGGGCGTTGCTGATTCCGTATCACGTTTTGCAAAAGCAGTACAAGGCAGCCAGATTATTTTTATACCGGGCGGATTCTCCGGCGGTGACGAACCGGACGGATCAGGTAAATTTATCACAGCATTTTTCCGTAATCCGGAAGTATGTGAAGCCACGATGGATCTGCTGAAAAAACGGGATGGTCTGATGCTTGGTATTTGTAATGGTTTCCAGGCACTGATTAAACTGGGACTTGTGCCTTACGGGGAAATTATTGATACTGATGAGACATGTCCGACACTGAGTTATAATGTTATCGGGCGTCATCAATCTAAAATTGTGCGTACAAGAGTTGCCTCTAATCGTTCGCCATGGCTTTCCAAAGCGCAGGTGGGAGATATTGTCAATGTGCCTGTGTCTCACGGCGAAGGACGTTTCCTTTGTGAAACCAAGCTGCTGAAGAAATTGGCGGCAAACGGGCAGATTGCGACACAGTATGTGGATTTAAACGGTGTTCCGACAATGGATGTAGACTTCAATCCAAATGGTTCTGTCTGGGCCGTTGAGGGAATTACTTCCCCGGATGGCCGCATCCTTGGAAAAATGGGGCATTCGGAGCGCATTGGCGACAGCCTGTACCGTAATGTACCGGGAAATTATGATCTGCGTCTGTTTGAGGCGGCAAAAGATTATTACAGTTTATAATGATGCAGGAAGTTTATAGTCATGCAGGCAGTGAATTATGATATAAGAAGTTTGCGCAGTGCAGGCGCTGAATTATGATATAGAAAATTGATCATCATGCAGGAGGAATAAATATGGAATTTAAAACGGATATAGAGATTGCTCAGGAATGCCAAATGGCACCGATTACAGAAATCGCGAAAAAAGCAGGTATTGATGAAAAGTATCTGGAGCAGTATGGAAAGTACAAAGCTAAAATTGATTATAATTTACTGAAAGAAAGTGATAAAAAGGACGGCAAATTAGTTCTTGTGACAGCCATCAATCCGACACCGGCGGGCGAAGGAAAAACGACAACAACCATCGGCCTTGCGGATGGTTTGCAAAAGCTTGGTAAAAATGTCATGGCAGCCTTAAGAGAGCCGTCACTGGGACCGGTGTTTGGTGTCAAAGGCGGCGCGGCAGGCGGCGGATACGCACAAGTCGTTCCGATGGAAGATATTAATCTTCATTTTACAGGTGATTTTCATGCAATCGGTGCGGCGAACAATCTTCTGGCAGCGATGATCGACAATCATATTTATCAGGGCAATGAATTAAATATTGATCCGAGAAAAATCACATGGAAGCGCTGCGTAGATATGAATGACCGTCAGCTTCGTTATGTTGTGGATGGTCTTGGAGGCAAGGTCAACGGTACACCGCGTGAAGACGGATATGATATTACAGTTGCATCTGAAATTATGGCTGTGCTTTGCCTTGCCAAAGACATTACTGATTTAAAGGAACGGCTTTCACGCATCATTATCGGATATACTTACGGAAAAATTGCTGACCAGAAACCGGTAACGGTAAAGGATCTGCATGCGGAAGGGGCTATGGCTGCACTGCTTAAAGATGCCTTAAAGCCAAACCTTGTTCAGACACTGGAAAAAGTTCCGGCAATTGTTCACGGCGGACCATTTGCAAATATCGCCCATGGCTGCAACTCTGTTACAGCAACGAGAATGGCAATGAAGCTGGCGGATTATGCAATTACAGAAGCAGGGTTCGGCGCGGATCTCGGTGCGGAAAAATTCCTGGATATTAAATGCCGTATGGCCGGTATTAAACCAAATGCTGTTGTCATTGTTGCGACGGTCCGTGCATTGAAATACAACGGCGGTGTGGCAAAGGCCGATCTTAATCATGAAAATTTGGAAGCACTGAGTAAAGGACTTCCGAACCTTTTGAAACATGTAAGCAATATTAAAAATGTATATCACCTTCCGTGTGTGGTCGCCATCAATGCTTTTCCTTCAGATACGAAAGCGGAGCTTGACCTTGTGGAGGCAAAATGTAAAGAACTGGGTGTCAATGTGGCACTTTCAGAAGTATGGGCTAAAGGCGGTGAAGGCGGCAAAAAACTTGCTGAAGAAGTGATTCGCCTCTGTGAAGAATCAAATGACGATTTTTCATATTCCTATGCATTGGATGGCTCTATTGAAGATAAATTAAATCAGATTGTACAGAAAATTTATGGCGGAAAACGCGCAGTGCTTACACCGCAGGCACAGAAACAGGCAAAAGAACTGGAAAAGCTGGGATTTGGAAACTGCCCGATCTGTGTTGCAAAAACACAGTACAGCTTAACAGATGACCCGACAAAGCTTGGCGCTCCGACAGATTTTGAAGTGACGGTCCGCAATCTTAAAATATCAGCCGGTGCCGGATTTATCGTGGCGCTTACGGGCGATATTATGACAATGCCGGGATTGCCGAAAGTTCCGGTAGCGGTTCACATTGATGTGGATGAAAACGGCAAAATTACAGGGCTGTTCTAACAGGAGAGAAAACATGAGAGTTGCTGTCATTATGGGCTCCACCAGCGATATTGGGAAAGTGGAACCTGCAATAGGAATTTTAAAAGACT
>JALEHN010000098.1 GCA_022770525.1 Clostridiales bacterium
TCGGTGTGGCGTATCCGCCAAATAAAATTTCAAAAACAGTCTTAAAAATGCAGGCATTTTACGACTGTTTTATGAAATTTTGCCTGGCTCTGAACAGTTACATATTATTGATAAAAAAGCACATACTGAATGTATCAGATTTCAGGAGAGTGTGCGATGAACCAAAGCAGAAAAAATAAATTTCTGGTGATTGCAAAAGTCGGTGCAGTGTCTTTGGGGGTATATGTTGTTTTTAAATATATGCTTCCAATCATTGCACCGTTTATTTTAGCTTACGGCATATGCCGGTGGCTGTATCCGATGACTGTTTTTGTACGAAAAAAGACAGGAATTCCTGTCGGTATGACAGCGGCAGCAATCATTTTTTCTGCAGCAGCTGTGTTGGCAGTCGGAGTATATTTTATCGGTAAATATTTAATCGGACAGATGATTGCAGTTATAAAAAATATTGAGTATATTTGGCAGGCTGTTCAAAATCTGTTTCTGAGAATATGCAGTAGGATCGGACATGTTTTTAAATGTGACGCAGATATGGTTTATCAGTGGATTGACCGGTTCAGCACAAAAATAGGTGAGAATGCCCACATACAGATTGTGGATCTATTGACGGACAGGGCAGTTCCTGTGTTTAAAAGTATTGCTGTATTTTTGGTGATTATTATGGTGGCCATGATTGGTGCGATTTTATTGATCAAAAATAAGGCGCGGATTGACCGCCAGATTAGAAAAAGTGATTTTTCTGCGGAAATATCGGAAATTTCAGAAAAAGTGTGGGCGGTTATCGGATGTTTTATAAAATCTCAGATACTGATTATTATTGTTATTTCTGCTATTTGCAGTATGGGATTAATACTGGCAAAAATCCCGTATGCAGTATTGATCGGTATTTTTATCGGTGTCATGGATGCACTGCCGGTTATCGGCAGCGGGACTGTTCTTGTGCCATGGGCTGTTATAGGTCTGTTTTTCGGAAAGTATAAAATGTCGGTTATTTTGTTTATCGTATACGGATTGTGTGCATTTACAAGGGAAATTCTTGAGGCGAGACTTATGGGAAACAGCCTCGGTATCAATGAATTTTATATGCTGATGGCAACTTTTGCAGGTATAAAGCTGTTTGGAATTTCAGGTATCATACTGGGACCGCTTGGTGTTATTCTCGTTATGGAAATCTGTTGTTTTCAAAAGAAAAATCATGTAAAATAGGGCCATATGATAAAATCAATAACGCTTCGTGAAGTTATACATGGATTGGGAAAGGAAATTGTGGATGAAAGACATTAATTGTGGACAAATAACAGAATTAATCAAGGAAATGTGCATAGAGGCAACACATTTTTTATCAGATGATATGAAAGCTGCATTGGAACATGCAGTAAAAACTGAAAAATCAGAATTGGGATGTCAGATATTAAGATCATTAGAAGAGAATCTTGAAATTGCAGCCAGTGATATGATTCCAATCTGTCAGGACACAGGAATGGCAATTGTATTTATGGAAATAGGGCAGGAAGTCCATTTTACCGGCGGAAGTCTTGAGAATGCAATTAATGAAGGCGTGCGCAGAGGGTATACGGAAGGTTTTCTTCGGAAATCTGTAGTCAGAGATCCTATTGACAGGGTAAATACAAAGGATAACACACCGGCGATTGTTCATTACAGCATTGTACCGGGGGATAGGGTTAAAATAACACTGGCGCCGAAAGGTTTCGGCAGTGAGAATATGAGCCGCGTGGTTATGTTAAAACCTTCTGATGGCATTGAAGGCGTTAAAAAGGTAATTTTGGATACAGTTGATGCAGCAGGACCGAATGCCTGTCCACCGCTTGTGGTCGGTGTCGGTGTCGGCGGTGATTTTGAGAAATGCGCTCTGATGGCAAAGCATGCACTTACACGACCGGTCGATCTGCATTCAGATATTCCTTATGTCAGAGCAATGGAAGAAGAAATGCTTGAAAAAATTAATAAACTGGGCATAGGACCGGGTGGTCTCGGAGGAACAGTTACAGCTCTGGCTGTCAATATAGAAACTTATCCGACACATATTGCAGGTTTACCGGTTGCTGTTAATATATGCTGTCATGTTAATAGACATGCAGTCAGAGTTATCTGATTACATAACAAAAAGAAAGACTGTTGTCTGTGGATGATCGGTATTTTAAATCTATGTATAAAGAGGAGAGTGGGAAAATGACAAAAGATATTAGTGCACCATTGGTTGAGGAAGAAGTTTCAGAACTGAAAGCCGGTGATTATGTTTACATAACAGGGACAATTTATTCGGCAAGAGACGCAGCGCATCAAAGAATGTATGATGCAATGAATAAACAGGAGGAAATACCGATGCCTCTGGAAAACCAGGTCGTATATTATATGGGACCGTCACCGGCAAGAGAGGGACGGCCGATTGGTTCAGCAGGACCTACGACGAGCAGCAGGATGGATAAATATGCCCCGTTATTGATGGATCATGGTTTAAAAGGAATGATCGGAAAGGGAAAAAGAAGTGATTCTGTTAAAGAAGCGATCATGCGCAACGGCTGTGTATATTTTGCTGCGGTAGGCGGTGCGGGAGCGCTGCTTTCAAAAGCAATTAAGTCATCAAAGGTTATCGCTTATGATGATCTTGGTGCAGAAGCAATACGTGAGATGAAGGTGGAAAAATTTCCGGCAATTGTTGTTATAGATAAAGAAGGTCATAATCTATATGAAGATGTCGTTAAGGCCTATCGTAAAATTTGATAACTGAATCTGAATAGTTATACAATTTGAAGTATGGCTGTCCCGTTGTGAGTATGCAGGATACTGGGCGTGGCAGCCGTGCACGCACTGCGAAATCTCCGGAGAAAATAATAGACATATATATAGTATATAATGAAAAAATATGACTATATATAGTAGTGTGAAATTAAGATAAAATAGTTTTAAAAAAAATGAAAAAGGGCATTGACAAAAATGCTGTCTTCAGATATAATGAATACTGCGCTGAAAAAGTGCGGTAAAAATTCATAATTTTTATCAGTTCGGAGAAATACTCAAGAGGCCGAAGAGGCGCCCCTGCTAAGGGTGTAGGTCGTTTACGCGGCGCGAGGGTTCAAATCCCTCTTTCTCCGCTCCTTGAAAAAGGAAGTTAATGTCGAATGAAAGTTGAAAAACTTGAAAAAAAGATGTTGACAGATGATAGAAAATGTGATATTCTATCGAAGCTGCTCTGAGGGAGTGGGACAACAGATTAAAAGATTTTGAAAAAAATGAAAAAAGTTGTTGACAAATGATAGAAGATATGATATTCTATCTAAGCTGCTTCGGTGAACGAAACGGCAAAACAAAAAAAGTTTAAAAAACTTGAAAAAAAGATGTTGACAAACAAAATCAAGTGTGATATGATATAAAAGTTGCACGACATAAAGTCAACAAAGAAAAAGATCATTGATAATTGAATAATAACACAATCCCGAAAATTCTAAAGAGAGAATTTTTAAGAACAAAAACCAAGTAAAAATAACGGGAATGAATAACAAATGCTAGTTAGTCGTTCTGGTTAGAATCAAAACTTTAACATGAGAGTTTGATCCTGGCTCAGGATGAACGCTGGCGGCGTGCTTAACACATGCAAGTCGAACGAAGCACCTTGACTGAGACCTTCGGGTGGATTTT
>JALEHN010000099.1 GCA_022770525.1 Clostridiales bacterium
CCAAAGTATTCATAAGCATGTACATGGCAGTTAATGAACGTATCTGATTTCATGTTAATACAGATTTCAGCATACACATAGCAACTGCAGGATAATACAGCAACAAACAGATATGCCGGTGTAACTTCGCCGGTTACCGAATCATAAATATCAATGGTAGCACCTGCCCAATCGACCTCCATTGTGTCACCAGGCTTATGCTGAATACGCATAGTAGCTTTGGAAACACGTGCCCATTTATGATAATTATCATTGAACTGGGTACTCATGTATGGCGTTTTACCTGCGTTCCTTGCTTCCATACAGTATTCTGTCCAGAGAAGTGAAAGAGTCACACCCTTTTTAGCAAGTTCCCGGTGAATGCGGGGATAATCAGGAATCAAGCGTTCTTCATCCTTTTTGTGTCTGTCCGGATAAAGAATAGATTCCAGTACGCGGTTTGTGACATCGTCATCTAATGGCCACTGAATTTGTAAAGCACTGGCAATACTAAGAACTTCCGGAATCGTATTGCGGGAGCTGTGGACACTGGCAGCGATATCGGTTTGACTGTAGTTGAGGCTTTTCAACCTCAAAATTTCTGATAATCAACCATGGTTATCGACCTCCTATAAAGATAGTCACACAAATGTGTGCCAAACTCATTATAGGATATATAAATCGGAGTGCTCAACAGAGCGGAAAGGCTGCTCTAAACCAGCGGAAGGTCTGCTCTAAATGACCGTGCAGAATGCTCTAAGTCATCGGTATTTACATCTATTTCTGTTTCTGAAAATCTGCGGATACCCGAAGAACGTGTCATATTTGGGAAAAGTACTTCTTTGTCATAGTATCTGAGTGTTGAAATAGGTATATTAAACAATTTTGAAATCTGACCAATTGTATACATGGAATCCTCCTTGAGAAAAATTAAAAAAAACACTTGACCTAAAGTCAGGTTCAGGTATTAGTATATGAATAGAATAACAAAGAAATGACTTTGTGTAAAGTGAAAGGAGAAAATGATGTTAGGAAATTTTACTTATTGTAATCCGACAAGGTTGTATTTTGGTGAGGATTCTCTTTTTAATTTGAGTACGGAACTGAAAAAATACGGAAAGAATATCGTACTTATATACGGCGGCGGTTCTATTAAAAAAAATGGAATTTATGATGAAGTCATGGCTATCCTCAAAGAAGAGGAAAAGAATGTGGCAGAGATTGAAGGCGTAATGCCAAATCCCACCCTTGAAAAATTGTATGAAGGTGTATCGACAGCAAGAAATCATAAAGCGGATCTTTTGCTTGCTGTTGGCGGCGGTTCTGTATGTGATTATGCCAAGGCGGTTTCTGTATCTGTTCATTGTGAGGAAGACCCTTGGGAAAAATATTATATAAAATTTGAGGAACCTTCGTGTGAGATTGTACCCATAGGCTGTGTGCTGACAATGGTTGGGACTGGTTCGGAGATGAACGCCGGAGCAGTGATCACCAATCGTGAGGAAAAACTGAAGATAGGTCATGTGTTTGCAGACGAAAAGATTATGCCTAAATTTTCAATTATGAATCCCCAATATACATTGACGATTCCTCATTATCAGATGGTTTCTGGAATTTATGATATCTTCAACCATATATGCGAACAGTATTTTTCAGGAGAAGATGATAATACGAGTGATTACATCAGTGAAGGACTGATGAAGTCCGTCATACATTCAAGCCGCATAGCAAATAAAAATCCACAGGATTATGAAGCAAGGAGTAATATCATGTGGTCTGCGACCTGGGCTCTGAACACATTGGTTGCCAAGGCAAAGTCAACAGATTGGATGGTGCATATGCTTGGTCAGTCTGTGGGCGCTTGTACGGATGCAACACATGGTATGACATTAGCTGCAGTTTCTTTACCATATTATAAACATATTATGCCTTATGGACTTGCGAAGTTTGTGCGGTTTGCAAAGAATGTATGGGAGGTTGATGCGACAGGGAAGCCAGATGAACAGATTGCATCTGAAGGCCTTACTGCAATGGAAAACTGGATGAAGGAATTGGGGCTTGTCATGAATATTACGGAACTTGGAGCAACAGAGGACATGATTGGAGATCTTGTGAATGGTACGTTGATTATGCCTGGTGGCTATAAGGTGCTTGATGCAGATGAAATTGAACAGATTTTCAGAGAAAGCTTTTAAAATATCAGGAAATGAGACGATGGTTTGATGAGCAACAAAAAATCAGGTCGGAAATAGCTGATTCGTATATACGAATCTAACAATAGAAAAGAGTGAGGATACCTTATTAAATAGTATCTTCACTTTTTTTTATTATCTTTGAGATTCAATTCAGCTTGACAAAGCGGTTTGACAAGAGTATAATGCAAAATGACAAATATAGTTGTCAATAAGACAAAGAAGATTGTCATTTGGAGGTGCTGTATGATATTGCGAAATCGTTTGAAAGAACGCAGAGCCGCACTGAATGTCAATCAACAGGAAATGGGGCGCTTATGCGGCGTTTCAAGGCAGACAATCAGCCTGATTGAACGCGGCGACTATTCGCCGTCTGTCACCCTTGCCCTGACGATTGCCAAAGTATGCGGCGTCACGGTAGAAGATGTTTTCTATTTACAGGAGGAAGAAGAAAATGGATAATGATGAAATCAAGAAAGCAAATCGAAAGGCCATGCCGAAATTTATCCTCATCATGGTAATGTAAAAACGTTGCTCTCCGAATGGGACGGTGAAAATGAAGATGTATCCGACGCTGTTGATGAAAAAATCTCCATCATCATTTGGCTTACGAGTGCCGCCCTTATTATTTCTTATTTTCTTATAGCTGCATCGTATTCCGGCGGTTTTGCTGCTTTTGAAAACCGGAAAAATACTTTGTCATTTTCTGTGGGGCTAGCAGCTTTCTTCGGTATTCTGATTGAGTCGATTATTATTCAGCAAAAATGCGTGGATGCCGCAAAGAGAACAAATCCCGAAAAAACTGTCTCCGTCTATGATACAAAGTTCCAAAAGAAATGGCTGGATAGCTGCGATGAGGCTGAAAAGATTATGATTGGAAAGTGTGCATTTAAGGCATACAGTACAACGAATACAGTTTGCACTATTCTTGCTATAGTACTTGCCGTCTGTGCACTTATTTTCAAAATAGGATTTTTACCTTCTCTTGTTGTTTGTATGATCTGGATTGTCAACCAGTCAGTATATTGCAAGGAAGCTATAAGATACTCTAAAGCCGGGAATAAAATCTCTTGATGATAGAAGCGAACGAAGGTATTCAGTAATAGACAATCGTGACTATACATCTATCCGGAATTTAAGGGAGGCGTGATTTTGGAGGCTACTTATATCGTATTGATATTTCTATTTGTTGTGTTATATATCCAGTATCGTAATAAGATCTGCATATTAGTGCGGGAAATATCATCATAGTGAAGATGGATCACTTCGGAGACACGCATTCCGGAAGAATACATGGTGGCAAACATGGCCTTATATTTCAGGTCATCCGTAGCATCAAGAAGCCGGTCTACTTCATCGACAGAAAGTACGGTAGGGAGCTTGTGCTCTATCATCATGCGTGGAACAGTGATATCATCCCACAGGACATGAAGTACATTCCGATAGAAAAAACGGATGGCAGAATTATAAAGATTAAGCGTGGTTGCTTTCAGTCCATCGTCTTTCCTGGCAAGAAGAAATCCCCTGACATCCTGGCAGGTAAGTTCTTCCGGGTTCTTTCCCATGTAGTTAAGGAAATAAGAAACATAGTTTTTGTAGCATTCAATAGAACGTTCTTTAAGGTTACGGATTTTTCCGGCTTCCTCAAGTTGTAATAAATATTTTTCGTACATAATAAATCCTCCATGTAAAGTCAGTATTATCGGGTATCACTGCTTACATGGAGGCGCATTGGGATAATAAAAACGCTTGCTAATTAAGCGATAAGGTGTTAATCTTGTCATAGGCAGTGGTAATGTCGATCCTGTTTGAT
>JALEHN010000119.1 GCA_022770525.1 Clostridiales bacterium
ATAGCATTTTCTGCTAATCATTACCGCTTTTTTAGTAACCGTCCCCTGCGGGAATCGAACCCACAGCTAGCGCTTAGGAGGCGCTTGTTTTATCCGTTAAACTAAGAGGACACTGCAACAATTATACTTTGTTTTGATAAAAAAAGCAATAACAGATTTTACTCCATTTCCGTATTTCTGAAAAGACGGTTACAGTACACACCCTGCTTTTAAGTTCATTTAATTCATTCCAAAATCCATTCCCTCACATTTTTCTATACTTTTCAGAAACATTATGGTAAAATGTTATAAAGATATCGGGGTCAGAACTTTTGGCCCCATGATTCATATTGAAGCGAGGTTAAAGGGGGATTCCAGATGGAAACGAGACTCAAAGACATACGTTCAAAAAGAAATCCGAAAGCGAGAATTAAAATTGCGGAAGGACATTTTGCGACAAGCCATTCTCATATCAATATTTATATTGATATGTCAACGGTTAAATGCCGTCATAACAATGCCCGTGAGACAGCCAAAGAGCTGGCATCAAAGTATGTGACAAATACATCCATCGATACAATTATATGTATGGACGGCACAGAAATGATCGGTGCCTTTATGGCAGAAATTCTTTCCGACAATTCAGCATTATCCATAAACAGCGGAAAAAATATTTCTGTTGTCACACCGGAATTTAATCAGATGGGACAGATGATTTTCCGTGATAATACACAGCGTATGATTAAAAATATGCAGGTTCTTCTCCTTGTTGCTTCCGCAACAACAGGAAGGACAATCGACCGTGCCGTTGAATGTATAGAGTATTATGAAGGCCGTGTCTGCGGTATTTCAGCGATTTTCAGTGCTGCGAAGATGATTCACAATATTGAGATCAACACAATTTTCACAGCTGAAGAGCTGCCTGAGTACAAGGCATACAGCAGCCACGACTGTCCGATGTGTAAAGCACATCAGAAAATCGAGGCTATCGTCAACAGCTATGGCTATTCGAAATTATAATCGCATTTAAAAACCGGAAGTGTCCGGGCATAAAGCTTTATGGGGGAGCCGCTGTATATATGGGTCATTTCATTTATACAGCAGCTTTCTGTGTGTTTAAAACCATTTCGGCAAACGAGTGTAATGTAACGTTCATATTTTACGTGATCAGACCAAAAATGAACGTATAAGTGCACCGGTATACTGACCGGATCGCCTTAATCTCAGTGATCTGCAGAATGAACGTGCAAGTGCAAACGAGTATACTGACCGGATTGCGTTAATTTCAGTGATATACAGATTGCTATGCAGGTAATCTTGATGAAAGCAGGTATTTTCATGAATTATATTGTTTTGGATTTTGAATGGAATCAGAGTCCGGTTAAAGAAAAATCAAAGCCCGGTATTCCATTTGAAATTATTGAAATCGGCGCAGTTAAACTGGATGAAAACCGTCAGATCACAGACTCCTTCAGTCAGATCATCCGGCCGAAAATTTATCCGGAACTGCATTTTAAAACAAAAGAATTGACGAAAATTACAGAAGAAGAACTGGCACAGGGACAGGATTTTGAAGATGCGGCCATGGACTTCTTATTCTGGTGCGGCGAAGATTACCTTTTTTGCACATGGGGCAATATGGATTTGACAGAGTTTCAGAGAAATTTAACCTATTACAAAATGCTGGATTTTCTGGAGGGACCTGTGAAATACTATAATATTCAGAAAATCTTCAGGCTTTTTTATGATGACAGACATCTGACAAGCTCACTGGAACACGCAGCTGAATATTTTAATATAAAAAGCAGCGGTGATTTTCACAGAGCCGTCAATGACGCGGCGTATACGGCGCAGATATTTGCCCGGATGGATTTATCTCTGGCAGAGAAGAACTATACCGTAGATTACTACCAGTATCCTCAGTGGAAAAAAGAAGAAATTCATCTGACCTACGACCACTATTACAAATATATTTCCAGAGGCTACAAAACAAAGGAATTTGCGCTGGAGGACCGTGAAGTTAAAGCAACAAGATGCTTTAAGTGCGGCAAAACCGCACCAAAGAAAATCCGGTGGTTTTCTTCAAAAACAAAAAACTATTATTGTCTGGCCTATTGCAGTGAACACGGTTATATCCGCGGAAAAATCAAACTAAAACGCATGGATGACGGAAAAATTATCGCAGTAAAGACACTGCGCCCGGCCAATGAAGAAATGATACAGGAGATTTACAGAATTAAGAAGGAGGTCATCGCCAAACGGCGCGAAAAGCGCCATAAAGGATGTGAGGATGTATGAAAAAAGCAAAGTTTATTATCAATGCCGCTGTCGGAAAACAGGATGTACTGTATCAGATTGAAAGTATTATCGGATGTCTGATTCTTAATCAGGTCGTCAATCATGTCGATGTCGCTTATACACACAAGGAAAATGACGCAATGATTGAGGCTATGAAAATGCAGAAAGGCGAATATGATTTTGTGACTGCTGTCGGCGGTGACGGTACCGTCCATGATGTCATCAATGGTGTCATCCGCGGCTGCAATGAAACGCCGGTTGCTGTCATTTCTTCCGGAACGGCCAACAGTTTTGCAAGCCTTTTAAATCTTGCCAATGACAGAGACAGTTTTTGCAAAATGTGCATGAAAATGAAAACGATATCTATTGATGTCGGAAAAATTAATGATAAGTATTTTGTAAATTCTGCAGCCTGCGGTACGCTGGCAGGCAATGCTTTTGAAACTTCCGTACAGAGCAAAGCAGTCTTCGGAAAAATGGCATATTTCATAGAAGGCGCGAAGTCCATGCCAAAACAGAAAATGAAAACTGTAAAACTTAAGTTTTCATCAAAAGAATTTAATGAAGTTAAAGAAACCGCACTTTTCGTTGCAAGAAATTCCGGAAGCCTATACGGCAATAAAAACGGTGATGTTACAAAGATGATGACCGACGGCTATCTTGACATATTGATTATAGAAAAGATAGATCTCATCAATATTCCGGGACTGTTTATCAAATTCATGCAGGGAGACCATCTCAACGCCCCCGGAATTACTTACTTCAGAACAAAATCACTGGATGTTTCACAGGAATCAGGTCAGCCGCTGACCATCGATTTTGATAAAGAACGGTACGGACAATTGCCTGTACATATCGAATCTGTAAAAAAAGCAGTAAAAATAATCATACCCTAGATTGACAGCGACACAGCGAAGGCTGTCAATCCGGGGTATATTTCTTTTTATTTTTTATCTTCTGTTTCCCGCTCTTTCCCTGCGGGTTCCTGTCCTTCCCCATCCTTGATTTCTGTATTCTGCGATACTTTTTCTTCAGCTTCACTGGCAAGACGTCTTCGTTTTAATTGATTATACCGGATACGCCGGCGTTTACGTTTAATGATTTTCACCAGCTGCTGTATGATCAGCATAAGAAAAACCACACAGACAGCAATAATCGCAATGCCTGCAATATATGCTTCTACAGACTTTTTATCCGGTCCGGAAAAATCGATCAGCTCGGAAGCTTTCTGTGCGAAAGATTTTTCAAGACTTCCCGCATCGTCTTCTTCCGCAGCAGTTAAAGTATCTCTGTAAATCATGAAATTTGACAACTGATAATTGCTTAATGTCACACGGCTGACTTCAGCATTCGGCACAGCTTCAGGCAGCGTGATTGTATTGGCATCCGGTATGAGTGAATAAATCTCCGGACGCGACATATTGACAGCGCTTAACCTGCTGCTGCCCGCCAGTGCTTCATAGCGGTCGAAACAGTGATCCAGTGCCGTCGTCGTATCTGTATAAATATAGTCCTTCTTTCCCGGACAATCCATCATAACACAGATTAAATTGACATCATCTTTCTTTGCAAAGGTTGCCAGTGTAAATCTTGCTTCCTTAGTGTAGCCTGTTTTTCCGCCATAGACATATTCATAAGGAATCATTCCGTTAATAATTTTATGGTGGTTATACAGTACATACGGACCGATTTCACCGTCATTTTCTTTCTCAAGCCGCTTCTGTTCTTCTTCTGTCCTTAAAATCTCAGAGGTATATGTATAAGTATTTGCTGAAGCAATTGTTCTAAAATTTTCGTCTGCAAGGGCTGCGCGGGCCATCATGGCAATATCATAAGCCGAAGAATAATGATTGTCATCATGCAGACCATTTGGATTCACAAAATTTGTATGATAGCATCCAAGCTCTTTGGCGCGTTTGGTCATCAATGCGCAAAATTCATCCATAGACCCGGAAATATGTTCAGCCACCGCATTGGCAATATCATTGGCCGAAGTTACCATCACTGCATACAGTGCTTCTTCCATTGTGATTTCCTGTCCGGCAAGAACACCAAGACGCGTACTGTCCCATGTAATCTGATCCAGCGCATTTTGAGAAACAGTCACCGTTTCATCAAGCGCGCTGTTTTCCAGCGCCACAAGTGTTGTCATGATCTTTGTCAAACTTGCCGGATAATGAATGTCAAAAGGATTTTTATAGTAAAGTACTTTACCCGTATCGACATCCATCACAATACCCGCATCAGAATACATCAGTATTTCATCAGTAGATACATCATCGGTATCAAGAATCACCGGAACAGGCTCCGTTTCCTCAGTTTCTGAAGACTCATCTGTAACTTCGGCTGATGTATCTCCGTCAACATCTGAATAAACCGTCTTCATCACATCAAAAGGCCGGTGCATCGCTGCTGTCTGCGAAAAATGAGCTGCCTCCGCGGCCATCGAATGAAATGCCGTACAAAGGCAGAGCGATAATAAAAAAGGTTTTATAAATTTCATAACATTTCCCTTCATCACTTCATGTTATATAATCGCACCGGAATATTTTCCGGCGCCGTATGATATGATGATAAATAATTATTGTGAAAAAGTCAATGAATAATGTGGAAAGCAGTGGCTCCGCAAAGTTTTTTTGTGGATAACTTAAACTTATATTTTCATGAATTAATACTTCTTTGTAAATAATCACAACTTTGTAAATAAATACAACTTTCTTCTTGATTCCATCATTGTGAATAAACACACTTTCTTCTTGATTGCACTATTGTAAATAAATACACTTTGTTCTTGACTTTTGAGTACGGATTATTTATATTCGTATAAGATGAGCAGTCTCAGAAATGGAGGTTTACATGCGTTTAAGAAATGTTAAAGGTTCAAGAGAAACAATCGCAGCCAATGACCGTGTTATAGAAATAGGAACGGAATATAAAGGCCGCTGGCATGAAGTATTCGGCAATGACCACCCGATTCACATCGAAGTCGGTATGGGAAAGGGCAAGTTTATCATGGCCCTTGCGAAAATGCATCCTGAAATTAATTATATCGGCATTGAAAAATATTCCAGCGTTCTTGTGCGTGCCCTGGAAAAATGCGAAGATTATGAAGGCAGTAATATCATGTTTATCCGTATGGATGCTGAAGTCATCGCGGATGTTTTTGAGAAGGATGAGATTTCACAAATCTATCTGAACTTCTCAGACCCGTGGCCAAAAGACCGCCACGCAAAACGCCGGCTTACATCAAAAGAATTTTTTGCACGGTATGACCGGTTTTTAAAACCGGACGGAAGGGTTACTTTTAAAACCGACAACCGCCCGCTGTTTGACTTTTCCCTGGAGCAGGTGACACTGGCCGGATGGAAGCTTGAAAACTATACTTATGATCTTCATCACAGCCCATATGTCGAAGGCAATGTGATGACAGAATATGAAGAAAAATTCACAGCAAAGGGCAACCCGATCTGCCGCCTCGTGGCTTACAGGGAAAGACCGTAATTATTTTCCTTTTTTCTGAAAACTGTCCAGAGTTTTTTCAACGTCCTTTACGGCGGTGAAAAGATTCCGGGCTTTTTTTTGAAGTTTTATATTATCATAGGCTGCCATAGACACCTTTTTTTCAATCATCCGCTTCACTGACATGTCAATTCTCCCCGCAAAACAATATGATAAAAACGCTTACATTATCATATGACATTTCAAATTAAAAAGTCATCGTTTAAATTAAAAAGTCATTGTTTTATGAAATTATATTTGGCGGATACGCCACGCAGACGAAATATGAAGCATTTTGGAGGATGGCTTAGTACAGTAACTTATAATTTGAAAAAAATGTAAAAAAAATTAAAAAAACACTTGATTTTTCTTTTAAACTAATATATAATTGATTTTGCTGTGAAGGACAGATGTCCTAAACGGCTTCACATATAAATATGCGCTTTTAGCTCAGCTGGTAGAGCACCTGACTCTTAATCAGGGTGTCCAGGGTTCGAGCCCCTGAAGGCGCACTTAAAGCACTGTTTTCGATGACGAAAGAGCACCGGGGGCGGTGTTTTTTCATATACCGATTTTACAGTAATAATCCACCCAAAAAAGTATCAAACCGGCTTAATGACTACAGCCGATTTGATACTTTTTTTAATAATAAACCATATTTTCCGGGTTGATATACTTCTTCCCTTCTTCAATAAATGTGTCCACAGAAATGACACCGGCATACAGTTTTTTAGTCAGGTTACTCCATGAATCCGCGCTTTCTTTTGAAAGCTCATAATACCAGAAACCCGTCAAATGCCGCTGTTGCTCGATCATCTCCCGAAACTTATTCACAGGTTCGGGAAGTTTTTCAGGAGGCTTCAGCGTATCATCTTTTGTATAATTATAATAACCATACTGTGTATAGTTAATTTCATTGACACGTTTTGAAAATTCAAGGCATACTTTTGCAGCTTCATCAGCATACTTTGTCGAACGGTTAATACAAAGCCCCGGTGTCATATGGGGATTGGCATTCATCAGATACGTTGTATAATCCGGGTATTTTCCGTCACTGCAGTCCGGAAACTGAGCCATAAAAAAGCCATCCTCCCCCATATTTTCCATAAGATAGTACATAATCGTAGACTGATGCGGCATCATCACAGCCTTCCCGTCAACAAAATGTTTCGCTGATTCAACCTCTCCGGTCTGAAGAAAATCATCGGCAAAGGCATGATGTTCACTTAAAAGCGTGATTTTTTCCGCGGCATCCCGAAACACTTCATCTTCGAAATCTATTTCACCGTTTACAAGCTGTTCAAAAGCATATGGATTTTCCCGGTTAACAATCATCGTATACATCAGTTCACCAAGCCACGAATCTTTATTGCCAAAACCGATCGGAACGATATTTGTCCCCATAACCGCATTATAAGCATTCACTTTATCCACCATATCCACAAGTTCATCCCATGTTTTTGGTATTTCAAGACCGATTTCTTCCATCAGCGCTTTATTATAATAGTTGACCGCATAAGCATCCACAAGACATGGAATGATATACCGCACACCGTCTTTATATGGCGAAACATATTGTTCTTTGTATGGAATGCCTGAGTTTTCAATATATGTATCCACCGGTGTACATACACCTGCATCGATGAGAAATTCAGAAAAAGATCCGCCCCATACCTCAAAAACATCAGGAAGCTCACCGCAGATCAGAGAAATTCTCAGTTTATCCTTAAGCTCTTCTGTGGCAAATACTTTGACATTTAATTCATAGCCGTATTCTTTTGCCAGCTGCTCCCATAAGCTTATATAATGATTTCCGGGTGTATTATAATCGAAAAAGCTCCATATTTCCAGAGACACCTTTTCCTTTTGGGCAGGTTCCTCCAAAGCATTACTTTTCTTCTGACATCCGGCCTGTGTAAAGATTAATATCAATGTCATTAAAAATAAGACTGATTTTTTAAATTTCATCATTATCCCCCATCCGGGCTTCATCATTAACGGACACCTCATCACTTTGTCCGCCGGCATACTTATTTGTGTAATCCTTTGCCTCCACATCTTTTTCAATCACAGGCAGTGTGACCCTGCAAAGTGTTTTTTCTCCGTCAATGACAAAATACCGGACACCATAAGAAACACCGTGAACAATCTTTATTCTGCGGTTAATATTCTGAAGTCCGTAGCCCTGCTGTTTAAAATTCAAAAACGTATCCGTATCTGTATCAAAGGACAATATATTTTCCATCTGTTGAAGGTCTATTTCCGCGCCGTCATTGACAATATCAACAATCAGCCTGTCCCCGTCAATTTCAAAGCTGATTTCGATTTTTCCGCCCTGTTCTCTGCTGCTGATGCCGTGTTTAATCGCATTTTCAATGATTGGCTGAAGGACAAAACGGAGCATATAAAGCTCCCTGACATCATCACTGACAACGGAAACATACTGCAGTCTGTCCTCAAATCTTATTTTTTGCAGTACCATGTAGCTGTCAATATATTCCATTTCCTGGCTGATTTTTATATACGGGCTGTTTGAGCGCCTTAAGCTCAGTCTGAATGTGTCAGAAAGGGCTGTAACCATTTCACTGATTTCATCCTGTCCGTTGACCATCGCCAACCAGTTGATTGAATCCAGTGTATTATACAGAAAATGAGGGTTAATCTGAGACTGCATCAATGCCAGCTCCGCATCTTTCTTTTCAAGATCCTTAACATACATTTCTTTAATCATATAATCGACACGCTGCACCATCTGTTCGTAGGACCTGTAAATCTTCCCTATTTCATCATTGCGCATCTCAAACGTCCGGATGACTTTCTGCCAGTGGGACTTATCGTAATCTGCTTCCTCATCTCTGTGATCATGATAACTGTCCATAATTTCCGATATACATTCCACCGGACGGGATACATTTCTTGAAATAACAAATCCGGCAATAACAATGATCAGAAGTGTCATAAGAATCATAATACAGATCTGAAAATAGATCATGCTCCTGTTTTGTGCCACTTCAGCAAGAGGAACAATCATAATGATTGACCACTGATGATTGTCAAACTTTTCAGCACCTGCAACATATGACTTTCCTTCATATTTAATAACTTCACTGTATATTTTTTTATTTCTGTCAAAATTTTCAGAATCATAGACTGACCTCAGACATTCAAAATAATCTTTATCCTGAACATTCTGACATAAAATCTCCTGATTTTCATCCAGCACCCATACATTCAGCGTTTTTCCCCACTGAATATCGGACCATATATCCTCCACATATGCCTCATTCAGATAAATCATCATTCGCCCGAGCGGTGTCTTATAATCATCTGTACTCCGGATAATTCTTGTAAGCATCATTGATTTCGGATACTTTTCCTGCTTCTGTTCATCCTTTGCCGATGTAAACCACTGAAACGGCTGATTCGAGTCATCCAAATACGAAAACCACCATTTTTTCTTCATATTTTCCATACTGCTGACACTTGTTGTCGCTTTCTCTGTGGAAAATACAGTATTATCATGACTCAGAAGGACAACACTGTCCATATATTCACGGTTGACAATAAAGCTGTTAATGAAATACTTGACATCCTGTTCCTCAGGATAAGCATTGCCATCAGCGGCTTCTTTAAGCATCTTCTGGACATCTTCATCATAAATGATATTTCTGGACAAATATTCTGTTTCAGAAAAAATGTACTCCACCCGCCCCTTTGTCTGTTCAAGTACCTGGAGCATCATATTGGCTGTGCTGTCTTTTGAGCTTTTATTCATAAAAATATAAAAAAATACTGAAATAACAACAAGCAGAGGTATCATAACCGCAAAAAATGAAGCAAAAAGTCTCTTGCTAAAAGACATCGTGTTTTTAAATTCTTTAAATTTTTCCCGAAGTTTGTGTCTCATCATTTACTTTCCTTCAAAAAACGTAACTATTCAAAGTTAATATTAAAAATGCCGTTACTATTCGGAGCCAACCTCCGAAATGCTTTACATTTCATCAATTCGGCATATCCGTCAAATCAAACAATTGAATGTATCCGCCAAATCAAATAAAAAACGACCTGTACCTTTATTTTACAATATCAAAAAATAAAAGTACAGGTCGCATTTGATCAATATGAACTTAACATCCAAAATGTTTATCGATATGAACCGAACCTACTAAATAAGAAGCATTCCTGAGGTTGGCTCTATACCGTAAAGTTAATATAAACGTTTATATAGCAGAAGGTTCTTCTACAAACCTGCCGGATACTTTCTTTGACTTGTTATCTCCGGCCACCTGCTCTGCCTGCCAGTCTTTGTTATATTTATGATCTTTGACAAAAATAATAATCACTAAAACATTGATTAAGGCAAGGCATGCGTCAATCAAATAAGCATAACGGACATTGCCGCCGGTCATTGTCATTACGGCACCATTGATTGCAAATGTAAGTGCAGTAATAATACCCTGAATCGGGAATAACACAGCATTTACTTTGTCAAAGCCCTGGCGTCCGAAAACAGATGTCGGTAAAGATGTTGTAAAGTTTGCACTGCCGCCGATACCGATACCGATCATAATAACAGAGATCCAGAAACCTGCTTTTGTATTTGTAAAGTTACACAAAAGTGCGATTGCATACCAGCATCCAAATACGACCATTGCGCGTTTTGTACCGATTTTCTGGTCAAGCACACCGATTAAAAATGAACCGATGACACCGACAACCGCGCATACGGACATAATTGATGCGGCTACACCGATAGAAAATCCAAAACCATTGGTTGTACGGTTAATCATCTGTGACATTGTACCTACAGAACAAATCTGGAAAATACCTGTTGTAAGGGCACAAACCCATACCTGATCATTTTTAAGCAGTTTTCCGATCGTCCATCCGCCGTCTTTATCAGCACCTGCTTTGTCGTCTTTTGTATCATAGCTTTCGGCATAAACTTCTTTGGATACATTATCAGGAAACATATTTCTTTCAAATGGTGTATCTCTGATCACAATAAGTCCGATAATACCAAGTACAATACATGCAATTGAAATCGGATAGCACGCATTCTGAACGCCAAATTTTCCTACAAGGAAAAGAATCAACGGCACAAAAAGCGCTGTGGCCAGATTGTGGCCCATTGTCGTATACCCCATAACAATACCTTTTTTCTTAGGGAACCAGTTTGCAACAAGTACGCCGCCGCAAAGATAACCGGCTGACATGATTGTACCGCATGTGATTGCCATCATTATTGTATAAACAATTGTATTCGGAGCATTTAATACACCGATATATGTAAGCCCTGCAATAATGCAGTTAATACCTGACATATATCTTGAACCGATTTTACGGTTGATCACACCGATCACAATAAATAACAGCACACCAAGAATACCTGCGATTGAGTTACATGTTGAAATCTGTCCTGCTTTGTCCGCGCTGCCAAGCATACGCGCTGCAATGTCTCCGGCAATATTATTGCTTCCGTCATTAATCATTCCGACATAAAACCAGAACATTAACAGCATGTAGATGATTGTAAACCACCCGTGAAAGCCAAAGTCCACTACAGAATTTCGATTGTCTTTTTTCATTTTCTACGCCTCCGTTTGAATTTTGTTTAAATTTCGTTTGCTTTTCTTTAGTCATAATCTTAACATTGTTTTTCTGAAATAAATATTGATGTAATTTCTTAAATTATTGAAAATCTACATTAAATCATGACGTAAAATCGTGCCACGTTAAAAATATTATGATTTTATTGATTATTTTCAGAGGTTTTATAAAAAGCGAAAAAATCCATTTTTTCTCTTGAAAATTGTTAAATTTTTATTTAGTATAAAATTAGTCATAAATCCGGGGGAATGAATCATGTTTAATTTAATATTAGTAGACGATGAACCTATCGTCTTAAAAGGGATACAACGTGTTTTTGATCTGGAATCCTACGGTTTTCATCTTGTGAAAGCATATTCTAATCCATTGACCGCACTGGAAGAACTTTCCGAGACAAAACCTGATTTAATTATTACAGACGTAAAAATGCCGCAGATGGATGGTCTCCGGTTTTCAATGGAAGCAAAGAAAATATTGCCTGACACAGAAATCGTTATCCTGTCCGGTCATGATAACTTTTCATTTGCCCAGATGGCTGTCCGCCTCGGAGCCAGCGATTATCTTCTTAAACCTATAAAGAAAAAGGATTTTGAAGGAATGCTTTTAAAATCAGCCAGACATCTGCAGAAAAAATTTGATGAACGCCGTATTTCGGCAGAACTTGAAGAGGCGACACGCTTAAATTACTCTATTTTAAAAAACAAATTTTTTGAGCAACTGCTGACATACGGGAATCTGGACGGCGGACAGCTAAGAACCCTGTACAACCAGCTTGGTTTTGTATTTGAACACTCATCTTTCGTCCTTGTTAAATTTGTTATTTACGAAATCAACGTTAAAGATGATTATATGTCAGCCATTGAAAAAATCATCACTGAATTTATACATACTTTCTCGGATATTGCTTCAATTGAAGAGTTTTACTCAGATGAATATTTATACTTTTTAATGTATGATTTTAAAGACGTCATTATCTCAGACGAAGATATTAATTACCGGATTATGGATTTTGCAAATCAAAAGGAAAATCAGAATATTCATCTGCTTACAGGTGTCAGCGATATCCACCGGGGTGTCACTCAGTTAAATATTGCCGTGACAGAATGTGATGACGGTATATTGACCAATCATAAAAACCGTACCCATCACAGAGATCAGATTCATTCAATTTACCCGGAAAATGCGGATCTGCATATTCCGTCATCGGATATTGAAAACTTTATCGTTGCCATATCCACCCATGATTCAGGAAAAATAAAACAGCTTCTGGATCAGATTTTTGACCAGCCGGTGATTGCCCTTTATAAAGATTTCGGCGCAAGTATCACTTTAATGATTTTATTAAAAATGGCCCATATTCAGACGAAATACCAGTCACTTGAAATATTTATAACACCCGATATTTTAAACATCGGATATTTATCAGCTTACTATCCGGGTACAGCACAGCAGAAAAACCTGATTTATGAAAAAGCAATGAAACTTTCAGCACTGATTGAAGGCCAGGAAATGAAATCATCATCCAAAATCATACTCTCCGCGGTCAAATATATTAACGATCATTATAATGAAAATATCAGCCTCACTGATGTTGCCAATGCCATTCATATCAGTAAAAATTATCTGTGTGACTTGTTTAAAAAAGAAATGAACGTCACCTTCATTGATTATGTGACAAACCTGCGCATAGAAAAAGCAAAGTATCTTTTAAGTCACAGTGACAAGAAAATGTATGAAATATCAGAGGAAGTCGGTTATAATGATTATGCCTATTTTTCTCAGATTTTCAAAAGACATACCGGAACAACATTATCTGCTTATCGAAAACAGCATTAAATATTTCTTATCAAAACAAACGCCGGGGCTGATTGATATACACTTTTTGTATCAATCAGCTCCGGCATCTTTACGTTACATATATTACACATTTATTACATTTATTTCTTAACTTTGTAATAATCATTTCTTAATCATTTCGTTATGAACTTTATTTTCTTTTTATTTTATTTCCACCAAATGTTCACATTTTACGTTTATACTATAGTCATAAGTTAAAAACCTCCCTTAATTTTTTAACTTTTTATATATTATAGATTTTTCATTTTTTCATAAGTGGGGGTGTCACCCTTAGGCACCTCCTATCCTCCAAAATTTCTTTTTTATCATAAAAAATCCTATTCAATGATTTAATCTTTTTATTTTTCATTTCACATTTTCGCCCTGTTGATTTATAATATTTATTAAAGCACCTGCTATGATCAATCAATGACTTTCATTTTGTGTTTTCAGAAAATCAGCAATACGCACAGACAATCATTATTTGAATCATAGGTCTTATTAAATTTAACTTTATGATATAAAACGGGGTTTTCTTATGTCCAAAAGAAAAATTAAACATCGAAATACGAACGCTGCATTCATAAGAACTAAATATCATATTCAAAGATATGTTTTTAACTGTCTTTTTTCAATTAAAGTACTGATTAAATGGCTTGCCATAGGTACGGGCACAGGCATTATTGTCGGAGGCATAAGTACAGTGTTTTCTTATCTGCTTCTTTATGCCAATCAATTCAGGAGTACACATCCCGCAATTATTTTAGCCTTACCTGTAAGCGGTCTTATCATCGTCTTTCTATATCATTTTTTTAAAGATACAGATGATACAGGTACCAATATGGTCATTACTTCCATTCATTCTTCAACAGATATACCTTTTAAAATGGCGCCGCTGATTTTTACGACAACCATTTTAACCCATCTTTGCGGCGGTTCTGCCGGCCGTGAAGGCGCTGCCATCCAGCTTGGCGGCAGTATCGCAAACAAACTTGGTAAATGGATCCACTTAAGCGAAAATGACCAGCACCTGATTATTATGTGCGGTATGAGTGCCGGCTTCTCCGCACTTTTTGGCACACCTCTGGCTTCCGCCATCTTTTCTCTGGAAGTCATCAGCGTAGGTATTATGCACTATTCGGCACTTGTTCCCTGCGTTACTGCATCACTGATCGCTCATTTTATCGCGCAGTTTTTTAAAGTGCCTCCTGAAACCTTTGCCGTATCCGGTGTTCCTGCCATTACAGCTGTTTCATTTTTCAAAGTTGTTATTTTCGCTGCCTTCATCGCAGGTATAAGTATACTCTTCTGCATGATGTTACATAACGCTGAACACCTGTACAAAAAGTTTTTTAAAAACCCGTATGTACGCATTTTTACAGCAGGCTGTATGATCGTTTTGCTTGCCGCAATCCTTAGAACAGACTTCTATCTCGGGTCAGGTATGGGCATCATTGAACATTTATTTGAAACCGGAAAAACCGCACCTTATACATTTATATTAAAAATGATTTTTACAGCACTGACCCTGGGCGCCGGATTTAAAGGCGGTGAAATTGTCCCTTCATTTTGTATCGGCGCGGCTTTCGGATGCGCTGTCGCCCCGCTGCTTGGACTGCCTTCATCATTAATCACAGCATGCGGTATGGTCGGCCTGTTCTGCGGCGTCACAAACTGTCCTTTGACATCACTGCTGATTTCCTTCGAACTGTTCGGATTTGAAGGTATGCCTTATTATCTGACGACCATCGCTGTCAGTTACATGCTTTCCGGTTATTACGGACTGTATCACTCACAGAAAATCATGTATTCCAAACTGGAAACACACTTTGTAAACAAATCAACACACTGACCTGAATCTGTTGAAGCTTTTATAATGATGAAATAAAAAATCAGACAATCCTTATATACACAGGGCTTGTCTGATTTTTTCATACTGTTTTTATCCAATACACCTTGAAGATTCTCTCACAAGCAGTTCGCCTTCAAAAATCTTATGCTGTATCGGTGCATCTTTCTCAATCATATCAAATAATATCTCAGCAACAGCCTCTCCCATTTCTTCAACAGGCTGGCGGATTGTTGTAATTGATGGTATATAGTAGGACGCAATATCCATACCATCAAAGCCTACGACCGAATAATCTTCAGGTACGCGCTTTCCTTCTTCCTTAAGAGCCCTGCACACACCGAGCGCAAGTGAATCTGAAATCGCATAAATTGCTGTAAATTCAACATTTTCTTCAAGAAGTCTTTTCGCACCATTATACCCTCTGGCCATTGTATAAATATCTTCGTCGGGTTTGGCATAACGGATAAGCTCTTCATCAATCGGAATACCATGATCCCTAAGCGCCTTTTTATACCCTTCAACACGAAGCGCACTGATACTTTTATCCCCCTCTGACGCAGCCAGTATCGCAATACGTTTATGTCCTGCCTTACACAGATAATCAACCATCTTATAACTTTCCTTAACGTCATCAACATGGACATAAGAACATACATCACTGCTCTTATTATCAATATCACCGACAGCACCGATGACACACGGTATATCCAGTTGTTTCAGCTTTTCCTTTGCATGATAAAAATATCCGCCTAAAAATACAATACCCTTAGGTTTTTTCTCAAGAACAATTTCAGATGCTATCTCGATTTCATCTTCATTGTCATTAACCCTCTGAAGAACAAACGAATACTTGTGATTGTGAATGACTTTATCAAGTACATCAATCATCGGATTGAAAAACGGGTTTGTCAATCCCTTAACAAGAACGACAATAGAATTATTTTCCAACCGTTTCAGATTTCTGGCACTGTTATTGGGTATAAACTGACTTTCGCGAACAACCTGCATAATTTTAGCTTTAGTCGCCTGATTAATGCCCGGATAGTCATTAATTGCTCTTGATACAGTGGTAACACTGACACCACACTTTTTTGCAATATCTTTAATCGTTATATTCCCCATATCCAACGCCCCTCTTTACTGAAATTTATCTGTCTATAAAATTGTATCCTATTTTCGTCACATGATATACATGCATTATAATTGTCAATTTCGAATAAAAATTCATAATACTAAATAGTGCCGTACTTCACCGCAATAAAGTACAGCACTACAGTCCTTAACAATTATAAACATTTTTCGAAAAAAATCAACATCTTCCATAAATTTCAGCAAGATTGTGAATTTTTTCTATAATCTCCGGAGTAAAAGCATCATTTTTCATACGCCATTTCCAGTTACCTGACGATACAGAAGGTATATTAATACGTGCTTCACTGCCAAGGCCCAGATAATCCTGTACAGGAATAATACATGTATCGGCAACTGTAGCCAGTGCACAACATATATAATCCCAGTGAATCTGATCTTCCGGTGTATAATAATTATTCAAATAAGTTTTTGCCAGTTTTCTGTCATCATCGCTGAAATTCTTATACCAGCCGACAACTGTATCATTATCATGAGTCCCTGTATAAACAACACAGTTTCTCGGATAATCATACGGCATATAACAGCCTGCCTCTCTTGAGTCAAAAGCAAACTGCAAAAGCTTCATTCCCGGATAACCGGTATCAAGAAGCAGCTGTTTGACAGTATCTGTCACATAACCAAGATCTTCTGCGATAATTTCAGCATCTCCCAGTTCCTTTTTAATATTCAGGAATAAATCAATACCTACGCCCTGTTCCCAATGTCCGTTAATGGCTGTTGTTTCACCGTAAGGAATAGAATAGTAAGCATCAAAACCCCGGAAATGATCGATACGCACAATATCAAAGATTTCAAACAGTGCTTTCAGTCTGTCGATCCACCATCTGTATCCGGTACTCTTGTGATATTCCCAGTCATACAGAGGATTTCCCCAAAGCTGGCCGTCTGCTGAAAAGGCATCCGGAGGACACCCTGCCACAGCTGTCGGCATATGATTTTCATCCAGCTGGAAAAGTTCCGGATTCGCCCATACATCGACACTGTCAAAGGATACATAAATCGGTATATCACCGATAATTTTTATATTTTTCTCATTGGCATATTTCTTAAGTGCCATCCACTGTTTATTAAAAATATACTGAACAAAGATATAAAACTCAATATCTTCTGATAATCGGCTTTCGTATTTAGCAATAGCGTCAGGTTGTCTCAGACGGATACTTTCTTCCCATTCAGACCAGCATTTTCCGCCCTTACTGTCTTTGATTGCCATAAAAAGTGCATAATCATCAAGCCAGTAACTGTTTTTATCATAAAATTCCTTTAAATCACTGTCATCAGACACAGGATATCTTTTAAAAGCCTTTTTTAATATTTTAAACCGTGAATTATAAATTTTATCGTATTCAACTTCATCTGAACTGTTGCCCCAGTCGCAGCTGTCACATTCCTCTTCCGTCAAAAATCCCTTTTCAATCAACTGTTCCAGATCAATAAAGTATGGATTGCCTGCAAAAGTGGAAAAAGACTGATATGGTGAATCTCCATAGCCTGTCGGACCAATAGGCAGTATCTGCCACAGACTCTGACCGGCCTTCTGAAGCATATCAACAAAATCATAGGCTTCTTTTGAGAAAGTACCTATACCGTATTTTGAAGGCAGACTGGCAATCGGAAGGAGCATACCGCATTGTCTTTTCATTTTCATCCATCCCTTCATGAGGTCGTATGCATCAGCCCTTTACAGCACCTGCTACAACACCCTCAATAATATATTTCTGGCATAATACATAAATAATAATGACAGGAAGAATTGCAAGTACGATACAAGCCATGATCGCACCCATATCTACTGAACCGTAACCGCCTTTTAAGTACTGGATAACGATAGGAATTGTTTTGAATCTCTTGATATCCAATACAAGGTATGGCAGAAGGTAGTCATTCCATACCCACATAATTTCCAGAATACCTACGGAAACATAAGTAGGTTTCATGATAGGGAAAATAACTTTAAAATACATCTGAATAGGGTTGCATCCATCGATGCTGGCAGCTTCTTCGATTTCAAGCGGCATACTCTTTGCAAAGTTTGAGAACATAAATACCGCCATACCTGCGCCAAACCCGAGGTATACAACAACGATACCGACAGGTGTATTTAATTTCAGTGTATCCGCTGTTTTTGCCAATGTGAACATGATCATCTGGAACGGTACAACCATTGAGAAAATAAAAAGGTTTTTCAATGTCTTTGTAACAACATTTCTCACACGTGTCACATACCATCCGCACATTGAACAGAAAATCAAAATAGCAAGTACTGAAAATACTGTAATAAATAAGCTGTATCCGAAATATTTGAAAAATTCAATTTTCTGAATACCATTAATATAGTTGTCAAGTCCTACAAAAGATTTTGCATCAGGTAATGCAAAAGGTCTTAAGCTAATACTTGTTTTCTTCTTTAAAGAGTTAATTACAACAAGTACAATAGGAAAGATATAAATTAATGAAATAATACTGAATACAACAGTCAAAATATTTTTATAATTTTGTTTTTTGCTTTCCATTCTATTTATCCTCCTTACCCGCTGTAAATCTCATCTGGATTACACCGATCAATGCAAGCGCAACGGCAAAAATAACAGCCTTCGCCTGTCCGACACCCCTGAATGTTGAAGTGCTTCCATAGAATGTGTTATAAATGTTCAGCGCGATCATTTCTGTACCTTTTGAAGGTTCACCGGCTGTCAAAGCAAGGTTCTGGTCAAAGAGTTTGAAACCGTTTGTCAGTGTCATAAATGTACAGATAACAATTGTAGGTCTTACAGAAGGAATAATAATTCTGAAAAGACGCTGCATAGGACTTGCACCGTCAACCTGAGCAGCTTCAAGCATATCTGAAGAAATATTCTGAATACCTGCGATATAAAGAATCATCATATAACCAACCTGCTGCCAGCAAAGAAGAATGACAAGACCCCAGAAACCATACATGGAACTGTATGTCAGTGTACGGTTAAAATAAGCAAGAACACCATTGAATAACAGCTGCCATACATAACCAAGAACGATACCACCGATCAGGTTTGGCATAAAGAATACAGTTCTGAAAAGGTTTGTACCTTTAATTTTCTTTGTCAGACACATAGCTACCGCAAATGCCAGTACATTAATAATGATAACCGTTACAACCGTAAAAATAGCAGAAAAGGCAACAGAATGCAAAAATGATGTATCTTTGATTGCCTGAATATAATTACTGAACCCCACAAATTTTGCATCACTGACCGTTGTAAACGAACAGAAGCTTAAATAAATAGCCAGTACAAACGGAACAACAAAGCCGATTAAAAATGCTACTGCTGTCGGCAAAACAAAAACAGGGAAATACTTTTTTAATGTTTTTTCCATGAAACATTCTCCTCTTAATTTAGGAAAGAACAGCCAGGGGGTGGCTATTCTTTCCTTGACACACAATATTAAAAATTCTAAACCGAAAATTTAATCAGACTATCTTGTTGCCCATTCTTTAGCAAAATCTTCTGTGAAGCATTTTTCAACAACTGACCAGTCTGCTGTACCCTGTGAGTATTCGATCAAAGCTGAAGCAAGATTTGCTTTCCAGTTTTCTGTAGGAAGGCACTGTGAACCGATCCATGAAACTGTTGTCTTGCCTGCTGCTTCATAAGCGTTTGCGCTTGCGAATAATGGGTTTTCAAGTTCATAACCATCAAATGTATCAAATGGAACATTGAATGACATCTTGCCTGCAAGTGTTTCTTTACCTTCATCAGATGTGATTACCCATTCAAGGAAGTCAAGCGTTGCTTTTTTGTCTTCTTCTGTAGCATTTTTGTTGAGGCACCAGTAGTTGCCAACACCTGAGCAAACGCCGATGTTTTCTTCGCCTTCAACACCTGTGTAAAGAGGAAGGAATGCTACGTTCATGCCGGCCATGTCACCATCAGGTGTCCAAGCCCATGTACCGTTCTGATAGAATACTGCCATACCGTCACAAAATTCTGCCATAGCGTCATCACCTGTTTTACCGCTTAAAAGTGCAGGGTCGCATGTTGCATCTGTGAAGTAAAGATCAAGAAGGTTCTTGTAGTTAGGAACATATGTACCATCAAGTTCTGTAGCTGTTGTTACGCCCTTGTCTGTTAATTCCCAGTAAATAGGCATATTTGCAAGGTGAGTTGTGAATCTCCAGTTTGAAGAACCGTCAAGACCTGCTGATGTGAAAGCACCTTCAACGCCCAGTTCGTCTTTTCTTGCCTGGATATCATCTGCAACTGCTTTTAATTTATCAAAGTTGTTAATTTCTTCTACACTTGTAACAACTGCATTGTCAAGAGCGAAGTATTCGTTAAGAAGGTCTACGTTGTAAATAATACCATAGCTTTCTTTAACATATGGAACAGCAATCACTTTGCCGTCTACCTGAATTGTTTCTGCTGAAGCATGCTGTGCGATAAAGCTGTCTGAAATATCATCACAGTACTGTCCCCAGTTATCAACCCATGATTCACTTTCCATCTGGAAAAGTGTAGGAGCTTCTGTTTTAGCGATTTCTGATGTTAATGTCTGCTCGTATGTACCTGAAGCTGCTGTAACAACTGTTACAGGAACACCTGTCTGCTCTGTGTAAGAAGCTGCAAGCTCCTGCCACTGTGCATCAACTTCCGGTTTGTAGTTTAAGTAATAAACACTGCCTGTACCTGCTGCGCTGCTTCCCCCGTCATCAGCTGCTGCAGTTGTGTCTTTTGCTGCGCTTGTATCCGCTGCTGCGTTACCTGCGTCATTGCCTGAGCCGCCGCATCCCCCAAGGATACCTGCTGTCATCACAGCTGCTGATAATAAAGCTACAACTTTTTTACCTGTTTTCATATTATCTTCCTCCTCTTATTGATCTGCATATCGTCTGTATCAACGAATGCTGAAATGAAAACGTTGTCGGTAACGGTATCGGTAACGTTACCGTTCCTTCATGCTTATATTAGCACATTGTTTAATCGGTTGCAATACTTTTTTATATTTTTTAAAAACATTGTAAGTTATATACTATTTTCGCACACATAATTTGTATATATTTATCATTATTATTTTATTTTTTATCATTCATTATGTACATTTTATATTATTTACCGTTAAACTTCAATACTCTAATTCTCAAAATCATTTTTGCCCTTTACCAATTTTTTTAAGTAACAGTAACGATTCAGAGCCAGGCGCCATTTCTTACATCATAAAAAGACATATGGCCACCGCATACCGTCCGAAAGTTTACGCAATCATCATTCACCATGATTTTATAAACTTTCGGACAGCTGCTCTGTCGGCCATATGTCTTTTTAATAAATATATGAAATTTTTTTTTTCTCTGAGCAGTGACTGACTATTCTTCCGATGTCTGTGTCACATTTTCACTGCTTTCACCAGTCTCAACATCATTTTCTATTTTTTCTCTGACTTTTGTAATACTTGCGACTTTGATATCTCTTTCAAGATCCATATCAATCAGCTTCACACCGGAAGTAATACGTCCAAGCATTGAGATTCCGGCAACAGGCATGCGAATGATGATACCGCCGGTTGTAATCAGCATAATATCATGTTCTTCATTGACAGCTTTAACACCGATCACATTGCCTGTTTTCTCAGTGATCTTATAGCATTTAACACCTTTGCCGCCCCGATGCTGAACAACAAACTCATCCATATCTGTCCGCTTGCCAAGTCCGTTTTCGGAAATGATCAAAAGTGCCTCACCCTGTACATCAAGCTGCATACCGACAACTTCATCATTGGCTTCAAGGCTCATGCCGATCACGCCCATGGAAACACGGCCTGTGCTGCGCACATCCTTTTCATTAAACCGGATACACTGACCATATTTTGTCACGAGGAAAATATCATTTGTATTATCCGTACACTTCACTTCGATCAGCTCATCGTCATCCTTAAGACTGATGGCGAGAAGTCCGGATTTACGGATATTCTGATAATCCATCACTGACGTCTTTTTAACCATACCTTTCTTTGTGGCCATGAAAAGGAATTTATCTTCAGCATATTCCTGAAGCGGGATCATTGCTGATATTTTTTCACCCGGCTCAAGCTGGAGTATATTAATAATAGCCACACCTCTGGCAGTTCTTGATGATTCAGGAATCTCATAAGCCTTAATCCGGTAAACTTTACCTTTATTTGTAAAGAACATAATATAATGGTGGGTCGATGTCATTAAAAGATCCGTGATAAAATCGTCCTCCACCGTAGCCATGCCCTTAATACCTTTGCCGCCTCTGTTCTGGCTCTTAAAATTGTCAACGGTCATGCGCTTGATATAGCCCATATTTGTCATGGCAATGACTGTATTTTCACGTTTGATTAAATCTTCATCAGTAATCTCATCATCATCAACACCGATGGCTGTCCGTCTGTCATCGCCGAATTTATCCCTGATGACAACAATTTCTTTTTTAATGACACCGAGAAGCAATTTTTCATCTGCAAGAATTGCCTTAAATTCAGCAATTTTTTTCTGCAGCTCCGCAAATTCTGCTTCAAGCTTTTCTCTTTCCAGACCTGTCAGCGCACGAAGACGCATATCGACAATAGCCTGTGCCTGCACATCCGTCAGACCAAAGGACTGAATCAGACTTTCCTTGGCTTCCGCAACAGTTTTAGAACTTCTGATGATCCGGATGACTTCATCGATATTGTCAAGAGCGATCAGTAAGCCCTGTAAAATATGGGCACGTTCTTCTGCTTTATTTAAATCATACTTTGTCCGCCGTGTCACCACTTCTTCCTGATGTTTCAGGTAAAGTTCCAGCATCTGCTTTAAATTCAGTACCACAGGCTTTTGATCAACCAGCGCAAGCATGATCACACCGAAAGAATCCTGAAGCTGTGTATGTTTGTAAAGATGATTCAATACAACATTGGCATTGGCATCTTTTTTAAGCTCAATAACAACACGCATACCTTCTCTGTCAGATTCATCACGAAGGTCAGAAATGCCTTCAATACGTTTGTCCCTGACAAGCTCCGCAATTTTCTCAATCAATTTTGCCTTATTCACAAGATAAGGAAGCTCTGTAACAACGATTTTCTGACGGTTTGTTCCGAGAGGTTCGATTTCAGTCACTGCGCGGACTTTAATTTTTCCGCGGCCGGTTCTGTACGCCTGATTAATGCCGTTGCGTCCTAAAATCACAGCGCCGGTCGGAAAATCCGGTCCTTTAATGACATCCATCAGTTCATCAATAGATGTCTCCCTGTTTTCATTGACTCTGTTATCAATAATTTTTACAACGCCGTCGATCGTCTCGCGGAGATTATGCGGCGGTATATTTGTTGCCATACCAACGGCAATACCTGTTGTACCATTGACAAGAAGATTTGGAAATCTTGACGGCAGTACAAGGGGTTCCTTTTCCGTTTCATCAAAGTTCGGGCCGAAATCAACAGTGTCTTTGTTGATATCAGCAATCATTTCCATGGAAATTTTACTCAGTCTTGCTTCTGTATAACGCATTGCCGCAGCACCGTCACCATCCACAGAACCAAAGTTTCCGTGGCCATCCACGAGCGTATATCTCATGGACCAGTCCTGAGCCATATTGACAAGTGCGCCGTAAATGGATGAATCACCGTGCGGATGATATTTACCCATTGTATCACCAACGATACGGGCACATTTTCTGTGCGGCTTATCAGGACCGTTGTTCAACTCTATCATTGCATATAAAATTCTTCGCTGTACCGGCTTTAAACCATCCCTGACGTCTGGCAGAGCACGGGACGAAATAACGCTCATGGCATAATCGATATAGGACTGTTCCATTGTCTCCTTTAAATCGACGTCATGAACCTTATCGAAGATCTTACTCATATCGTCCATTGTTCATCCTCCGTTTTAAATATCCAAATTTTTAACATACTTCGCATTACGTTCAATAAATTCACGGCGCGGTTCTACATTATCGCCCATCAGCACGTTAAACGTCTGATCAATGCTGACGCGCTGCGCGTCATCCATCGTTACACGGAGCAGGATTCTTCGCTCCGGATCCATTGTCGTCTCCCAGAGCTGTTCAGGATCCATCTCACCAAGACCTTTATAACGCTGGATTCTGTTATTCTGGTCACGTCCGATCTCCGTAAGAATCTCATTCAGTTCATCATCAGAATAAGCGTACCAGACCTTTTTATTTCTCTCAATCTTAAATAATGGCGGCTGCGCCAGATAAACATAGCCTTCTTCAATCAGCGCAGGCATAAAACGATATAAAAATGTCAATAATAAAGTAGCGATATGGGCACCGTCAACATCGGCATCGGTCATAATAATAATTTTGTGATACCGTAACTTACTGATATCAAAATCATCGTGAATACCTGTACCAAACGCTGTAATCATTGCCTTAATCTCATTATTCACAAGAATTTTATCAAGCCTTGCCTTTTCAACATTCAAAATCTTACCGCGCAGCGGAAGTATTGCCTGAGTCGCTCTGGAACGGGCTGTCTTTGCAGAACCGCCGGCAGAATCACCCTCGACAATATAAATCTCACAATTTGCAGGATTTTTGTCCGAACAGTCGGCAAGCTTGCCAGGCAGCGCCATTGTCTCAAGGGCTGACTTTCTTCTTGTGAGATCTCTTGCTTTTCTAGCGGCATCTCTGGCACGCTGTGCCATGACAGCCTTCTCAACAATCATTTTTCCAACGGCAGGATTCTGCTCAAGGAAAATCATCATCTTTTCGCTGACTACGGAATCTACGGCACCTCTGGCTTCACTGTTGCCAAGCTTCTGCTTTGTCTGACCTTCAAACTGAGGCTCCGGAAGCTTGACACTGACAATCGCTGTCAGACCTTCCCTGATATCCTCACCGCTTAATGACGGCTCATTATCCTTTAAAAGCTTTGACTTTCTCGCATAATCATTAAACGTCTTCGTCAGTGCATTTCTAAAGCCTGTCAGATGGGTACCGCCCTCAGGTGTTGTGATATTATTTACAAAGCTGTAACAGTTTTCATTGTAGGAATCATTATGCTGAAGTGCCACTTCAACATAAACACTATCTTTTTTCCCTTCACAATAAATAATATCTTCATACAGCGCTTCTTTATTTTTGTTCAAATACTGAACATATTCCTTGATACCGCCTTCATAATGGAAAATTCGTTCCGCTTTTTCTTCCGGACGGTCATCGATTAACATAATTTTAATTCCCTTTGTCAGGAAAGCCATCTCTCTGAGACGGTCTTTTAATATATTAAAATCATAAACAGTTTCTTCAAAAATCTCAGCATCCGGCAAAAAAGTCACCTTTGTGCCCCGGCGCTCAGTATCGCCGATGACTTCAAGATCATTCATGACCTTGCCCCGCTCATAACGCTGGAAGTACTTTTTACCGTCTTTATAGACGGTCACTTCAAGCCACTCTGAAAGCGCATTCACAACAGAAGCGCCGACACCATGCAGACCGCCGGATACTTTATATCCCCCGCCGCCGAACTTTCCGCCGGCATGAAGAATTGTAAATACAACTTCAACTGCGGGACGTCCTGCTTTTTTCTGAATGTCCACAGGAATACCACGGCCGTTATCGATGACTGTAATTGAATTATCTTTGTTAATCGTGACACTGATCGTATCGCAGTATCCTGCCAGCGCCTCATCTACCGCATTATCAACAATTTCATAAACGAGATGATGCAAACCCTTAGAAGACGTACTGCCTATATACATACCCGGTCTTTTTCTGACCGCTTCAAGCCCTTCCAGAATTTGAATTTGACTTGCACCATATTCTTCACTCATAATGTCCCTCCTGATTCTATGCCTCAATACAGCCGTCTGAAACTTTATAAACTCTGTCGATATTAAACCGGTGATTTACAAAATCATCAAGACCTGTACATGTAATCCACGTCTGTATATTTTCAATACTGTCAAGCAAATAATTTTGCCTGTAACTGTCAAGTTCAGATAAAACATCATCCAAAAGCAATACCGGCTGATCATGGATGATACGGCGGACCAGCTCTATTTCAGCAAGCTTTAAAGATAAAGCCGCTGTTCTTTGCTGCCCCTGCGAACCAAATCTTCGGATATCAATACCATTGATCTCAAAACTGATATCATCTCTGTGAGGTCCCACAGATGTTGTTTTCATCTTAATATCATAATCCCGTCTTTCAAGAAGCTTCTGCTCCAGCTCCTGCTCCGAAACATTCGGTTCATAACAAATTTTTAATACTTCACGGCGACCGGAAAGCTTTGAATGAATCTCTGACACGATCTGTCCCAGTTCTTCAATAAACTTCTTCCTCTCCCGCATCAGTTCTTTACCGAAACGCACCAGCTGTGCATCCCATATATCCATTGTTTCTCTTAATGTACTGTCAAAACCGATCTGTTTCAGAAGATTATTTCTCTGGACCACCACTTTGTTATAATTGGTCAGATAATGCATATAAAGCTTATTTAACTGGCAGAGCTCCATATCTACAAAACGCCGTCTCTGGGCCGGACCGTTTTTAATGATGCCAAGGTCTTCGGGTGAAAACAAAACAACATTGACGACACCAAAGAGCTGCGCGTATTTCTTAATAACAATACCATCCACAGCCACACCCTTGACCTTATTTCTTTTTAAATGCATATCAATCTTATGTAATACATGGTTTCTCTCAACCTGCATACATATATGCGCATCCTCCGCACCGAACCTGATCAGTTCTTTATCTTTACTGCTCCGATGCGATTTTGTTGTTGCACACACATAGACAGCTTCAAGAATATTTGTCTTTCCCTGGGCATTATCTCCATAAAAAATATTCGTACCCGATGACGGCTCAATGGAAAGTTTATCGTAATTTCTGTAATTTTTCAGTTCTAAAGACTTAATGACCAATTTTAACACCAACTATTTTTATGCGCAGTCCGGGCACATCTTATTTCATAATATTTATCGTTTCACCGTTATAATGAACAACATCGCCGTCATAAAGCTTCCTGCCCCGTTCCGTACAGACATTGCCATTGACAGTCACTTCGCCATTCTGAATCACGATTTTTGCTTCCACGCCGGACGCTGCAAGGCCCGAAGCCTTCAGCGCCTGTCCAAGCTTAATATACTCACTGTTAAGTTTAATTTCTGACATTTTTATCCCTCCGCATGAATTTTACATTTTCATTCTCAATGATAACCGCTTGATATTCGTACATCATCCATATACTAATATGCACCGGCATTGATATTTACAGGAAGGATCAGATAAATGTAACTTTCATCGGCATCTCTGATAAAGCAGGGTGCTTTAGGATTGACGAGGTAAATGTCTATCGTCTCATTATCAATGACTCTTAAAGCATCCAGGATAAATTTCGGATTAAATCCAATGGTTAAATCCTTTCCTTCTTTGTCGATATCGATATCTTCATCCATTGAACCGATGGCCGAACTGATCTTTAATTCCAGAGCACTGTCTCCGATATGGATGACGATTGGTTTTTTCTCTCCTTCTTTAACAAACAAAGAGGCTCTTTCAATACAATCCTGTAATTCTTTTTTATTGATCGTGATTTTTGTTTCATAATCATTTGAAAGCATCTGACTGATTCTGAAATACTCGCCTTCAATCAGACGGCTGACAACCGTTGTCTGATCAAACTCAAAAACAATATGTCTGTCTGTGAAATAAATTTTCAGCGGATCATCAACACCGCCGGATAAAATTTTACTGACCTCACTGAGAGTTTTCCCAGGTACAACAACTTTAATCGGTGTATAGCTATCTTTTAATTCTATTTTTCTTATTGAAATACGATGACCATCAAGGGAGGTAACTTTCATCTGATTTCCTGAAATTTCGAAAAGCTCTCCTGTCATCAGCTTATTACTGTCATTATCAGCGATTGAGAAAATCGTCTGGCGGATGATTTCTTTCATTGAAAACTGAGAAATCGTCACAGGGTTACTTCTTTCTATATCCGGCAGATAAGCAAAATCTTCACCTGATTTTCCGGATATATTGAATTTTGCTTTTTCACAGCGAATCAGTGCCTTGTAATGATCATCTGTTTCTATAGTCACTTCGCTGTCAGGAAGTTTTCTGACGATCTCAGAAAAAAGCTTTGCATCCAGTGCGATTTTTCCTTTATCAAAAACATCGCCATTAATCACTGTTTCAATGCCAAGTTCCATATCGTTGGCAGTCAGTTTGATGATGCCCTCTGTCGTATCGATTAAAATACACTCAAGAATAGGCATTGTTGTTTTGGATGGCACTGCTTTTAATACAGTATTGACACCCTGCTGAAGTTCTGATTTTCTGCATATGATTTTCATAATGGTGACATCTCCTTAATTCTAACATTTTTCAGGTTATTGAACAGAATCCTATTTATATCATATAGAAAGTGTAAAAACTTTTGTGGCTGTATAAATAAGATGATGTGAATAACTTTCCGGGGTGGGGCATATAAATATATAAATAATAATATTCCGTAGTAGTCGTAGTAGGGGCTGTGGATATGTTAATAAGTCCTTTTTTGTCATATTTTATAAGGTTTTCGTGACGGAATAACCATGTGAATAATCCATCGGATTCCTGTGAATAAAAAGGAGGTTATCCACACTCGTATTTTGCAAAAATTCCGGGATGTGAATGATATAAAAATTATTCACAGGTTATCAATTGTTTATCCACAATAAATCCACATTTTTTCAGTATTGTGGATAACTCTGTCAATAATGTGTGAATTGGATGTGAATAACCAAAGTTATCAACAAATACGTCGAAAATATTATGTTAACTAAATAGTGACTATTTTGGCGGGTTGATTTTCTTTATTAAGATATCAACGGTATTCTTCAGAGATTCGTTTTTCTGAAGGTCATTTTTTATTTTTTTCTCACCGTGAATAACGGTCGTATGGTCACTTTTATTCAGGGCACCGGCGATGGACTGCAGGGAATTATCCGTCATAAGACAACAGAGGTACATACAGATCTGACGTGGATATGCAATGTCTCTGCTTCGTTTCTGGCCTTTGATATCCGCTGCGGTAATATTGAAATGTTCAGCGACAATATTGATGATCATTTCCGGTGTGACAGGTTTCTGGGCATCAGGGGAGATGATATTGGATAATGCTTCCTGAACGATTTCCATATTAATAGGAATATTCTTTAATTTTGAAAGGTTGTTGATCTGATTGAGGGCACCTTCAAGTTCTCGGATGTTGGACTTAATGCAGTCCGCGATGTAATGGAGACATTCCTGATTAATATTGATGCCATCCAGCTCCGCACGTTTATTAAGAATGGCCATACGGGTCTCATAGTCCGGTGCCTGCACGTCAACAATCAGACCGTTCTGGAATCTTGAAATCAGTCGGTCCGGCAGGTTTTTCAGTTCACGGGGCAGCTTATCTGATGTAATAACAATCTGTTTTTTGGCATCCTTTAAGGCATTAAATGTATGGAAAAACTCCTCCTGCGTACTTTCACGGTTGGCGATAAACTGAATATCGTCAATGAGCAGCATGTCGAGATTTCTGTATTTATGACGAAATTCTTCATTTTTACTGTTTCTGATGGCCGAAATCAGCTCATTGGTAAAGTCTTCCGAAGTAACGTATAAAATATTCTGATTTGGCCTCTGTTTCAATATATAATAGGCAATCGCGTGCATTAAGTGGGTCTTTCCAAGACCGACACCGCCGTAAATAAAGAGCGGGTTGCCGTAAACGCCCGGATCTTCAGCAACTGCAAGGGCTGTCGCGTGGGCAAGCGCATTATTTTTACCAACGACAAAGGTTTCAAAGGTGTATCTCGGATTCAGGCTGGCATTGTAAGGCACTTCACTCTGCGGTTTGGCCGCAGGCGCAGTCTGGGATACATAAGTTTCGACTTCAGGTATCATTTTATCCGGATCTATAATTTCGACATCAACCGGCTGATTCAAAAGCTCGCTGATAGTCACCTGAAGCGGAAGTTTATACTTCTTAATGACATAGTCGATGACACTTTCAAGATTTTCAGGTATAGAAATATATATTGTATTGCCTACAAAAGAATGTACCTTTAAGGGTTGGAGCCATGTCTCAAATGCCGGTTTGGAAATCTCATATTCAATTTTTATTTTCTCAAGTATATCGTTCCAGTTTTTTCTGATTATATCTATCATCATAATACCCCTAATTATAAATACTTTATCTTATATTCTATAACAAATTTTTAATTTTTACAATGCAATAAATCGCAAAAAATTTCAGGTTCTGTCATTGGTGATGGATGGGTCGGTGTTTTTATCGGACATAACCATAATAATTAACATAATTAGTTTGCGTTTTTTGGATAGAATAGATTTGGTGGATAACTTATTCATATTATCAACAATTGGAAAATGCCCATAAATACTGGATTTTTTGTAGAAAAATGTTGACAGTAAAAAAAGTTATAAACAGGTTTTCCATAAATTATCCACGAGTTATCCACAAAATGTGGATAATTTTATGTAAATCACGGAAATGTGGATAAATTAATGTGAATAACTTACATCCCACGAAGATTTAAAGATTCGCTGAAACTTCAAAAATATGTTACGGTGAAAATCTTCATCTTCCTATAAGGGAATTCAGGAAATTTGTTACAGTACGCACAGAGGGTGTACTGTAACAAATTTCCTGTAAAAATACGCAAAAAAAACAATTTACTGCTTGACGGAAGTCAAAGTAGCTAATATAATAGAATAGAAATTTTAGCTAGTAAAATAACAGAATGCATAAAGAAGCAGGTTCTGTTATTAAGTATCGAAGGAGGTGCATATATCATGAAGATGACATTTCAGCCTAAAAAGAGACAGAGATCAAAAGTTCACGGTTTCAGAAAAAGAATGAGTACTGCTAACGGCAGAAAAGTTTTATCTGCAAGAAGAGCTAAAGGAAGAAAGAAATTATCAGCTTAGGTCGCATGTATGTGACCTTTTTCTTTATAATTTACAGGATTCTTACCTATTATTATAAAGAAAACAAAGAGCGGTATTGAGGACAGCAGAGATGAATTTTTCAGAATCCTTAAAAAGTAATCAGGATTTCCGACGTGTATATGCAAACGGAAAGTCTTATGCCAACCGTTATCTTGTGATGTATGTGATGGAAAATCATACGGAACAGAACAGAGTCGGCATCTCTGTCAGTAAGAAGGTTGGCAATAGTGTCGTGAGACACAGAATTACCCGTTTAATACGAGAGAGTTATCGTTTAAACGAATTGCATTTTTCAAGAGGCTTAGATATTGTCGTAATTGCCAGAGTAACAGCGAAGGGCACAGTTTACAAAGATATAGAGAGTGCATTGATGCATCTGGCCGGTATTCACAAAATAGTAAAGAATCGGGATTGTGATGGGAACAGTTAAAACAGTTTTGAAGAAGATTATGTTAGGAATGATTCGGTTTTATCAGAGGGCAATTTCTCCATATAAAAGATTTCATTGTATTTATATACCTACATGTTCGCAATATGCCATCGAAGCTATTGAAAAATACGGGCCCTTTAAAGGTGGGGTTCTTGCTATAAAAAGAATATTAAGGTGTCATCCGTTTGCAAAGGGCGGATACGATCCGGTGCCGTAATTTAAGGAGGTAACACATTGGATTTTCTTGTTTTAACAAAAACCGGGGGAATTTTAGGACCATTTGCCACAGCACTTGGTTTTATTATCAATTATATCTATAAAGGACTTGAATTTATAGGTATACCAAACACAGCACTTGCTATTATTATATTTACACTGCTGATCAACTTGATTTTGCTGCCGTTGACAATCAAACAGCAGAAAACATCGAAGATGATGACGATTATGAATCCTGAACTTCAGAAAATTCAGGCTAAATATAAAGGTAAGAGAGATGACGAATCTGTCAGAAGGCTGCAGGCAGAAACGCAGGCTGTTTACCAGAAGTATGGTACAAGCCCTACAGGCGGTTGTCTTTATATGATTATTCAGCTTCCTATTTTGTTTGCGTTGTATCAGGTTATTTACAGAGTTCCGGCTTACATTTCATCAGTGAATGATTTATACATGCAGGTTGCAGCACCGATCAGTCAGGTGGCAAACGGTTCAGAGATCATCACAACAATGATTTCAGAGCTTGGACTCAGGGTTATGAATTTTGACTTTTCAAATATGGAAAGTATTGTGGATTTCCTTTCAGCATTGAAGACGGTTGACTGGGGTATTCTGGAAGGAACGACTGAAAATGCACATGCCCTTGTCAATGCTTTTGCGGGAAATCCGGCGGTTATTGATGCAGCCAAAACTGTTGGACCACAGATTATGAATGCCAATTCTATTTTTGGTATATTAAATATGTCTGACCTTCCGACAACAGGCGGATGGTGGCCGGGTGTACTGATTCCTGTTTTATCAGGTGTTACACAGTACATCAGTATGAAGATTTCCACAGCCAGCCAGCCACAGCAGGACAATTCCGAAAACCCGATGAACAGTTCTATGAAGACAATGAATGCGGTTATGCCGTTGTTCTCAGTATTCATCTGTTTTACGTTTAATATAGGTATCGGTGTTTACTGGATCGCCAATGCTGTTGTCAGAACGGTTGTTATGGTAGCCGCAAATAAGATTATCGATAAAAAAGGCCTTGATAAGATTATCCAGGAAAATAAAGAAAAAGCAAAGAAAAAAGCTGAAAAGCGCGGGGATAAACCGTCAAAGTTTGAAGAATATGCAAAGATGAGCACTAAGAATTATGAGGAAAGTGCTAAAAAGAAAAAGTCTATTAAAGAACTTGCAAGTACTTCAACAATGACTGCAGCTGAAAAGTCTCAGATGTCAAAAAATCAGACAGTAAAGGCTTCTTCAGTTAAGAATGAGACTGAAAAGTCTGAGAATAAAAAACCGGATCTGAATCTTGGAAAAGAGAAAGATTTGAATACTGATGATAAGAAGTCCGGTAAGGAAGGTAAAAAAGGAAAGAAGAGCAAAGAAGCAGAGAATATAGCTTCGATAGCCCATATGTTAGATAACAACCGGAGAAATTAAGGTGGGAGGTTTCATTTATGAGTGATTATATTGAAATCAGCGCCAAAACAGTGGACGATGCAATTACAGAAGCACTGATTAAACTGGAGACAACCAGTGATAAAATCGAGTATGAAGTTATTGATAAGGGAAGTACTGGTGTTTTGGGGTTTATTGGTAAAAAACCAGCGATTATTAGAGTAAAAAAGAAATTTAACCTTGTAGATTATACAAATGATTTTCTTTCTGATGTGTTTAAAGCGATGGGGATTGATGTAAAATCCGAAATTACTTATGATGAGGAAAGCAGAAATATGGATATTCTTTTCACCGGAGATGAGATGGGTATCCTGATCGGTAAAAGAGGACAGACACTGGATTCACTCCAGTATATTATCAGTCTTGTTGTCAACAAAGAAAGTGATGCTTATGTCAGAGTCAAGGTTGATACTGAGAACTACAGAGAGCGGAGGAAAGAAACTCTGGAGACACTTGCTAAAAATATAGCATACAAGGTTAAACGTACAAGACGTTCAGTATCTCTGGAACCTATGAATCCTTATGAAAGAAGAATTATTCATTCCGCACTTCAGAATGATAAATATGTGGAGACTCACAGTGAAGGTGAAGAACCATACCGTAAAGTTGTTGTTACATTAAAAAGATACAATAAAGAACGCAGAGACTACAAAAAAGGTAATTCAAATTAACTGAAATCAGGCTGTTACAAGTGCTTATGTTTGTAACAGCCTTTTCATTAGGGAGTGAAAATAATGGTTAAGGATACGATAGCAGCTATTTCTACAGGAATGACAAATTCAGGCATCGGCAAAGTAAGAATGAGCGGTCCTGATGCTGTGGATATTATCCATAAAATATATAAAAGTCCGGGTGGAAAGAAAGACATATCCCGTGCAAAAAGCCATACCATCCATTATGGATATATCTATGACGGTGAAGTATTGATTGATGAGGTACTTGTTCTTTTAATGAGAGCGCCGAAAAGCTATACCACTGAGGATATGGTGGAAATCGACTGCCATGGCGGCGTTGTTGTCATGAAAAAGCTGCTTGATACAGTGATTAAATATGGTGCGCGTCCGGCTGAACCGGGTGAGTTTACAAAGCGCGCATTTTTGAATGGAAGAATTGATCTGACCCAGGCCGAAGCTGTGATTGATGTGATCAACTCTAAAAGTGAAATGGCTCTTTCAAATTCAGTACGGCAATTAAAGGGAAATATTTTAAATAAAGTGAAAGATATCAGAAAATCGATTATCGGGCATATTGCCTTTATTGAAGCAGCTATGGATGATCCTGAACATATTAATGCGGATCATTTTGGCGAAGAACTTAAGGAAAGTGTCATTGAACACATCCATTCCATAGAGAAATTGCTTGCATCATCGGATAACGGGCGTATGATTAAAGAGGGCATAAAGACAGTGATTGTCGGAAAGCCAAATGCGGGAAAGTCATCACTTTTAAATGTTTTAGTGGGTGATGAAAGAGCTATTGTCACCAATGTGGCCGGGACAACGAGGGATACCCTCGAGGAATTTATTCAGATCAATGGTATTCCTTTGAATATTATTGATACGGCAGGAATCCGGGATACTGAAGATATTGTTGAAAAAATCGGTGTGGATAAAGCAAAAAATTTTGCTGAAGATGCAGATTTGGTCATTTATGTTGTTGACGGTTCGACAAATTTGGATGATAATGATAGAGCAATTATAGAAATGATTAAAGATAAAAAAGTCATTGTATTGATCAATAAAATTGACCTTCATCTTGTAACGACGAAAGAAATGGTTGAAAAAGAAATAAGAAAGCCTGTCATTGAAATTTCGGCAAAAGAAGAAAAAGGTATTGATCTTCTTGAAAAACAGCTGAAAGATATGTTTTTTGGCGGTGATTTATCGTTTAATGACGAAATTTATATTACAAATGCGCGGCAAAAAGCGGCACTTAACGATGCATTAAACAGCCTGAAGATGGTTGTTCAAAGTATAGACGACGGTATGCCTGAAGATTTTTATTCCATTGATTTGATGAATTGTTATGATTGTCTGGGAAGTTTGATCGGTGAATCAACCGGTGAGGATTTGATCGATACAATCTTCAGTGATTTTTGTATGGGAAAATAGGCAGTATGAATCGTTAAATATATGAAGTGCTGTCTGAGAAATATATGAGAAAAGTATAAGAGATGTCTGAGAAAGTCTGAGAGATGTCTGAGAAAGTCTGAGAAAGTCTGAGAGATATCCGAGAAAGTATAAGAGATGTCTGAGAAAGTATGAGAGATGTCTGAGAAAGTATAAGAGATATCTGAGAAAAGTATGAGGTAAATATAGATATGTCATATAGATATGAAAATTATGATGTTGCCGTCATAGGGGCAGGGCATGCCGGATGTGAGGCTGCTCTGGCCAGTGCAAGACTGGGACTGAAAACCATTGTGTTTACAGTCAGTGTTGAAAGTATTGCTCTGATGCCGTGCAATCCGAATATCGGCGGCAGTTCAAAAGGTCATCTTGTCCGGGAAATCGATGCTTTGGGCGGACAGATGGGAAAAACGATTGATGCGACTTTTATTCAGTCGAAAATGCTGAATAAATCCAAAGGGCCGGCTGTGCATTCACTGAGGGCACAGGCAGATAAGTCTGAGTACAGTAAAATGATGCGTCATATTCTTGAAAATCAGGAAAATCTTACTGTGAAGCAGGCAGAGATTGTAGAAATACTTGTTGAGGAAGGAAAAGTTACCGGAGTTAAAACCCATACAGGCGGTATATATCCGTGCCAATGTGCAGTTCTGGCTACGGGAACATATTTAAAGGCAAGATGTCTGTGCGGCGAATCCATTGTTTATACGGGGCCGAACGGTCTGCAGCCGGCAAACAGTCTGTCTGAGTCACTTAGAAATATAGGTGTCGAACTGGTAAGATTTAAAACCGGAACACCTGCAAGAATTGATAAGCGAACCATCGATTTTTCAAAAATGGAAGAGCAGTTTGGCGATGATGAAATCGTTCCGTTTTCATTTACAACTGACCCGGACGATATTCAGAAGCCTCAGGTTTCATGCTGGCTCACATACACAAATGAGCGGACCCATGAGATTATACGAAATAATCTGGATCGTTCACCGATATATGCCGGTGTGATTGAGGGGACAGGTCCTAGATATTGTCCTTCGATTGAGGATAAAGTGGTCAAGTTTGCTGATAAGAACAGACATCAGGTGTTTATTGAGCCTGAGGGAAATTATACAAATGAAATGTATATCGGCGGTATGTCCAGTTCACTGCCTGAAGATGTTCAGTATCAGATGTACCGTTCCGTAGCGGGGCTTGAAAATGCCAGAATTGTAAGAAATGGCTATGCAATTGAGTATGACTGTATTCCTGCGACACAGTTAAAGCCGACTTTAGAGTTTAAAAAGATTGAGGGACTTTACAGCGGCGGACAGTTTAATGGAAGTTCAGGTTATGAAGAGGCTGCAGCACAGGGATTAATGGCGGGCATCAATGCTGCCTTAAAGATTCTTGGTAAAGAGCAAATTGTTTTAAAGCGTTCAGAAGCATATATCGGAGTTTTAATTGACGATCTTGTGACGAAAGAGACAAAAGAGCCTTATCGTATGATGACATCAAGGGCTGAGTATCGATTATTGCTCCGTCAGGATAATGCGGACCAGCGCTTGACGCCGATTGGTCATCAAATCGGTCTGATTGACGATGAACGGTATGAGAAATTACTTGAAAAGGAAAAAATGATTGAAGATGAAATCGAACGTGTCAGTCATGTCATGGTCGGCGGAAATAAGACGGTTCAGGATTTACTTGAAAGTCATGAAAGCACACCATTAAAAACAGCTGTTTCACTTGCTGAACTGATACGCCGGCCGGAACTTTCATATGAACTGCTTGCACCAATAGACCCTGAGAGAAAGAAACTTCCAAAGGCTGTGATAGATCAGGTTGACATAAATATTAAATATGAAGGTTATATCACACGTCAGCTGAAACAGGTTGAGCAGTTTAAAAAGCTGGAGGATAAGAAACTTCCGGAAAGTATAAACTATGATGAAATTAAGGGGCTTCGAATTGAAGCACGGCAAAAGCTTGGCGCAATACAGCCGGCTTCAGTCGGACAGGCATCACGTATTGCGGGTGTGACACCGGCAGACGTATCTGTATTGCTTATTTATATGGAACAGCTGAGACATAAAAAAGTATAGTTTAACAAGTTTTAAGGCGTGGGAGGCTGTATGTACAATACTTCAAAATTTGAAAGTAAATTATTTCAATTAGGCATAAAACTATCTGGTGCACAGATACAACAGTTTATCAGATATTATGAAATATTAACCGAAAAAAATAAGGTAATGAATCTGACAGCAATCACAGAATTTGATGAAGTGATTGACAAGCATTTTGTAGACAGTCTTTCACTTGTAAAGGCTGTGGATTTGAATCAGGATATGAATAAAGAACTGACTGTCATTGATGTGGGAACGGGGGCAGGCTTCCCGGGAATTCCACTTAAAATTGCTTTTCCGGGGCTTGAAATCGTACTTTTGGATTCACTGAATAAACGAATTAGTTTCCTGAATGATGTTATCCAAGACTTACATTTAGAAGGCATAAACGCTTACCATGGAAGGGCCGAGGACTATGGAAGAAATGTTAGCTTTAGAGAACAATTTGATTTATGTGTATCAAGAGCGGTTGCTAATATGTCTACTTTGTCCGAATACTGTATGCCGTTTGTAAAGGTGGGAGGACAATTTATTCCTTATAAATCCGGCAGTATCAGTGAGGAACTTAAGCAGGCTCAAAAGGCGGTGAAACTTTTGGGAGGATGTCTGGATCACACAGAAACATACATACTTCCGGATACGGATATTGAAAGAACACTTGTTGTTATCAACAAAAAAGAAAAAACAAAGAAAACCTATCCACGAAAAGCAGGAAAACCGGCAAAAGAGCCGCTTGGATGCAGCATGGGAACATCGGATCATAAAAATTAAGCATTAAAAAATAGAATCAAAAATTAAGCATTAAAAATTAACATCAAAAACTAGCATTAAAATTCAACATCAAAAAATTAACATCAAAAAAATAGCATCAAAAATTAACATCAAAAATTAACATTAAACAATTAATATCGAACATGATAAAGAAACGAGGACACATTAGTAGTGTCCTCGTTTCTTTGAATCATCGATTGACAGCTATGTTTATTGTTTTAATGATTCCAGCAAGTCAATAATTCTTTCGAAATCATCCATAGAATAATATTCTATTTCAATTCTGCCTTTATTATTGTTCTTGCTTTTTATTGTAACTTTTGTTCCGATAATTGATTTTATTTTATCTTCGATTTCTTTGTATGCAAGCTGATGATCAATCGGCTGTTTTGGTTGTTCTTTTTCAGGCTTTTTTTCATTAAATGTACGAACAAGTTTTTCGGTTTCTCGTACACTCATTTGATGATCAAAAACCTGCATGGCAAGTGTGTATTGTATGTTTTTGTCACTGATTGCAAGGAGTGCCCTGGCATGGCCGCTGGAAATCATATCGTCGATGACCATTTGTTTAACACGGTCATCCAATTTTAAAAGTCTTAACGAGTTTGTAATTGCAGTCCGGCTTTTTGAAACTTTCTCTGCGCATTCATCCTGTTTTAATCCAAATTCCTCGATAAGACGCTGAAAGGCCATTGCTTCTTCAATAGGATTCAGATCTTCACGCTGTATATTTTCAATTAAAGCAATTTCAACGACTTCCTGCGGAGAATACTCTTTAATAATTGCAGGTACTTCCTTTAAACCGGCCATCCGGGCTGCGCGCCAGCGGCGTTCGCCTGCTATGATTGCGTAATAGTCTTCACATTTTTGAAGTACAAGAGGCTGAATAACACCAAATTGTTTAATTGAATCCGCCAGTTCTTCAAGAGAATCTTCATTAAATGATTTTCTCGGCTGGGAACGGTTAGGCTCAATCTCATCAATTTTTATCATTATTTCTTCTTTAACAGGTACCTCAACAACTTTTTCTACGACCTTTTCAACAGGTACTTCTACGACTTTCTCAACAGGTACTTCAACAACTTTTTCTACGACCTTTTCAACAGGCACTTCTACGACTTTCTCAACAGGCACCTCAACAACTTTTTCTATGACTTTTTCAACAGGTACCTCAACAACTTTTTCAACAACTTTTTCGACGGGAACTTCAACAATTTTCTCGACAAGTTTGTTTGATTTTATACTGGAGGTTTCTTTGGGTTTATTTGAATCCAGTTTTCCGGAAGGTATTAAATTTTCAATACCTTTACCAAGACCGGTGTGTTTTTTTACAGCCATTGATCTTCATCTTCCCTTTCTATTACTTCTTCTGCAAGAAATCTATAAGCCTCAGCACCTGCTGATTTTGAATCATACATAATGATCGGCATTCCGTAACTAGGTGCTTCCGCCAAACGTACATTTCTTGGGATGATTGTTTTATAGATTTTTCTATCAAGATTCTCTTTAACATTATTTACAACCTGAACAGAAAGATTAGTTCTGGCGTCATACATTGTAAATACGATACCTTCCATTTCAAGATCAGGGTTTAACCGTTCTTTAATTAAATCAACTGTATGGAGCAGCTGACTCAATCCTTCAAGTGCATAATATTCACACTGTATCGGAACGAGTACAGTATCAGCAGCTGTCATAGCATTAACAGTAAGAAGATTTAATGAAGGCGGACAATCAATGAGAATAAAATCATATGTATCTTTTAATTCAGATAAAATATTTTTTAATAAAAATTCTTTATTCTCAATGGAGATTAACTCAATTTCAGCACCGGAGAGATTAATGTTCGATGGAATAACATCAAGATTATCCATTACACAGGATGAAATACAATCTTTGACTTCACATTCGCCTAACAATAATTCATACACTGTATTTTCAATTTCATTTTTATCAATACCAAGACCACTTGTTGTATTACCCTGTGGGTCTATGTCTATTGTAAGAACTTTTTTGTTCTTTTCGGCAAGGCAAGCTGATAAATTAATAGAAGTAGTAGTTTTTCCAACGCCACCCTTTTGATTGGCTATTGCAATAATTCGGCCCATTTTATAACCACCTTTATGTATTTTAAGTTAAATATTCGTGTGTTACATTACACAAAAAAAGATTCTTTATCATTATAGCACCTTTTAATGAATTAATCTATAGACTATCAAATAAAATAGGATGTTTCACGTGAAACATGTAACAGTATACACTATGTGTGTATTTTGTAATTGATTTTGGTCATGCTTCGCATTTCGTCGGTGTGGCGTATTCTCAAAATAAAGTTCAAAACATAGTCTTAAAATGAGAGGATATTACGTATGTGTTTGATATTTTGCCTGGCTCTGACCAGTTGAAAATAATAATAGATAAGAAGGATGTTTCACGTGAAACATCCTTCTTGAAACATTCTTCTTATAAAAGTAAGTTGAGTAATTTATATCAAATTAGTCATATTCCTTCCGTCCAGCAAAAGGCGAAGTAAGTGTGGAAAGGTCAAACAGATATAGCCATTGTCAGAGAGGGTATATAGATATGAGCGTGGTTGTATGACACTTGTCCCATTAGGGATATTGAGCATGAAGCCCCACTTCAAAAAGAGTTAAGTGGTGGGAGCATGTCAGTGCGTACAGACTAGGATGCATCAACCGAAGAGATCCTTTACGTCCGGTACTCATTGCGTATGGGTACGGTATGGCAAACAAGTGAAGAATACTGGATGCAGACATCAAATCGTTCTTTAATCATTTTGAACATAAATGAATAGTAAGGCTTGTAGAATCAAATATCAAAGATCAAAATATCGCAAGACTTCTGAGAAGAATACTGAAATCGGAAGTAGAAATGTTCTATGAACTGCTCAAACGAAGAATGAAACACTTTGGACTGAGCCTATAGGAGGATAAAAGCAGACTTATTCAGTTTGGGCGTTTTACGAAAGAAAACTGCAAAAGAAATGGTTCCAAACCAGAAACGTTTACTTTCTTTGGTTTTACGCATTACTATTCACATAATTAGAACGTGAAGTTGAGAGTGAAGAGGAAAACCAGCAGAATAAAATTCAGTAAGAAGTGTAAAGAAGTACGACATAAATTAAGTGCTATGAGAACACTTAAACTAAAGGATATAGTTAAGACACTAAAGATAATTGATGAAAAAGCAGGGATGTTTCACGTGAAACATCCCTGCTTTGTTCGTTTAAAAATATTCGATTGAATTTAATGATTATAATTCGGCACTTATAATTCAGTGCTTATAAATTTACTACTTATAAATTCAGTACATATAAATTGGGTACTTATATTTTACATTTGTTCCGGACAGGTCATTCCAAGCAGGCCCAGAGCGTCTTTTAAAATTGATTTTGTGATAGCGACGATATTTGCTCTGGTGTATTTGATGTTTGTATCTTCAACATTGATCTGGCAATCATGATAGAATTTATTAAATGATTGTGCCAGGTCAACAGCATATCTGGCGATGATTGAAGGTTCGAGCTTATCAGCGGCATCTTTGACAACGGCACTGTATCTTTCAATTTCTTTTAATAATGCCATTGATGCTTCGTCTGTTAAAAGACTGTAATCGATAGTTGTGTCATAATCACCGATTTTCCTCAGTACACTGGCAGCACGGGCATAAGTGTACTGAACGTAAGGTCCTGTTTCACCATCAAAGTTAAGAATCTTTTCCCAGTCAAAAACAACGTCTTTGATTCTCTGATTATAAAGTGTGTTGAAGAGGATAGCGCCAATACCAACCTGTTTTGCTACAGTTTCTTTATCAGGAAGCTCAGGATTTTTTTCTTCGATAATGGATTCAATTTTTTGAATGGATTCTTTTAAAATGTCTTCCGCATAAATCACATTACCATGTCTTGTTGATAACTTTCCGCCTTTTAAGCTTACAAGTCCGTATGGTACATGGATTAAGTCTTTGTACCAGTCGTAACCCATCAGTTCGATGACTTTAAACCACTGAGCGAAGTGAAGTTTTTGCTCTAAGCCTGTAACGTAAATACACTTTGAAAAGTCGTATGTTTTTTTGCGGTATAAGGCAGCTGAAATGTCACGGGTAGCATATAATGAACTGCCATCCTTTTTAGTGATCAGGCAAGGCGGCATGTTATATTCATCCAGATTTACAATCTGCGCGCCGTCGCTGACTGTGATTAAGCCTTTGTCTTTTAATTCTTCAATAACAGCTGCCATTTTGTCATTGTAGAAGCTTTCACCGGCATAGGAATCAAATTCAATACCAAGCATATCATAGACACGTAAAAATTCTTTAAGACTGATGTCACGAAACCATTTCCAGATCGATAAAGCTTCTTCGTCGCCGTGTTCCATTTTAGTAAACCAGGCTCTTGCTTCATCATTCAGAGAAGGTTCTTTTTCAGCTTCATCATGGAATTTTACATAAATGCTCATTAATTCTGAAATTCCATTGGTTTCTACGGCTTCCTTACTTCCCCATCTTTTATAAGCTACGATTAATTTTCCAAACTGAGTTCCCCAGTCTCCGAGATGGTTAATACGTTCAACATGATAGCCGAGTTTTTCATAAATCTTATAAATGGAGTTTCCGATGATGGTTGTCCTTAAGTGACCGACGTGGAAATTCTTGGCTACGTTTGGGGATGAATAGTCAATACATATTGTTTTGCCGCTGCCTTCATCGGAACCGCCGTAATTATCTGAATTTAAATAATTATCCACAATTTTTTTTGCATATTGCGATTTATCCACAAAAAAGTTTAAATAACCGCCCATCACTCTGATTTCAGAAAGAAAATCAGGCTGTTCAATCTTCTCTGATAATTCTTTAGCGATAAGCGGCGGTGCTTTGTGATATACTTTGGCTAATTTAAAACATGGAAATGCAAAATCACCCATTTCCGGTTTTGGTGGTATTTCAATGATTGATTCAAGTTCTGCCTTCTCAAAACCATCAATATATTGAGATAAAAGATCAACTACTTTGTTTTTCATTAAAAAACATCCTTTCAGAAAATATATTTTGTCTATGACGCATAAGTAAAAAGTACCTTAATTATTTATAAGTATATCTTATAAATAATTAAGGGATTACATGAGAAATTGTCTTGCTCCTTATTTTACAACATTCTTTTGGAAATATCTACAACAAATTAAAAATATACCCCTTGCGCAGCCAATCATATTAACTGTATAATAATTGTACATTATTTATGCGTATTTATACCAGGGAGGCAAACATCGTGAAAAAAAACAGCAGGATTATTAAAATTGCTATTGCTTCAGGTGCTGCGGTCGGCGCAATATATGCTGTGAATAAGATTATATTTTCGTATTCAACATTGAGAAAACTGCTTCTTTCTGATGACAGCTTTTTTTATGAGTGGAGATTTGGAAAAATACACTATATAAAGAAGGGACACGGAAAGCCGGCAGTACTTTTGCATGATCTTGATTCCGCTTCGTCGGTATATGAATGGAAAGCTATGATTGACAGGCTGTCCAAAAATCATACAATTTATGCCATTGATCTGCTTGGATGCGGATATTCTGATAAGCCTAAGATGACCTATACAAATTATTTGTTTGTGCAGATGCTGAATGATTTTGTGAGGGAAGTGATCAGGGGAAGGACGGACATTATTGCCAGCAATTCATCCTGTTCGGTGGCTTTGTCAGCAATTCATATGGAAGAAGGTCTTTATCACAAATTAATGATGATTAATCCTAAGGATCCGGCCAAAATGGCAAAGGTTCCGAGATTTTATCATAAATTTTATAAATATATGATTGAAATCCCTGTTTTTGGCACATTGATTTATAATATACAGGAAGCTTTTTATTCTATAAAAAGAAAATTTATTAAAAAGTATTATTATTCAGAAGAATTGGTTAAAAAGGATGATATCAGAGCGTATCACGAAGCGGCACATACAGGCGGTTCAGCTTCAAAGTATCTTTATGCGAGCATTTCCGGCCGCTACACCAATATTCCTGTATACAAGGCTGTTAAAAATTGCAATCACAGTATGATTATTGCGGGCGGCAGTGAGGTTGAAAATATTAAAGAAATTATGGCAAAATATACAGAGTTAAATCCTTCCATTGAGACAATCTGTATTGAAAATGCAAAATATATGCCGCAGCTGGAAGTTCCGCAGAAACTGGAAGAAATGATATCTATATATATGGGATAAATATGTAATTATATATGGGATAAGCCTATCATTATATACGGAATAAGTTTGCCATTATATATGGGATAAGTCTATCATTTTGTTATGACGAGTGATGTTTACTGTGTATATTGATGAATTCCCTTTTCAACCCTTGAAAAATGAAAGTTGCTATTATATAATGAACTTTAATGTTGAAATCTTTGGAGGAAAAAAGAATGTTAGATATAAAATTGTTAAGAAATAATTTTGAAGATGTTGAAAAAGCATTGGCTACGAGAAATGAAGATTTTGATCTGAGCAGATTTAAAGATCTGGATGGACGCCGCCGTGAAATTTTAAGTGAAGTTGAAGTGTTGAAAAACAAGCAGAATGTTGCATCAAAACAGATTCCGGCAATGAAAAAAGCAGGTGAAGACGTTTCTGCGATTATGGAAGAGATGAAAGAACTTTCTGCAAAGGTTAAGGTTCTTGATGCGAAGCTTTCAGAAGTGGACGCAGAGTTAAATGCATATATGCTTACAATTCCGAATATTCCGCATCCATCTGTACCTGCCGGTGCATCTGATGCTGATAACGTAGAAATCCGCAAGTTTATGGAGCCGACAAAGTTTGATTTTGAACCGAAGGCGCACTGGGATATCGGTGCCGATCTTGGCATTCTTGATCCTGAAACAGCAGCGAAAACAACAGGTGCCCGTTTTACATTTTATAGAAATTTAGGCGCGAAGCTTGAAAGAGCCATTACAAACTTCTTCCTTGATGTTCATACTTTTGAACATGGATATGAAGAAATTTTTGCGCCTTTCATGGTCAGCCGTGAAAGTATGACCGGTACAGGACAGCTGCCTAAGTTTGAGGAAGATGCTTACAAAGTTACCGGTGACGGCAAAGAATATTTCCTGATTCCTACAGCAGAAGTTCCTGTGACAAATATGTACAGAGAAACCATTCTTGACGGTTCAAGACTGCCAATCAAGCATGTGGCCTATACTGCATGTTTCAGAGCTGAAGCAGGCAGTGCGGGACGTGATACAAGAGGTTTGATCCGTCAGCATCAGTTTAATAAAGTCGAACTTGTTAAATTTACAAAACCTGAAGATTCTTATGCTGAACTTGAAAAACTGACACACGACGCAGAAGATGTGCTCCAGAAATTGAAACTGCCGTACCGCGTTGTAAAAATCTGTATGGGTGACCTTGGTTTTACAGCAGCAATGAAGTACGATATTGAAGTATGGATGCCAAGCTACGGCCGTTATGTTGAGATTTCAAGCTGCAGTAACTTTGAAGAATTCCAGGCCCGCAGAGCGAATATTAAATATAAAGACAGCCCGAAAGATAAGGCAAAATTTGTTCATACATTAAACGGCAGCGGTGTTGCTGTGGGACGTACAACAGCGGCTATTCTCGAAAATTATCAGCAGGCAGACGGCAGTGTCGTTATCCCTGAGGTGCTCCGTCCGTACATGAACGGCATTGAAGTGATTAAATAAGATTTTGTTTTAAAGATTTTGATATCCGGGAGGTGATTTTATGCATGATTATCTAAGATCCATAGGGTTTAGTAAGGTGAAAACAAAAGAAGAACTGAACAGACTTTTAAATTTTACAGAGGATGAACCGGAAATAGATTTTATCACAGATGACGGCATAAAACCTGTTCTCGGTGAAAAGTCAAAATATTTCGCAAAACGTATGGGGATTACTGTGCGCGGTGAATATGATTCTGAGGGCAGATTTTGCAGGGATCACTATTTTCCGTTTTTTGAGGGAGAATCAGTGACAATGTCCGAAGAAATTTCCATGGAAAAGCATTCGGATAAGGATTCTTATGCAGGCATTTGTGATAACCCGAATGTCGGTGTGGCTGTGATTTTTCATTTGCTGAATATGATAGACTATGTGGAGCATATACATCATGTCAGACGGGATGAGGCACAGCGGCAGATTATTTTATCAGCGTTATCTGTTTCAGGGCATATTATTTTTCCGATTATGAAGTCAGAAGCGGATATTCGTAAAGGAAAGATGGAGACTAAAATCCGGAACAAAAAGATTGCCGATGCCAGAAATGGTGATCAGGAGGCTATAGAAAGTCTGACACTGGAAGATCTAGATTTGTATACGATGGCCTCAAAGCGGGCAAGACATGAGGATGTTCTTTCTATTGTGGAAACGTATTTTATGCCTTATGGTATTGCATGTGACCAGTATTCTGTGCTGGGAAATATTCTTGATGTGGAACAGACAATGAATCAGTATACCGGTGAGAAAATTTATATACTCCGGCTGGAATGCAACAGTCTTTTATTTGATGTGTGCATTAATGCTGATGATTTACTGGGAATTCCCGAAGCCGGCCGGCGTTTTAAAGGAAATATATGGCTTCAGGGAAATGTAAAATTTCAAAATGTCAATATGTAACTGTTTAGAGCCGGGCATTTTGAAGGTTGGTTTCAAATAGCTGCACTCATATTTAAAATTCATCTGCCATAAGATGTGATAGCATCTTATGGCAGGTTTTTTCATATTCTATGGATATAAACTGTTGGCGGGAAAGCAGGTAATGAATATGAGAAAATTATGTCTGAAAGTATTTGTGACGGCGGCAGTTATCATCTTTTCGGGATATTTCTTATATTCTGCGGAAAGCAGAAATGAATTTACGATGGCTGACGGTGAAAAGAAACTGATTGCGCTGACTTTTGATGACGGACCTAAAGCCGGGACGACGGATGTATTGCTGGATGGCTTGAAGGAGAGGGATGTTCATGCAACATTTTTTCTGATTGGCATGCAAGTGGAAGAAAACGCCACGCTCATACGGCGGATGGCTTATGAAGGGCATCAGATCGGCAATCACACATTTCACCATAAGAATCTTCTGGAGTTAAGTGACAGTCAGCAGAAAGAAGAACTGATGCTTTGTTCACAGGTGATTGAAGAAAATTCGATGCGTCAGACGATTTGTGTACGTCCGCCCTATGGTGAGGTGAATAACGCCATCAAATCGTGGATAAATGCGCCGATTATTTTATGGTCTGTGGATACAATGGACTGGACCGGCAAAAGTGCCGGCGATATCTCATGTTATATTGTGGATAAAGTTCAGCCGGGGGATATTATTTTAATGCATGATATTTATGAGGACAGTGTGGAAGGGGCTCTGATGGCTGTAGATGCATTAATTAAAAAGGGTTATGAATTTGTGACCGTGGAAGAAATGTTTAAGTATCATGGCATTGTGCTGGAAAACGGTAAGGTATACAGAAAAGCATATTAAGTTAAAATAAAAAATGAAGATAAATTAGATAAAAAGCGAACATAAAACAGATAAAAGCGAAAATAAAACAGATAAAAAGCGAACATAAAACAGATAAAAAAAGCGAAAATGAATCAGATAATAAATAAAGATAAGTCTTAAAACATAACAAACGAATCGGAGGAAAACAGATGTTAAGAATTGGTTCTCATGTTGGTATGAGCGGTAAAGAAATGTTTCTCGGGTCGGTCAGGGAGGCCGTTTCTTATGGTGCGGATACGCTGATGGTATATACCGGAGCACCGCAGAATACGAAAAGAAAAGATATCGGTGAATTAAATATTGAGGCCGGATGGCAGCTGATGCGTGAAAAAAATATTGATGAAATTGTGATTCACGCACCGTATATTATCAATCTCGGCAATGCGGTGAAGCCTGAGACTTTTAAGCTGGCTGTGGAGTTTCTTCAGCTGGAGATTGAGCGGAGTACAGCGATGGGCAGTCATGTGCTTGTCCTGCATCCGGGTGCCCATGTGGGTGAAGGGGTTGAGACAGGAACTAAAAAAATTATTGAAGGCCTTAATGAGGTGTTAAATAAAGATACAAAGATTTGCATTGCTCTTGAAACGATGGCCGGCAAAGGCAGTGAAATCGGATGTTCCTTTGAAGAACTGGCTGCTATTTACGATGGTGTTAAGTATAATGATAAATTGAGAGTATGTTTTGATACGTGCCATGTCAATGATGCAGGGTATGATATTGTCAATGATTTTGACGGCGTTATTGACCATTTTGATCAGGTTATAGGCAAAGATCAGATTGCTGTTTTTCATATCAACGACAGTAAAAATGTTCGTGGCGCAAGAAAAGACCGTCATGAAAATATCGGGTACGGACATATAGGATTTGAAACATTATATAACATTGTTCATCATAAAGATTTTATTGATATTCCGAAAATTCTTGAGACACCATATATAAAAACGGATGATACGCAAAAACTTGCGGATTATGGAATTACCGGCGAGGTTAAAAAAGACGTCCCTCCGTATAAGTATGAAATTGAAAGGCTTCGGTGAGCCTGTTTCACAATATCAAATGATAAAAACAGGAAAACAGGTCTGTGAAAATAAAATGCATGTCGTAAAAATAGGAGGCGCATCGGAAAACAGGATGTATATCGGAAAAATAGGAGGCGTATCGGAAAACAGGAGGCGTATCGGAAAAACAGGAGGCGTATCGGAAAACAGGATTCATATCGGAAAAATAGGATGCATATCGGAAAAAACGTTGTCAGATAGAAAAAGGATGTGCTATGATAGATAAAAGAAAAATATATGATGAAGATAGGAGAAATAAACAATGAGAGATGAGACAAAATGTTTACGTTCAGGATATAAGCCGGAAAATGGTGCTCCCGGTGTCATGCCTATTGTACAGAGTACAACTTATGTATTTGATAATACAGCAGAAGTTGCCGGTTTATTTGATATGCCGACGGCCCATATGTATTCAAGATTTTCAAATCCTACAACAGAAGTTGTGGAAAAGAAAATTGCGGATCTTGAGGGCGGTGTCGGCGCGATGTGTACATCGTCAGGCCAGGCAGCTTCCCTGCTTTCAATTTTAAATGTATGTAATGCCGGTGACAGTTTTGTCAGTACATCAACGATTTATGGCGGTACAGTGAATTTGTTTGCTGTAACACTGAAGAAACTCGGGATTGAATGTATTTTTGTGGATGCTGAAGCATCAGAAGAAGAAATTTCAAAGGCTTTTAAGCCGAATACAAAAGCGATGTTTTCAGAAACACTGGCAAATCCGGCTTTATGCGTACTGGATATTGAAAAAATGGCAAGAATTGCCCATGCAAACGGGGTGCCTCTGATTGTGGATAATACATTTGCAACACCTATTTTATGTAAACCATTTGAGTTTGGCGCAGATATTGTTGTCCATTCTACAACAAAATATATGGATGGACATGCACTTCAGGGCGGCGGTGTTATTGTCGACAGCGGTAATTTTGACTGGACAAACGGTAAATTCCCTGATTTTACAGAACCTGATGAATCTTATCACGGTGTTGTATATACAAAAGAATTCGGAAATATGGCATATATCATTAAAGCAAGAATGCAGCTGATGAGAGATTTTGGATGCTACCCGTCTGCACATTCTTCATTCCTGTTAAACATCGGTCTTGAGACACTGCCGGTGCGTATGGAAAGATATTGCAGTAATGCATTGAAAGTTGCATCTTATTTTAAATCATCAGACAAGATTGAATCTGTGATTTATCCGGGACTTGAAAGTGATGCACATCATGAGAGAGCTAAAAAGTACCTGCCAAAGGGTACAAGCGGCGTTATATCTATCGTCATTAAAGGCGGAAAAGCAAATGCTGTGAAGTTTATGGACAGTCTTAAAATGGCATCCAATGAGGTTCATGTTGCTGATATCCGCACATGTGTCCTTCATCCGGCCAGTGAAACACATCGCCAGTTAACAGATGAGCAGCTGATTGCAGCCGGTATTAATCCTGGTATGGTACGTTTTTCAGTCGGCCTTGAGCATGTGGATGATATTATTGAGGATATTGAACAGGCACTGGCAGCTATTTAATGAAAAATTGCAGAATACTTTCGTCGATTTTGAGCGTGAAAAGCACCAAAAATCGGCGTTAGGCTCATTTGTCGGGCAACTCTTAATATTAAGGAGAAGTGTATGAAAAAAAAGGAAATTTTGATATTCGGACATAGAAATCCCGATACGGATTCTATTTGTTCTGCAATTGCCTGTGCTTATTTAAAAAATCAAATGGTGAAGATGGCGAAGGAGCATCAGGTAGATTATTTTGGAAAAATTGACACTGATGCGGTCTATGTACCAAAACGGGCAGGTGTTATTAATCCTGAGACAGATTATGTATTAAAGCGTTTTGGTGTCAATCCGCCGGCATATTTGCAGGATGTCCGCAAGCAGGTTGCGGATATTAATGTCCGGAAGCTTGATGGTATTCCAAGGAAGCTTTCACTGAAACGCGCATGGCGTCTGATGCGTACAGTCAATGCGGCTACACTGCCTATCGTCGATGAAAACGGAATCATGGAAGGTCTGATTACGATCGGTGACATTGCAAGAGCTTACATGGCGGTTTTTGATAACGGAATCTTAAGCGCAGCCGGTACATCTTATGAAAATGTACTGGATGCGCTTGACGGTACAATGCTTGTGGGTGATAAAGAGGCCTATATTAATGAGGGAAGAATTTTTATCGCTGCAGCCAATATTGAAGTGATGAAAAATCATATCCATGAAAATGATATTATTATTTTAGGAAACAGATATGAGACGCAGCTGTTTGCTATTGAAAGACATGTGGGATGCATTATCGTATGTGAGGGTGCGCCGGTGTCAAGAACAATCCGTAAGCTTGCTGAAAATAACGGCTGTAAGGTCATTAGTTCCCCGCATGATGCGTATACAGTGGCGCGTCTGATCACACAGAGTGTGCCTGTCGATTATTTTATGACAAAAACAGAAAATATCGTGTCTTTCAGAAAGAAAGATTATATTGATGATATTAAAGGCATCATGACAAAGTTAAGACACAGAGACTTCCCGATCATTACAAAGGATCAGAAGTTTGTCGGTATGATTTCTAGACGTTCTCTTTTGGATATGCCGGCAAAGAGAATTATTCTTGTGGATCATAATGAAATGGACCAGGCTGTGGCCGGTTTATTTGATGCGGAGGTTGTGGAGATTATTGACCATCATAAGCTTGGCACGGTTGAAACGATCAAGCCTGTGAATGTCCGCAATCAGCCGGTTGGATGTACGGCGACAATTATTTATCAGATGTTTATTGAAAATGGTGTGGATATCCCGGGGGATATCGCAGGACTTTTGTGTTCTGCTATTTTATCGGATACACTGCTTTTCCGTTCACCGACCTGCACGCAGACAGATGAAGATGCTGCAAGAGCTCTGGCGGCGATTGCCGGTGTTGATCCGCAGGAACTGGCAGACTCGATGTTTAAAGCGGGAAGTAATCTTGATGCAAAGACTGAAGAAGAAATTTTCTATCAGGATTATAAGAAATTTGTTTCCGGAAATACGAACTTTGGTGTCAGCCAGGTACTTGTTATGTCTGCTGATGAAAGAAAAAAAGTGTCAAAGCGGATGGCTTCTTATGTTGAGAAAGCAAGAGAAGATAAAGGGCAGAATATGATGTTTCTGCTCGTTACAAATATTGTGGATGAGACAACAGAATTATTATTTTCCGGTGATAAAGCAAAAGAAATTATTGAAGAGACCTTTGGCGGCAGTGTATCTAACGGGGTTCTGCTGCTTCCGGGTGTTGTTTCAAGAAAAAAACAGTTTATTCCGCCATTAATGACGACATTACAGCAATAGGGGGCAGAAATAGATGAAAAAAGAAATATTTGTTATTGGGCATAAAAATCCTGATACGGATTCCATCTGTTCTGCGATTGCCTATGCGTATTTGAAAAACCAGATATCCGATGAAAAGTATGTTCCGAAGCGCGCGGGACAGATCAGTGCGGAAACAGCTTATGCCCTGAATTATTTTAATACCGACGAGCCGACTTATATCAATGATGTGCGCAGTCAGGTAAAGGATGCTGTTTTGGAAAACGGTGAACGTGTCCGCAGAGACATGTCTTTAAAAAATGCGTGGACTGTACTGAAGGAAAAACATTTGTCAACGCTGGCAGTTGTCAATGAAAATGACGAAATGGAAGGTGTGATCACTGTCGGTGATATTACACGGTCTTTCATGGGTGTTTATGACAGCCGCATTTTGTCCGACGCAAAAACGCCGTATAAAAATATTGTAGAGACACTGGAAGGGCAGCTTGTTGTCGGTGATATTAATCAGCATGTAGAAAAAGGAAAAGTGCTTATCGCGGCGGCAAATCCTGATTTGATGGAAGATTATATAGACGAGGGTGATATCGTTATTCTCGGTGACAGATATGAGACACAGCTTTGTGCCATTGAAATGAATGCAAGCTGTATTATTGTATGTGTAGGTGCTGAAGTATCGGACAGTATTATTGCTCTTGCAAAAGAAAAAGGATGCGCAATTATTAAGACAGCTTATGATACTTATATTACAGCGCGTCTGATGAATCAAAGTATTCCGATATCACATTTTATGGTAACGGAAAATCTCATTACATTTAAGACAGAAGAGTTTATCGAAGATGTTCGTCGGGTCATGGCATCAAAAAGGCACAGAGATTTTCCTGTGGTGGATCATCAGGGCAGATTTGTCGGCATGCTGACCCGGCACAGTCTGATTGATATGAATAAAAAGAGACTTGTGCTTGTGGATCATAATGAAAGAAATCAGGCTGTTGACGGTGTGGATGATGCGGAGATCATGGAACTGATCGACCACCATAAACTTGGATATGTGGAAACATTAAAGCCTGTATTTTTCAGAAATCAGCCGGTTGGATGCACATCGACGATCGTGTACCTGATGTACAGGGAAAAAGGTGTTGAAATTCCGAAAAACATAGCGGGGCTTATGTGTTCGGCGATTATTTCAGATACATTAATGTACCGTTCACCGACATGTACACCGGTGGATAAAATGGCTGCCGGGGCATTGGCAAAAATTGCCGGTATTGAGGTTGAAGCTTATGCCATGGATATGTTTAATGCGGGAAGCAATCTGAAATCCAAATCGGCAGAAGAAATATTCTATCAGGATTTCAAGAAATTCACAGCCGGAAGCAGAAATTACGGTGTTGGACAGATTACATCGATTAATCATAAAGAGCTTGTGGATGTTAAAGAAAAGCTGATCGGGTATATGGAAACTGCAGGTGCCAAGCATGATGTCGGTATGGTGTTCTTTATGCTTACAGATATTTTAAAAGAATCGACGGAATTGCTCTGTGAAGGCAGCGGCGCTTATGAAGCGGCTATGGAAGCCTTCGGAGCTACAGGTGACGGTGTCACAGTCAATCTTCCGGGCGTTGTTTCAAGAAAGAAGCAGCTGATTCCGAAGCTGATGGGTGTTATGCAGAAACAGGCATAGCTTTAGTTTCGGGCAGGCTATAAAAAAGTGCTGATGCAAGCACAGAAATGATATGAAAAACAGAGATTTGGAAAGGGGCTTGTAAAAGCCCCTTTTTCAGCGTAAAATAATAGAAAATCTTTCAGGGAGGATATATTTTATGGCAAAACAGCAGTGGAAACCGGGAAATATGCTTTATCCGCTGCCGGCAGTGATGGTCAGCTGCGGTGATAAAGCCGGTAATAAAAATGTTTTGACAGCAGCCTGGACAGGAACGATTTGTTCTGATCCGGCGATGGTTTATGTTTCTGTACGAAAAAGCAGATATTCGCATCATATGATTAAGGAAACCGGCGAGTATGTCATTAATCTGACCACTGAGGCTCTGGCAAAGGCGACGGATTTTGTCGGCGTGCGTTCAGGAAAAGATTTGGATAAGTTTAAAGAAATGCATTTGACGCCTGTAATGGGAACTTTAAAATATGCGCCGATGATCGATGAGAGTCCGGTATGTATCGAGTGTATTGTAGAGCAGGTGATGGAACTTGGAAGTCATGATATGTTCATAGCTAAGGTGAAAAGTGTATTTGCCGATGAAAAATATATGGATAAATCCGGAAAATTTGATCTGGCCAAGGCAAATCCAATCGTTTATTCACATGGGCAGTACTTTGGTATGGGGAAAAAAATCGGAAAATTTGGTTTCTCTGTGGAAAAAAAGAAAAAATCGGTTCGGTGATGTTGCATGGCAGAGCAAATATGGTTTCATATTGATGTAAACAGCGCTTTTTTAAGCTGGACGGCCGTGGATGAGATCGCGGCCGGAAAAAACAGAGATTTACGGCAGATGGCTGCGATTATCGGCGGTGACATATCCAAACGCCGGGGCGTTGTGTTGGCAAAATCGACAATTGCAAAGTCTTATGGTATACGCACCGGTGAGCCGATTACCGATGCTTTAAAAAAATGTCCGGATCTTGTGATTGTACAGCCGGATCACAGCAGGTATGAGTGGTACAGTCAAAAGTTGATGAATCTTTTGAAAACTTACTCTCCAAAGTTATATCAGTATAGTATTGATGAATGTTTTCTTGCTTATGTTGTGCCTGAGCAGGGACTTTCAAAAAATCAGATCAGGAAACGGGCTGTTTTGGATGCTTATCATTTAAAAGACAGAATAAAAAATGAACTGGGATTTACAGTCAATATCGGTATATCTGTCAATAAGCTTCTGGCAAAGATGGCATCGGATTTCAAAAAGCCTGACAGGGTCCATACATTATTTCCTGATGAAATACAGGAGAAAATGTGGCCGCTGCCGGTGGGGGATCTGTTTATGGTTGGCCGTTCATCGGCTGAAAGGTTAAAGCTTCTTGGCATTAAGACAATAGGTGATCTGGCGAAATCAGATCAAGATATGCTGACGGCCCATTTAAAAAGCCATGGAAGGGTGATCTGGGAATATGCCAACGGCATAGAGTCAACGCCCCTTGATGCGCGGTCGAAAACAGATCATAAAGGTATTGGAAATTCAATGACACTGTCCCATGATGTGACAGACAGAAAAGAAATAGCAGGTATTTTAAAGATACTGGCTGAAAAAACAGGTGAGCGGCTCCGTGAGACAGGACAGCTTTCGGGGATGATCTGTGTGGAAATCAAGTATTATCATTTTAAGTCTGTTTCCCATCAGATGCAGCTTTTGACACCGACAGACAGTTCAAATATGATTTTTAAGGCGGCACAGCAGCTTTTTGATGAATTGTGGAATGAAGATCCGGTAAGACTTTTAGGTATAAGGCTGTCAAAGCTTTGCAGCAGAAAACAGCAGCAGCTGAATCTTTTTGACATGGAAAATCAGGAAAAGATGCAGAAGCTTGATCAGGCACTTGATCAAATCAGAAATAAGTTCGGCCAGGATGCCGTCATACGCGGGAGTTTTGTTAAAAGCCCGGGGAAGAAAAAATAAAGAAAGTTGTGTTTATGATGTAAAATTTATATATGGCATTGAATTAAAATTTGTAACTGTTCAGAGCCAGGCAAAATTTCATAAAGGATGTGATTTTAGTGAAGAATATTGTTTTGACGGGAATGCCGGGAGCGGGCAAAAGTACAGTCGGTGTCGTGCTGGCAAAAATGCTTGGATACAATTTTATTGATTCCGATCTGCTGATTCAGAAGCAGGAAGGTGATATTTTACAGCATCTGATTGAAAAACACGGCATTGATGGATTTTTAAAGATTGAAAACCAGGTCAATCGTGATATACATACAGAAAGTACAGTGATTTCAACGGGCGGCAGCGTGTGCTACTGCGATGAGGCGATGAGAAAACTGGGAGAAACGGGAATTATTGTATACCTTAAGGTTTCTTATGAGAGCCTTAAAAAGAGACTGGGAAGTCTGTCAAAGAGAGGTGTCGTTATCCATAAAGGGTCTACATTACTTGACCTCTATAATGAAAGGACACCGCTGTATGAAAAGTATGCGCATGTAGTGATCGATGTGGACGGTCTGACGATTCAGGAGGCCATTGATACGGTCAGCAGCAACGTGGAGAGATTATTAAATTGAGTATTAAAGTCAAAGAACAGGTAAAAAATCTGGCGGCAAAATGTTTAAAAATATTTAAAAGTCCGGGAATTCAGAAAAACAGATACTATATTCTGGCTTTCATCATCCCGTTGATGACAATGATGATTGCCGATATAGCTATGGGCGTTTACCCGTTTGGTCAAAGGTCTGTATTGATTATTGATTCATTTCATCAATATGCGCCATTTTTTTCAGAGTTTTACGATAAGATTGTCAATGGCGGAAGTTTATTGTATTCATGGAACGGTGGCCTTGGTATTAATTTCTGGGCGATTACCGCTTATTATTTGTCCAGCCCGCTGAATTTTCTCATACTTTTCTTTCCGAGAAAATATTTAATTGAAGTTTTTACGCTGATTATTATGCTTAAAGTATCATTTTCAGGTTTAAGCTTTTCATGGTATATCAGTAAACATTATAAAAAATACGATGTTACGATTGTTTATTTCAGCGTGTTTTATGCCCTCAGCGGATGGGCTGTCGGTTATAACTGGAATATTATGTGGCTTGATTGCATGGCGCTTCTTCCGGCAGTGATTCTTGGACTTGAAAGGCTTGTCAAAGAAGGCCGGGGACTCATGTATGCCATAGCACTTGGTATGTGCATTATTTGTAATTATTACATATCTATTATGATATGTGTGTTTTTGGTGATTTACTTTTTTGTGCTGTTTTTTCAGAAAAGAAAAAAGAGCATTCGTTTATTTTTAAAACGGGGATTTGGTTTTGCGGGTTATTCGGCGCTTGCCGGCGGTCTTAGTGCAGTCATGGTTCTTCCGGCAATGTTTGCGCTTTTAAAAACCCATTCGGCTGAAGCATCTTTTCCGGATACGATTAAGTTTTATGAAAACTTTTTTGATATTTTAAGCCAGCATATGGCATTTGTGGAGCCGACGGATCTTAGCGGTATGCCAAATATGTACTGCGGTGTTTTTGCCATGATGTGTTTTGTTTTGTATATTTTCAGGAAAAAGACACCTTTGAGATATAAATTATCAAAAATTGCGCTGATTGTATTTTTTGTATTCAGCTGCAATGTCAATGTTCTGGATTTTATATGGCATGGCTTTCATTATCCCAACAGCCTGCCAAACCGGTTTACGTTTATTTATATTTTTCTGCTTCTGACAATGTGTTATGAAGTTTTTCTGACACTGGATAAATATAACATGATGCAGCTGTTTGCCGCATTTATTATAAGTATGGCATTTACCGCCGCGGCTTATATATTCGGTCAGGAAAAAAAGGAAATGTATGTTTATATTATTACATTTGTGCTGCTCTGGATATATTTTATTGCGTGTGTCTATTATAAATATTATAAAAAACGAAGGGGCATTTTAAAACTTATCTTTTGCGGATTATTTGTAGCTGAAGCTTTAGCCAACGGCGTTTACGGGCTTTTAATGAACGGAACTGTAAACCGGACAAATTATAACGAAGACCTGACTGCCGCTGCCGCCATCAGGGAGGTCATAGGGGATAACGGGTCTGATGAACTTGGCCGAACGGAAATTGATAAATTTAACGGAAGAAATAATGCGATGTGGCTCGGTTTTAAAAGTGTTTCGATGTTTTCTTCGACACTCAGTGACAGCCTTGATGAGCTTATGGATCACATGGGATTTTTCGCGGCGGTCAATAAATTCAGTTATGAGTGTTCAACGCGGCTGACAGATAATATTCTTGGTGTTAAGTATCTGATGAGTGAAAAACAGAAAGAAAGTATCCGGGGATTTACCTATTTGCAGCAGACAGATATAAATCATCTTTATGTAAACCCTGATGCCCTTTCTGTCGGATTTATGGTGAAGCCGTCATATGCTTTCTGGAATACGGACAGTAATTATCCGTGGGAAGTGCTCAATGATTTTGTGAAGAAGGCAGCCGGTATTGATGAAAATATTTTTGATGAAGAATATATTGTCGGTGAACCGGAATCAATTGGAGGCACCATAACAAAGAAAGAGGGATACAAATATCATTTTTCGGAAGATGAATCAGAAAGTGTGCATAAAGCGGTCTATAAAATTTCTCTCAGTTCTTTAAAAGACAGGTATATTTACTATACAGCGCCGCATATGGAAAAACTGACGGTGGAAATTAACGGAGAATCCAGGAACTATTCGGACACGAGAGGACATATTGTTGATTTTGGCCGGTGCGGACCTGAGGATGAGATTACACTGACGTTTATACTTGATAAAGATTACAGTTCAGCGGATATAACGCTTGCAATGTTTTGTACGAACGAGGCTGTCTATACACAGACTATGGAAATTCTTTCGAAGAATCAGTTTGTTGTGGAAAGATATACGGATACATCGGTTCAGGGATATGTTGATGCTGATGAAGATGGTATTATGTTTACTTCTATTCCTTATGACAGCGGCTGGACAGTTTATGTTGATGGTAAGAAAGAAGAAGTTTTGTCATTAAACGAAAGTCTGATGTACCTTGAATTATCAGCGGGTCACCACGAAATTCAGATGTCATTTATGCCTTCGGGGTTTAAAACAGGCTTTATCATATCGTCAGGATGTCTGTTCATTTTGATTGTTTTATTTTTCAGGATGCAAAAAAAGAAGATCAATATGCCCAAAAAGCGCCAAAGAAGTTAAGAAAACAGAAATATATTTAATGAAAAATTAAAATCTGATTTACAAATGAATGAGATGTGTTATACTAATAACAGTTATCGTGAACAAGTTGTGCGTTTGCGATGGGATAGACATTTAGAGATCAGACGATATTTGTAAATCGTAATTTGGATAAAATTAAGAGGTGTGTCATGGATCAATATATAATTAAAGGCGGCAATCCGCTGGTTGGCGAAGTCACAATCGGCGGTGCTAAAAATGCTGCACTTGGTATTCTTGCAGCAGCCGTTATGGCGGATCAGACAGTGACTATAGAAAATTTACCCAATGTCAGGGATATCAATGTTTTACTGCAGGCTATTGCTTCAATTGGCGGTGAGATTGACCGTGTTAATGAAAATGTAGTGAGAATCAATGCGAAGGGTGTTCGCCCGACAAGTGTTGATGATGTATTTATCAGAAAAATCAGAGCATCCTATTATCTGCTCGGCGCATGTCTCGGTAAGTACAAACATGCTGAAGTTGCGCTTCCGGGCGGATGCAATATCGGAAGCCGTCCGATCGACCAGCATTTGAAAGGTTTTCGTGCACTGGGTGCGGATGTGCGGATTGAAGGCGGCATGATTATTGCAGATGCGCAGAAGTTAAGAGGCGCACATATTTATTTTGACGTTGTTACTGTTGGCGCTACGATTAATGTTATGCTTGCAGCGGCACTGGCGGAAGGCTATACAATCCTTGAAAATGCCGCAAAGGAACCGCATATTGTCGATGTTGCGAACTTTTTGAACAGCATGGGCGCCAATATTAAAGGCGCGGGTACGGATGTGATCCGTATCAGAGGTGTTCAGAGTTTAAAAGGTACAGAATATGCGATTATTCCTGACCAGATTGAGGCTGGTACATTTATGTGTGCTGCCGTGGCAACAAAGGGTGATGTGACTGTTAAGAATGTGATTCCGAAACATTTGGAATCGATCACAGCGAAGCTTTTGGAAATGGGCGCACAGATTGAAGAATTTGATGATGCTGTCCGTGTTGTTGCCACAAAACGGTGCAAACCGACAAATATTAAGACACTGCCGTATCCGGGCTTCCCGACAGATATGCAGCCGCAGGCGGCTGTGACTCTGGCACTTTCAGACGGCACAAGCATTGTGACTGAAAGTATTTTTGAAAACCGTTTTAAGTATGTGGATGAACTGGCCCGTATGGGAGCAAACATAAAGGTTGAAGGAAATACAGCAGTGATTTCCGGTATTTCCGGTTTTAAAGGCGCAAATATCAGTGCGCCGGATTTAAGAGCCGGTGCCGCCCTTGTCATTGCCGGTCTTGCGGCTGAAGGCTATACATGCATTGACGGCATTGAATATATTCACAGAGGCTATGAAGATTTTGAAGGTAAGCTTCAAAGTCTTGGCGGAATGATCGAGAAAGTGGATAATGACAAAGATATCCAGAAATTTAAATTGAAAATAGGTTGATTTAACATGAAGTATAGTATATAATCAGACATACAGCTATATAACAGAAGAATGATTCTCTTATTCAGAGCAATGGAGACCAAGGATCGATGAAATTGCGGCAACCCCTGTTAAGGAAGGTGCCAACCTGAGCGATATATATCGAACAATAAGAGGATTTGATATGCTATCAAGTCCGCTTTTTTGCGGACTTTTCTTTTGACTTTTATTTGACACTGAACCCAATAATAAAAATACGATAAAGGAGAAAAACGAATGGAAAAAAGATTATTTACATCAGAATCTGTGACAGAAGGTCATCCGGATAAAATGTGTGATGCGATTTCCGATGCGATTCTTGATGCGTTGATGGAAAAAGATCCGATGAGCCGTGTAGCCTGCGAAACATGCACAACAACAGGTCTTGTCATGGTTATGGGAGAAATTACAACAAATGCTTACGTGGATATACAGAAAATTGTCAGAGACACAGTCAGCGAAATCGGATATACACGTGCAAAGTATGGTTTTGACGCAAGCACATGCGGTGTGATTGTTGCTTTGGATGAGCAGTCATCAGATATTGCCATGGGTGTTGATAAAGCTCTTGAAGCAAAAGAAAATAAGATGAGTGATGAAGAAATTGACGCGATCGGTGCCGGAGACCAGGGTATGATGTTCGGTTATGCGACAGATGAAACAGAAGAATTTATGCCGTATCCGATTATGCTGGCACATAAGCTGACACGTCAGCTGACAAAAGTCCGTAAAGACGGTACTTTAAAATATTTAAGACCTGACGGCAAATCCCAGGTTACCGTTGAGTATGATGAAGAAGGATGTCCTGTGCGTCTTGACGCCGTTGTTTTATCAACACAGCATGATGAAAATGTGACACAGGAACAGATTCATGAAGATATTAAAAAATATGTTTTCGATGCTGTACTTCCAAAAGATATGGTTGATGAAAATACGAAGTTTTATATTAACCCTACAGGACGTTTTGTTATCGGCGGACCTCATGGCGACAGCGGTCTGACGGGCAGAAAGATTATTGTTGACACCTACGGCGGCTATGCGCGCCACGGCGGCGGTGCTTTTTCAGGAAAGGACTGTACAAAGGTAGACCGTTCCGCAGCTTATGCCGCACGCTATGTTGCGAAAAATATTGTAGCGGCCGGTCTTGCCAGAAAGTGTGAAATCCAGCTTTCTTATGCCATCGGTGTTGCGTGTCCGACATCTGTTATGGTTGATACATTCGGCACAGGTAAGCTTGATGATAACAGACTCGTTGATATTATCAGAGAAAACTTTGATTTAAGACCTGCAGGAATTATCAAAATGCTTAATCTGAGACGTCCGATCTACAAACAGACAGCAGCTTACGGTCATTTTGGAAGAAATGATCTTGACCTGCCGTGGGAAAAACTGGATAAAGCAGAAGATCTTAAGAAATATCTTGACTGATTACTGATCTTAGTTGAATAGAATTATTGCGGTGAAATACGAAAGCATCCGATGTTTGAAAGAAATGTCGGATGCTTTTTTTATGATATAGGAGCGATTTCCTATATCATAAAAAAGCTCCGCGGGGATGCGCACACTTTTGCATAGGAATTTTGTCGCTAAAGCGACGCAAAAGCGGCGCAAGAGTTTGCTTCGCAAACTCTTTGTTCTTTTACTTCACTTTTTTGGAGTACTTTACTTATGTGTTATATTTTGGGACTATGAATTTCCTGAAAATATGGTAAGCTAAAAATATAAAGTATACGGGGGCGTTCGGTATTTGGAAAAAGATTTGGAATATTATATGTCATTGAATTATTTCAAAGTAGTCATATGGCATGAGAATCTCAAAAAATATCAGGTCATATATCCACAGCTGCCCGGCTGCGTGGGGTGGGCGGATGTTGAAGAAAACATTGATCTTTTTTCAAAGGCGCTGCTTAGCTGGTGGATTTCGACAGCTCTGTCAGATGATTATGCGATTCCGGAACCGTAGCCTTTATATAAAATCAGCGATGTCCGGAAAACATCGCTTAAAATCAGTGCTTAAACAATTCATTGTAGCTTACATTGTATAGTTTTCTGAGTACTTCCAATTCTGATAATCGGATAGGATAAACACCAAGTTCTATTTTAGTGTAGGTCGTTCGGGAGATAGAACAGCCTTCAACCTGCATTTTTGCGGCAACCTGTTCCTGTGTCCAGCGATGTTCCTGTCTCAATCTTCTTAAATTTAAAGAAAGAATAGGAAGATCCTGTTTTAATTTAATATCCATTTTATTAACTCCAATCCATAATATTATATTGATTATAAAAGCAATGTCAGATATATTTGTTCCATATACGGAACAAATATATGTACAATATTAAAATAAAAAAAGTATTTTTGAAAAAAATAAAAAATGTGTTGACTTTTTAATTGGAGTCTGTTATATTACAAGTATAACAAATATAACATCATATGTATCATATATGGTTTAAGATATAAATCCTGTTTTGTTCTCTCATCCTGCTTCATGATCGGGCTGAGGGAACGATAGGCAGAAAGCTCATTAACTTTCAGGTAATAGGAATTTTATACATATGGAGAGACAGGAGGCTTGGATATGGATTTAAATAAGTATACGCAAAAATCTGTGGAAGCTGTTCAGCTGTGTCAGAAGCTGGCTTATGAATACGGCAACCAGGAGATTGATCAGGAACATTTACTGTATGCGCTTTTGACGATGGAGGACAGTTTGATTGCAAAGCTCATCGGAAAGATGGAGATTAATGATCAGGGATTTATCTATCAGGCTGAGAAGCTGGTGGCAAAGCGTGTCAAGGTTTCGGGACAGATACAGGTGTATTTAAGCAATGCACTGAATCAGGCGCTGATTCAGGCGGAAGCAGAAGCAAAGCAGATGGAAGATGAATATATATCTGTTGAGCATTTATTCCTTGGTCTGCTTGCAAAGCCGAATCAGGAACTGAAACAGTTATTTAAGAATTTCCAGATTACAAGAGACGGATTTCTTAAAGCGTTATCTACTGTCAGAGGTAACCAGAGGGTCACAAGTGATAACCCTGAAGCCACATATGACAGTCTCGCAAAATATGGCGAGAATCTCGTTGAAAAGGCAAGAAGTCAAAAACTTGATCCGGTCATTGGCCGGGATACTGAAATTCGGAACATTATCCGTATTTTGTCAAGAAAGACGAAGAATAATCCTGTTTTGATCGGTGAACCGGGTGTTGGTAAAACAGCTGTCATCGAGGGGTTGGCCCAGCGTATTGTACGGGGGGATGTGCCGGAAGGACTTAGAGACAAACAGATTTTTTCACTGGATATGGGTGCTCTTGTTGCAGGAGCAAAATACAGAGGTGAATTCGAGGAACGTCTGAAAGCTGTTCTGGAAGAAGTAAAGAAAAGCGAAGGTCAGATTATCCTGTTTGTTGATGAACTTCATCTGATTGTCGGAGCAGGCAAGACAGACGGCGCGATGGATGCCGGAAATATGCTGAAGCCTATGCTGGCCAGAGGTGAACTGCATTGTATCGGTGCAACTACATTGGATGAATACCGGCAGTACATTGAAAAGGATAAGGCACTGGAGAGAAGATTCCAGCCGGTGATGGTTGACGAGCCAACCGTTGAGGATACGATTTCAATACTCCGTGGTCTTAAGGAAAGATATGAGGTTTTCCACGGTGTTAAGATTACCGATGGGGCATTGATTGCAGCGGCGACACTTTCAAACAGATATATCAGTGACAGGTTCCTGCCTGATAAAGCAATAGATCTTGTTGATGAGGCATGTGCGCTGATTAAGACAGAGCTGGATTCCATGCCGACAGAACTGGATGAGATATCACGTAAGATTATGCAGCTGGAGATTGAAGAAGCGGCATTAAAGAAGGAAGATGATCACTTAAGTCAGGAGCGTCTTGCTGTGATCCAGAATGAGATTGCCCAGTACAGAGATGATTTCCAGGTTCAGAAAGCAAAGTGGGATGAAGATAAGAAAGCTGTTGAAGGCGTTCAGAATTTAAGACAGCAGATTGAAGATTTAAATAAACAAATTGAGGTCGCACAGAGAAATTATGACCTCAATAAAGCGGCTGAGCTTCAGTATGGCAAACTGCCCGAGTTAAAACGGCGTCTGGAAGAGGAAGAGGAATATATCCATACAAGAGATGATTCTCTTGTGCGCGAGCAGGTAACTGATGAAGAAATTTCTAAAATTGTGTCCCGGTGGACAGGTATCCCTGTTGCGAAGCTGACAGAAAGTGAAAGAAATAAAACATTGAATCTGGATAAGCAGCTTCATAAGAGAGTCATCGGACAGGATGAAGCTGTAGAAAAAGTAACAGAAGCTATTATCCGTTCCAAAGCGGGAATTAAGGATGAGAGTAAGCCAATCGGGTCATTTATGTTCCTCGGACCTACAGGTGTCGGTAAAACAGAGCTGGCAAAAGCACTGGCCGAAGCATTGTTTGATGATGAAAATAATATGGTTCGTATCGATATGAGTGAGTACATGGAGAAGTTTTCTGTATCCAGACTGATCGGAGCGCCTCCGGGATATGTCGGTTATGAAGAAGGCGGTCAGCTGACGGAAGCTGTCCGGCGAAGACCATACTCCGTTGTTCTTTTCGATGAGATTGAAAAAGCACATCCTGACGTATTTAATGTTTTGCTTCAGGTGCTGGATGACGGACGTATTACGGATTCCCAGGGACGAACCGTTGACTTTAAGAACACGATTTTGATTATGACATCAAATATTGGTTCGGTGCATCTTCTGGAAGGTATTGAAGAGGATGGTAATATTAACCAGCAGGCACAGTCTGATGTGATGGAAGAACTGAGAGCACATTTCAGACCTGAATTTTTGAACCGTCTTGATGAGATTATTATGTTTAAGCCATTAACAAAGGCAGATATTGAAAATATTATTGCGATTATGGTTGCTAATCTTAATAAGCGGATTTCCGACAGAGAGTTATCAATTGAAGTGACAGATGAGGCAGCTGATTTTATTGTGGAAAAGGGATATGATCCGATTTACGGTGCAAGACCTTTGAAGAGATTCCTTCAGAAACATGTGGAAACACTTGCGGGCAGAATGATTCTTGCAGATGAAGTGAAGCCGGGAGATGTCATTGTGATTGATACGGACGGTGAAAAGCTGACAGGACGTATTAAAGCATAATATGCAACCGTTCAGAGCTAAGCAAAATTTCATAAAACAGTCGTAAAATGCTTGCATTTTTAAGACTGTTTTTGAAATTTTATTTGGCGGATACGCCACACCGACGAAATGCGAAGCATTTTGGAGGTTGTCGCTGAATAGTTGCCATAATTTCATAAAACAGGCCTTTTGTAATCTGTTTAGATTACGGAAGGCCTTCTTTGATTTTCAGAGAGCTAAATACAGAACGCGATGCTTTTATTATCATGGAAAATGTAGTATGATAAAGAGGTTCAGGTAAGTATTTACCGGTGATGAGATGATTAAAACAGATTGCCGGGTTCATGATAGTTACTTTAAATTAAAGAAATTGCGGTGAAAAGAGAGAATGTTTAGACATGGATGTTAAGGTTTTGTATGAAGATAAAAATTTAATTGTTGTAGTAAAGCCTGCGGGTATGCCGTCGCAGGGTGACCGTTCATCGGCGCTTGATATGGTCAGTTATCTGAAGAATTATCTGCGTTCATCTGCGAATGGGATTCCTTATGTCGGTGTTGTCCATCGTCTGGACAGACCGGTGGGCGGCGTGATGGTATATGCAAAAGATCAGAAAACAGCAGCGGATTTAAGTCTGCAGGTTCAGAAAAAGCAGCTCTGCAAGATGTATAAGGTTGTTTTAACAGGGACACTAAAAAATAAACAGGGTACTCTGGAGAATTATTTGCTGAAAGACGGAAAAACAAATACGTCATCAGTAGTTTCAAAAAATACACCGGGGGCAAAGCCGGCCAGGCTGAATTATAAAGTAATGCGTACAAAGTATGTGGATCAGGAGCAGCTGACGCTGGCGGAGATTGAGCTGATTACAGGAAGGCATCATCAGATCAGAGTTCAGATGGCTGACGCTGGCGCCGGTGTTTATGGCGATACAAAATATAATCCGGTATTTCAGGGAAAAAAGGGCTGGTTTAAAATGGGGCTGTTTTCGTGCAGACTTGAGTTTAAGCATCCGGTGACGAAAGAGAAAATGGCTTTTGAATATGAGCCGGAGGAAGAACCGTTTGATCTGATATGATGAGGCTCATAGGTCTTAACTTACATGCAGGCATGACATTAGTGTAACTGTTCAGAGCCCAACCTCCAAAATGCTTCGCATTTCGTCGGTGTGGCGTATCCGCCAAATAAAATTTCAAAAACAGTCTTAAAAATGCAGGCATTTTACGACTGTTTTATGAAATTTTGCCTGGCTCTGAACAGTTACATATTATTGATAAAAAAGCACATACTGAATGTATCAGATT
>JALEHN010000129.1 GCA_022770525.1 Clostridiales bacterium
AATACCGGTGATGCGTGCAAATGAAGTATTGATGCGCGTATGCACCGACGTAAAGGATAGGAGATTGGAGAATGAATTCAACAAAAAAAGTAATCATTGACTGTGATCCGGGCATTGATGACAGTCTGGCACTTATGCTTGCCCTTGACAGTCCTGAACTTGAAATCGCGGGAATTACCGTTGTCTGCGGCAATGTACCGACGAAACTGGGATGTGAAAATGTCCTGAAAGTTTTAAATTTGTACGGACGGGAAGATGTCCCTGTTTATCGGGGAGAAGAAAAACCCCTGAGTCGTATGCTTGTAACAGCTCAGGACACCCATGGTATGGATGGACTTGGAGAGACCGGCTATGAGGTGCCGGATGACTTTTCGGTTAATGAAGGCGCGGTGGATTTTCTGATTGAAACGCTTAAAACAAGTCAGGATATTTCGATCATTGCGCTGGGACCTCTGACAAATATAGCCTGCGCTCTTAAAAAATGTCCTGAAGCTTTCAAAAATCTTAAAATGCTTGTAACAATGGGCGGCAGCTACAAAAGTCACGGCAATTGTTCACCGGTGGCTGAATTTAATTATTGGGTGGATCCTGAAGCAGCAGGATTTGTTTATGAAAACCTGAAAAGACCGATTCATATGGTCGGACTTGATGTTACCCGAAAGATTGTGCTTACACCGGATTTAATCAGCCTGATTTGTCGTTTTGATGACAGAAAAAGCTGGTTTGTGACAGAGATTACAAAGTTTTACGTGGATTTCCACTGGAATCAGGAACAGATTCTCGGATGTGTGATTAATGACCCGCTTGCTGTGGCATATTTCATTGATCCGTCTTTGTGTGAAGGCATTGATGCTTATACAGCGGTGGAAACGGAAGGTATGTGTGCGGGACAGACCGTGGTCGACGCATACGGATTCTGGAAAAAAACGCCCAATGCAAAGGTTTTGACGGAAACGGATACGAAAGCATTTATGACAATGTTTTTAAATCGTCTTTTCCCGGGCCGGGCATCTGTGATCAGTAAGCAGCTTGACACTATTTATCCGTCTTTTTGTAAAGTGAACGGAGGTGGATGTCGGTGAAAAAAGGGTTTTCTGCAGTCCGTCAGTGTATGGTGGCGTTAGGTATTGTTTTAAATATTGTCGGAGCATTTATTGCATTAAATCTGCACCTGCCTGTTTATTTAGATTCTATAGGTACGGTGATGAACGCGGCTTTATTCGGACCGGTTTACGGTATCATGACAGGCATTCTGGGAAGCCTTGTCAGTGGTTTTACATTTGATATTTATTCACTGTATTTTGCGCCGGTTCAGATATTTACCGGTTTAATGGCCGGGCTTATGTTTAAAACGAAGTGGCTTCAAAAGGGCAGAATACCTGTCGGAGCCATTGCGGTCTCCCTGCCGACATCGATTGTAAGTGCTGTCATTTGTGCCATCGTATTCGGCGGCATTACTTCTTCGGGAAGTTCGTTTATTGTACAGGTCCTTACAAAGGCCGGCGTGAACCTGACTGTCAGCTGTTTTATTGTTCAGGTCATCACAGATTATCTGGATAAATTACTGGCGGTCGTTATCGTAACCGGTGTTATGGCAGCCATGACCGGTGAAATGAAAGAAAAACTGCGGGGTAATCAGCGTGGACAGATATAGTAAGATTACAAATAAAAATATAAGAGAAATCGTATTACTTAAAGCTTTTCCGTGCGCATGGGGGAAATGTGCTTTCTGTGATTATATTGATGATAATTCAAGAGATGAAAAAGCGATGGTTGCTCTGAATAAGTCGGTGCTTGACAATATTACCGGAGAATTCGGTGTCCTTGAGGTGATTGATTCAGCCAGCTGCTTTGAACTTCCAAAGCAAACCCTTAATGATATTAAGACGGTGATTACTGAAAAAAATATTAGGAGACTTTTTTTTGAAAGTCATTGGATCTACAGAAAAAGGCTTGATGAAATGCGAAACTTCATGGGTATTCCGATTACTTATAAAATCGGGGTGGAAACATTTGACAACGATTTTCGTGAAAAAGTACTGAATAAACATGCGGATTTCACAAAACCGGAGGAAGTTGCGGCGTATTTTGATTCACCGTGTCTCATGGTCGGTATCAAAGGACAGACAAAGGAAATGATCGACAGGGATATGGATATCTTAAAGCGTTATTTTAAGCTTGGTACAGTCAATGTTTATACAAATAATACAACGCCCGTGAAGCGGGATGAGGCGCTTGTGCAGTGGTTCCTTGAGAAATACGCATGGCTTAAGGATGACCCGGCTGTGGAAGTCCTGGTGGAAAATACAGATTTCGGTGTCGGTGACTGATGCAGAAAACGTCGGTTTGTCTGCATGAAACGTCGGTTTGTCTGCGCGAATCGCCGTTTGATCTGCGTGAACTGTCGATTGTTCTGTATGAACGGTTAATTTAGTCTTGTACAGCAATAAATGTTATGATAAACTATCCATTGGATATATCCGGTCAAAGAAGGACCGGTACAATAAATAATAAAGGAATGAATATGATGAGTTTAATGTATAAGAGTACGAGAAGCGAACAGAAAGTGACAGCATCTTATGCGATTTTAAAAGGTCTCGCTGATGACGGCGGCTTATTTGTGCCGGAGGTGATACCGGCACTTGATGTACCGATGTCAGAGCTGGCAGGCATGGGGTATAAGGATGTTGCTTATGAAGTGATGAAACTGTTCCTTGCAGATTTTACAGAGACGGAATTAAAGTCCTGTATTGATCATGCTTACGATGAAAAGTTTGATACAAAAGAGATTGCGCCCCTTGTCAAAGCGGGCAATGCATGGTATCTTGAACTGTTCCATGGCGCAACCATCGCTTTTAAAGATATGGCGCTGTCAATTTTACCGCATTTGATGACAACAGCTGCAAAGAAAAACAATGTACATAATGAAATCGTGATTCTTACGGCAACATCAGGCGATACCGGCAAAGCAGCGATGGCAGGCTTTGCTGATGTCCCTGGTACACGTATTGTCGTATTTTATCCGAAAGACGGTGTCAGCCCTGTCCAGGAAAAACAGATGGTGACACAGAAGGGTGAAAATACATTTGTTGTCGGTATCCAAGGAAACTTTGATGATGCTCAGAGCGGCGTGAAAAAAATGTTTGGTGACAAAGCCCTTGCAAAAGAGCTTGCGGATCACGGCTATCAGTTTTCTTCAGCAAACTCCATTAACATCGGCCGTCTTGTACCGCAGGTGGCTTACTACGTTTATGCCTATGCAATGATGCTGAAAAAAGGTGCTGTTAAAGAAGGCAATCCGATCAATATCGTTGTTCCGACAGGAAATTTCGGCAATATTCTGGCAGCATTCTATGCAAAACAGATGGGCGTGCCTATAGGTAAACTTATCTGTGCGTCAAACCGCAATAAAGTATTGTTTGATTTCTTTACAACAGGTACTTATGACAGAAACAGAGATTTTTATGTGACATCGTCACCTTCTATGGATATTCTGATTTCAAGCAATCTTGAGCGTCTGATTTACAGAATTGCCGGTGAAGACAGTATAAAAACTCTTGAAATGATGACAGAATTATCAAAAACCGGCAAATATCAGATTACAGACGCTATGAAAGAAGGTCTTGCCGATTTTTACGCAGGTTACGCAGATGAAGCACAGACTGCAGAAGAGATTAAAGCGGTATTTGAGGAAAGCGGTTATGTAATGGATACACATACAGCCGTTGCTTCCGGGGTTTACCGTAAGTATACAGAAGAAACAAAAGATACAACACCAACAGTCATTGCATCAACAGCAAGTCCGTTTAAATTTGCAAGAAGTGTTATGACAGCGATTGATCCAAAGTATGGCGCACTGTCTGAATTTGAACTGGTCGATGAACTTGTAAAGACTGCAAAAGTATCAGAGCCTGCAGCTGTCACTGAGATCCGTACAGCACCGGTACGTCACAATAACCAGTGTGATGTATGCGACATGGAAAAGACGGTCAAAGCATGGCTTGGTATATAAATCGTGGATAAGCCGGTTTATGAAAGTTTTTTGGATGATTGAAATATTGGATGATTGAAATATTAAAGGCGGACTGTTCCATTGGTTTGGGACAGCCCGCCTTTTTTAAAATCCAAGACTCTCGCCCACAAGGATCACTTTGATTCTTCCCGGAATAAAGCTGCGTCTTGTGATAACGATCTGGTCACAGATGCAGTCAGGGCTTAAACAGTTGTGACATTTACCCGTTTCGGCGCACGGGGTTTTTAAGTTCAGTCGGGCGGCATTGGGCGGTGCGGCAAAATGATGTACACGTTTGATGGCATTGTCGATATCCGCTGTGACTTTGTTCATGCCTGCGATAACGATGACGTTTTGAGGTCCGTGGATCAGTGAGGCAACGCGGTTACCGTGACCGTCAATATTCACAAGCTGTCCATCCAGTGTAATCGCATTGGAACTCATGAAATAATAGTCCGCCGTGGCTATTTTACCAAACATTTCTCTTTTTTCTTCCGGTGTTTCAGGTGCAAACCGGTCATAAATCACACAGTCTGATGAACGGATCGCATCAATCAGGCCGATTTCTGAAAGTGTTGCGGAGCCGCCCCAGGCAACAGTGCAGCCCGGTGTGAGAAAGCGGCAGGCAATGTCTTTGGCTTCCTCTTTGTCTTTTGCGTAATAACCTTCAATCTGACGCCTTGAAAACTGCTCAATTAAAGAATCAGCAAGGTTCTCATAGTATATTTCTTTAGGTGACTGCATAAAATTTCCTCCTTTGTCAAAGCATGCAGACATGCTCATTTATTTATTTATATTCCGTTAACCATTTAAGAGCCGGACTTAAAAAAGTCAGCATTTCGTCGGCCCAGCGTTTTCATTGAATATATAATAATACAGATCAAAGGTAAAAATCAATACACTTTGACTTTACAATAGTCATAAAAAATTTACATATATTTTTAATTTCTGTGCTTTGTATTTTAAATACGGGTGATAAAGTATGTAGCTGTAAGAAAGTTACAACTAAAGAACACAAAAACTAAAAAGTGTTCGCAGGAAGACACAGTGCAGGCATTGATGATTAAAGAAAGGCCTGCCGCATTAAGGAGGAAATTTTTTATGAAAATCAGAAAGTATATTTCAGCAGCATTATGCACAGCAATGGTATTAGGTCTTGCTGCATGCACAAGCTCAGGTGAAACAGCAAAGGAGACTCAGCCACAGACTCAGGCGGTCACAGAGTCTGTCAAAGATACGCAGGCACCGTCCAACGACACACAGGCACCGGACAGCGCATCAGGAGATATCTCAGGAACGATTGTGATTACAGGTTCCACATCAGTTGAAAAAATTCTTAATGATATGAAAGATGAATTTCAGGCAATGAATCCTGATGTGGATATCCAGTATACAGGCAGCGGTTCATCAGCAGGTATCAAAGATACAATGAACAAAGTCAACAACATCGGTGCTTCTTCAAGAGAACTTAAAGATGAAGAAATGGTTGACGGTATGAAAACAGAAGTTTTTGCCTATGACGGTATTGCGGTGATTGTAAATCCTGCCAACGAAGCTGTTAAAGATATTACACCGGAGCAGCTTGCAGATATTTACTCAGGAAAAGTAACAAACTGGAAAGAAGTTGGCGGAGATGACGCAGAAATCTTTGTTGTATCAAGAGAAGCATCATCAGGTACAAGAAGTGCATTTGAAGAACTGATCGGCCTTGAAGATGCCGGCGGACTTACAGCCAATGCAGCAACAAGTGAAGGCAACGGACCTGTTCAGGCAGCTGTCGCAGAGAATGAAAATGCCATCGGTTATGTATCATTTTCATTTATTGACGATACAGTCAAACCGTTAACTGTAAGCGGTGTTGAACCGACAGCAGAAAACGCAAAATCAGGTACATATACATTATCAAGACCATTCCTTTTCTGCTACTTTGAAGATACAGTGACTGATGCAGGCAAGGCATTTCTTGATTTTGCACTGACACAGGAGGCACAGGAAATTGTTACAACACACGGCGGTATTACTGTGACAGAATAATAAAGCTAGGATTTAAAGCAGCAGGGCGATTAAGAATAATTACCCTGCTGTAATAACAGTTAGGAGCGGCAGTATGGATAATATGCAGCGAAATAAAAAACGTGATATTGCAGAAAAAATTGTAGAAGCAATTTTTTTGATTTGTGCCCTCGTCAGTGTCGTATCTGTGGCGGCCATCATTGTATTCGTATTTTACAAAGGATTAAAACCGTTTTTCGGATCAGACGCTTACAGCTTCTTTGATTTTATTTTAGGAACAAGGTGGGCACCAAGTGAAGATACCTATGGTATATTCTTTATGATCGTAGCCTCTGTACTTTCAACAGCCGGCGCGATACTTGTCGGTGTTCCTGCAGGCCTTCTTGCGGCAGTATTTATTGCGCAGGTAGCACCAAAATCACTGATCAGAATCATTAAACCGGCAGTGGAACTGCTGGCAGGTATACCTTCGGTATTATATGGTGCATTTGGTCTTGGCATTATAGTGCCGTTGATTAAAAAAATATCTCCAAAGGTACAGGGACAGTCAATGCTGGCTGTGATTATAGTACTGACAATTATGATCCTTCCGACCATCGTATCTTTATCAGAATCTGCTTTAAACGCAGTGCCGAAGTCTTATGAGGAAGCATCCTATGGTCTTGGAGCAACCCATATGCAGACGATTTTCCATGTCATTATACCGGCGGCAAAGTCAGGTATTCTTTCAGCCGCAGTGCTTGGCATCGGCCGTGCCATCGGCGAGACAATGGCTGTCATGATGATTGCCGGAAACCCGACAGCGGGCCTTCCTGACAGCATATGGGCGATGGTTCGTCCTCTGACAACAAACATTGCCATGGAGATGGGGTATGCCTCCGGCAAACAGTCAGAGATGCTTTTTGCAACCGGTGTTATACTGTTTGTATTTATAATGATTGTTAATCTGACATTGATACGGCTGACAAAAAAGGCAGGTGAAAAATAATGAAAAGAGAAGTTAAAGACGGCATTTTTAAGGCTGCCATTTATATTTCAGCGGTATTTACGGTACTCATTCTTGTACTGATCATCGGGTTTATCGTTGCCAAAGGTTTTTCGGGGCTTAGCCTGTCATTTTTTACAAGAGATTATGAAGATAATACAACTTATGTAACGACTGCGCTATATGCCTGCGAACCTGAAAATGTCAGCAAAGGATACATATCCCAGCTTGGTATTACCGCAGGATATGACGAGAACGGTATTTATGTGAAATCCATTGATAAAGACTCAGTTGTAAAAAATGCGGTGAATACTAAAGATGAGAAATACAGCATTAAAAAAGATGACCGGATCACTTCTGTCGGGGATGTAAAGCTTGAAAGGTTTGACAGTGAAGAAGAGGCCTTTTGGGCATTAGCGGATGCGGTAAGCGCACAGTCAGGCACAGCGAAAATGAAAATTGTACGTCCCGGCGGCGGTATCGTCCCGATGCTTGTGACAACACTTTTAATGATTGTTGTTTCACTGCTCATTGCCGGACCGGTCGGTATTATCACGGCGATTTACCTCAATGAATACAGCAGACCGGGAAAACTTCTTAACATGATTCATTTTGCGATACAGAATCTTGCAGGTATTCCGTCGATTATTTATGGTCTTTTCGGTTCTCTGTTTTTTGTGACAATATGTAAAATGCAGTATTCCCTTCTGGCAGGGGCAATGACAGTCAGTATCATTCTTTTGCCGACGGTGATTACCACTACCGAAGAGGCTCTGAAAACGATACCTGATAAATACCGGGAGTCTTCCCTTGGCCTTGGTGCCACGAAACTGCAGACTGTGTACAAAGTTGTACTGCCCAATGCCATACCGGGGATTCTTGTGGCTGTGATCTTAAGTATCGGACGTATTGTCGGTGAATCTGCGGCACTGCTTCTTACAGCGGGTACTGTCGCGCAGATTCCGAAGGCATTATGGGGCAATTCCGCCAGCGGTGCGACACTGACAATTAAAGCATATACACTTATGAAAGAAGAAAATGATCTGACAACGGCATGTGCCATAGGTATTGTACTGCTGATCATTATCATAGTTCTTAACTTTATTTCAAAGTGGATCACAAACAGATTTATGGCTAAAAAAGGAGCATAGTTATGACAATCAACGTGGAAAAAACAAAATTCAAGGTAAAAGATTTAAGCCTTTACTACGGTGATTTTAAAGCGCTTAAGGAAATTAATATGGAAATACCCGCAAATAAAATAACCGCCTTTATCGGTCCATCCGGATGCGGCAAATCGACTTTTTTAAAAACAATCAACCGTATGAACGACCTGATTGAAGGCGTCCGTATCGAGGGCAATATTTATATCGATGATGTTGATATTTACAGCGATATTGATGTCATTAAACTGCGTCAGCGTGTCGGCATGGTGTTCCAGCAGCCAAATCCTTTTCCGATGAGTATTTATGATAATGTGGCCTACGGACCGAGAATCCACGGCATTAAGAAAAAAGCTGTACTTGATGAAATTGTTGAACGAAGCTTAAGACAGGCAGCTATCTGGGACGAAGTTAAAGACCGGTTAAAGAAAAATGCACTGGGGCTTTCAGGCGGACAGCAGCAGCGTATATGCATAGCCAGAGCACTGGCTGTGGAGCCGGAAGTCATTTTAATGGACGAGCCGACTTCTGCACTGGATCCGATTTCAACGCTTAAAATAGAAGACCTTGCGGTGGAACTGAAAGAAAAATACACGATTATTATTGTGACGCATAACATGCAGCAGGCGAGCCGTATTTCAGATAAGACAGCCTTTTTCCTTACGGGGAATGTCATTGAATATGGTGATACAAGCCAGATTTTTAATTTCCCTAAGGAAAAGAAAACTGAAGAATATATTACAGGCCGTTTTGGCTGATGGAGGTATTGTGATGACAACAAGAATTGTATATCAGCAGGAATTGAAAAATTTAAATAAGGCCGTCCTTGAGATGAGCAGGGAACTTCAGGCGGCGATTACAGAAACTGTGTCGGCACTGCAGACAATGGATGCGGCCAAAGCACGCGAGATTATGAAGAACGATGATAAAATAGATACCATTGAACGCACGATCGAGACAACATGTATTGAGCTTATTTCAAAACAGGCACCTATTGCCGGCGATTTAAGAAGCATCAGCTCATATATGCGTATGATCGCGGATATCGAAAGAATTGCCGATCACTGCAGTGACATTTCAGAATATATCGTACAGCTTTCTGAAGAAAAAGAAATTCCGATGCCTGACGGTGTCTGTGAAATGATCAGTGAGATGCGCCTTATGAGTGAAATGGTCATTACAAGTTTTATCGAAAGTGACTATGAAAAAGCAGCTATGGTCATCAAACACGATGATATTGTTGATGATTATTTTGAAAAAATCAAACAGGAACTGGGATATGCAATGAAGCATAATCCTGACCGGATTTTTGCATATATTGATTATCTGATGATTATCAAATATGTGGAACGCATGGCAGATCACTGCACAAATCTGGCGCACTGGGTTCAGTTTATCATATCCGGACAGCTGGAACTTTGATTTTACAAAAACTTTACATTTGCCTTGATTAAAATTTACACAGTTAAATTATAATAAATATTGTAAAATTTTGATTAAGGAGAAGTGAATCATGAGTATGCAAATTATACAGGCGCTTTTTAGTTTTATCGGCGGTCTCGGTATGTTTTTATATGGTATGAACATCATGGCCGACGGCCTTCAGAAAGCTGCCGGAAATAAAATGAAAAAGCTCCTCGGCATTCTGACCAATAATCGGATCATGGGTGTCCTGGTCGGATGTATTGTCACTGCGATTATTCAGAGCAGTTCTGCGACGACAGTCATGGTTGTCGGTTTTGTCAATGCGGGTATTATCAACCTGACACAGGCTGTCGGCGTGATCATGGGCGCCAATATCGGTACAACAATCACCAGCTGGCTTGTGTCGATGAAAGAGTGGGGGGCATTTTTAAACCCTGAGTTTTTCTCACCGCTTTTAATCGGTATCGGTGCTTTTGTTATGATTTTTTCAAAAAAGACATCGAAAAAACAGGTCGGAGAAATCTTTGTCGGTTTTGGTATATTGTTTATCGGTCTTGGTCTTATGTCCGGTGCCATTGAGCCGTTTAGAGATGCCCCGATTTTTGCAAAAGCCTTTACGGTTCTTGGAAAAAATCCGTTCTTTGGCATACTTGCGGGCGCAGCTGTCACTGCATTGCTCCAGAGTTCATCGGCATCGGTCGGTATTTTACAGACTTTGGCGGCCAACGGTGTCGTTACATGGAATTCTGCGGTTTATATTACTTTGGGACAAAATATCGGTACTTGTGTGACTGCGCTTATTTCAAGTGCGGGCGCCAATAAAACCGCAAAGCGGGCAGCCGCAATTCATTTGATGTTCAATGTTTTAGGCGCAGTGCTTTTTGGCATCATTATGTTTATTGTGTTTGTTGTAAACCCGGCTTTTGCTGACGGTGCAGTCAACAGTGTCGGCATATCCGTTTTCCATACAATATTTAATATTACAAATACAGTCGTTTTATTCCCGTTTGCGAATAAGCTTGTGAAGCTTTCAGGAATCTTTATCAGAGATCACCAGGAAGAAGATGTGCTCGATGAAGAGGAAGATATTTTAAGACATCTGGATAAGCGTATTTTGGAATCACCGACCTTTGCTGTACAGACGGCGGTTTCTGAAGTGCTGCAGATGGCAAAAGTCACATATAATAACGTCGAGGATGCATTTAAAGCAGCGCTGGATAATGATGAGGCACGGATCAGCGCTGTCTTTAAAGAAGAGGAATCCATTGACAGACTGGCTAAAAAACTGTCAAATTATCTTGTGAAAATCAATAATCTGTCACTGACAGACAGTCAGCATACATTACTCAATCATCTGTTTTATACGGTCAGTGATATCGAGCGTATGGGTGATCACGCAGAAAACATTGCGGAGCTGGCACAGTTTAAAGTTAAAAACAATATACATTTCTCGGATGCTGCCCAGCAGGAACTGGAAGGCATCATGACGTATGTCACAAACAGCCTTGATTATGCGATCAAAGCAAGAAGCGAAATGAGCTGGGAGGCTGTTCAGAAAGCAAAGGAATATGAAGATCTTGTGGATTATGTTGAGAGCGAATTGAGAGAAAAGCATATTGACCGTCTTGCAAAAAATCTTTGTAAGCCTTCGTCAGGTGTTGTATTTCTTGATTTATTAAGTAATCTTGAGAGAATATCAGATCATGCGGATAATATCGCAGGTTATGTAAAAAAAGAATTGAAAAAATAGTGCTGTGCCTGTAACATATAACTGACAGATATCATGTATATCCGATGCCCGCCGAACTTTACCTCTGAGCCGGCGGGATGTAAAAGATTATTAAAGATTTATAAGCAATCTTATGATGACAGCTTTAAGCGACAGACATGAATGGAGGAAAATATGGGTAAAACGATTTATTATATAGAAGATGATGACAATATCAGGGAATTGGTTGTTTATGCTCTAAAGTCCAATGGTTTTCAGGCAGCCGGTTTTATGGATGCCCGTGCTTTTTACAAAGGAATAAAAAGTATTCTGCCTGATCTGATATTGCTTGATGTGATGCTTCCTGATGAGGATGGGATAGATATCTTAAAAAAACTAAAAAAAGATCCGCAGCTTAAGGATATTCCGGTGATTATGCTTACTGCAAAATCTTCAGAATATGATAAAGTCGTTGGGCTTGATCTCGGCGCGGATGATTATGTGACGAAACCCTTTGGTGTCATGGAGCTTGTTTCCAGAGTCAAAGCTGTGCTTCGCCGGAGTAAAGAAAATGAGAAAGACGATGTGATCGAGGCGGATGGTATATGCCTTGACAGGAAGAAACATCTCGTTTTTGCAGATGGTGAAGCTGTGGAACTGACATATAAAGAATTTGAACTTTTAGATTATCTGATGAGGAATAAAGGCATTGTCCTGACCAGAGAGAAACTTCTTGATACTGTGTGGAATCTGGATTATGAAGGTGAGAGCCGTACAGTGGACGTACACATTGGCTCACTGCGCCAGAAGCTTGGTCAGTGCGGACATCTTATATCAACAGTACGCGGTGTCGGCTACAAATTCGGGAAAAAGTGACATGAAAAAGCGAATTTTTAAAAGTATGGTTTTGCTGGCATCAATCGTACTGGTCATCAGTACATGCGGTTCACTGCTGATTTATTACCAGTTTATGACACGTCAGATTGAGTCGCAGATCGCTCAGGAAGGCATGTGTATTGCCGGTGCAGTCAATATCATTGCCGATGAAGATAATGTTCTTGCATATATGAGAACTTATGACACAGAAAAGCCGATGCGCCTGACACTGATTCAAAGTGACGGCAGTGTGGTCTACGATAATTTCGGAGATACGGCTGTTATGGAAAATCATCTTGCACGGCCGGAAGTCATCGATGCCATTGAAAAAGGTACCGGGCACTGTGCGCGCTTTTCAGATACGATCGGAAAGCGGAATTATTATTATGCGGTAAGGCTTGATAATGGCAATATTTTAAGGCTCTCATATACAACGAACAGCATTTTGCTTTTGGGAATCAGTGTTTTGCCGTTATTTGCCGTATGCTTTATCATTTGTCTTGTGGTTGGGTTTATAATGGCGGACAGGATGACAAGAAATATTATAAAACCAATTAATAATATTGATCTTCAGCATCCGAAAAAGAATTTCGTTTACAAGGAATTAAGACCGCTGTTAATAAGGATCAACCGGCAAAATGACGAGCGGAATAAAAATGAAAAAATGCGGCAGGAATTTTCTGCCAATGTATCCCATGAATTGAAGACGCCGCTGACCTCCATTTCCGGTTATGCCGAGCTTTTAAAGGACGGCATTGCAGCAAAAGAGGATGTCCCGAAATTTGCTGAAAAAATATATAAAGAAGCAGGGCGCATGATTAATCTTGTTAATGATATTATAAAAATATCCAAACTTGATGAACACCGTATCGGCATTGAAAAAGAATCGGTGGATCTTTTAAAAGTTGCCCTTGATGTGGCGGAACGGCTGGAAATGGTGGCTGAAAATAACCGTGTGAAGGTCAATGTCGGCGGCTATCCGGTCACGGTGCCTGCTGTCAGTCAGATGATTGATGAGCTGATTTATAATTTGTGTGAAAATGCCATTAAGTATAATCGTCCCGGCGGCAGGGTCGATGTCAGTATTACCGAAGCAAACAACAAAGCACGTATAGAAGTCAGCGATACAGGTATCGGTATTCCGGATCAGTATAAGGACAGAGTGTTTGAACGCTTTTTCAGAGTTGATAAGAGTCATTCAAGACAGACCGGAGGTACCGGTCTTGGCCTTGCCATTGTCAAACATAT
>JALEHN010000077.1 GCA_022770525.1 Clostridiales bacterium
AATTGACACACGGGCGCGCAAAGGGGCTGTTTTGAACAGCCCCTTTGTTGTTGTGGTATATTTAATTTTTGCTATGAGTTTCATCGGGATAGTGGGTCATAATATCCTCGACATTACAGTTTAAAATATTGCAGAAGACATCAATTACTGAAAGTCAGCAGCAGTATAAGTGCCTGCTTCGTAAACAGTACCGTTCACTGATAATGTAACACCGTCTTCAATGATAACCTGCGCGTCATCAGAAATTTTCAGACTGGTAATCAGAGATGTATCAGTAACAGTCCACACTGCGCTGTCGGCAAGAGTTACATTGATATCATTTAAGCCATTTGATTTTACAAGGTTTGCTACCTGACCAATATTAAAGTATTCAGCCAGTGTAAAGGATGTGGCCTGATAATCAGCGGCAAATGCAGCAGCATCTGCATCATTATCAAATGCTGTGATTTTATTTTCTTTCAGATAGTTTTGTCCGTCATAAGTAGCATGGATGCAGGCAGTGGATGCAATCGGCCCTGACAGAGCGGCAGTACCGCTTAAATTCACATCCAGAAGCATCTGTTTTACTTTGCCCTGTGAAAGATCGTTGGCTTTCCAACCGATACCATTGTAGATAGCGCCTGTCAGAACGGAATCTTTAATGTTATATACAGACTGGTTTACAGTTGTTTGATCTTCACCACCAGGAGCGCCACCAGGAGCACCGCCAGGAGCACCGCCAGGAGCGCCACCAGGAGCACCACCAGGAGCGCCATCAGGTGCATTGCCTTCCGGAGAACCCATATCTTCCGGCTGTCCGCCTGCGACCAGTGTATCAGCCAGTGAATTATCAGATTCAGCAGTTATATCCACTGCTTCTGTCGGGAATCCTGCATATTCTTCATGAGAAGTACCAAAAGCCATGCCAACGGTTTCATCGTTTGGATTAAATTCTGTTGTAGAGTCGTCATTGTCCAGAAGCTGAAGTAAAATGCCGTTTTCAGCGTTGATTTTTGCATCGTTGATGACATTGATTGTTGTATTATTTCCGCTCTTTATGATGAAATCTGTGAATGCTGAATTAACAGTAATACCATCCAGAGTACATTCATTATCACCCTGATGGGACATGAATCCGAAAGTGTCGGAATTAATGACTGTTGATACATCTTCTTTAGCTTCATATGTATAGTGTGTGGATCCATCTGCTGCCGACAGCTCATAACTCTCACCTGCTGTAAGATTGCCGTAATATCCGACACCACCGGTAAAGATGGTTGCATAAGTTCCGACATCCATCGTTGTTCCAAGGAATGTTTCCTGTGCATTTCCGATTGCGTAAGTGCCGTACCCCGATTTTTGTGTGTATGGATTTTCAACATTATAAGTACCGTCTGCCTGAAGATCTTCGTCGTTTCCGGTCAGGCTCATGGATGTATTTACTACATTAAGGAACATGTTGGAACCGGAATCTGTGGAAAGTACGGCTCAGTTGGATGCGGAAACATCGGAATCAATAACGCTCATTGTAGAATCATCGCCCATAAGGTTTGTACCGCGGGAATTGCCCATAATACCAAGAATCCATGGCGGTGCCACCATAGTTCCCTGATTCGGAGAGTTGATGTAGTTTTCGTAGAGCGTACCTCCGTCGGAATGAAGTGTAACGTTATCAAGCAGGGCAGAAGAACCATTGTTGGCAAATACAGCGAGATTTGCAACACCGTCCGCATTAATTTCGGTATTGGAAATCGTCAGGGAAGAGTCACCGTAAACAGCAATTGCTGAACCGACACCTGAAAAATCACAGGTTTCCGAACCATCCGCTTCAGGCACATTGATATTTACAGATGAATCTTTGATGGTGTAATCAGAATTATTGACGATAATCCCGTTGACAGCTTCTTGTTCAACGACAAGATTCAGATTGGAAATCTCTGTATCAGTTACGGCATCTATTGTTCCGGCAATAGATTTATCCGCTTCGTAAATACCGTTGTTGATATAAACAACAGGTGTCATGGAGTAATCATCCCCGTTTAGTGTTGAAGCATCTGTTCCGCCGGTAGACCAGGAACAAAGTCCGTCATCCAGTCCATTGATGGTTGAGGTTGTTTGCTGATCGGCTGTAATGACCAGTTCGGTCATTTGAATTTCCGGTTTAGCTGATGTCTCTGTTTCAGCGATTGTTTCCGGTGCCGGGCTTTGTGTTGTCTGTTGGCTGCCACAGGCGGTTGCACCTGCGGTCATAGCGGAAATTAAGGCTAATGCCATTGCTCGTTTGTAAGATTGGTATTTCATTTCGTTTCCTCCTCCTTAAATATGATCCGTAGCGCTTTGGAATATCTCAACTATAGCATAGTAAAGCGTCGGAAATAAATACTGTTTTCTTTGAAAAAAGTACGGTTTTTGGTGAAAAATAAGCGTAGTATATGATTAGAACTATGGGGCGGGTTAAGGACTGTTCAACGGGCTGTTCTTATGGTATACTGGATTTACAGGCTGGAGCTGTGAAATCATTTCAGTGGATTTAATGATAGGAGGTGTTTGGATGTTTTGCAGAAAATGTGGAAAGCGATTGGAAGATGGTGCGAGATTTTGCAGTAAATGCGGTATGGACAATGGTATGTATACGAATCATGAGTTTTCTAAAAATCTTGAGCGTTGTGATTCTGTTTCAGATGAGCTCTATACCGATGAAATGGATGAAGAAAGTCTGGATATGAGTGACGAATTTGATGACGATATTAATGAAGACATTAATGAAAATATGGATGAAGATGTTGATGACGGTATAGATGATGATATAGATGACGACATAGATATCGAAAATATGGAATATAAAGCAAAAATTCCCAAAATGCGAAGTGCTGAAGGTACTAAAAGAAAACAGGGCGGTGCGCGCCAAAAGACCCCAAAAAAAGGCGAGGGGAATTCATCACTAAAGCTGCTGATCGCGGCAGTGCTTGTTTTTGCGGCGGCCCTGACGCTTGTGGGTGTTATTGTATTTAATGGGTTTAAAACGTCCAAAATGGATAAATTCAGTAAAAATGTGGATGCATATGAGCGTCTGCTTATTCAGAATGATGCAGTCTACGGTGCGTATGAGCAGCTTTTAAATACAGCGAAGCAGGCGCTTTTGGACGGCGATACGGGCCAGTTTCGCAGTCTGTCAAAGCAGATGGAAGAGGCTATGGAAAAGGTGGAAGATGAAGCCGGAAATCAGCAGGAGCTTTCAGAATTGAAGGCAGCGTATACGGCTGTTTTTGAAAAATACAGGATTACGGATAATTATCAGGAGATTTATGACGAGGTGATGGGACGTCTTGATGAGGCAATAGCAGCGCGTGATGAAGATGCTTCAAGACAGCTTAAAAAGGATTTGGAGTCGTTAAAGACAAATCTCGGTATTGAAAATCAGAATCTTGTTCAGACAATGATTAATGAAATTAATATGATGGACTTACAGCGTGCCAATGAAACAGAGCAGGAGACCTTTGAGGAGTATCGATTGCTGGTCGAGGAATATACAGCAGATGAGAACTATGTTGAGGCGCTGAAAGTGCTGGATTCATGGAAAGAAATGGCAGAGCTTGCCAGAGAGCGGATTGAGGAAAGTGAAAGCAAAGTCCGAGAAAGCCGTGAGCGTGAGAGCAGAGCAAGGGAAAGCCGTGAAGCTGAAAAGAGGAAAGAAACGGAGACAGAAACAGAATCCGAATCAGAATCAACTCAAACAACACCGCCGCAGTCTTCATCAGGCGGAGGTTATATTTTTCCGGGAAGTGATTCAAGATATCTGAGCGCTTCAGAAATTACACCACTGAGTGCATGGGAAAAGAAAGTTGCGAGAAATGAAATTTATGCACGTCATGGACGTAAGTTCAGTGATGCCAATCTTCAGGATTATTTTAACAGTCAGTCATGGTACAGCGGAACCATTGAGCCGGACCAGTTCAGTGAGTCAGTACTTAACGACTATGAGCGGAAAAACGTATCTCTGATCAGGTCGCTTGAATAGAACTTTACAGGCAGTAAGAAAAAAAGGCGCAGATTAGCAAATGCTAACATGCGCCTTTTGACGTCTTACAGTGTTGAAGATGTGAAAAGATTTTTCACATGATCAATTTCCTGACGACTTGCCTTCTGGGCAGGGACATAATACTGTTTTTCACGGGCGATCGTGTAGATTTCTTCCTGAGACATTTCGCACTGGTTGCGGATCTGCTTCAGCGCCTGTTTAAGCTGCATGTTTTCTGTTTGCGGAATCATCTCACCAAACATTTTCAATTCACCGTTGATGCCGACAAGTGCATCGGAAACCATTGTTTTTTCATTAATCATGATCAGTTACCTCCTATAAAAACTGCATCAGCTGTTGTTTGGTCTGCAGAGCAGCATCGGCTGATTTTTCAAAAAACTGTTTTACTTTAGGGTCGCTGGCCTGCTCGGCGTAAGCCTTCATTTTACAGTGGGTTGTGTCGTAGCCGCCGATGAGGTGGCGCAGATTTTGTAAATCGAGAATCGAAAGTTCATTCATGGCTGTAACCTCCTGAAAAATAATATTTGATTACGAGCAGCCTGCCAAATCATACATATCAGAAAACAGACTGCCTGACGGTATTATTATGGCTGAAAAAAATTTTTTTAACCGCCTTTTATGTTGCAGGGAAAATACTGCATATGTATAATTAAGGAGATGCAAAATGTTAAAATAAATAAAACGCAAAAATGAAAGGCTAAGATTAAAAAGACGGGTGATAGATTTATGGAAGCAAAAGTATGTGCATGTTCGGGAGAAGACATGAATCAAACGGTAAAATTGTATGAAAATGACAGTTATGTTAAAGATTTTAAAGCCATTGTTGTCCGGTGCGAGTCAAAAGGAAAGGGCTATGAAGTTGTATTGGACAAGACAGCATTTTTTCCGGAGGGCGGCGGACAAAATGCGGATACAGGGTGGATCGGCAGTGCCAAAGTGACTGATGTTAAAGAAAGACAGGGTGTGATATACCATCAAACGGATATACCGGTCGAAGCGGGAACAGTGATTGAGGGACACATAGACTGGGCAAGAAGATTTGATTATATGCAGCAGCATTCCGGCGAGCATATCGTATCGGGCATTGTTCACAGGAAGTTAGCATATGATAACGTCGGCTTCCATTTGGGAGATGGCATTGTCACGCTGGATTTTAACGGAGAACTTTCTGCAGATGATCTGGAAGATGTGGAGCAGGAAGCAAATCAGGCAGTATTTGAGAATAGAGATATTATTGTTTCCTATCCGGATCAGGCACAGCTTGAAAGGATGGACTACAGGAGTAAAATTGAGATTGCCGGACAGGTTCGGATCGTGACCGTTGATGGTTATGATGTCTGTGCATGCTGCGCGCCCCATGTTTTAAAAACCGGTGAAATAGGACTGATTAAAATATTAAGCTGCCAGAAATATAAAGGCGGTGTACGTCTGAGTATTGCCTGCGGCCGCAGGGCGCTTGAAGACTACAAAGTAAAGCAGAAAAATGTCAGTGATATTTCTGTTTTGCTTTCTGCTAAGCCGGAGCTTACCGCAGCGGCAGTGGAGAAGCTGCATCAGGACATGCAGGCTTTGAAATTCAGGATTGGAGCATTGCAGGAAAAAATGATGATGGATAAAGCAGCCGCATTAAGCAGTGATGCGGTCAATGTATGCCTGTTTGAAGAAGATATGGACACGATCATCATGCGTAAAACAGTCAATGCAATGACAGCAGTACATGCAGGATATTGCGGTATGTTTTCAGGAAGTGATGAAAAAGGGTATAAGTTTTTGATAGGAACCAGTGGATGTGATGCAAGAAATGCTATGAATGCGCTAAAGGAGCATTTTACCTGCCGAGGTGGCGGAAGCAAAGAGATGGTGCAGGGACAGATTTCCGGAGAAAAAGATGCCATAGAGGCGATATTTCGGGCAATGTAGGCAGTTATTCACTTTACGAAAAGGGATAATTATGGTAAAGTAAGAAAGACTATAAGTTCAAGATTGATAAAGACAGGAGCGATTAAAGTGTCTATAGCAGAAGAAAGTTTAAATATGCATTATGATTTGAAAGGGAAGCTTGAAGTTGTGTCCAGAGTGAAGGTTAAGGACAGTAAGGATCTGTCACTTGCCTATACACCGGGCGTAGCACAGCCGTGTCTGGAAATACAGAAGGATATTGATAAATCCTATGACTTGACAAGAAGATGGAATACGTGTCTTGTTGTGACCGACGGGACAGCTGTCCTCGGGCTTGGGGATATCGGGCCGGAAGCCGGTATGCCGGTCATGGAAGGCAAATGTGTTTTATTTAAGGAGTTTGGCGGTGTTGATGCATTTCCTCTGTGTATTAAGTCAAAGGATGTTGATGAAATCGTCCGCACCATTTATCTGATTTCGGGAAGCTTTGGCGGTGTAAATCTTGAAGATATCGCAGCACCGAGATGTTTTGAAATTGAAGAAAAACTGAAGAAAATGTGTGATATTCCGATTTTTCACGATGACCAGCATGGTACGGCTATTGTTGTACTGGCAGGGATCATCAACGCATTAAAGGTGACCGGCAAAGATAAAGAACAGTGCCGTGTCGTTATTAACGGCGCAGGTTCAGCCGGGATTGCCATTACAAAGCTTTTGCTTAAGTATGGATTTAAAAATGTAACCATGTGTGATATCAACGGTATTATTTCTAAGCAGAGTAAAGATTTAAACTGGATGCAGGCATCTATGACAGATGTGACAAATCTCGAGGGCAAAACAGGTAAACTTGCGGATGCACTGGCAGGCGCCGATATTTTTGTAGGTGTTTCAGCACCGAATATTGTTACAGAGGAAATGGTAAAATCCATGAATAAAGATGCCATTTTATTTGCAATGGCCAATCCTACACCGGAAATTATGCCGGACAAGGCCAAAGCTGCAGGTGCCCGTGTTGTTGGTACTGGCCGCAGCGATTTTCCAAATCAGGTCAATAATGTCTTGGTATTCCCGGGCATGTTCAGAGGTGCTTTCGATGTTCGTGCCTGCGAAATCAATGAGGAAATGAAATTAGCGGCTGCTAACGCACTTGCCGGACTGATTGCACCGGAAGAGCTCAGTGATACTTATATTCTGCCAAAGGCATTTGACCCGCGTGTCGGTAAAGCAGTGGCGGAAGCAGTGGCCAAAGCAGCCAGAGAAACCGGTGCTGCCAGAATATAATTCGGTAAAGAGGATTATTAATTAACAGGAAAGATGATTATTATTTACCGGAAAAGATGATTATTAATGAACATGCAAGATGATTATTTATTAACATGAAGGAGAATATAGATGAGTCAGGAAATTGTAGCAACAATTGCAGGAGAAGCATTAACACAGGCAGAGTTTGAGGCGTTTTTAAAAAATGTGCCGGCAGAACAGAGAGCCTATTTATCAAACCCTCAGGCGAGACAGTATTATTTGGAGCAGTTTATCGCTGTTCGCCTGTTCACAAAGCTTGGTGAAGAAGAAAAGCTTGATGAAACAGATGATTTTAAGCAAATTATGGCAACCATCAGGAAAGATGTGCTTTCACAGCTGGCAATGAAAAGTGTTCTTAGCGGTATCGAGGTGTCCGACGAAGAAATTAAAGCGTATTATGATACCAACCCGAATCAGTTTGTCAAAGAAGGAAAAGTATCGGCGAAGCACATTCTTACAGATTCCGAAGAAAAATGCACAGATATTTTTAAAGAAATCGCTGAAGGTGCAAAATCCTTTGAAGATGCTGCAAAAGAATACTCAACATGCCCTTCGGGACAGCAGGGCGGTGACCTTGGCGAGTTCGGCAAAGGACAGATGGTCAAAGAATTTGAAGATGCGGCATTTTCCGGTGAAATCGGCCAAGTCATAGGTCCTGTGAAAACACAGTTCGGTTATCATTTGATCAAAGTCGAAAAACGTACAGAGCCGGAAACAGCGTCTTTTGATGAAGTTAAAGAAAATATCCGCAAGACACTTCTTTCACAGAAGCAGAATCAGCTTTACAGTGAAAAAATTAATGAACTGAAAGATAAGTATATGAAATAAGTCATCAATCAAAAATACATAAAATGTATAAAGCGGGCAGGTACCTCATGCGTGGGGAACCTGCCCGCTTCGTATATCTTGTGAGAGAAGAATTGTCTGCTTTATGGCGTATCCGAATGGTATATGCCTGCAATGTTCAGTCTTCCCATGGGCGGATACGGTAAGTAACACCCAATTGATCACAGATTTTCTGACATTGTGCTTCTTCGTCGTGGGAGATCGTTGTCGCTACAGTGGATAAGACGACTTTTGGCACATATTTTTTGCATTCGCCGGCAAAAGAGAGCATTGCGTCAAATGACTTTTCACCAAATTTACTGCGGACGAGGCGATGGTATTCAGAAGCATCAGGGGTGTTCAGGCTGATGGAAATGGTGTCGATCAGTCCTTCAAATAATGGCGCGATATCCCTGCCGTTAATGAGATTTCCAAGGCCGTTTGTGTTAATACGGATAGGCTTGTTGTATTCGGCTTTTATAAACTTTGCTGTGGCAAGCAAAACATCAAGGGCCTCGGTTGGCTCTCCGAAACCGCAGAAAACAACTTCTTCATATTGATTGAGGTCGAATTTTTTAAATTCTTCGACGACCTCCTCAAAGGAAGGGTCGTGGTCAAGCCACAGAACACCGGAATCTTCCATATGATCCCGCGTCTGGCGCAGGCAGAAAGTGCATGCACACGGACATTTATTTGTCAGATTGACATATAAGTTATTGTGAACTTTATAAAGAATGGTCATCATCATAAATCCCTCTTTCTGATTATGGTTTTAATGTGTGTAAGACTTCTTCAAAGCAGACACCGTCTGTCAGCGGAATATCCAGCTCTATGGATTTTAAAATACATTTTTTGATAAATCCGGATGCCTTTTTTACAGATTTCTGGAACGGGACACCATTTACAGCGTCAGCAGCGATGATAGCGGCGAAAATATCGCCGGTTCCCGAACGCTGTGTACCGACTTTGTGGGTACGCAGAATTTTCACTTCCTGACCATGTTCATAACACAGGTTTGCAATAAAATCGCCCTGTATAATCCCTGTGATGACGATTTTTTTTGGTCCCGCCTGGGCAAGCTTTTGAGCCATGGCCGTCAGCTCGGCAATTTTCCATTTTTCTTTATAAGGCGTATCTGTAAGAATACAGATTTCAGTAAGATTTGGCGTAATAATATCCGCATAAGATACAAGCTTTTTCATTTCAAGGCACATTTCGGGTGTATAGGTGGCATAGGCTTTGCCGTAGTCACCCATGACCGGATCGACGATAATCAGATTGTCGTCTGTCTTAAAATCCTGAAAGAAACGGGTAACAATCTCAATCTGTTTTTTTGATCCGAGAAAACCGGTGCTTATACCGTTAAAATGAAGATTCAGTTTTTTCCACTGTTCAATGTAATCTTCCATTTTGTCTGTATAATCATCAAAGAAATAGCTCGGAAATCCCGTGTGATTTGAAAAAATTGATGTAGGCAGCGGACAGCACTGAACTTTTAATGTGGAAATAACAGGAAGAGCCACTGCAATTGAGCAGCGGCCAAAACCTGAAATGTCATTGATAACGGCGATTTTTTTCTGGTTATTATGGGAAGGCTTTGTGCAGCGTGTCTGAACGCTGCCGTCACAGGCCTTATTTGTGGTTGTTGACATTAAAAACATCCTTTCGGTTTACTGGTGGCCAATGGCCAGAATCTTTGGCAGTTTTGCGGCTTCAAATCCGAAGCCTATGACATAGAATAACACGATTCCGGTACCGCCTTCAAGAGATAATCCCGGAATTTGCGCAGCGCCGGTAATAATGCTTCCGTATAAAATGGAGCCGGCTATAAAATAGCCTGCGACCATGACGGCAATGGAAGCTATGGAAGCTGCCAGTGTACGAACGGAAGCCATTTTGAAATGACCCTCTTTGTCTCTGGCAATTACAGCGGCCACAAGCCCCATAATAGACTTGATGATCAGTGTCGGGATAATCCACTGAGGGTAGCCTGTCAGAAGGTCTGCCAGCGCAGAGCCGATGCCTCCGGCGATGAAACCTGTTGTTCTTCCGAAGAAAATGGCGGCCAGCAGGATACAGCAGTTGCCGAGGTGCATATATCCCAGAGGGATAGGGATTTGGATAAACATTGTTGATATGCATACAATGGCGATGGCCAAAGCGTTGATTGTAATTGTTTTTGCATTGATTTTATTCATGATTAAGCCTCCTGTGTTTTTGTTACATGTATGATAATCCAGAACTGACATTTCTGAAATGTCCAGTTTTGCACATATTAATGGTGCCAGATTTGGGAAACGATGGTGAGGAAGGCTTGTGAATATAGCAAGTGTTATATCAATTGTGAGAAAACATAATAGTAAACAGAAAATATGATAATAAACAGAAAATATGTCCGAATACATGCGGCTTTATAGAAAAATAATTAGAAATCAGAGTAAAAAATCATTGCGATGCAGCGTTTTGACTGGTATACTTAGTGTAACTCTATATGTTCGTCGGACCGATGGCGCGGCGTGTCAGGAAAACGTTGGAAGGAGGTTTTTTTATGCTGACAGAGGGTATGAAAGCACCGGAATTTTCGCTGAATGATAAGGATGGTTATAAAGTGAGATTGTCTCAGTTTAAAGGGCAAAAGGTTGTCCTGTATTTTTATCCGAGGGACAATACACCGGGATGTACAAAGCAGGCATGTGCGTTTGCGAAGGCTTACGAAGGATTTAAGATGAAAAATGTTGTTGTGATCGGCATCAGTAAAGACAGTGAGAAATCCCATCAGAATTTTGCAAAGAAGTATGATCTGCCGTTTATTCTCGTTTCAGATCCGGAACTTACAGCTATTCAGGCTTATGATGTCTGGAAAGAAAAAAAGCTTTATGGTAAAGTATCCATGGGCGTTGTGAGAACCACTTACGTCATAGATGAAGAAGGCATCATTGAAAAGGTGTTTGACAAGGTTAAACCGGATACAAATGCCATTGATGTTTTGGATTATCTGGGTAAAAGCAAATGAAAGTGATCATCTCACCCGCAAAAAATATGAAAATGACTGAGAAAAACCTGTATATGCTTCAAAAACCGTGTATGGAGCGGGAGACAGAAAAAATATGGCAGGTTTTGCATAAACTGACACCATGGGAGCTGGAAAGTGTATTAAAAGTGAATGAGAATCTGGCGGTTCTGGCTTTCATGGATTATAAAGCCTATGTACCGTTTGAGACTGCGGGTGATGAAAATCCGCACAGAGCGGCGCTGATAGTTTATGACGGTCTTGTTTTTAAAAATATAGATGCTGTGTCATTGTTGCCGGAAGATATGGCTTTTGCCCAGCAGCACCTGAGAATCATCAGCGGATTTTACGGTGTGTTAAAACCGCTTGACGGTATTATGCCTTATCGGCTTGAGATGCAGTGCAAAATCAGGATTGACGGTCAGAACCTGTATCAGTTCTGGGGAAGCCGTATATATGATGAAGTATGCAAAGATAAAGTACCGGTTTTGAATCTTGCATCGGAAGAATACGCAAAATGCGTGCGAAAATATCTGACACCATGGGATACGATGGTTGACGTTGATTTTCTTGCTTATAAAAACGGTAAGTTAAAAACGGTAACGGCATGGGCTAAAATGGCCAGGGGACGTATGGTCAGGTATATAATAAAAAATCGGATCGATGATCTTGAAGCTGTGAAGGCATTTGATGATCTGGGGTATCAGTATGCGCCGGAAATGTCTGACAGCCGGAAATTTGTGTTTATACAAAGTTAGTATAACCCTCGATAAATAACCTTATGTTTCGGTGGTCTGCTTTACTGAAACAATAAGGTATTGATCGTGTCTTATACTGGTTGCTTATTGCTAATCTTTTTTGGGAGGTAAAATAGAATGAGATATGTAATCAAAGGCGGCAATTTACCTGTAGTGGAATGCCAGTTGGAAAATGGTGAGCAGATGGTAACTGAAAGAGGTTCCATGTGCTGGATGTCACCGAATATGTATATGGAAACTGTCGGCGGCGGCGTCGGCAAGGCTTTTGGGCGGATGCTTTCCGGAGAGGCAATCTTTCAGAATGTTTATACAGCGACAAACGGTCCCGGCATGATTGCATTTGCATCAAGTTTTCCGGGAGCGATTATGCCGGTTGAAATATCACCGGGCAATGAACTGGTTGTTCAAAAGGCAGGGTTTCTTGCTTCTGAACGCAGTGTAGAGATGTCAATGTTCTTTAAGAAGCGTTTCGGTGCGGGATTATTTGGCGGTGAAGGTTTTATTATGCAGCTTTTATCGGGTCACGGCATGGCATTTATTGAAGTCGACGGCGCAACAGTTGAATATATGCTTCAGCCGGGACAGCAGATCATTGTTGATACCGGTTATGTGGCTGCTATGTCCGCAACCTGTACGATGGATATTCAGACGGTTAAAGGCGTTAAAAATATGTTGTTTGGCGGTGAAGGCGTGTTTAATACAGTCATCACAGGACCGGGCCGGGTGATTTTGCAGACGATGCCTGTAAGTGGTGTAGCGCAAGCAATACAGCCGTATATTGTTACAGGGAATAAATAGGGGAATGTTTCCCATGCCTGTGACATGGAATTTCGCATGGTTCAAAACAATTAGAAATTAATAAAGAGAATGCACATACCCCGTCAGTCGATGCTAAAGTTCGATTGACGGGGTATGTTTTAATGTTTAAAGCTTAATCATAAGCTTTGCGGCAGAATTCTATGTTTTATTATTTTGTCAGTTTCTTTATCCATTTATAGCCCCTGAAACGGATAAAGGTCGGAAGACCTTTGAAAATCTGGTCGGACTGAATAACGATAACGACGGCTTCTACAGGCCATTTCCACCAGAAAGCGGCCATGAAAGAAAGCGGCATAACGATGGCCCACGTACTGATCATATTCATTTTCATCGTAAAGCCGGTATCACCGCCGCCCTGGATAATACCGAAGCTGACAGGCATCTGGTAGGACATGCCGACCATAATGAAACTCATGATGATGATCAGATTTAAAGCCATTGTTGTTGCAGTATCGGAAAGGTTGTACAGAGACAGGAGCGGATAGCGAAGTAAAAATAATGCCAGACCTAAAACAAGTCCGATGGCTACATCAATCACAGACATTGTTCTTGCGTCGGATTTGATCCTTTGCATATCACCGCGGCCGATAGCATTACCGATCATAACGGCTGATGTGGATGACATGGCAATAACGATTACTTTTAAATACTGATAGAATGTTGTTGCAACTGAGTTTGCGGCAATGGCATCCGCGGATAAATGACCGAGGATTGCCGTCTGCATCGGTACGGAAACGCCCCACAGTACCTGAGACAGCATAATCGGAATCGTAACTTTTGTGTAGTCCTTGCGAAGACCTTTGTCTGCCTTAAATAAGCCGCCGGAAAACAGCTGCATTTTCTGATCGACTTTAATGATGTAAACAAGTACGATAACAAATTCAAGGATACGTGCAATAAATGTACCTACTGCAGCGCCCAGGATGCCCATTTCGGGAAATCCGAATTTACCGAAAATCAAAGTATAGTTGATGACCACATTGACAATCAGTGATACAATGGAAATGTAGAAAGAAATATTTACAGTACCTACACTTCGCAGAGCTGCCATTAAAACGTTGGTTATAATAAACAAGGCAAAAGTCCACTTGATCAGCGAGAGGTAACGGAGCCCTTCTTCAACGATTTCCGGAGAGTCAGTGAATAATTTAAGCAGCGGCACGGGAATGAATGTACAAAGTGCAATGATAATGACGCTGCAGATGATGCCCAGTTTTAACGCGATACCGGTCAGAGTACGGATAGGTTCAATGCGGTGTTCGCCCCAGTACTGGGAAGCAAGCACAACTAAGGCATTACCGATGGAGAGGGCAAACTGCTGAACCATGAAAAAAATCTGGTTCACTGTCGCGGCTCCGGAGAGGGCACTCTGGTCATAACTTCCCAGCATGATATTATCAGCCATGTTGACACTGTAGGCCACAAGATTTTGCAGTGCGACGATAATCATCATGCGGAAAAATGTCTTATAAAACCGGGGGTCTTTTGTAAAAAAGCTTTCTTTTGTTTTAGTTTTGATTTTTTCTGTCATGTTAAAAACTCCTGCAATTAATGAATGATGTGAAAACAACAAAAGCTATTTTAGCACTTTCTATTTTAAAATTCAATGAGGTAAAGCGTGAAATGATAAAAAAATGCAGGAATTGTAAAATAAATTGCAGGAGTAAAAAACGCCGGAATTGATTGATTTGGATAAACAAAAAAACGGCTGCCGCAGTCTGCGGCAGCCGTAAATTTTTGGATGGGTAATGAATCACAACAGGGATTCATTTAAGAATATTGTAATTGTTCGGCATATTGAGTTTTATTAGTTTAACTCATCGACAACTTTCTTGATTGCAGCCAGTGCATCATCAGGAAGTTTGTCGTAACCGTCTTTTTCTGTTGCGAAAGCTTCGATTTCATGAACACGGTCGTTCATACGTGCTTTCAACTGAGCAAGGTATTCAGGATCGTTCATATCAGGAACAAAGCCTTCCCATTCCATGATTTCGATGTCTGAGAACGGACCCCATGGTTTGAAGTCTGCTTTGCCCTCAACGATAGCTTCAAGGATACCAAGTGTATCTTTTGGCTGTACCTTCTTGCCCATGAAATCACCTGTATTTACGATGTAGCAGTCTACATTCTTTTCTTCCACAAGTTTTTTGAACTTCTCATAGTCGTTGGCCAGAGGATATGTTCTGAATGGGTTGGCATAAGGTACAACAACCAGTTTGTTAGGGTCAACGCCCGGTGCAAGACGTTCAGCTGTGGAACGTTTTGTAGCAAGTGTAGCGCCCATGACTGATGCAAGGGAAGCACCTTTTAACTTAACTACAGGAGGAATTGTAGGGTCTTTCATGATCCAGATGATGGAGTTAACCGGTGAAGAAATCTTATCTACGCGGTTTGGAGACCATAATTTGGATTTAATCGCACGTCCGTTGCCGTTTCTGATATCTTCTGTAACAAGCTGGATCTTGCCGTCTTCGTCCATTGTAGCGGAGCAGTTCTGAGCGGTGAGCAGGTATTTGTTATCTGCACAGCCTGTCGGATAATCTGCTGTCTTATCAAAATAAGTAGGCTCAATAGCGATAGAAGCACAAGTATCTGTATTGATAATGAAAGCGTCATCATGAAGTACTGTAACGCCGTATTTGCCGCCATGTTTTGCGTGTGTCAGTGTAGATTTACCTGAGCCTGAAAGACCGAATACGGAAGCAACATATTTAGAACCGTCTGCCAGTGTGTATTCTTTCTGACCACCGTGGCATGAAGCGTAACCGTTACGATTGGCAATAGCCCATACCATTGTCAGAGTGCCTTTCTTATGCTCTCCGAAGTATCTCATACCGAGGATACAAGCACAGTTTGTTTCTGTATTGAAATAGCACAGTGTTTTCTTTGCAGGATCGCTTAAGCAGTCAAAGATTACGCCGGGAGCTTCTTCAGGAATCCACTGAGGGTCTGAGAAGATGTAAATATCAGGTTCTTTGCCGTCACCGACAGGCTGGGAGTTTTTGTACATTTTTACATAGTCGTCAGACATGTACTGGAAGTTTAACATCCAGTTGTACATGATGTTTTCTTCACCTTCCGGAATTAACAGGTGGCATTTAACCATGAATTCAGGATCCAGACCTGCATATACAGTTGCATGATACATCTTTTTCCAACGTGCTTTATATACAGCGTCCATAGCAACTTTGTCCAGTGCTTCGCAGTCAACACCAGGTTCACCGGCGATACGGCGTGCTGTTGCATAACGGCCTGTGATGGCACCGTCATTAAATAAAAGAACTTTTGCGTCTTTATCAAGGCCGAATTCTTCGCCTCTGTAAACAGGCATGTCTGTAACGATTGTGCCCGGTGAATTTTTGGCCAGGTTATATGCTTCTTTCAAAGTGTTTACCTTTACAACATTGTTGCCATAGAAAGCTGCTTCGATAATTGAGCGGGTTTTTGAAAAACCGACTTTGCCTTTGCCAATTTCATTAATTGGATAGTATGCTTTTGTTGACATAAAATTTACCTCCTGAATTTTATATATGAATAGGGTTAATCATAAACAAATTTGTCATCGCCTTTATACTATATGATTATTTTAGAAATGTCAATAATGTAACAAAAAAATAATTTGATTTTTGTTAAAAGTTTCTAAAAATTAAAGATATTTCATACTTATACAGGAAAATATTTACGTCTTCTAAAATAAAAATGAAAGATAAAAGAAAATGCGTGTCAAAAAACAAATGCTATCTTTTTAACAAGAAATGATTGAAAATATGAAAAAATATGGTATGAATTGAAAATCGTGTAAAATATAAGATATATATTGATTGAATATAAAAGGGTATAATGCAGGAAAAATAAAAAATTAATTCAGTTTTTAGATTATTTAAGAGCTAAAAAGGAAAAAAGATAATATTTTCGGATTTGATAAAAAATTCACATAAAATCTTGGCAAGGATTTTTTGCAGATTGATATTGATCAATCATCATGGGATGAAGGGACATGATGATTTATATGATGATGATAAAAAAACAGTTGAACAATAAAATTTAAAGTGCTATAATGGCAAAAAATACATATGAAACATTCGGTGCTGTTATTTATGGAATAACAGGTAAAAGGGAAACAGGTGAAAATCCTGTACGATCTCGTCACTGTAAGCAGGGAGTGCGAAACCATGTGTCGCAGACACAGCCACTGATTTATTTTGGGAAGGCGGTTTTGTATGTTGATCTGTAAGCCAGGAAACCTGCCGGGTGTTGGTACGGGAATGAATATTCCAAATCACGAGTAATTGATTGTACTGAATGCATGGATTTTCTATGATATTACAGGATCCTTTACTCAGTGGGTAAAGGATCTTTTTTGATGTACAGGGATTTGATATCGTTTCCGACCGTTTTATTTGCTGATGAAAAATTTAAATACATCAGAAACTAAATTTGAGGAGGACAAGAAAATGAGTCGAAAAAGAATCAGTATGTTAATTGCAGCCGGAGTTTTATCGGCTGCGGTGCTCGCGGGCTGCGGCAGTAACCAGAAAGAAACAAAGGCCGATACAACTGCGGCTGAGACTGTAGCTGAGACTGTGGCAGATACACAGGAAAAGCAGACAGAGGCAGCGGATACGGCAGCAGAGGAAGAGGATGCGCAGGACGAAGAAGATTATACAACAGGTGACGCATCTTTGGATAACACAAGAAATCAGGACGATATCGGTGAAAATGAATTAATGGTTGTCAGCTTTGGTACAAGTTTTAACGATAATCGCCGTCTGACGATCGGGGCTATTGAGGAAGCAATAGAAAATGCGTTTCCTGACTATTCTGTAAGAAGAGGCTTTACAAGTCAGATTATTATTGATCATGTGAAGAGCCGTGATGGTGTCGTGATTGATAATGTTACAGAAGCTCTTGACCGTGCGGTGGATAACGGTGTTAAAAATCTTGTGATTCAGCCGACACATTTAATGAATGGTTTTGAGTATAACGATGTGGTGGATGAGGTCGCAGGTTATGCAGATGCTTTTGATAACATAGCGATTGGTGAGCCTCTGCTGACAAGTGACGAAGATTTTGAAGCGGTAATTAAAGCAATCACAGAAGCTACAGCAGAATATGATGACGGTGAAACAGCAATCTGCTTTATGGGTCACGGTACTGAAGCCGAGTCTAACAGTGTATATGCAAAAATGCAGGAAATGCTTACAAACGACGGTTATGAAAATTATTATATAGGTACAGTTGAGGCGGCACCGACACTTGATGATGTCATTGCCGCGGTTAAGGAAGGCGGATATAAGCGGGTTGTGCTGGAGCCGCTTATGATTGTAGCAGGCGACCATGCCAATAATGATATGGCCGGTGATGAGGAAGGTACATGGAAAAATGCATTTGAGGCAGAAGGCTTTGAAGTGGAATGCATTCTTCGTGGCCTTGGGGAGCTTCCGGCAATCCAGGAACTTTTTGTACAGCACGCACAGGCAGCAATTGACAGTCTTTCAAAATAAGAGGCCGGGGTCCAATGAAGAAACGAATCATACTTATGATGGCCGTCTTTGTGATGGTGGTTCAAATACTGGCAGGATGCGGCAGTAAAAATGCGGCAGCAGAAAGTAAAGAGATAACGAAAATGACAGAATCCGACGATTATGATGCATTATCAGAGCTTGAAACGAACGATTCGACATCAGCGGATCATGAAACAGGTGCAGATGAAACAGCGGAGAATCAACCTGTTGAGACAGAGACAGAGGAGAGCAAAAACAGTCAGGTTGCTTCAGCAGATGAAATGGCTGCTCCGGTGCAAATTGACAGTGAGGGCTTGACAGCAATTGACGGTTCCATGGTCAAAGATGGTGTTTATGCTATTGATGTGGAATCAAGTTCTTCAATGTTTAATATTACAGATTGTCAGCTGACGGTGAAAGATGGAAAAATGACTGCGGTGATGACGATGGGTGGCAAAGGCTATCTATATGTGTATATGGGCACAGGTGAAGCGGCAGCTATAGCTTCTGAGGCGGATTATATACCATATGTGGAAAACGACAGCGGGGAGCATATATTTGAAGTGCCTGTATCTGCATTAAATACGGAGCTTGACTGCGCGGCATTCAGTAAGAATAAGCAAAAGTGGTATGACAGAGTGCTTTTGTTCAGAGCGGATTCTCTTCCTTTGGAAGCATTTGCCGATGGTGTTGTTACATCTTTAGAGGATTTAAATTTAAAAGACGGTCTTTATACGGTCGACGTGAAATTGGAAGGCGGATCGGGGAAAGCAAGTGTCCAATCTCCGGCATCACTTAAGATTGAAGGCGGTAAAGCTTATGTCACGATTATCTGGAGCAGTTCCAAATATGATTATATGAAAGTTGGGAAAGAGCAGTATCATCCAATCAACACAGAAGGAAATTCGACATTTGAGATTCCGGTCAGTGCTTTTGACTGGAAAGTGGCTGTCACTGCGGATACAACGGCGATGGGAGAACCTCATGAAATCAGTTATACACTGTATTTTGACGCTGCATCAATTAAAGCTGCGGAATAAACTTTGAGTACAGCTCCAAAGAAAATCCCCATGAAGAAATACCCGTACCGGAATCCGGTACGGGTAAAAAGTCAATTTTCAATAATATCATATTAAATGTCTGTCAAAATCCCTTGGACCATATAATAAACGACGCACCTCCATGATATTATCAATTACAACATAGTATATTACATAATTCCGCACATAAATACGATAATAAGGATAGTCACGCTTTTTTTCAGATTCATATGGTTCAAAAGCAAGAGGATTATTCAATCTGGTTAAAATTGCATCTTCTACATCATCAATCAAACGGATTGCAGCCTCTTTATTTTTTAAAACGTTTGCAATATAATTTGCCGTATCAAACAAATCTTGCTCAAAGATTGGTAAGTACCTGAGTTGATAACAGTTATTTTCCATGGATGGCACTCCTTACCTTACCAAAAACATCATCATGGGAAAGTCTTTTTGTTGTTGTGGCCGCCTGACGGTCGGCTTCATCTAGTTTCATTTCAACGTTGTTTGCCAAATGATCATATTCTTCTATGCTTAAAACAACCATAGAACCATAACCGTTTTTAGTTAGAAAAACAGGATTCCCGCTATTAACAATAGTTTCAATTTCAGGAAATTTATTTCTAAGGTCAGAAACAGGTCTTATTTGTATCATTTATAATTCCTCCATCTGTAATTGATTTTGCGTTATCATAATTTTATTAAAATTATATCAAAATTATATCATAAAAGCAATGTATTATTTTGAGTGAGCATATATTCGATTTCCGTTATTTCCAAATTTTTGTCCCATTTCTTGACATCGGTGTATTCCTGTGATAGTATGAGAACAGCGATAAAAAGTTAAAGGCAGTGAAGAGAAAGAGTAGAGAGCAAAAGATATCACAGAGAGCCCGGAGGCTGGAAACGGGTATGGGCGTTGCTTTTGAACATGGTCTCGGAGCCTCGCACCGACTCTGCCCAAAGGCAGACAGGCTGTGACGTGTGCACCCGTTATAGTGCAAGGCTATAGATATCCGCAGTTTTAAAATTTGCGTATGGTGGCGGATATAAGGTAGTTGATAAGGTTCTGGCTGTGAAGTCAGGATAAAGCAGAGGTGGTAACACGAAGCAAAGCTCTCGTCCTCGGAAGGTTTTCCGGGTGGCGATTTTTTTTGCCCAATTTGTTCTGTGAAGAGGCGTAGATTTTGGAGGCTGACCCTTAACAGTGACTTCATTTTATCTATCAGGAGGAAAGAGAAAATGTCAAAAAAACCGTATTATATTACAACGGCGATTGCCTATACGTCAGGCAAACCGCATATCGGCAATACTTATGAAGCTGTTCTGGCTGACAGTATTGCGCGTTTTAAAAGAATTCAGGGCTATGATGTGCGTTTCCAGACAGGAACCGATGAACATGGCCAGAAAATTGAAATCAAGGCAAATGAAGCAGGTGTGACACCGAAGCAGTTTGTTGACGGTGTGGCAGGAGAGATTAAAAATATCTGGGATTTAATGAATACTTCCTATGATAAGTTTATCCGCACAACTGATGAAGATCATGAAAAACAGGTGCAGAAAATCTTTAAAAAACTTTATGATCAGGGTGATATTTACAAAGGCTATTATGAAGGCAAATATTGTACACCTTGTGAGTCATTTTTCACAGAGAGCCAGCTTGTGGACGGCAAATGTCCGGACTGCGGCCGTGAGGTGATCAATGCAAAGGAAGAAGCTTATTTCTTTAAACTGAGCAAATACTCAGACAGACTGATTCAGTATATCAATGAACATCCTGAGTTTATCCAGCCGGAATCAAGAAAGAATGAAATGATGAACAATTTCCTTCTGCCGGGTCTTCAGGATCTTTGTGTGTCAAGAACCAGCTTTTCATGGGGTGTTCCTGTGGACTTTGATCCGAAGCATGTTGTTTATGTGTGGATCGATGCGCTGAGCAACTATATTACAGGACTTGGCTATGATCTTGACGGCAACAGCGATGAAATGTTTGAAAAATACTGGCCGGCGGACCTGCATCTGATCGGTAAGGATATCATTCGTTTTCATACGATTTACTGGCCGATCATGCTGATGGCACTGGATCTGCCGCTGCCGAAGCAGGTGTTTGGTCATCCGTGGCTGCTTGTCGGTGAGGGCAAGATGAGTAAATCCAAAGGTAATGTGATTTATGCAGATGATCTTGTACGTTTGTTTGGCGTTGATGCTGTCCGTTATTTTGTGCTTCATGAAATGCCGTTTGATAATGACGGTTCCATCACATGGGAACTGATGGTTGAACGTATGAATTCAGATCTTGCCAATATTTTAGGAAACCTTGTAAACCGTACTATTTCCATGAATAATAAATATTTCGGCGGTGCGATTTCAAACCCTGGTGTCAGTGAACCGGTGGATGAGGAACTGAAGACGCTGGCACTTACAACGCCGGGCCGTGTTGCGGCGAAGATGGATAAGCTGCGTGTGGCCGATGCTATTTCAGAAATCTTTACACTGCTTCGCAGATGTAATAAATATATTGATGAAACAGAGCCATGGAAGCTTGCTAAAGATGAGTCAAAGAAAGACCGTCTGGCAACGGTGCTTTATAATCTGATGGAAAGCATTCGCTTTGCGGCCATCTGCCTTGAAGCATTCCTGCCGGATACAGCGAAAAAGATATTGGATCAGCTGAACACGAATGAAAGAGATTTTGAAAAACTGGATACTTTCGGACGTCTGGAAGTCGGCGGTAAGGTTGTTGAAAAGACAGAAATCCTTTTTGCGCGTCTTGACATGAAAGAGGTTATGGACGAAGTTGAAAAAATCCAGGCAGCTCAGGCGGCAGCAAACAGTACGGCACAACCGGTTGAGGAAGAAGAACCGGTGATTGATATAGAAGCGAAGCCGGAAATTACTTATGACGACTTTGCAAAGCTTCAGTTCCAGGTCGGCGAAATTATTGCATGTGAGGCCGTTAAAAAGTCAAAGAAGCTGCTGTGTTCACAGGTGAAAATCGGAAGTCAGGTGAAACAGATTGTTTCCGGCATTAAAGCCCATTACAAACCGGAAGATATGGTCGGCAAAAAAGTCATGGTTGTTGTCAACTTAAAGCCTGCAAAGCTGGCAGGTATTTTGTCTGAAGGTATGCTTTTGTGTGCTGAAGATGCAGACGGAAACCTAGCACTGATGACACCGGATAAAGATATGCCTGCAGGTGCTCAAATCTGCTGATTTCATGAATATTTCGGGGACTACAATCGTATTTTTAATTGAAATGATTGGTACCGTGGCTTTCGCTTCATCGGGAGCCATGGTAGGTATCCGTAAAAATATGGATATCTTCGGGGTCAATATGCTTGGCATTACAACAGCTGTCGGCGGCGGTATTATCCGTGATCTTGTATTGGGCGCGACACCGCCGAGGACCTTTAAAGACCCGGTATATATACTTGTGTCCATGGTGACTTCCTGCCTGTTGTTTATATGTGTGTATTTCAACAAACAGTTTCTTGAAAGCAAATGGATGGCACAGTATGAACGGCTGATGATGACCCTTGATGCCATCGGGCTTGGCGCATTTACGGTCATGGGCATTTATGTGGCAATTCACAGACCGGACAAAAAGAGTGCGCTGCTTCTGATTTTTGTCGGCATGGTGACGGGCATCGGCGGCGGAATGCTTCGGGATGTGATGGCGGGTATGACACCGTTTGTATTTGTAAAGCATGTTTATGCCTGTGCGTCAATGGTTGGAGCGATTGTCTGTGTTGCTTTGCTTCAGTGGATCGACGAAGTGCCGGCGATGATTATCGGCGCTGCGGTTATTATTGTGATCAGGCTGCTGGCAGCCCGCTTCAGGTGGAATCTGCCAAGAATCAGATAATGAAATATCTGCCGGGAATCAGATAATAAATACCTGCCGGGACTCAGATCATGAAATATCTGCCGGGACTCAGATAATAACAGATAATAAATATCTGCCGGGACTCAGATCATAAAATATCTGTAGGACAGATGATGGAAAAGTGCCGCACCGACGAAATGAAAAACATTTTGGAGGCCGGCCAAAAACGGTTAAGATAATCTTAAGATTATGTGAAGATGGTGCCATTTCGGTTGAAATGGCACCTTTTTTCATTTATACTTTGGTTAAACGTCAAAAGGCAAAAATTTTGCCGTGCCTTCACAGAGACGGATAAGAAATATAAGGCAGCGGAGGTTAATATGATTTTTGAATCACATGCACATTATGAAGATCAACAATTTGATGAAGACAGAGATGCCCTGCTGGCAGGTTTTAAGGATCATGGCATCGGCTATGTTGTCAATGTGGCATCAAGTATGGAAACTACAGAAAAAAGTCTTGCACTTGCAAAAAAGTATCCGTGGATGTATGCGTCGGTGGGTGTTCATCCCAGTGATACGGAGGAGTTAAATGAAGAAAATATGCAAAAGCTTAAAAGCGCCTGCGGCCATGAAAAATGTGTGGCTGTGGGAGAAATCGGGCTTGATTATTACTGGGACAAAGAACCTGAAGTGAGACAGAGACAGCGGTACTGGTTTGAGCGTCAGATTGATCTGGCCCGGGAAATGAAACTTCCGATGATTATCCATTCAAGGGATGCGGCGAAAGATACGCTGGACATTATACAGAAGAAACACGGTGAAGAAATCGGCGGTGTCATTCACTGCTTTTCAAATTCTCTGGAATTTGCAAAAATATATGTGGATATGGGATTTTATATCGGTATCGGCGGTGTTGTCACATTTAAAAATTCTAAAGTGCTGAAAGAAGTTGCGGCGTGGACACCGCTGGAACGGATTTTACTGGAAACAGACTGTCCGTACCTGGCACCGGTACCCAATCGCGGCAAACGTAATTCTTCACTGAATCTGCCGTATGTGGCAGAAACGATAGCACAGTTAAAAGGCATATCTTCTGATGAGGTCATACGGGCAACATGTGAAAATGCAAAGCGTATGTACGGCATAAAATAATGTGAGAGGGACAGTTTGGCATATGCTGTAGGATATCGTACAGATAAGGATGGGTATCTCTATGGGACACGTAACGATGTAAAGCATGGCAGTTTAGTTTGAAAGGCGGGGATTTTTTTATGAAAAAGCTTTGGATTGTGTTTGGTCTGACGGCAGTTCTTTTGATGGCGGCAGGCTGCAGTAAGGATAACGGCAATAAAGACGGCGGCGGGCAGGAAGAAAATATAAGTCTTGATGACGTGAAGGTTGATGTCGGTGAATATAAAGGCATGGAAGTGGAAATTGTAAAAATACCCGATGTGACGGATGAAGATGTTCAGATACAGATGGACAGTATGCTTACTTCAGCGGCGGCGGAAACCATTAATGCAAATCGGGTCGTCGGTGAAGGTGATCTGATCAGCCTGGATTATCAGCTCCTGGAGGGTGATCAGCCGGTTGGAGAGGTGGAAACGAATTATTATGTAACAGTCGGGTCCGGTGTATTTTTTGACGGTGCGGAAGAGGCGCTTATTGGAAAATCCGGCGGAGATACGGCTGAAATTCCGGTGACATTGCCTGAGAGTTACCCGGATGCGTCTGTGGCAGGAAAAAGCGTTGTTTTGAAGGTGACAGTCAACGGTGTTGTTGAGTCGGGTCAGGCGGAACTGACGGATGAATATGTGGCATCGATATCCGATTGTGCCACAGTGGAGGAATACAAAAAAGAACTTAAAGATCAGATGCAGGAGACAGTGGAGTATCAGCGCCACATGGCAAAAAAGGAAGCTGTCTGGAATAAGCTTCTTGAACAGACAAAAATTGAAGGGCTTCCTGAGGCGGCAGTGGAAAAAAAGGTTGAACAGTATCAAGCCTATGATAAAGAAGGTGCTGATCTTGAAAGTATGTCTCTGGAAGATTATGTAAAGGCCTATTTTGATATGTCCATTGAAGATTACGAAAAACAGATTAAAGATATAGCAATGGAAGATATTAAGACGGAACTGATTGTGAAAACGATTGCGCAAAAAGAAGGCTTTGCGGATGATGAAATCAGCGATGAGGAGCTGAAAAGCTATGCCGCCGAACAGGGCTATGATGATGTGGAAACATTTAAAAAAGAAGTTGACACAGAAGAACTTAAAGAAAGCATTTTACTTGAAAAAGTGACCGAATTGCTTGTGTCATCGGCAAAAGTCAGTGAAGTGGAGAATTAGAGGTACGGATGAAATGGGAAATTATCATATTTTAGTTGTTGAAGATGAAAACGATGTGAATCATCTGCTGGCAAGTATTTTGGAGCCGTATGCGGTAACAAGCGCATATTCGGGAACAGAGGCCAGACTTTTGCTGAGTCAGAATGATTATGATCTGATTTTGTTAGATCTGATGCTTCCGGGAATGACAGGGGAAGAGCTGATTGCCTGGATGCGCACGGAAGGGAAAACAATGCCTGTGATTGTTTTATCTGCAAAACAGGAACTGACAGACAGAGTCAATGTGCTTCGCCTCGGTGCGGATGATTACATTATGAAGCCTTTTGAAATCGATGAAGTCATAGCGAGAGTGGAAGCGGTGCTGCGGCGGTGCAAGGGTCAGCAGCTGAACGTAAAAACCGAAAGCGAGGGCGGCGAAAAGTCTCTTGTGATCGGTGATCTTGTGTTGAATCACGATCAGCGTACGGTGCATGTCAAAAATAAGCCTGTAACGCTTACTGTCCGTGAGTTTGAAATTCTTGAGCTTTTGATGACGTACCCTAAAAAGGTATTTACAAGGGAAAATCTTTTTACGGCAATCTGGGGTGAGGATTACTTTGGCGAAGATAATACGGTCAATGTCCATATCAGCAACCTTCGGGCAAAGCTCGCTAAAGCGGCTCCGGGGGCGGAATACATAAAAACGGTCTGGGGCATCGGATTTAAAATGAATCTTTAATATCTTTTTAAAAAGTGAATTTCAGGTCAGAATATTCTTTAATATTTCTTTATGATTTGATAAAGCTTTCTTTTTGTTTGGGATTTATACTGTGTACAACATGAAATGAAAGAAATGATTCAGATATGAATATGTTAAGGTCTGACATCAGATTTAAATCAGAGACAGGAAGGAAGATGACTATGTCAAATCATGTGATTGAAGTCCGGAATTTAAATAAAAGATACGGACATGTGCAGGCACTTAAAAATGTAAATCTTACAGTTCCGAGAGGGCAGATTTACGGACTTGTCGGTAAAAACGGCGCGGGAAAAACAACACTGATGCGTGTTTTGACAAACCAGACATTTGCGGATCAGGGAGAAGTTGCGCTGTTTGGCGCGCATACGGAACATGATATCAATAAAATGCGCCGGCGGGTCGGTACGATTATTGAGATTCCGAGTTTTTACGCTTTTATGACAGCCAGAGAAAATCTTGAATTTTACAGAAGGCAAAGAGGTATCGCCGGGAGCGACTGCGTTGACGAAGCGTTGGCTACGGTAGAGCTTCTTGATGCCGGTAATAAAAAATTTAAAAATTTCTCTTTAGGTATGAAGCAGCGCATGGGACTTGCCCTTGCCATTATGAACCATCCGGATATGCTGATACTTGACGAACCGGTCAACGGTCTTGACCCGGAAGGTATCGTTCAGTTCAGAAATATATTGTTAAAACTTAACAGAGAGCAGCAGGTAACGATTTTGATATCAAGCCATATTCTGGCAGAGCTGCAGAACCTTGCCACCCATTATACATTTATGCACAACGGCGCTATTGTTCAGGATGTTTCTGAAAAGGAACTGTCCGCCATGTGTCAGGAGCATCTGGAAATTGTTGTGGATGAACCGGAAAAAGCGGCAACTTTACTGGAACAGCTGGCAGGCTGTGTCAGCTACGAGGTACTTCCGGGAAATATGATCCGCATCTACGAAATGCTTGATGAGCCGGATGTCATCGCACAAATTCTGATTGAGAATCATATTCGACTGTATTCATTGAAGCAGAACAGAATGAATCTCGAGGATTACTTTATCGATTTGGTCGGAGGTGGCAAAAATGCTTAATATGATAGGTGCTGAAATTTATAAAACAAGAAAAAGGCTGTATTCAAAAATATTTTTATTAATTTGCTGTGTGCTTGCGCTGGCATTTCTGATTATGATGCGTATAAGCTTTAATATGGCTTACAGCGACGGCAGCATCATTGATGTAGACCCGAGAGGTGAGATGTTTGCTTTATATGCATGCCTGATGATGGTGCCGTTTTTTCTTGCGATTATTACATCAGATATTGTGTTTTCGGAAGAAAATAAACATAATACGATGAAAAATGTTGTTGCTTTCGGTTATACGAGAACACAAATCTATTTTTCAAAGCTTGTGACAGCATTGATTAATTTCCTTGTGATGGCGGTAATCGTCCTTGCTGTGCTTGTGCTGGCGACGATGATGATGTTCCCGTGCGGAGATACATGGACATTCTATCTGAAAGCATTCTTAGTGAGCTTTGCCGTATCAATACCGCTCTGGCTCAGCCAGGTGGCTGTATGTATTGCCGTGTGGTGCAATATCCGGTCATCAACATTCGGAACATTTTTTGCATTGTTTTTAAGCTATATTCTGCCTCAGGGCCTGAATTTTGTATATTATCTGACAGATAAAAAGATTCTTCATAAAATTGCAAACTGGTTCCCGGCCAGCCATCTGGGTGATGCAGGAAATCTGAATTTGGTGACTTATACGATGAATGAAGCAGGCACTTATGATGTATCTTATTTGAATGACTTCAGTGGATATCTTGATGTATTCAAATGGAATTGTGTTTACAGCCTTGCATTCTGCGCAGTTGCTGTCATCGCGGGATGGCTTTTATTCAGACGCAGGGAAGTAAAATAAATCCGGTGACAGAAGGGAGTATGGATGTGAATAGCATTGCGCCGATGTGCGCCGGGAAGATACAAAGAAAAGACAGGGAGGTTTGCTGATGCTGGCAGCTGTGATTATTCTGAGCATTATATGTATGGTACTTTTATTGTTGCTGATTGGAGAGAAGGTCAGCATCAGGAAGACAATCCGTGAAATAGAGACGCGAAAAGCAGGGGACACAAATATGCCCCTGCCTTTGGCCGTTCCCGACAGGGATATAGAAAAAATGATTGCCTGTCTGAATGATTATATTGAGCAGTATCAGACAAAACTGTCGTATTATGTGAATCATGATACTGATTTTAAACGGCAGATAGCCAATATTTCTCATGATTTAAGGACACCTTTGACGTCGATTATCGGCTATGTCCAGCTGATTCAGAAAAACAGCACACCGGAAATGAATACAGAATATTTAAATATTGTGGAAAAAAAGGCGCAGCTTCTAAAGTCTCTGATTGCCCAGTTTTATGATCTGTCCAGACTTGACGGTGATGAATATGATCTGAAGCCGGAAAGGCTTGAGGTGAGGACGATGATTTCGCAGGCCATGGTGGATTATTATAATGAATTTGAGCAGGCGGGTTTTGAAGTGGAAGTTGTCCTTCCGGATCATCCGGTTTACATTATGGCTGACGGGAAAGGCATGATGCGTATTTTTCATAACCTGCTTCAAAATGTGCTGAAGCATGGCAAGGATTATCTGAAGGTCGGCGCCTATTGTGAGAAAGGTAAAGTGAAGATTCTGTTTGAAAATGACGCACTGCCTCTTGACGAGACAGAAGTGGCGCATTTATTTGACAGATTTTATACGGCAGACCGTATGCGCACCGGTCAGAATACAGGGCTTGGCCTTGCCATTGTTAAAGCGATGGCAGAGCATATGAATCAAAAGATTGAAGCAGTGTATGCAAAAGGACGGCTAAAAATCATTCTGACATCGCAGATGGAGAATGATTTTCGGAACGATGATTGCACAGGACGATGATTATACTTTCGGCCTGTGAAACCGGGACATATCAAAATGTTCAATCTGAAGCAGTTTTTCTTTGATGTCCAGTCCGCCGCCGTAACCGGTCAGATTGCCGCCTGCACCGATGACGCGGTGGCATGGTACAATGACAGATATGGGGTTGTGCCCCACAGCACCGCCGATGGCCTGGGCTGACATTGCAGGTCTCCCAAGCTTTTCGGCCATTTTTTTAGCCAGTGCACCGTAGGTGGTCAGTTCTCCGTAAGGAATATCTAAAAGCAGCTGCCATACTTCCCGGCGAAAATCGCTGCCGTAAGGAAAGGCGACCGGCGGCGTAAAGTCCGGGCATTCCCCTTTAAAATAAATATCCAGCCAGTTTTTTGCCATGTCAAATACAGGGACATGGCTATAGGTGCAGCTGCAGTTTTTTAATATGTAAGAATCATTTTTCTGAGGGCCGATCCACAGGCCGATCATGTGTCTGCCGTCAGAGCCGAGAATGATTTCACCAATGGGCGAATCATAGTTTTCAAGGTAAATCATAGTGTTCCTTCCTTGTGACGGTCATGCAGTCTTCAAATGACCGTATAGGTACAGTCAGCTGTTGAATAACCATATAGTACAGTCTGATGTCGAATGGCCATATCTGTGCAGCCGCCGCTTATTGTTCGTAGTCAATAATGTATTTATCCAGCTCAAGAAATTCCGTGTCTTTGATACTGTAAACATTCTGGCTGTTGGCTTTGACGCGGACGGTCACATTTTGAGTTTCATTGTAGCCGATCTGATCCACATATTTGTTCAAAATATCAATGACACCCTGAATATAGGCGCTGTAAAACGCTTCGTCATCCATGGATGCAAATTCACCCTTGTCATTGCGCGTATAAAAGTCATTATTATAAGTCATCAGTTCACTGCCGGCCAGCTGAAAAATATTGATCGGCTGGATAGCAACGGTGACATTGCCTTTTTTATCGGCTTCGCCTACAGAATAGCTGGCATGCTTGTAAATTCTTTTAAACATGTCACGGGCATTGCCGCGGACATTTTCATTGACAAAGGAAGAATTTTCCGCAATATTCATATAGGAAATCAAAGTTTCGATTTCGGCATTGATGCCTTCCTCATAATTTTCCGCAAGTCTGTCTTCGCTTAATTTTGTCAGCCTGGCATAAGCGGCGTGATCCCCTTTATAAATAGAATCAAGCATCGCCTGAATATATCCCGAACAATCAAAATGGGTGCAGCCGGTCAACGTGAAGGTCAGCACCACAAACATAGATAAAATAACACAAATCTTTTTGTATAGTTTCATAAATTCATCATCCCCAAGTACTTCTGCATAACTTTAAAATTTTTTCTACATCATATCTTAACAGATTTATATAGCTAAATCAATTGATTAATAATGAAGTATTTATTTCATTTTCTTTAAACGGGCTTGAAAGTTTATATCCTTTACGATATCATTAAGAAACAAAATATGACAGTGTCCGATGGCATGGAATTTAGAATTGAATGATTACTTTTTAAATATAGGTTATATTCGATCCGGCGGCGCTGGATTTAAGATTGGAGTCATGTATGGAGAAATTATCAAATCCACAAAAAACAATAGAAATTATACAAAAATATCATTTTAATTTTCAGAAGAAGTTCGGTCAGAATTTTTTAATCGACAGTCATGTGCTGGAAAAAATTATTGCGGGAGCAGGGGTTACAAAAGATGATTTTGTACTGGAAATCGGACCGGGGATCGGGACAATGACCCAGTATCTTGCAGAGGCTGCCAGGGAAGTTTATGCGGTAGAAATTGATAAAAATCTTCTGCCGATTCTTGCGGAGACATTAAGCCCTTATGACAATGTCACGGTGATCAATGAAGATATTTTAAAATTGGATCTTAATAAGGTGGCAGAGGAAAAGAATCAGGGACGTCCGATTAAGGTTGTTGCAAACCTGCCTTATTATATTACAACGCCGATTATTATGGGATTATTTGAAAATCATGTGCCGCTTGATAATCTGACCGTGATGGTTCAGAAAGAAGTGGCGGACCGTATGAAGGTGGGACCGGGCACAAAGGATTACGGCGCGCTGTCGCTGGCTGTACAGTATTATGCAAAGCCTTATATTGTGGCCAATGTGCCGTGCAACTGCTTTATGCCGAGACCGAATGTGGATTCGGCGGTGATCCGTCTGACACGCCATGAGAAGCCGCCGGTAGAGGTTGGCGATGAGCAGCTGATGTTTAAACTGATCCGGGCTGCCTTTAATCAGCGGAGGAAAACCCTTGTCAATGCGGTGACCAATTGCGGAGAGCTTGATTTTTCAAAAGAACAGGTGCAAAAAGCTCTGGAAACTGTGGGGCTGTCACCGACAGTGCGGGGCGAGGCTTTATATCTTGACCAGTTTGCGAAGCTTACGGATGCACTTCTTTAGGAAGTCTTAAAGATTTCTTAAAACTGCTGTGTTATATTTGGATATGCGTTGGGGAACATATCGGTTTGCCCGCTTTGTCTGTAAACGACCTGATGAAAAAAGGCTGTGATCGGATAATGATCATTAAAGAGGGAGTGAAATGGATGATTGAGATTAATCACTTATCAAAGGTGTTCAAGCTCAGTAAAAAGCAGCAGAAAGAATTGAAAACAAAGGAAACGACGAAAACAGCAGTTGATGATTTATCACTTATGATTCATGACGGTGAAATCTTCGGACTTCTTGGCACAAACGGTGCCGGTAAGACAACAACACTTCGGTGTATGGCGACGTTACTGAAACCGACATCGGGCAATGTTACGGTTAATGGATTTGATACCGTGAAAGATTCTGAGAATGTCCGCCGGTCCATAGGTTTTCTCACCAATGAAATCAAACTGGATCCGCAGTTTACGCCGGATTATATGTTTTCATTTTTCGGAAAGCTTCACGGCATGACTCAGGAGGCCATTGAGGCGAGAAAAGAAGAATTGTTTGAGTATTTCGGTATTACGGAGTTTAAGTTTAAAAAAATACAGGAATTGTCTACAGGTATGAAGCAGAAGGTTTCCATTGCCGTCAGTCTTGTGCATAACCCTGAAATTGTTATTTTTGATGAGCCGACCACAGGCCTTGATATTATTACGGCCAGAGCGGTCATTGATTATCTGAAAAAACTGAAGGCAGAGGGACGGACAGTTGTTATGTCAACACATATCATGTCCGAGGCACAGAAGCTCTGTGACCGGATTGCCATTATTGTCAGCGGACAGCTGGTGGCATGCGGTACATTGAGCGAGCTGCTTTCCGAGACCAATACAGACGATTTGGAAGATGCGTTTTTCGAGTATTATCGAAAGAACAGCAGGGAGGTGGAAGCATGAGCGGTATTAAACCTGTTTTTATGAAGGAAATGCATAAAGTTTTCAAAGAACCTAAAATGATTTTTTCCCTGTTTATTCTTCCGGTAATTATCAGTGTCGGCATGTACGGGCTGATCGGGTTTATGGCAAAGAATATGATGGATGATATAGAGGCGCATTCGTCCGTTGTGTATATTCAGGATATGCCTGGAGCGCTGGCGCCGTATTTTGAAGATTACAATGCCGTAAATCAGGTTGATTATGTATCTTTGGGTGTTGATGCCGATGAAGACAGTATAAAAACCGGTATCAGAGACGGCAGTGTGGATCTTTATGTTGTATTTCCGCAAAATTTCATGGAAGATATTAAGTCTTATGAAGCCGGCAGTCCGATTCCTGACATAGCAACTTTTTATAATCCTTCCGAGGATTATTCTAAGAAAGCCAAAGAAGATTTTGAAGCTGTGATGAATGGGGCTTTTAAACAGGATATTCTTGAAGAAAGATTGGGCGATATTCAGATTTTAAATGTATTTACGCTTGATGCCAATAATCCGGCCAGTGTGATTGTTGATACAAATAAAGCGTCGGGCAAAATGCTTGCCATGCTTTTGCCGTATCTGATCACGATGCTTTTGTTTGCCGGAACGATGTCTCTTGGCAGTGATGCCATTGCCGGAGAGAAAGAGCGGGGAACGATGGCCAGTATGCTTCTGACACCGGTAAACAGGATTTCCATTGCTCTAGGCAAAATGCTTGCGCTGACGGTATTTGCCATGCTTTCGGCGGCAGTTTATATTGTGGTGCTGCTTGTGACAATGCCTCTTGGAATCGGCATGCTTTCAGGTGAAGGCGGTATGTCTTTTGCCCTTAATGTGGGACAGATTGTCATGGTTGCAGTGATCATGCTGATTCTGGCTTTCTTTTATGTATCCGTTGTCAGTGTGATTTCTGTATTTGCCAAAGATGTGAAAGAAGCGGGCAGCTATATATCACCTGTTTACATTGTTGTTATTATTGCCGGAATGATGACGATGTTCTCCTCGGGCGGACATGAGACATTCGAGTATTTCATACCGGTTTATAACAGTGCGGTGGCGCTTGGTGAAATATTTACAGGCGAACTGACAGTACCGCATTTTCTTATGACCATTGGAACGATGCTTGTTCTTGGACTTGTCTTGTCCAAAGTTATCGCATCTGCATTTAACAGTGAAAAGATCATGTTTAACAGCTGACAGATGAATAAAGAAAGAGCAGAGATTTCAAAAATTTCGCTCGTGAAAATTAATGATGATACATGATAAGTCGGGGGTGTTTTGCGATGAAACACCCCTGTTTTTGTAGGGATTGGGGGTTCACAAGCCTGATTTTTTCGGGTATAATATCTTTCGTACGGCAATGATTCCGGGGGTATATGAATGCGATGGGAAGCAGGTTTGCGATGACAAGATGGTGTCCTCATCATCATACGCTGCCGGTATTATCATATGCTGCCGGTATTATCAGGCTTATTAAAATTTTACGGAGGGATACGGAATGAATTCAAAGAGTGTTAGGGGAACACTGATGCTTTTGTTAACGGCATTTATATGGGGTGTAGCCTTTGTGGCACAAAGTGTCGGCATGGACTACGTAGGGCCGTTTACATTTACATGCGTCAGAAACATAATTGGCGGTCTGGTACTGATACCGTGTATTTATTTTCTTGACAGACTTAAGAAAAAAGACGGCAGTGCCGATGCCGGAAAAGAAGATAAAAAAGAAGATAAAAAGACATTGATCGTCGGCGGTGTATGCTGTGGTGTCGCACTGGCTGTGGCAAGCGGTCTTCAGCAGATCGGTGTCAGTATGACAACCGTTGGCAAAGCGGGATTCATCACTGCTTTGTATATAGTTATTGTGCCGATTTTAGGTATTTTTCTTAAAAAGAAAGTCGGCTTAAAAATATGGGTCAGTGTGGCGATATCTGTTGTCGGACTGTATTTATTGTGTATGTCAGGATCATTTTCCATGAGTATCGGCGATATTTTCGTACTGCTCTGCGCTATAGCTTTCTCGATACATATTTTAATTATCGACCACTTCTCACCGAAGGTTGACTGTGTGAAGATGTCATGTATACAGTTCTTTGTGTGCGGTATTGTTTCGATTATACCGATGTTTACAATAGATCCTGTATTTTTCCATCAGACGCCGTCTGTCAGTTCAATATTGGCGGCATGGGTTCCGGTACTGTATGCCGGCGTTTTATCCTGCGGTGTAGCTTATACACTTCAGGTCGTTGCCCAGAAAAATACAGATCCGACGGTGGCATCTCTGGTACTCAGTCTTGAATCTGTATTTTCAGTACTGGCAGGCTGGATTATTCTCGGTCAGACAATGTCCGGCAGAGAAATCACGGGATGCGTGCTTATGTTCGCGGCGATTATACTGGCACAGCTGCCTTCACGGAAAAAAGAATAAATGATGGTATATTTTGTGCAAACATGATATGCATAGCAGGAGACATCGGGCAGACTCGAAACAGGGATTTGCCGGTGCCTCTTTTTCTTTTGCTTGTGTTTTAACAGTGTGTATTTTATAATAATAATGATGTCCATTGCTGTGGAGGCATGGCGTCCATTCAGATGCATGGCTTTTTGAAAAGCCGGCAGACAGACAAAGGAGGTATTATGAAAGCGACCGTACTTTTATTTAATTTTCAGGATAAAGAGAGGGTTATGAAAATCCGCAGAGCACTTCTGCCGCTTAAGTTTTGTATCCGGCAGGTGCCAAAATCAGAATATCTGCAGCCGGCCGGTTTTCTGGCGGGGGATAAGTCTGTAAACCCTGTGAAGGAAGTGTATGACGGACCGGAACTTTCCGATGAGATGCTTTTGATGGCAGGTATGGGAAGCCAAGAGATCGATGCGCTGATTATGGCGCTGCGCCGTCAGGGTGTCGGAAAAATCAATTATAAAGCCGTATTGACAGAGACAAACCGTCATTGGCGGATTATTGATTTGTTTGAAGAAATTAAGAAGGAACATGAGGCAATGACAAAATGAAAAGTTTATTAAAATATTTGGGGAAATATAAAAAAGAAAGTGTGCTGGGACCGCTTTTTAAGCTTCTGGAAGCATCATTTGAGCTGCTGATACCGATTGTTGTGGCACGTATTGTTGATGTGGGTATCAAGAGCCGGGACATGAATTATATTTTGAAAATGGGCGGCCTGATGGTGCTGCTTGGTTTGATCGGCCTTGCCTGTTCAGTGACGGCACAGTATTTTGCGGCGAAGGCGGCCGTCGGTTTTGCTACCGGGCTTCGCCATGATTTGTTTAAGCATATTCAGAAATTATCTTATACAGAGATGGATAAAGTCGGTACATCAACGCTGATTACACGTATGACAAGTGATGTCAATCAGGTACAGTCCGGTGTCAATCTTGTACTGAGATTGTTCCTTCGTTCGCCGTTTATTGTGTTTGGTGCCATGATTATGGCATTTACGATTAATGTCAAAGCAGCCCTTGTCTTTGTCGTTGCGATTCCGGCGCTGTCAGTTGTTGTGTTTGGTGTCATGATTGCAAGTATTCCGATGTATCGTAAGGTACAGGCCCGTCTTGATAAAGTCATGCAGTCGGCAAGGGAAAATCTGACAGGCGTTCGGGTGATCCGCGCGTTTAACAAAGAGGAAGATGAAAAAAGAAAATTTGAGGATGCCAATCAGCTGCTTGTGAAACAGCAGGTGTTTGTCGGAAAGATATCGGCACTGATGAATCCTCTGACATATATCATTATCAATGGCGCGATTATTGCCCTGATCTGGACAGGTGCATGGCAGGTGGAGGGCGGTATTATCACTCAGGGTGAAGTGATGGCGCTTGTCAACTACATGTCACAGATTCTCGTCGAGCTTGTGAAGCTTGCCAACCTGATTATTAATATCACAAAATCACTGGCATGTGCAAAACGTATTGCCGGTGTGTTTGAAATCGAATCATCGATTCAGGAACATGAAAAAGCTGTTTCAAAAGGCGGTCATGATACAGAGGCATATATTGAGTTTGACCATGTGTCCTTCGCATACAGCGGTTCCAGAGAAGATGCGCTGACAGATATTAATCTTAAAGTTAAAAAAGGTCAGACCATCGGTATTATCGGCGGTACGGGCAGCGGTAAGTCGACCCTTGTCAATCTGATTCCGAGATTTTATGATATTACATCGGGAAGCTTAAAGATTGACGGCACAGAAGTATCAGATTATCAGCTGGAAGCTTTGAGAAAGAAAGTCGGTGTCGTTCCTCAGAAAGCGGTTCTGTTTAAGGGAACGATTGAGGAAAATCTTTGCTGGGGCAAAAAAGATGCCACAGAAGAAGAAATGATAACGGCGCTTCAGGCTTCACAGGCACTGGAGTTCGTCCGTGAGAAAAAGGATGGTTTACAAACAGTCATCACCCAGGGCGGACAAAATCTATCAGGCGGTCAGCGCCAGCGACTGACGATTGCAAGAGCATTGATCCGCAGACCGGAAATACTGATTCTTGATGACAGCGCATCTGCCCTTGATTATGCTACGGATGCGAAGCTGCGCAGTGCCATCGCTCATCTTGATGAAAACATGACGGTGTTTATCGTATCACAGAGGGCGGCAAGTATCTGGCATTCCGACCAGATCGTTGTACTTGATGACGGTGAAGTGGCCGGCATCGGTACGCATGAGCAGCTGCTTCATAGCTGCAGCGTTTATCAGGAAATTTATTATTCACAATTTCCAAAGGAGGGCGGCGCACAATGAAAAAGAAAACCGGAAGTATGCAGGTTATCAAAAAAGTTTTAAAATATTTAAAAAAATACTGGTTCCTTGAAGTATGTTCACTTTTATTCGCAGCGGCCAGCGTTGTTCTGACATTGTATCTGCCGATTCTGATCGGACAGGCAGTGGATATGATTATTGAACCGGGCAGTGTCTATTTTGAAAGTATCATAAAGCTGCTGGGGAAAATGGGTATTGTCATCGTGGCAACAGCGCTGCTTCAGTGGCTGATGAATACGTGTAATAATAAGATTACCTACAATGTGGTCAGAGATATCCGTCGAAGAGCTTTCGAACACATCGAGCGGCTGTCGCTTAAATATCTGGACGGACATCCGTCAGGGGATATTTTAAGCAGGATCGTGGCCGATGTCGATCAGTTTTCCGATGGGCTTCTGATGGGATTTACCCAGTTTTTCACCGGTGTTATGACGATTTTCGGAACACTGATATTTATGGTGCGGATCAATGTGAAAATTACCCTTGTGGTTGTTTTGATCACGCCGCTGTCATTGTTTGTGGCAGCATTTATTTCAAAACGCACTTATGATATGTTTAAACTGCAGTCTGAAACCCGCGGTGAAATGACATCCCATATCGATGAGATGATCGGCAATCAGAAGGTCGTGCAGGCTTTCGGATATGAAAGAGAAGCTCAGGAAACGTTTGATGAAATTAACGGACGACTTGAAAAATGCAGTCTCCGTGCGATTTTCTTCTCATCGCTGACAAATCCGACGACCCGTTTTGTCAATAGTGTTGTGTATGCCGGTGTGGGCATTACAGGTGCGCTTTCCGCGATGAACGGCGGTATCAGTATTGGCCAGCTGACAAGCTTTTTGTCCTATGCAAACCAGTACACAAAGCCTTTTAATGAAATTTCCGGTGTTATTACCGAGCTTCAGAATGCATTGTCCTGTGCGGCACGTGTATTTGAACTGATTGAGGAAGAACCGCAGATTCCTGATGCAAAGGATGCGAAAGTGTTATCAGAGGCTGACGGACATGTGGCCATTGCGCATGTGGATTTTTCATACAGGCCTGATGTTTCACTGATTGAAGATTTAAATCTTGATGTAAAGCCGGGCCAGCGTATTGCCATTGTCGGTCCGACAGGCTGCGGCAAGAGTACGGTAATTAATCTTTTAATGCGTTTTTATGATGTGGATTCCGGAAGTATTTCGGTTGACGGCACCGATATCCGTCAGATGACAAGAAAGAGCCTTCGGGAAAATTATGGTATGGTGCTTCAGGAAACATGGCTTCGGGCCGGTACGATCCGCGATAATATTATGTTTGTAAAGCCTGATGCCACAGAGGAGGAAATGATACAGGCGGCAAAGGATGCCCATGCCCACAGTTTTATAAGACGTCTGCCGGACGGCTATGATACAGTCATCGGTGAAGATGGCGGCAATCTGTCCCAGGGACAGAAACAGCTTCTATGTATTGCCAGAGTGATGCTCTGCCTGCCGCCGATGCTCATTTTGGATGAAGCGACATCGTCCATCGATACCCGTACCGAGATCAAGATTCAGAAGGCTTTTGCAAAAATGATGGAAGGGCGGACCAGCTTTATCGTTGCCCACCGTTTATCGACCATTAAAGAAGCTGACCGGATTCTTGTGATGCGTGACGGAAAAATTATCGAACAGGGCAGCCATGAAGAACTTCTTGAGATGAAGGGATTTTATTCGGAGCTTTATAACAGCCAGTTTGCGGTGCAGTAATCTCATGTTTGCAATCAATCTCGGTTTATGTTAAGATATAAACATGAGAACGTTCACATAAATATATGTTTTAACAGGCGTTCATATAAATGCATGTATTAAGTGAGGACGTTCATATAAATGCATGTATTAAGTGAGGACGTTCATGTGAAGGTATGTTGAAAGTAAGAGCGTTTAAATAAGTGTACGTTTTTGCGGAAGTGTTATAAAGCATATAAAGGTGATTGGTTGTATGAATATTAAAGATATTGCCGATATGGCCGGTGTATCCCGGGCCACAGTTTCCAGGTATTTAAATGACGGGTATGTCAGTGCGGAAAAGAAAGAAAAGATACGGGAGGTTATTGAGAAGACAGGCTATATGCCGTCTACTCAGGCACAGATGCTCAGAACAAAAAAGACGATGCTGATCGGTGTGATTGTGCCGAAAATTAATTCAGACACAGTGTCCAAGATTGTTAATGGTATCTGTAATGTGCTGGCAGCACATGGTTATTATGTATTTCTGGCCAGTGCTGACGGTGATCCTCAAAAAGAGTTGGAGTATCTTAATGTGTTTATGAACAACCGTGTTGACGGCGTGATTCTTCTGGCGACAGTTATTACGAAAAAGCATCATTCTCTGATTCAGAAAATGTCGATTCCTGTTGTGATTGTGGGCCAGGAGTATGAATTCGGCAGCTGCGTGTTCCATGATGATTTCAATGCAGGACGGGAAATTGCTGAAAAAGTTCTTGAAAAAAGAAGTGAAAATATTGCTTATTTTGGTGTGACACCGGATGATATTGCCTGCGGCGTTAAAAGGCGCGATGGCGCGATCAGCGCGGTAAAAAAACATGGCATAAAGGTCGGCAGTATTTATACAACAATCTGTGATTTTACGATTCAGTCCGGCTATGAAAGAATGAAAGCGGCACTGGCTGAGGGGCATCAATTTAAAGGTGTGATCTGCGCAACGGACAATATTGCAATCGGAGCGATTAAAGCTTTGAAAGAAGCCGGTTATTCGGTACCTGAAGATGTTTCGGTCACCGGCATCGGAGATTCCAGTGTCAATGACATACTGACACCGGCATTGACAACAGTCAGATATCATTATACGTTAAGCGGTCAGGAGGCTGCCCGTATGATTCTTTCTCTGATTAAAGAGGAAAGTTATTATACAAAAAAGCTGATGCTTGGATTTGAAGTGATTGAAAGAGAATCGATATAAAAACTTTTAAACTGATCTGCTTATGTAGATCAGTTTTTTTTATGATACAGAAAATCGCGATTTCCTGTATCATAAAAACGCTCCGCGAGGATGCGACCCGTGCGGAGATGAAGATGCTTCTTTCCATACATTTTACAAATTTCTAAAGACAATTTCGGAAAAGTATGGTAAATTATGGTTGAAATAAAGCTACGACTGAAAGGGGCAGATGTTATGGATTATCGTCAGGCTGCGTGTCAGATTCTGGAAAAGTCGGGCGGACGTGAAAATATTATTTTCGCGGCGCATTGTGCGACACGTTTAAGAATTGCAGTGCACAATAAAAGTAAATGTAATATGGGAGAGCTGGAGATGATTGAGGGGGTTAAAGGTGCTTTTTTTGCATCGGGACAGCTTCAGATTATTATAGGAACCGGAACAGTTGATAAAGTGTATGATGAATTTATCCGTGCCGCAGGTGTTTCGACCAGTTCAAAAGAAGATGTCAAACGGGCAGCAGCGGCAGGCAGTAATATATTGACCCGGGCAGTCAAGGTACTTGGGGATATATTTATGCCGATTATTCCGGCGATTGTGGCCAGCGGTTTCCTTATGGGGATTATGGAAGCGCTGGAATTTATGGTGCAGAATCATTTTCTGAATATAAGTACGCAAAGTTCGATTTATGTATTTTCAACGATTTTTGCCAATGCGGCCTATACTTTTTTACCGATTTTAATTGCATACAGTGCCGGAAAAGTATTTGGGGCAAATCCATATCTGGCGGCAGTGATCGGTATGATTATGATTCATCCGTCGCTGCAGAATGCGTGGTCCGTTGCTGCAGAAGGGATTTTAAAAACACAGCCGGTCTTTTTTGGCCTGTATAAAGTCAATATGGTCGGTTATCAGGGTCATGTGATTCCTGTGATTATCGCTGTATGGCTGCTTGCGCTGATTGAAAAGCGGCTGCACAGGATTGTACCGGCGATGATTGATTTGTTTGTAACACCGCTCGTCAGTGTTTTTATTACGGGCTATCTGACACTGGCAGTGATCGGGCCTGCATTTGTTACTGTGGAAAATGGCATTATGATCGGCATACAAAAATTACTTTCTCTGCCTTTTGGTGTGGGAAGTCTTATTGTCGGGGCGCTGTATGCGGTGACGGTTGTGCTGGGTATTCATCACATGTACACGGTGATCGATATCGGACAGCTGTCAGGTTTTGGTGTGACTTACTGGCTTCCGCTTGCATCGGCAGCCAATATGGCACAGGGCGCTGCTGCTCTGGCTGTTGGTATTAAAACAAAAGATAAAAAGCTTAAATCAATGGCTTTGCCGTCATCATTCAGCGCTTTTATGGGGATTACGGAACCGGCGATTTTCGGTGTGAACTTACGGTATTTGAAACCGTTTGTTTGCGCCTGCATCGGCGGCGGATGCGGTGCCATGTATGCCTCCATTGTCGGTCTGGGAGCCACAGGAACAGGAATTACGGGAATATTCGCAATATTGCTGCATTTGCACAGTCCGATGCATTATGTCATTGCGATGCTCATTGCTTCGGGTGTATCTTTTGCGCTGACATGGTTTTTCGGATATAAAAATGAAGATGTACAGGTCAGCAGAATAGATATACCGATGATGACAGAAAAAATTACAGGAAATCATGCAAATGTTTTAAAAAATGATGGTGATTCGGATATTCAGTCTACTGCGGTTAAGGCAAATGCCGATGATGTTCATATCGTTTATGCGCCGGTCAGCGGCAGGGTTGTGAAATTGTCAGAACTTTCAGATCAGACCTTTGCCTCGGAAGTCCTTGGCAAAGGAGCGGCCATTATTCCTCAGGATGGACGCATGACTGCGCCTGTGGATGGAAAAGTTGCGATGCTGTTTCCGACAAAGCATGCCATAGGCATCACTACCGGTGACGGCGTGGAACTTTTGGTTCACATCGGTTTGAATACAGTTGAGCTGGAAGGAAAATATCTGACCGCACATGTGAACACAGGTGATGCTATTAGAAAAGGACAGCTTTTGATGGAATTTGATATCGAGGCGATCAAAGCCGCCGGATATGAGGTTGTCACACCGGTCATTATTACAAACAGTGATGAATATGAACATATGGAGATTATGAACGAGGCGTATGTAAGAAGCGGCGAAGAACTTTTAAAGGTGTATTAAAAATAAGTATTAAGAAGATAAATCTCCGGAGGAGCCTTTATATGGGCTTTTCCGGAGATTTTTATTGATATCATAATATAAAATTCTTCAAGGGATTCTTATCCCTGTTCTCCGAATCTGAAAGCGTGTTTATAATGTTCATCAATAAAAGTCGGCACGAAGTCAAAGGTGATTGTCAATGGGAAAGCTACAAAGCTGCCGCCGGGAGCCAGTTCTTCCATCGTTCTCTGTGTCTCGCGGCGAATTTCTTCTTCTGTAACACCCTCTCTGTCATAGACATTCTGTGTATCGTAGCCGCCGACAAAAGTGACTCTGTCCTGATATTTATCTTTAAGTTCACGAATCGGATTTGTAATCTGCAGCGGGTCGATAGCGTCAATGCCAAGTTCCACAAGCTCATCAAAAATAGGTGCGATATAGCCGCAGGAATGGTGTTCATAGATGATTCCGTTGCGGTGAGTTGCCTCAATAACCCGGCGCAGAGGTTCTTTGAAAAACTGCCGCCATACGTCCGGTGACATCAGCATACGGTCGTTTGCGCCATAATCATCATGGAAGCATAATACATCAGGTTTGTAGTATTTCCCGAGAATATCGATCAGTTTGATTTTATAATCCGTGATGGCATCAACAAGCGCCTGATATTCTTCCGGTTCTTCATACATGGCAATAAAAGCGTCTTCAAAGCCCATCAGTGCGTGGGTACGTTCAAACATGCCGTTAATGAGCATAACATAAGAAATTTTGTTTTCTCTGTCCCAGTTTGCGGTTTCTTTAGCTGCGGCGGCTTCCCAGTCAATGGCATCAAGATCAGGGAAAGGTACCTGTTCACGCCATTTTGTAATATCTGTTAATTTTTTTGTACCCGGTTTGACCATAGCTGCCATAACAAGGGGTACAAATTCCCATTCCACACCAAACCAGTCTTTGCCGCCGGCTTCGGCACGTTCATTCATCGTTTCCGGCTTTAAAAAATCAAAATCTGTAAAGAAGCATGGCACATAGCCAATGTTTTTGTGGTTGTAAACCTGTAAAAGCTGTTCTTTTTTCGTCATGAAAATACCCTCCGTTCGTGTATATGATAAGGTAAGTATAATACGGAAGGCCATTGGTGTAAAAAGCTTAAAAATTATGGTAGTATACCTAAAAAGCATGGTAAGAAAGAAAATCCAACCGGAATTTATGAAAGGTCAGCTTCCGGTTTTTTATTCTGGAAATAATCGGTCAGTATTTTCAGCGCGAAGTTTGTATTTTGCGGATGCCAGCACAGTAATCCATGCATCGGAGGCAATTCCGGAAGGGGAAAGGATCTGATTTTGTCCGAGTGCATGACTGTCATGCCGGTGTTGAAAAGCGCACAGCGAAGACCTGATTCAACCCACAAAATGGCATCTTCCATTGTTTCCGTAAAATAAAAGTCGGGATAAAAATGACCGAATTGAAGGCATGTTTCAATGACAAGGGAGACACCGGGACTGCATTCGGCTTCTTTGACAATGACCAGCGGTTCGTGTTCAAAATCTTTCAATGTAACAGCGCCTTTGCGGGAAAGCGGGTTTCTCGTCGGCACAGACATTACAGGATACAGAAGCTGAATCGGCAGACTTGTTAAGCCTGTTTTATCTTTCATATGAAAATCATAAGTAATGACGGCATCCAGTGTATGATTATAGAGCTCTTCGATAAGTTTTCTGAATGAAAGACGCTGCATGGAAATACGGATGTTCGGGTAATTCTGTTCCATATATTCAATAAACTTAGGCAATACAGACCCGATATCATAGCCGTCGATGATGCCGATGGAAAGCTGGCCGGAAATACCGCGGTGGACTTCCCTTGCTTTATCGATAATGGTATCATAAAGCTGCAGAAATTTTGTGAATTCTGACAGAAGCAGCTGACCGCTCGGGGTCAGTGAAAGCTTTTTGCTGCCGCGGATAAACAGCTGCATATTTAATTCCGTTTCTATGGCGGTGATCTGTCTGCTCAGGGCGGGCTGAGTGATAAAAAGGTGTTCAGCCGCTTCTGAAAAGTTCAAACATTTTGCCACTTCAATAAAATATTTGATCTGTGTCAGTGTCATAATGATTCCCCCATGTTTTCGTCAATTTTGAGCGTGCAGAGCACGGAAAAAAATCGACGTTTTATTTAATCAAAAAACCGGTGCAGATCCGGTATATATTTCTTGAAAAAGTAGGCGCACAGTCCGGTGAACAGTCCGGTAATAATGCCGGATACAAGTAAAAACGGCAGATAGTAAAGGACGTTGAGACTTTTCAGTGTCAGCACGGCGGCAATAATCTGACCGATGTTGTGGAAGATGGCGCCGATGATGCTCGTAAACCAGATGCGGCTGCTGCCTGCAAGGCGGTGAACGAAAACCATGGAAAGCCAGCATAAAATGCCGCCAAACAGGCTGAAGATAAAGGACATCATCTGACCGGCAAAAATGCTGGCCAGAATAATGCGCATGAGAAGCACGGCTGCGGCTTCCTTCGGCATTTTATTCTGGATCAGAATCAGAGTTACAATATTGGCCAGACCAAGCTTGACGCCGGGAATGGGCACCACTGCAGGTATGGCAGACTCTATCACAAATATAATCAGTGCGATGGTTGTAAATAGTGCAAGCATTGTCAGCTTTTTAATAGATTTCATATATATCCTCCTTTGCGGATCAGGTATCCGCAAAGAAACTGTCAGTGTTTCGCAATTGCGGCGGCCTGCTTGTATTTCAAAATTACCGGGAAAGCCCGTCAAAATTTTCGTCTGGGAGAAGTCCTTTGTTTTCGATTTTGATCACAAGTTTATTTGGCAGACATGTGATCGGAAGCATGTCGTTTTTGATAAAGCCCATATTGACGCAGACCTTGTCAGGGCATGAAGCAGCGACAATGGCAATCTCACCCTGATGCACTTCGATTGTATTTGAAGCGCCGTCGGGACCGGTGATATCAAAGGTATAATTTTTCGTGACATCGTTCAGGTCAATGGTCTGTATCAGCCGACCATCCTGATAGATGCAGGCGGTGCACTGTCCGGATTCATGGCTGTATATATAAACACTTCCGGCAATGCCGGCGGCCAGTAAAAGGGCAGTGATTAAAATGCAGATTTTTGTTCTTTTATTCATTGTTTTCCTCGTTTCACTAATTATTAGGGTATCCTTTCTCGGAATATGATCCGTCAGGCATACCTTCATCATATCTTAAATAAGAGTAACTGTTCAGAGCCAACCTCCAAAATGCTTCGCATTTCGTCGGTGTGGCGTATCCGCCAAATAAAATTTCAAAAACAGTCTTAAAATGCGGGCATTTTACGTCTGTTTTATAAAATTTTGCCTGGCTTTAAACAGTTACAAATAAGAAAAAAGGGCTTGAAACTGTCTGTTAAAAACTCTATTATAATAAGAGTTACAATTTATCATAGTATGGAAACAGTTTTTTTGCAAGAGTGAACCGGGAAATTATCAAATGTGCCATACCGCCCTTTGATGAGCTGTGGGCGTGTAAAATCCTGTATCACATAGACAGCCGGAGGAATTTATGCTTAGAGATGATATTATTATAAAAAAAGCAATTATACATATTTTGGATACTTTTGTAGGAGTGCCCGTACTTTCAGACAGAGAACTGGCGTGCGGTCCTGACTTATATGAATTTTTTAAAGGACATCTTGAAAAGATTACCGGAAGTGATGATATTAAGCATTGCCGTTTTACGGAAGAGGCGGATATACCGATGATGCTGGAGGGATTTACTTATGATAGTTTTATTCCGTTAAGCCAGCGGCTTGCGGGAGATTTGTACAGTGTGATGGCAGCCAATGTGGATATTCCGCCGGCAGACCTGGCTGTGCTTTTGTTCAGGTATGAGGAGCAGGACTATCTGGGGCTTCTTAAGATGAACTATAAGTCATCCTATACCCACTGCACCGTGTCAGATCTTGGTGAGAACAGCAATGATATTATTATGCAGAAGGCACTGCTGCCGTCAGAGAGCCAGCGCATCAGCGAGGCGGCTGTTATACGGCTTGAAGATATGGATATTCTGCTGTTGGAAAAGAAGTATGATGTCAACGGTGCGAAAACAAATTATCTGTCACAGCTGTTTTTAAAGTGCCATGCACCGCTGTCGCAGAAGTCGCGTATGAATATTGTTGCTAAAGCGGTTGAACAAGTGAACAATAAGTATTATGATAAAGAAGACATCGACCGGAAGATGGAGGTCAAAAAGATCATTTATGATGAACTGGAGGAGCAGGGTGCTCTTGATGTTGATGTGATTAAAGAGAAAGTCTTTAAAGATAATGAAGAAATGAAGAAAGACTTTGAAGAGAAAATTGAAAAATACAACTTGTCCGAGACAAAAATCGAGCCGCAGAATAAAGCAACGACGAGAAAGTTTGAAAAACAGTGTCTGAAAACTGATACCGGTATCGAGATTACGATACCGATGGATCAGTACGGAAATAATGACAATGTGGAGTTTTTTACGAATCCTGACGGTACGATTTCTGTGATGATTAAAAATATCGGAAAACTGACGAGTAATTAATAGAGGAGTGTTTATAATGCCAATTAAAATTCAGGATGATTTACCCGCAACTAAGATTTTGGAAGATGAACATATTTTCGTGATGACAGAGCATCGGGCGCTGACTCAGGATATCCGTCCGCTTCGGATTTTACTTTTGAATCTGATGCCGACAAAGATTGAGACAGAGACGCAGATTTTAAGATGTCTTTCAAATACCCCGCTCCAGATTGAGGTTGATTTGCTTCAGACAAAAACTTATCAGGCGAAAAATACATCAGAAGAGCATATGATTGCTTTTTATCAGACGTTTGATGATATTAAATTTTTGCATTATGACGGTCTGATCATCACAGGCGCGCCTGTGGAAATGCTGGATTTTGAGGAAGTGGAATACTGGGATGAGCTGTGTGAGATTATGGAATGGTCTAAAAGCCATGTCCATTCAACCTTTCATATATGCTGGGGGGCTCAGGCCGGACTTTATTATCATTATGGTATTCCGAAGTATATTCTGGATAAAAAAGTGTCCGGTGTGTTTAAGCATCGTCTTTTAAATGAAAAGTCAAGATTGTTCCGCGGATTTGATGCGGAGTTTTATGCACCCCATTCAAGACACACGGAAGTTCGTGCTGAAGATATTTTAAAAGTTCCGGATCTGAAAATTATGGCCGATTCCGAAGAAGCCGGCGTTTATATTGTCGGAAACCAGACCGGAAGTCAGTTTTTTGTGATGGGACATTCGGAATATGATGCCGATACACTGGCAAAAGAGTATTTCAGAGATTTGGATAAGGGGATGAATCCGGAGATTCCGGCGCATTATTTCCCGGATGATGACCCGACAAAGGAGCCGCTGCTTCGGTGGCGTGCCCATGGTACATGGATTTATTCCAACTGGCTTAATTATTTTGTGTATCAGACAACACCGTATTATTTGGGAAAGTAGTTGGTTAGGTGAAAGAGAATTTAATGAATGACCAGAATTATACAGGCCTTTCTTCGGCTGAAGTAAAGCAGAGAGTGGCGCAGGGGCTTGTGAACACGACCGGGGCCGGCGTTTCAAAGTCTAAAAAAGAGATTATTATGACCCATACACTGACCTACTTTAACTTCTTGAACCTGTTTCTCGGCGTGATTGTCATATTGTCAGGTCAGATTAAAAACCTGACATTTATGGGTGTGATTATTATCAACTCGATTATCGGTATTTTTCAGGAGTTAAAGGTCAAGCAGCTTGTTGACGGACTTGCCGTGATTACGGCATCGAAAGTACGGGTTATAAGAGACGGCATACGTCGGGAGATACCGATCGAACAGCTTGTGATGGATGATGTGATGGCTGTTGAGTCGGGCAATCAGATTGGTGCGGACAGTATCGTACTTTCGGGAAATGGCATAGAGGTTAATGAGTCTATGATTACCGGCGAGTCGAAGCCTGTGAAAAAAGCACCGGGCGATCAGCTTTTCTCAGGCAGTTACCTTGTGGCAGGCAGCGGTGTTGCACGGGTTATCCATGTGGGTGAAGATAATTATGCCACACAGTTGGCCAATAAAGCAAAAGATAAAAAGCGTGCGACATCTGAAATGCAGGATTCCATTAAGCGGATCATTAAGGTTGTCGGCGTCATCATTATTCCTGTCGGTATTTTGCTGTTTATTTCCCAGCGCAGTGTGGATGGGACAACCCTTTCTGATGCGATGGTCAATACGGTTGCCGGTGTGATCGGCATGATTCCGGAAGGCCTTGTGCTGCTGACCAGTGTGTCCTTTGTTCTCGGTGTGGGACGTCTTGCGAAAAAACGTGCCCTTGTACAGGAAATGGAAGCGATTGAGGCGCTGGCCAGGGTGAATGTCCTTTGTACAGATAAGACAGGAACGATTACGACAGGTGCGCTGGAGGTTAAAGAAGTTGTGCCTCTTGGCGGTGCCGATAAAGAAAATATTACAAATGCGATGAATGAGATTTCATTTGCTTTTGATGATGTCAATGCGACACAGACGGCACTTATGAATTATTTCACAAAGACTTCCCGTTGGGAAATCGTGGACATGATTCCGTTTTCATCAGATCGGAAGTACAGAGCCATCAGCTTTTTAAATGAAGGCGCCTATGTTTTGGGCGCACCGGAATTTGTCCTGAAAGGCTACAAAGGTGAAATGATCCGGGTACCCGCGCAGGTTGAAGCCGGTGACGGGGCTGAAACAGCCGGGTTTGATGAAGCAGATGACAGGGCTGAAAGCGCCGGATTTGCTGAAACGAATGACAACGCTGAAACAGCTGGATTTGTGGAAACGAATGACAGAGATCAAACAGTTAAGCTTATTGAAGTCAATGATAAAGATGTATTGATGAAAGAAATCGAAGGATACTCATCTAAGGGACTTCGTGTGCTTTTGCTTGCGTCGGCAAAAGACATCAGCAGCCGGTCGGGGACTGTGGAAAGTGTAAAGCCCCTTGGCCTTATACTTATATCTGACTGTATCCGTCCGGAGGCAAGGGCAACCTTTGATTATTTTGCCGGCCAGAATGTGGATGTGAAGGTCATTTCCGGTGATAATCCGTCAACTGTTTCCAGTATTGCCGTTGAAGCAGGGCTTAAAGACGGAGATAAATATATTGATGCGACAAAGCTTCCGGAAAGTGACGCGCAGCTTCGCAATGAAATCTGTAATTATACAGTGTTCGGCCGTGTGACTCCGGAGCAGAAGCAGCGGATTATAAAGGCTTATCAGGCGAATGACAAAGTAGTCGGTATGGTCGGTGACGGTGTCAATGATGTTCTTGCGTTAAAAGATGCGGACTGCGGTATTGCCATGGCCGCCGGTTCCGATGCGGCGAAACAGGTGGCGCATATCGTGCTTCTTGATTCTGATTTTGCATGTATGAAAGATATTGTCCGGGAAGGACGTATGATTATATCCAATATCGAGCGTGTCAGTGCGCTGTACCTGACAAAGACGATTTATTCAGTGCTTCTGTCCGTTATCTTTATTTTGCTTGGCCGCGAATATCCGTTTATTCCGATTCATCTGAGCCTGATCAGCTCAACGGCCATCGGGCTCCCGAGTTTTCTTCTGACGCTGGAACAGACAGAAACAGTAACACAGTCGGGATTTTTGAAGCATGTATTGAGAATAAGTCTCCCGGGGGCGCTGACGATGGTGGTGGATATGCTTTTGATTCAGCTGCTTGGTACTTACCTCGGCCTGGAATCGGGGATCATTTCGACATATAATCTTTTATCCGCCGGTCTTGTCAGCATGCTTGTGCTTGTTGGCGTATGCTGTCCGATGAATAAACGTCGGAAGGCTTTGTGCATATTATGTATCAGTCTGTTCATTGCCGGAATTTTACTGATGCCGGGCTTTTTCGGTATCCATTCAGTTTTTGTGTGGCGATCCATTTTCTTTGTACCGATTTTTGCGCTGACGGTTGTTATTATGAAAGGCATCGGTCAGGGTGTACAGTATTTGATGGAATTGATACAGGGCTGAATGCGTACGGCAGGCTTGTTAAACGATCGGGTTTATGTGATAGTATTGATTCAGAGATGAATGGGCAGCTGAGATTGGAGATTTGAGACATGGAACAGCAAACACAGTTCACAGAAGGTAAGATTTTAGGGCCGCTTCTAAAATTCGCGGTGCCGGTGCTCTTTGCTATGTTTTTGCAGGCAATGTATGGCGCGGTGGATCTGCTTGTGGTGGGACAATTCGGTGCGGCAGCGGATGTTTCGGCCGTTGCTACGGGAAGTCAGATGATGCATTCCATTACGAGTGTTATCATCGGTCTGGCAATGGGGACAACTATTTTAATGGGACAAAAAATCGGACAGAAGAAATCCGATGAGGCCGGGGATGTGATTGGCGGTGCCGTTGTTATATTTGCGATACTGGCAGTTTTTCTGACAGTTGTATTGATGGCGGCAGCAGCTTTTCTTGCAGGGCTGATGCAGGCGCCTGAGGAAGCTTTTGATAAAACAGTGATTTATATCAGATTCTGTTCTGCCGGTTCATTATTTATTGTGGCGTACAATGTTCTGGGCAGTGTTTTCAGAGGTATGGGCGATTCAAAGACACCGCTTTTAACGGTAGCTGTTGCATGTATTGTTAATATTGCCGGGGATTTGATTTTTGTCGGGGGACTGCATATGGCAGCTGCGGGTGCGGCTCTGGCAACAGTTCTGGCACAGGCGGTCAGTGTTATTTTAAGCTTAATGCTTATCCGACGCAGAGGTCTGCCGTTTAGGTTTACCATTAAAAATATACGATGGAATAAAGCGATTATCCTGCGGACACTGAGACTCGGTTTTCCGATTGCACTGCAGGAAGGGCTGGTAGGTATTTCGTTTCTGGCGATTATGGCCATTGTGAATACCCTTGGTGTTATTCCATCTGCCGGTGTCGGTGTTGCGGAGAAGTTGTGCGGTTTTATCATGCTTGTACCGTCGTCGTTTATGCAGTCACTGTCAGCTTTTGTAGCCCAGAATATCGGCGCCGGAAAAAGAACAAGAGCGGTACACGCCATGTGTTACGGCATGCTGGCCTCATTGGCCATTGATGTTGTCATTGCTTATTTTGCCTTCTTTCATGGCGATATTTTATCTGCTGTTTTTGCAAGAGATGCGCAGGTCATTTTGGCATCGGCAGATTACCTGAAGGCTTATGCCATGGATACACTGCTTGTGTCATTTCTTTTCTGCTTCATGGGATTTTTCAATGGCTGCGGAAAAACGACGTTTGTTATGGCAGAAGGTATTATCGGCGCGTTTGGTGTCAGGATTCCGGTTTCATATATCATGAGCCGGACGGCGGATGCATCCTTGTTTAAAGTCGGACTTGCCATTCCGTTATCGACTATTGTGCAGATTATTCTGTGTGTTGGATTTTTTATATATCTGAATCGAAAAAATAAAGAAAAATCAGAAGATATCGAAGAATAAATTGAATGGAGGCTGTGACTTTCGTAAGTCACAGCCTCCACTGGCTGTAATGACCGGTTTTTTGAAAGTGCGGATTATACCAGTTCTGCGATACGGGACACGCCAACGTATATTTCGCTGATTTTATACCATGTCCGGTAGTCCACAATACCTGTCTGCGGCAGACCGAAGATTTTCTGGAAGGTTTTGACTGCATTTTCTGTTGCCGGACCGTAGATGCCGTCGGCGGCGATGGTCGGCAGTGCCGGATAATTTTGGGCGATGCGGTTTAACTGTTCCTGCATCTGCATGACTTTCGGTCCGGAAGAACCGATTTCCAGCGGTGCGCCCGGCCATGAGCTCGGGATGCCGCTGATTTGTTCCGCGGAGTTAATGTAGATACTGTCACCATAGAAATAGCGGAGAATCTCGATCGGATCAAGTCCCTGATCGCCTAAGGTTTTGGATTCCCACTGGCGCATCCAGTTCGGGCAGGAAACACGTTTGCCGTCGCAGTATTGTGTCAGGATTGGCTGCCTTACGCCGGGGCGGGAAAGAAAGTTTGTAAAAATCGTTTCAACGACAGCAGAAATGCTGTCAAAATAATTTCTGCCCGGTATGAAGCAGTGATCATAGGCAGTGGAAGATGTAATGGTAAAATCATAGCCTTTATTTCTGTACCATTCGGTGTAGACACGGTTCATTGTAAAAGACATGATGGCAAGCGCATTGGCAATAATCGTGCTTTCCGGCCATGTGGCGTAAATTTCACTGGAAGCAACGTTTTTAATATAATCTTTGTAAGGAACATAGTAATTATTGGCTTTTGTATCATTGGGCGGCCCGTCGTGGACGACGATGGTTTCGGGAACGACGACCCGGCTTAAGACGATTTCTCCGGTTTCGGCAATCGGCTTGATTTCACTCTCAGGATTTTTAGGAGGGAAATCACCATAAAGTGTATGTGCCGGAATGACAATATTCTGGCCCGGTTCAGGCTGTGAAGGCAGTAAAGCAGCGGGCTGAACGGCGGTCTCACCGGAAAGCAGCTGGGTTCCTGCAATAACAAAGTCTTCATATCCCGGTGCGGTAATGGATAGTGTGTACTCACTGTACGGCTGCTGTGATTCCGGTTCAAGGCTGTAATCTCTCGGCGGTGTCGGCAGTTCTATGGTCGGTGTCTGGCCGGATTCATCAGTTGTCAGTTCTTCAATGGTCTGGGTAGGATTTCCTGTGTATGCAATACGCACAGTGGCATCGGGAATCGGCGTGTAGGTCAGTGCACCGGTCAGATTAATCTGAAGAAAACCTGTAGACTGGGTACTGACCTGTGCCGGATAAAGTCTCAACGGCTTTTTTTGATGAACATAGGGCATGTTTTATGCATTCCTTTCAGAATACGCAGTTGGTTAGTGACAGTATATGCAGGAAGGAGGGAAAAAGTGTTCATGTTAAAGCATAAATCGGCTGATTTCAAATAATAATAAATGATAGACGAAATGTACTTGCTATTTTTATTTTGTTCGGCTAAAATATAATCATAATTAATAATAGCCGAGAAAGGAGAGCGCTATGAGATATATACCTAGAAATTTGGAAAAAGTAGTGACTCAGGTTACGGGAGAATATCCGGTTGTTCTTGTTACCGGTCCAAGGCAGGTAGGAAAGACGACAATGCTGCAGAAACTCATGGAAGGAACAGACAGAGCTTATGTGACTTTAGATGATTTGAATGAAAGAAGTATAGCAAAGACAGATCCGGAATTATTTCTTCAGCTCCATAAACCGCCGGTATTGATTGATGAAGTTCAATATGCTCCGGAACTGTTTACTTATATAAAAATGCATGTAGATAAAAATCATAATCCGGGAGACTTTTGGCTTACCGGTTCTCAGGTTTTTAAACTGATGCGCGGCATACAGGAATCTTTGGCTGGAAGAGTAGCGGTGCTTTCATTAACTTCATTGTCGCAGGCGGAAATAAGCAACGGCATTATGGAACCATTTACGATAGATTTTGAAGTCTTGTCAAGAAGATCAAAAGATAGAGAACAAGCCGATACAAGGGGTATTTTTGAAAGAATCTTTCGCGGTTCGATGCCCGCAATTGTAAATGGTGTCAATAGTAATAGTCAAATATTTTACAGCAGTTATTTAAGTACCTATCTAGAAAGAGATGTAAAAGAATTATCGGATGCTATTGATTCATTAAAGTTTTTACGATTTATCACTGCAGTGGCTGCCAGATCCGGACAAATATTGAATGTTGCCGACATTGCAAGAGATGCGGATATCAATCAAGTACAGGCAAAAAACTGGTTAGGTATTTTGGAAACATTGGGAATTATATTTTATCTGCATCCCTATGCCAATAATTTGCTGAAACGTTTGATTAAGACACCAAAATTGTATTTTTATGATACGGGACTGGTATGTTATCTGACAAAATGGAGCAGCGCTGAAACGTTAGAAAGTGGTGCAATGAATGGTGCTGTCTTAGAAAATTATGTAGTGTCTGAAATACGGAAGACCTATTTGAATTCAGGAAAAGAACCTTATATGTACTATTATCGTGATAAAGATGCGAAAGAAATAGATATTATATTAGAACATGATGGTGTACTTAATCCAATTGAAATTAAAAAAACGGCAAACCCGGGAACAGAATTGATAAAAGTATTTGGCTTGCTGGATAAGGCTTCTGTACCACGCTCAAAAGGAGCAGTTATTTGTATGAAGCCGGCGCTTGGCGCAATTGACAGAGATAATTATATTGTGCCGGTATGGATGATTTAATACAATGTCATTTTCTCATGATGTGTTGTAAATTGGAAAATATAGGTGAGAATGTATTATTTTATTTGACTATTAAACAATAATATAGTAATATAAATATGAGGTGATTTGCATGAATAATTTATCAAAAACAGAATTGGAAATCATGCGTTGTATATGGAGTTTTAACAGACCGGTATGTAACAGAGATATACTGGAGGTTATGAATTCAAAGTATAATAAACAATGGAAAATTCAGACACTTTCAACCTATTTACAGAAGCTGGTTTTAAAAAACTATATAAAACCTAATGGTGAAAAATTAGTCAGAGGCAATAATTATCATTATGTACCGGTTATTTCGGCGGAGGAATATCGAAGATCGCAGGTGTATGAATTGGTCAATGACTGGGATTCTGATATTGTATACGATTTTGTCAGCGCATTTTCAAAAGATAAAAGTTTATCTAAAGAAGATATGGAGGAGTTAAAAAAACTGATAGATGGTCTGGATTGATGATATACTGGAATTTCTGTTTGTGAACACTGTGAATGCATGTGGTGTGTTTATTATATGGAAATTATGTTCGATTGTGATGCGGAAACTTCATGCTTATTATTTTATTTATTATAGTATAAGATTCTGTCTGTTCTTTTATATATTTCCATTTATACAGGCAGTATATTATTTGAATTACTATGTCGGGGATGATGCATGGGGAAATTTTACGGAACTGTCGTATAAAGTGCCCTTCGAGGTTATAGAGATTTTGTTTATAGTCTGGGTAACCGGTGTGTTTGTTTTATGCGTAAAACGCTTAAAACAAATGATATATTTTGAGAAAATAATCAGAAATAATGCTTATGTGGATGAGGATGACCCGATATCAGAGATTGTTAGGGAAAAGTTAAAAGGCAGGAAAAAAGTAAAAGTATGCCGCAATTTTTTATTGCAATCGCCGGCTGTATATGGGATACGGGCACCAGTGCTTATTTTCCCTGAAAAAAAATATCAGAAGAATGAAATAGAACTCATAGTCCAGCATGAGATTTTACATATAAAAAATCATGATTTGCTGATTAAATATTTATTTATGTTTCTTGAGATTATTTACTGGTTTAATCCAATCATCAGGCTGTGTCGAAATGAAAATGATTTGTGGAGTGAAGTCATATGTGATTATGATGTATACCGGTCAACATACAGAAAATTTAAAAAATCAGAATATGCGCAGCTGTTGCTGAAAATTTCTGAAGATATGCATCATAATAAGTATGATGCATTGGAGTTCTTTTCAAAAAATAAAAATGTTCTGCAAAGGAGAATTATCTATATGAAAAATTTCAAGATTAAAGCATATAAAGTATGGGCAACAATTACCGCGGTATCTTTTGTAGGTTTGTCTTCATTGAGCGTATATGCGGCTGATTCCGGTATCATTGCATATAAAAGTGCACATACACAATATGTTTACATTGAAGAAACAGATGATAGACAAGACAGAGAAATATTAGAAGAAAAAAGGATGTCTTCCGATGAAATAACTTCTGAGATTAAAGAGCAGCCTATGGATATGACAAGAGCGTTAAATAGCGCTACATGGAATATAGCAGCGCATACAATGTACAAAACGCCTGGGGTATATTTGGAACAGGGCGATGTGATTTCTATTGTTGGTAAAGTCAATACTTCAGGATATTCTGCACGGTTTGGTATTGTTTATCCGGATGGAAGTACAAGGTACGTTTATGGAAGTAGAGTGAATCATGATTTCAATATAACAACGTCAGGAAATTATAGAGTATTTGTGGAAAATACGTCATCTTCTAAAATAAACGTTGATGTATCGTATGTTTATTGATTGGTCTTATTTATTTGTTATAGATCATATATGGAAATAATAGACTTTGGCATGGACTTCGCTTTTACAATCATATAAAAAACTGAATAGATTATCAGATGATAATATGGAACGCTGTAAGGATTTATACCTGAAAGCGTTCTTTTGTTTGGGTTTTATGAAAAAAGTTTATAATAAAAAATGTTTTTAACAATAGAAAACAGTATCATTGTAAACAAAAAATGAGCAGATTTATTAGTTATATTATTAATTGACATATAAAATTACTATGATATTATATTATTATATAAAATAATAATATAATAGATGAGGGATATAGAAGTGCTTCTATGTGTATTTAAATTGTACAATAATAGATAAAAGGGGTGGTTAAATTAGACACTTAGTATTATTTAAAATGATAAAATGAGGAAGGATATTTAAATGAGGAGATGAAATGAAAAAAATCAGAAAATGTTTAGCAGTTGTTATGTTAATGACGATGGTGATGACGATGAGTGCTATGGCAGATGAAATACAGCCGTATGCGATGGGTACAGGAAGTAATTCTGTATATACTGCATCAAGCGGCGGAAATGTATTGAATTGTAATACTAATTACGATGCTGTCCCATCACAAACAAAAATTAATGTCTGGGGATATACTGGAAATCTATCTCAAAAATGGGCTTATAATTCTACAACACACAGATTTTATCCATTTGGCAGCAGTGTCGTATTAAACTGTAAGCGAGGTGGAGAATATCAGGTGGATGTGGTTTCTCCATCAGTAAACACATCTACACCGGAAGATATGTATATTGTTTTATACTATACAGATAAGAATCAAAAAGCCTTTAGAATCAATGTGGCATCAAGAGGCAGTTATCCAAGTGCGTATGTTACAAGAAGTGCAGATACATCCGGATCCGCTTGTTATTGGAGATATTCATCAGGGTTAAATGGGCAGATATGGTATCTTCATTAAAAGTTTTGATTAAATTTATATGATTCGAAATTTGTCAGGATGTTCCAAATTTAAGGAACATCCTGATAAGTGTTTTTTTGACCATTTAATCAGTGATTGATTGATACGGTATATGAATACGGATATAATATATTATAATACTACAGAACATAGGAATTTAGTAACATTAAAATGACGAAATGAAAGGTGTTTTATTTTTACGACAGAGATTTTCAAGGGGGAATGTTCATTGAAGAAGTATTTGATGTTATTGGGAATGGCTATTTTGTTTATTGCCATGACGATGTCTGGATGCTCCAATAAACGTGCTAAAAATACAGAAGACGGACAGATGACAGGTAACAACAGTCATCAATTATCTGACGATATGCAGCTTATCACTTCAGATGATATTATGTTGGAAATGCTTTATGCACCGACAAAAGATGGCTGTTATACGTCAGATTACAATTATAACTATGGCGGCATTCAGCTGTTTTTCATTGATTATGAATCAAAAAAAATGGTGCCGCTCAGTAATAATCTGAGTGGTACATATGGTGCTGAGGGGGACACAAGCTGGTTTGAAGATGCTGCATGTCAGGTCGGTATGTTTACCTGGGATGAACATTTATATGTTTTTGAAAATATGGTAAAAGAAGATCAGAATGCATATGTAACATTGTACCGAATGGATTTAGATGGAAAGAACAGAAAACAGCTGTGTCAATGGGAGCCGCAGTATGCCGTTGGTGTGGGATTGGCGATAAGAAGCAATGATTTATATGTTTATATTTCTGAACAGACGCCAGATGGAGAAGTCTTACATTTGTCCTCCGTGAATCTTCAGAGTGGTGAGTGGAAGAAAATACGGAGTATCAATACCGATGGCAAAGGCGGGCAAAGAATCGTTGGTGCTTTTGATAAGTATCTTGTGATTTTACAAAATGAGATGCCGGATATGATCTGGGAAGAAGACATGGATGTTGATGAAATCATCAAAAATGAAAAATACTGTATTGAACTTCTGGATGTTGATACAATGCAGAGCACACAGATAAAAACGTGGAAGCTGCATGAACTGACATTTTGTATGGATGACTCAGAGATGTATTATGTAGATTATAGTCATAAAGCAATTATGAAGATGGATTGCCGTACAGGAACAGAAGAAGTGTTTATGTCTGGTTTGGACATACTTCAAGATGGCTATATAACCGGGGATTTGTATTTAGTGGATCATCACTGGATGTTTTTTAAAGGTGATCAGCGTTATGCATTGGACATGGATTCAAAAAAGGTACAACAGATAACAATCAAATCCGAGGGTGACGTCATCAATAATTATATGAAGATTTTGGGGATCAGCAATGACAGTTATCTTGTGTGCAGCGGGGATATTCCGAAAAAAGTAAGCTATAATAATGAAAATGGTGTTGGCGAGGAAGAAATTTATGTACTGGAATATAGTTTGATTAAAAAGGATGATTTCTGGAATAGTCGTTCGGTATACGATAAAATTGTGAAAGTTGAGTAAATGAAAACAATGAAGTTATTTAAAGCCGAATTATATAAAGTCTGGTCATCAGTGTATTTCAGGGTTATTTTGCTGATTCTGATTGTTGGCAATCTTTTTTTAATCTGGACACAGACAAATGTACAGGTGGATTCTGAAGAAAAACAGGCATGGAAGCAAGTGGGAAAACAGCTTTCTGACATGTCCATGGAGGAAAGAGGGATTTTTATCGGTCAGGCTTTTGACCGGATAGATGCGCTCTATACGATTGACACGATTCTTGGCATGGAGGATTCTGTTGACCCGGCATATTTTTCAGAATTAAAAAAGAATCATCAGAATGCTTTCGACATGTATCTGGATGAATATACCAGGGGAGATTATCTGACTTATATGGATTCTGCTGTCAAAGAGTATATTTTTTTTGCAGCGCTGAAAGAAGAATATACTTTGGAAGCTTCTTATCAAGCGTATTTAGAAGGTATTCACCGTAAAGCTGAAGTCTTGACCGACGTATCCATCTTTCAGTCAGAGGATGGCGTGTCTTTTGATGAGCGTTGTATACGTCAGGCAGATGAAAAGTATAGTGCCCTTGGGGATGTCGTCATTGACTATGTGCCTCAGAAAGGTCTTATGACAGCGCTGAATTTTAAAATAACGGATATGTTTCTGATTGTTTATATGTTTTTGATTTCAGCCGCGCTTATTCAGTCAGAAAGAGACAATGGCATGCTGCGGCTAATTTATACAACACCGCTTGGTCGGAAAAAAACAGCATGTGCCAAATTTTTTGTGATGGCAGTGAGCATGGCCGTGATGGTAGTCATTTTATATAGCAGTAATCTCCTTTATTGTGAGATGACTTACGGGCTTGGAAATCTCCGACGGTCAATACAGTCGGTGCCTGATTTGAGACAATGTCCGTTGAACATTAATGTGTTAGAATATATTTTACTGTTTATAGTACTGAAATGGGTGGCTGTGTGGATTATCGGCTGTCTGATTTTATTCCTGTCAGTGAAAATAACTAAAGTTCCGCTTTGTGTTTTGACAGGTATGTTATTACTTGGCATACAGGAATGTATTCTATTGTTGATACCAGCCTCAGGTCATATGTCATGGCTTCGATATATTCGAATGCTCAGTCTTTTGGAGACAAATGAATATATGGGGAATTATACGCAGCTTAATATTTTTGGATACCCGGTATTTAGAATTCACTGGCAGATGATTACCGGTATTGTCTGGCTGTGTATTCTTGGTATCATCTATTATTTTGCTGCAGATAAAATATCCTTCGAAAGCAGATCCGGTATCAGGCTGTCTGTCGGGCTGTTCAGAAAAAAAAGACCGGTTATGCTTCAATATCTGACCGGTTTTGAAGTATACAAATTGTTGTGGATGCAGCGGTGCGGTATCATACTTGTTGTCTTTTTTGCCTTTGCAATTTATCAGGGTGTCAATGTTAAAGGTGCCATGAATGCGGAGGAGGTTGTTTATAGAAAATATGCAAAGATGTTTGAAGGGCAGCTTACAAAAGAAAAGGTGCGGCTGCTTCAGGATGAAAATGAAAAATTTGAACCGATTTATCAGCTTCAGGATATGTACAGCCTTGGAAAAGTAGATGAAGCACAGTTTTCAGTGATGATGGAAAGCTACACCTCTTTGAATTTTAACAAAAATATATTTGACAGCTTCTGTGAAAGACAGTTGGATTATCTTAAAGAGCATCCAGAGGCTGAAATTGTTTATTCGAAGGGATATGAGTGGTTATTTGATCTTGATGAAAACAAAGACGGAAAAATGATGATGATTACAATGTTTGTTATGTGTATGATATTTGGCGGGTTATTTTCCGTTGAACAAAATACAGGCATGATCAATATGATTCGTGTAACGCCAAAAGGAAGAAAAAGTTTTATCCGGGAGAAATTCAGAATCTGTTTTTGGATCAGTATGACAGCCGCAGTGATTTCTTTGATTCCTTCATGGCTTGTGGCTGTCAGAGATTACGGTCTGCCGTGTATGTGGGCACCTGCACAGAGTATTGAGATATTTGAAAACATATCTTCCGGTGTGCCGTTGGCAGGCATTCTGATTGTACAGGTTTTGATGCGCTGGCAGGCATGTTTTACGGTGTCAGTGATTACCTGCTATATTTCGTGCCGCGAAAACAGGATACTGTTTTGTATCGTATTTTGTGCGGTTTTATTTTGTTTATGCCCAGCCATTGCCTTAAATGGTATGGAACAACTGTGGTGGTTCAGTTTTTACCCGCTGTTTCATGGAAGTTTATGGATTGGGAAAGAAACATATGCATGGATTTTGTTACTTTATGTTCTTTCATCAGTGGGATTGAGTGTTACTTTTACAACAGCAATTGGTATCAGGTATGGCTTTGATTACGATATATAAGAAAATGGGGGAAACCTGTGATGAAATATAAGTTCATAAAAAATGCTGCTGCGGTGATGATTTGTCTGAGCATAGCCGGACAATGGGCTTGTGCCGAAATGCCGGCTATTACTTCAGTACAGTCGGAGAAGGAAAACGATGTGAAGGAAAATATATCCGGTGTTTCTTCAAAATATGTTGAAATTTTAAGCTATGAGCTGAGAAATGCTGAAGATAATCAGGGAATAAAGCAAATATATCCGGGCAGTCGGTTTACGTTGAGGATTGTTGTAAGAGATTCCCGGATTAATGAAAAGGATCTTGATGAGGCATTAAAATATATTGCCGTCAGTGCTATTGATAATGTTTTTGAAACAGAATCAGTTTCAATGCTCAGTGATGCACAGGCCGAAGAAATCGGCATACCCGGATGCTATACTTTGATATTTCGACTGAAATATACAGGAAGCGGTAATACACTGAAGTTTCATTTGTTTTACAGGGGTGCTTTTGCTGCCCTGAAAATGGATGAAGTCTGTGTCAGTCTGGAAAAATGCTGCCCACGGCAAAACAGTGACATTGTCGAGGAAAACGACCATGATGGGACATCTTCAGGAACGTTGGCAACGGGAGATATTCCGGTTTCGGAAGTTGATTCGGAGAATAATTCCGGGGAAAATCTGATAATGACACAGCTTATGGTGACTTCATACGATACAGGAGAATATTTACCGTCAAGTGGTGAAAAGTTTACGCTGAATCTTGCGATTACGGCCAGCAATGGCAGTTATGATGTTGAAAATATTAAGGTGGCACTGGATTTAAATGATAAATTATATTTGAGAAATGAAAGCTCTGTATTGTATATTCCGAGACTTGGCAGAGGTCAGACGGCAGAGATCTGTTTTGAACTGGAGATTGATCAAAAAAACAGTCAGAATCAGCTGGAGGTACCGATCACGATCACAGGCATTACAACAGGAGGAACATCCCTGGAAACAGCAGATAATCTTGTTATTTCTCTGCGGCGGGAGCCGGTGATTGAAATTGTGGCTGTCGAACAGTCGGAGTATGTAAATATGGCATGGGATGATGGCTCAGGCGATACTTTAGTTTCGGTAAAAAACACGGGAAATGGGGAAGCGGATGTCCATTTATCTGTGACTGGGGAGAAGGCAGTCGTTGATACGGATGAACTGCTTGTTGAACCAAATGAAACAAAAACCTTTAAAATAAAATTTACACCTGAAACTGAAGGTACAAAACAGGTGACGCTGACATTGACATATGAAGACAGTATGGAGCGGAGTTTGGAAATTACGAAGCAGATATCATTTACTGCTGAGAAAAAAGAAGCGGAAATCTCACATAATATAGCGATAGATAAGGATATTGTGAAGGAGAAAGAAACGATTCCGGTATGGGTATGGATTGTGGCAGGTACAGGAATTGTGTCTGGCACAGTAACGATAATCCGTCATTGTAAAAGGAGGCATTCTGATTGGAAAACATGATAAACACCGGGGAAGTAAAATTGACCGTTGAGCATTTGTATAAAAAGTATGACGTTTCCAGAAACGGAAAAATGCCTTTATTGCATCAGAAGAAGCAGTATTTGCAGGCACTTTCTGATGTTTCGTTTGAACTTACAGCGGGCATGTATGGTATATTGGGACCCAACGGCTCCGGAAAGTCCACGCTGATGAGTATTATTACAGGGCTTTTGGATGCTGATTCAGGAAATGTTTTCTGGGCGGGGATGCCCATTAAAAAACTTGGCATAGAGTACAGAAGAATTCTGGGTTTTATGCCTCAGCAGCAGGGCTTTTATAATGGATTTACGGGTGAACGTTTTTTAAGATACATGTGCGTACTGAAAGAAATATCAGCAAAGAAGACAGAAGCTGAAATTGTAAGAACAGCAGAGAGCGTCAATATGGATGCATATCTTGGAAAGAAAATATCCTCATACTCCGGCGGAATGAAACAGCGACTTCTTCTGGCAGCGGCTTTGCTTGGCGATCCGAAGCTTGTGATTCTTGATGAGCCGACAGCGGGGCTTGATCCGGAGGAGCGGGTTAGGCTCAGAGAAGCTCTGTCAGCCCTGTCCGAAAATAAAATCATAATTGTAGCAACACATGTTGTGTCCGATGTGGAGTCTGTATCTGACAAAATTTTATTTTTAAAAAAAGGAGAACTGGCTGCATTTGATACACCGAAGAATCTGATACGTCGGTACGGTGTATCCGGCGGTCTTGAAGATGTCTATCTGGAAATTAACGGACGGCAGCCAAAGCGATCCGAAAATGTATAAATTTCAGGCAAATGCCGTAAAATATGAAAAACATCAAAAACGTTTCACAGTAAAAAACGACAGTGATAATCCGTTTGACAATGTCGTAATTTTACGAAAAGTGTCAAAAAATAAGAAATATTTTTTGGTTATGAAAATTTTATTTAGTGTCTCAAAGTATTGCCAGTCAATTTTTTTTATGATATACTTTTGAAGATTTAGGTTGGAGACAGTGTGGCCGAAGACGGCCCTTATGATTGAAAAAGAGAATTTATACAGGTTACTGTGTAGATGTGTCTTTTTTTTTGAATAAAAATGCATAAAACAACCTAAATGATGCATAAATATTCAATAAGACGTATAAATATACAAGGTAAGGCTTGTACATGCATTTCATAATAAAAGTTATGGGTGTTTTGCGTCAGATCATAAATTTACAGAGAAAGGAACAGGTGATAAGATGAAGGCATTTCTGATACTCGCAGATGGACATGTATTTCAGGGAACAAGTATTGGCGCAGCCAGAGAAGTGATCAGTGAAATCGTATTTAATACATCGATGACAGGATATCTGGAAATTTTGACAGATCCATCCTACGCAGGGCAGGCAGTTGTGATGACATATCCGCTGATTGGAAACTATGGTGTCTGCTACGAAGATATGGAGGATGACAAGCCGTGGCCGGATGGACTGATCGTCAGGGAAATCGCATCATGCCCGAGTAATTTCAGAAGTGAAAACAATCTTGATCAGTTCTTAAAGGATAATGATATTCCGGGTATTGCAGGCATTGATACAAGAGCGCTGACAAAGATTTTAAGAAGCCAGGGTACGATGAACGGCATGATCACAACGGATGAAAATTATAATCTTGATGAAGTTCTGAAAAAGATTAAAGCTTTTAAAGCTGTGGATGTTGTAAAAAAAGTGACCTGTTCTGAAAAGCAGGTTTTGCCGGGTGATGGTTTTAAAGTGGCACTGATGGATTTTGGCGCAAAGAAAAACATTGCCAGAGAGCTTCATAAACGTGGATGCGAAGTGACGATTTATCCGGCATACACATCAGCCGAAGAAATTATAGCATCAAATCCTGACGGCATTATGCTGTCCAACGGCCCGGGAGACCCAAAGGACTGCGGACCGATTATTGAAGAAGTGAAAAAGTTATATCATTCGGATATTCCTATGTTTGGTATCTGTCTCGGACATCAGCTGCTGGCATTGGCCAATGGCGCGGATACCCGTAAAATGAAGTGGGGCCATAGAGGTGCCAATCATCCGGTCAAGGATTTAAGCACAGGTCGTGTCTATATTTCCACACAGAACCACGGTTATGTTGTTGCTGATAAAACAGTGCCTGAGGACGTGGCAGAAGTAAGCTTTTTAAATGCAAACGATGCCAGCACGGAAGGTCTTCATTATCTCGGAAAAAATGTTTTCACCGTGCAGTTCCATCCGGAAGCATGCGGCGGACCGCAGGATACAGCGTTTCTTTTCGACCGTTTTATTAACATGATGGAGGTTTCTAAAGATGCCTAAGAATAATCGTATTAAAAAAGTTTTAGTCATTGGTTCAGGTCCTATTATCATCGGTCAGGCGGCAGAGTTTGATTATGCCGGAACACAGGCATGCCGCTCACTGAAAGAGGAAGGTGTGGAGGTTGTTCTGGTAAACTCCAACCCGGCCACCATTATGACTGATAAAAATATTGCGGATAAAGTATATATTGAGCCGTTAAATGTGGAAGTTCTCAAAAAGATCATTCTTAAAGAAGAACCGGACAGCATTCTGCCGACTCTTGGCGGACAGGCTGCATTAAATATCGCCATGGAGCTTGATGAATCCGGATTTTTGCGTGAAAACCGTGTACAGATGATCGGTACATCTTCTCTGACAATTAAAAAAGCGGAAGACCGTCTGGCATTTAAGGAAACAATGGAAAAAATCGGTGAGCCGTGTGCACCGAGTGAAGTATGCACAGACCTTGCAGGATGTATCGCATTTGCGGAGCGTATCGGCTTCCCTGTTGTTATCCGTCCGGCTTATACCCTTGGCGGCAGCGGCGGCGGTATTGCTCACAATATGGAAGAACTGCATGACATCGCATCAAACGGTCTGAGACTTTCCCGTGTCGGTCAGGTACTTGTGGAAAGATACATCGGCGGATGGAAGGAAATTGAATATGAAGTGATCCGTGACAGCTACGGCAACTGCATTACCGTATGTAATATGGAAAACATTGACCCGGTCGGCGTGCATACCGGTGACAGTATCGTTGTGGCACCGTCACAGACGTTGGGCGATAAGGAATATCAGATGCTGCGTACATCAGCATTGAATATTATTACTGAACTGGATATCCAGGGCGGATGTAATGTGCAGTACGCCTTAAATCCGGACAGCTTTGAATATTGCGTTATTGAGGTTAACCCGCGTGTCAGCCGTTCTTCAGCGCTGGCAAGTAAGGCGACAGGCTATCCGATCGCAAAGGTTGCGGCCAAGATCGCTCTTGGATATGCCCTTGATGAAATTAAGAATGCCGTTACAGGCAAGACCTATGCAAGCTTTGAACCGGCACTGGACTATGTTGTTGTAAAGATTCCGAAGTGGCCGTTTGATAAGTTTATCAGTGCGAAACGTACACTGACAACACAGATGAAGGCGACCGGCGAGGTTATGAGCATCTGCCAGAATTTTGAAGGCGCTTTGATGAAAGCCATCCGTTCACTGGAGCAGAATATTTACAGCCTTGATTTCGGCGGCTTTGATAAACTGACAGATGAAGAACTGCAGAAACAGCTTTATGCCATCGATGACCACAGATTATTCTGTATCGCAGAAGCGATCCGCAGAGGTTATTCACTGGAAGAAATTCATGAAATCAATAAAATCGATATCTGGTTCCTTGATAAGATTGCCAATATCGTAAAAATGGAACAGCGCCTTAAAACAGAGCCGCTGACAACGGAGCTGTTAAAAGAAGCAAAATATATGGAATTTCCGGACAGAGCCATTGCACAGTTTGTCGGTTCTTCAGAAGCGGAAGTTAAAGCGATGCGCTATAAAAATGACATTGTTGCAGCATTTAAGATGGTTGATACATGTGCGGCAGAGTTTGAATCTGAAACACCGTATTATTATTCATGCTTCGGCAGTGAAAATGAAGTGGATACCGGTGATAAGATGCGCAAAAAAGTGCTTGTCCTCGGTTCAGGCCCGATCCGTATCGGTCAGGGTATTGAGTTTGACTATTGTTCTGTACACAGCGTATGGGCATTATCCGATGCCGGTTATGAGACAATTATCGTCAATAATAACCCTGAGACTGTAAGTACGGACTTTGATATTGCGGATAAACTGTATTTTGAGCCACTGACACCGGAAGATGTGGAAAACATTGTTCGTCTTGAAAAGCCGGATGGCGCGGTTGTACAGTTCGGCGGACAGACAGCCATTAAGCTGACAGAAGCCATTATGAAGATGGGGCTTCCGATTTTAGGTACACAGGCAGAAGATGTAGATGCTGCGGAAGACAGAGAATTGTTCGATGATATTCTTGAAAAATGCGGTATTCCAAGACCTGCGGGAACGACGGTATTTACAACAGAGGAAGCGTTAAAAGCTGCCAATGAACTGGGCTATCCTGTGCTTGTGCGTCCTTCTTACGTTCTTGGCGGACAGGGCATGCAGATTGCGGTCAATGACGGTGATATCGTAGAGTTTATGGATATTATTAACCGTGAGGTTCAGGAGCATCCGATTCTTGTGGATAAATATCTGATGGGCAAGGAAGTTGAAGTTGACGGTGTGTGCGACGGCAAAGACGTCCTGATTCCGGGTATCATGGAGCACATTGAGCGTGCGGGTATCCACTCCGGTGACAGTATTTCTGTTTATCCGGCACAGCATCTTTCTGATGCCATTGTTGAAAAGCTTGTGGATTATACCGGAAAGCTTGCCAGAGGACTTCATGTGAAAGGCCTTTTAAATATTCAGTTTATTGTTTATGACAATGATGTTTATGTCATCGAGGTGAACCCGCGTTCAAGCCGTACAGTGCCGTATATCAGTAAGGTGACAGGTATTCCGATCGTTGATATTGCTTCAAAAGTCATCGTCGGCAAGACAATCCGTGAGCTTGGCTATGAGCCGGGCCTTCAGAAGGCTTCGGATTATGTGGCTATCAAGCAGCCGGTATTCTCCTTTGAGAAACTGAGAGGCGCTGAGACAAGCCTTGGCCCTGAAATGAAATCAACCGGTGAAGTTCTCGGTATTTCAAAATCATTCAACGAGGCGCTGTATAAATCATTCCTCGGCGCAGGTGTCAATCTGCCGAGAACAAAGAAGATGATCTGTACAGTGAAGGATTCCGACAAGCAGGAGCTTGTGCCGATCGCAAAACGTTTCCAGGCGCTTGGATATACGATTTATGCCACAAGAAGTACAGCTGATGTGCTGATTGCAAATGGCGTTGATGCCATCAAGATTAAAAAGCTGGCAGCGGGCTCACCAAATGCCCTGGATCTGATTCTTGAAGGCGAAGTTGATCTTGTCATTGATACACCGACTGTGGGCCGTGACAAGTCAAGAGACGGTTTCCTGATTCGCCGTAATGCTATTGAAACAGGTGTGACATGCCTCACTTCACTGGATACGGCAAATGCATTGTTGACAAGCCTTGAAAATGCGGATATGTCATCATTGTCTGTTGTCGATATCGCAGAGATTTGATATTGGCACCACGAAGCGCGAAGCATTTTGGATAGTAGCTTAAAACAGTCATTTTAATATTTATAAAAACGCAGCCTCCTGCAGGAGCGATAAAATATCGTTTGGCGGGAGGCTTTTTATATCACAGGACTTTTGACATTTGGTGAAATGTGGTATACTTAAGATAACAGTAAAATAAACAGGAGAAAAATCAACAGTAACGAAAATTAACAGGGATGATGATATAAAAGATCTGACTTGAAAAGGGGCGGTGGTATTATGGTAACTGGAAAAATTGTCATTAAGGATGAATTGGGGATTCATTTAAGGCCGGCAGGTGTCATTGCGGAAGAGGGGCTTAAGTATAAGTGCAAGATAGAATTGTGCCACGGCGGGCGCAGAGTGAACGGTAAAAGCCTACTCAGTATATTAAGTCTCGGTGTCCGGAAAGGTTACGAGATTGAGATATGTTGTGACGGTGAAGATGAAAATGAGGCGCTGCAGGCATTGATGCGTATGATCAGCGAAACGGATGACCTGGCAGCACGGTCAAGCACATAATGGGAAAGTGAAAGATGAATCAGATACAAATCAAATATTTTTTGACGGCGGCAAGGTGTATGAATTTTACCGAGGCGGCAAAGCAGCTGTATATTACCCAACCGGCTTTAAGCCAGCAGATTACGGCCATTGAGTCGGAATTGAATATGCAGTTGTTTATCCCTGTAAAAACAAGCTTCGGCTGACACCGGCGGCACTTGTTTTGCTGGAAGAACTTCCCGCCTATGAAAGGCACTATAATGAAATCATAAAGAAAGCACAGATGGCCAATCAGGGAACCGAGGGCCTGTTAAGAATCGGAGTGCTTCAGGGCCAGATGATGACGCCGAATTTTCAGAAAGTCTATGATATGTTCAGAAAGACATATCCCAATGTCGGTATACAGCTTTCGGTGGATACATTCAGAGGACTGAAAAAGAGGCTGGATAATCAGCAGCTGGATATTGCGCTTACGGTCGATTTTGATGTAAAGAACGAATCCGTTTATTTATATGAGAATATTGATGAGAATGTGGGCGTGGCCCTTGTTTCAAAAATACATCCCCTTGCGGGAAAAAAAGGGCTTCAGCTTTCTGATTTGAAAAATGAAAACATCATTGTTGTTGATCAGATGGATTCGGAGGCTGTCCGTGATATGATGATTTCGGACTGTAAAAAGGCGGGGTTTGTACCGAATCTTTTGCTGGCATCATCGCTTGATGAACAGATGCTCTGGATTGATGCCGGACTTGGAATCGGTATTATCAATACAAACAGCTATGTAGCTGTCAATCCAAATGTCTGTCATATTGAAGGCCTGACAGTCGGTGTGAACAATTTTGTTATTGCGTGGCACAGAGACAATGTCAATCCCGCAACGGCGCTTTTTAGTAATTTTGCAATTGCATATATGGACAAAAAAAGGACACGATAAGTTTTACTTATGGTGTCCTAAATTTTACTTTTTTTACAGAAAATACAGGATTTGATATGATGAATAAAAAGATTTAAGGAGGAGAAGCAATGGATAATAATCCGAATATGGCAATGTTTGCTCAGAGAGCAAAGCGTGTTCATGATGCAATTGCTTTAAAGGAGCCGGACCGTGTTCCGTTTGTGCCGACACTGGGCAATGTGATTGCTCTGGAATACGGTGTGTCAATTAAAGATGCGATGGTGGATCAGCGCAATGCGATTCCTGCGGTGGACCGAATGCTGGAGGATATGAAGCCGGATTATTTTTATGCACCGGATTTTTTTCCGAAAAAGACGCTGGATATTTTACAGCCGATCAATATTAATTATCCGGGAAAGACAGCGGAAATGGGAGATAACTTCACTTATCAGGTGATCGACCATGAGTTTATGGAAGACGATGAATATGAGGATTTCTTGAAGGATCCGTCGGCTTACCTGATGCATAAGGTGCTGGCAAAAAAATTCAAACCACTGGGCGGACTGGAGATTCTGAATCCGTACAGTCTGTGCGGGTCTACTGTCATGGGCTTTGCTTCACTTGCGGCACCGCCGCTGACACAGGCGCTGGAGACAATGATTGAAGCCGGAAAAGCAACGCAGGCTTATATCGATTCTTCAGTGGCACTGATCATGCATCTGATCAATAAGGGGTATCCTGTATGGGGCAGCGCTGTGGCAAGTCATCCGTTTGATGATTTTGCGGACAATATCAGAGGTCTGCTGAACACAGTCATGGATTTAAAAACGGATCCGGAACTTTTAGCTGAGGCTGTGGACAGATATACCGATGTCTGCATACCTGCGGCAATTAACCTGTGTAAAATGTCTCATCAGGACAATATTTTCATTCCGCTTCATATCGGCGTCGATGAATTTATGTCACCTGATGATTATAACCGGTATTACTGGCCGCCGCTGAAGAAGATGATATGCGCATTGGTTAATGCAGGCATTACACCGTTTGTTTTCTGTGAAGGTAATTATTTTACACGACTTGAGACAATCAAGGATGTACCGAAGGGCAAAGTTGTCTATTTATTTGAAAAACAGGATATGGCCAAAGCCAAGAAAGTGCTTGGCGGCACGGCATGTATTGCAGGCAACTTTGATACAAACTTCCTGATGCACGGCACAAAGACGCAGATTGAGGAGGAAACAAAGAGACTTCTTGATATTTGCGCACCGGGCGGCGGTTATATGATGTCCAATAACATTTCTCTGGACAACTGTAAGCCGGAAAATCTTGCGGCATGGTATGAGGCTGTGGAGAAATACGGTAAATATTAAGTCATTATTATGTACGGACAAAAGAAAAAGAAAGTAGATTTAAGGGGGAGTAAAATATGGAAATACTTGGATTGATAGGTATTCTTGTAGCTCTGATTTTATTTATAGTTCTTGTGTATAAAAACTGCGTCAGCTACTGGTCTGTCATGATATGTGTAGCTATTGTAGCGCTGACAAATCAACTGAATCCTTTGGAAGCACTGACGAAGACATTTGTGGGCGGTCTTACAGATCTGTTTTTACAGATGTTCAGTATCGTATTCTGCGGTGCGATTCTTGGCAAACTGTTTACCGATGTCGGTGCTGCAAATTCCATTGCCACAGCACTTATTAAACGTTTTTTACCGGGTGAGGATACGAAAAACAAGATTTTTCAGGCAGTACTGATTCTGTTTATCTTCAACGGTTTGTGCACAATGGGCGGTATTGACGGTTATGTCGGCATTTTTACAATGTTCCCGATTTATATGCTTGTTTGTAAAAAATGTGATATACCTCGAAGATTTTTACCTGGTATGATGTTTTTGAACTGTATGTTTATGGCAGCACCGGGCGCGCCTCAGATTCACAATGTTATGGCTGTTGCGGCAATGAATTCAGCTTCAGCAGCGGCTGTTGAAGAGGGTGCGATTCCGTTTTTTGTAAATACAACGGCCGGTCTGATTCCGGGCTGGATCTGTGTTGTTATCATTGCTGTTCTTTCTCTGACTTATATGCCTAGAGCAATTAAAAAGGCGCAGGCCAAAGGTGAACATTTTGATGCGGGCGGATGCGAAATGATTGAGAGAGATACATCGAATCTTCCGCATTGGTTTGTTTCTCTGCTTCCGTTAGTGGCTGTATTTGTATGTTACAGTATTCTGCATCTGGATATTTTCTGGGCGCTGACCATCGGTATCGCCGCAACAGTTATTTTAATGGGCAAATATCTGCCGAGACAGGATGTCAGAGGCAATCGCATTAGTTTGATACAAAGTCTTGTGAACTCTCTAAATATGGGTGCCGGACAGTATCCGAACGCGCTGCTTAGCGTTATTACACCGTCAGGTCTTGCAGCAGTTGTAACATCAACAGCGGCATTCGGACTTGTGATCGGTATTTTCTACGGCATGTCCGCAGCTGTGCCAATGGCACTTGTAGCATTGATCGCAACATGTGTTATCGTAGCGCTTACATCATCACCGCCTGCAGCACTGATGATTGTTCTTCCGAATATCATCGTTCCGATCGCGCTTCAGGCAGGCGTGGATATGACAGTGAATGCAGCAATCTTCACACGTATCGCAGCTATTGCGGCATCAACATTCGAATCACTGCCATTTAACGGTATGTGCGTCATGCTGATGGGCGTCAGCCATTGTACGATTAAAGAATCCTATAAGCCGATGGGCGTTATTTCAGTAGGATTTACACTGATCGGTGCAATTATATGTACAATTCTTGCAATTATCGCACCGGGCCTGTTTGCTATCGGATGAATAAGATACCAATCATATAATGTCAGGAAAATTTTTAAGCCTGACAGCCTAATACCATAAACGAGGGAGCATATCGCAGGTGCGGTATGCTCCCTTTGATTACGTTTAAGGAAACTTATTTTTGCTTTTTTATGTCATGTATATATGATAAAATGCGTTACAGTTGATCATAGATGCAAATGTCAATATGAGCTTCGACATTTGTGGCATAAATTTGTATATATAAGTTTTGATGATACGGAGGGGTAGCAATGAAGACAGTTGTTTATTTTTCGGATTTTACACAGGATTTAGTCAATGAAAGGGCATGGAAGGAAGCGGTTCAAAGGGAAACCGGTGCCGGGCAGGTGTTTGCTGTGATGAGCGGCAATTATCTTCAAAATGGTCTTCCGGCCGCAGAATCTGCCGGAATCAGAGCGCAAAGGGCAATGGCTGCAGGTGTGGATATGGTGCTTGAAATGTCTTTATATGCGTCATTATCAAGTATTGGGATTTACGGTTACAGTGCCGCAAGAATGATGGATAAGCTTGGCTGTGTTGATGAACTTGTATTGGAGACAGAAGATGCCACGCTCGCGCAGCTTACAGAAGCGGCATTTGTTTTGATTGGCAATTCGAGGGATTTTTCGCAGAAGGTCAGTCATTTTAAGAAAAGCGGACTGCCGTTTTATAAAGCTCAGGCGAGAGCAATGGCTGATGCGGTGGAAGACGGCGAAAGAATCATGAGCAGCTGGTACAATATTTTTGCTGTTGAATGCATCAAGGCATTGAAAATCATGTACAGCAATATTAAGTGCCGGTGTGTGCCAAAAAGAGATATGCCAAAGAAACAGTGCCATGTCACACAGAAGCTTTCGGACTATCTTGAATATCAGATCTGCTTTTCAAAACACCGTCTGTCAGATATATACGGCGGCTATGAGGCACTGACAGAAAGTATACTTAAAAATCAGAACAGTTTTGAAAGCTTTTTGACATTTGCGGATAAAATTGCAGGAAATACAAAAGATCTGTTTGATATCAGAAAGTATTTTCTGCGGCTTTTATGCGGCATGATGAAGTCGGATGTTTCTATCTGGAGAATGTATGATTTTTCGCCATACGGCAGCGTGTATACAGGCAATAAGGCTGTTTTTGAGGCAGTCAGCAGTTTAAGTAATCTTTTGCTTTTGTTTAAAGAGCCGGGAAAAGAAAATGACGGTCTGTCAGCAGATGTGTTGTCCATGTTAAACCGCTCAAAACAGGAACTGTGGGAGATGGAAAGACAGGCGCAAAAGCTGTATCAGCTTCAGATGAAGGAAAGATAGTGAGAAAATAAATCCTGAACAAATGATTGAGGGGTAAAAATGATCCTTAAAACGAGGGAGGCCCGGCAAGTAAGCCTGCCGGGCGAATGTTATGAAAAAATCAAACTGTTTGTCTAGTAATGTCTGTCTCATTACTATGTGTTTATTATACGGGGAAATTGTGACCAAAATTTGTCCAAACAATAAAACAATTATAAAGCCTTTCTTAACAAAAAATTATAGGGATTATAAATCTTCTTCTGATTTTTCAGGATCCCGGGCTTGGGCCTGTTTCATTTCCTCTCTCATTTCTTCACCTTTGTTTTGAAAATATCTGTAAAACATACCATACATGTAAAGAAAAATCGGAATAATCAGCGTGCAGTAGACGGAAGCTTTAAAAAGGCTGACAGCCATTTCTCCTTTCATCAGAGAAAAAATCAGAGTGGACAGATACATCAGTGCCAGAAGAATGACCCCGATCATAGCAAAAATTCGTTTTAATTTCATAAGTAAAATCCTTTCCTTTGGGGCAGGCAAAACCTGTTGCCTTTAGAAGAAGGGGAGCTGACGAATCATACCCCTTAAAAATTTTTTTTAAAAATAGTATACAATACATTTTATCATGTTGCAATGAGCGTATCATTGAAATGTTGATTATATATATGGTAACGGGAAAGTAGAAAAAGGTATGTCGAAATTTGTCGGACGATTATGGCTATTCAATGTAAATTGTATATGATATTCTGTTTTTACAATTAAAAGATGTAAAAACAGGAGGACGATTTATGACAGGTAAATTGAAAGACTATTTTCCGATGATTAGGACCAGAGAAGAACTTCTGGCAGAAATTGAAAAACAGCCGAAGCTGTATAAACAGTTTCAAAGCTGGAATGATGAGGCGCGCAAAGAGTTTCTGGACTTTTGTACAGGTATTAAAGGTGTGAAAATGCTGTACGATTCTTTTTTTAAGGAAATCATGAATCCGGAGTATGCGCCGGAACGGCTGAATGAGTTGATTTCGCTGCTTCTTGGGGAGAACGTGAAAGTATTAAAAGTATTGCCAAATGACAGCACCCGTATTGCCGATGAGACAACACTGGTCATCATGGACATTGTTGTTGAACTGACCGATGGCAGCATCACTAATGTGGAGGTACAAAAAATCGGATATGCATTTCCGGGGCAGAGATGTGCCTGCTATTCTGCGGATTTGCTGCTGCGTCAGTACAAAAGAGTACGCGATGAAAGCAGGAACGGGCAATTCAGTTTCATGAATATCAAGCCGGTCTATACGATTGTTTTATTTGAGAAAAGCCGGAGAGAGTTTCGCCAGTATCCGCATACATATATTCATCGTTTCCGTCAGGAATCAGATCAGGGGATTCAATTGGATCTTTTACAGAATTATGTTTTTGTAGCGCTTGACATTTTCAGGGAAAACATGCACAATATCGATATAAACAATAAACTTGATGCATGGCTTACATTTTTGTGTGTCGATGAACCTGAATGGATAATCAAGGTCATCGAAGCACATCCTCAGTTTAAAGCCATGTATGGGCAGATTTATGATATGTGCCTGAATGTGGAAAGGGTGATGTCGATGTTTTCTGAAGAACTGAGAGAATTGGACCGGAATACGGTACAATACATGATTGACGAAATGCAGGATGAAATTGACAGAATGGGAGAAGAAATCAAAGCTAAAAAAGAGCTGATGAATCATTTGGATGAGCAGTTGAGTCAGAAAGATGAGCAGCTGAGTCAGAAAGATGAGCAGTTGAGTCAGCAGAACGAGCAGATTAAAGCGCTTAAGAAAAGAATTAGTGAACTTGAAGAAAAATAGGAAATCCCCCGGTGCATGATGCATCGGGGGATTTCCCATGTTTTTTGAAGGAGCGTGTACAAGGTTTGAAATTGTGCTGCGAATTTCAGACCGGTGTACGGATTTATATTATTCTACATCCTGCAGTGCTGCGGTACCTTCCTCGCCGGTACGGACTTTAACGACTTTGTCTACATTATATACAAAGATTTTGCCATCGCCGATGTGGCCGGTATAAAGCGCTTTTTTAGCAGCTTCGATAACAGAATCTACAGGAATCTTGCTGACGACGACTTCCATTTTTACCTTTGGAAGAAGTGTGGCATCCATTTCAACACCACGGTACATTTCTCCGGCACCCTTCTGGACACCGCAGCCCATCACCTGTGTGACGGTCATGCCGGTTACACCGAGGTCGTTCATGGCTTTCTTTACTTTCTCATAACGTGAAAGTTTTGCGATAATTGCAACTTTGTAAATACCTGACGGAGATACAGGTGTCTGAACAACTTTGACAGAAGCGTTCTTTTCTGCATCTGAAGCACTGACATAATCGTCATTGCCAAGGTCTGTATTTTCATTGATATCCATTGTCATTGTATTTGAAATATCCATAATGCTGAAGCCTGCGTAAGCAGATGCAAGACCGTGTTCGCAGGAATCCAGGCCGACGATTTCTTCTTCTCTTGTCACACGAAGGCCGAAAACAGCTTTAATCACAGAGAATGTAATAAGCATTGTGACAGCTGTCCATGCACATACAGAGAGGATACCGACAATCTGTTTGCCAAGGAGACCAAAGCCGCCGCCGTAGAATAAACCAACGACACTGTCATTGCCCGGCGCTGATGCTGTTGAGAACAGGCCGACAGCCAGTGTACCCCAGACACCGTTCATAAAGTGAACAGCAACAGCACCTACAGGGTCATCGATACGAAGTTTGTAATCAAGAAGCCATACGCCGAATACAACAAGAACACCGGCAACAGCACCGATAATTGCGGCACCGAGAGCATCAGTTGTATCACAAGGTGCTGTGATGGCAACAAGACCTGCAAGGGAAGCGTTAAGGCACATTGAAACATCAGGTTTACCATATTTAATCCATGTAAAAATCATACAAACAACAGTAGCAACAGCAGGAGCAACAGTTGTTGTAAGGAAAATAGAACCGAGCTGTTCTACACTTGTAGCAGCCGCACCATTGAAACCGTACCAGCCAAGCCAGAGGATGAATACACCAAGACAGCCAAGCGGAAGGTTATGGCCCGGAAAAGCGTTAACTTTTGTGATTTTTCCGGCTTTATCCTTCGTAAATTTGCCGATACGAGGTCCAAGGATCTTAGCGCCGATCAGAGCGGAGAGACCGCCGACCATATGGATGGCACATGAACCTGCAAAATCGTGGAAGCCCCACTGAGCAAGCCAGCCGCCGCCCCAGATCCAGTGAGCTTCGATTGGATATACTAAAGCAGAAATCACTGCGGAATATACACAGTAAGAAAGAAATTTTGTTCTTTCAGCCATGGCACCTGAAACGATTGTCGCCGTTGTTGCGCAGAAGACAAGGTTGAATACAAAATTGGACCAGTCAAAGTTTGCATAGTTTGTGAAAATGTCAAATCCCGGTTTACCGATTAATCCGACAACATCTTCACCTAAAAGTAAGCCGAAGCCGATTAAAATAAATGTGATTGTACCGATACAGAAATCCATCAGGTTTTTCATAAGGATATTTCCTGTATTTTTTGCTCTTGTGAAGCCTGCCTCTACCATGGCAAAACCTGCCTGCATCCAGAATACAAGAGCAGCGCCGATTAAAAACCAGACACTAAATAATTGACCATTAATAGCACTCATAATTTCTTCAGTCATAATCTTTTCCTCCTCGTTAAAACAAAGCTGCCTCAAGTATAAAGCATCTGCCTGTTTTAAGTTAATTTTTTATGTAAAGAAACATTGGGGTGGTTATGTTTCCTTATTTTTGGCAACAATAAAGATGCGTACCCCAAAAAAGGTAAGGAAATACGCATCTTTACGTCATCAGTATTTAATTATCATACTACTGAAAACAGAAGCTGATCATATGTAGGATACGGAAGAACCTCATCAGGAATCTTAGTTTCAATAGCATCTGCTGTTTGACGGAGTTCATCCATTTCAGCAAGTACACTGTCGTGATAAGCCATTGCGCAGTCATACATATCTGTTTTTGCGTCAGCTGCTGCGGCAGCGGCATCAAGTTTCTCAAGACCCTCTGTAATGGAAGTATAAGCATCGGATAACTTGCATACAAGAGCTTCCTCTGTTTTAGTTGAAATAGATGGCAGAAGTTCTTTCTTAGCAAGCGCAGACTGAACGATTTCGTCCGAGTAAGCCATCACTGACGGCAGGAAATCTTTTGTAAGCATTTCTTTCATTGTCTTTACTTCGATGCCGATGGTCTTTACATAGTTTTCAAGAAGAATCTCATAACGTGAGAACAGTTCTTCTTTTGTGAAAATATGATGTTTAATAAACAGATCAACGTTCTTGTCAGCGATAAATGCTTTAAGTGCTTCCGGTGTTGAAGCGAGATTTGGAAGACCGCGTCTTTTTGCTTCTTCAACCCATTCCGGTGAATAACCGTTGCCGTTAAAAATAACTTTTTTATGTTTTTTAATTGCGCGTTTAATCAGGTCATGAACACCTTTTTCGATATCTTCCGGTGCATAGTCTTTAAGTTCTTCATAGAACTGATCCAGCGCTTCTGCAACTGCAGTATTCAAAGTAATATTTGGTGTTGCAACTGAAGCAGATGAACCAAGCATACGGAATTCAAATTTGTTGCCTGTAAATGCAAATGGTGATGTACGGTTTCTGTCGGTCGTATCTTTCATAAAGTGAGGCAATACAGAAGCTCCTGTTTCAAGGATCATGCCTTCTTTACCGTCGAAATAGGAATCGCCTTCAATGGAGTGAAGGATTGCTGTAAGTTCATCACCAAGGAAGATGGAAACGATGGCAGGCGGTGCCTCGTTGCCGCCGAGTCTGTGGTCATTGCCTGCGCCGGCTGCGGATACACGCATCATATCAGCGTAATCATCAACAGCTTTGATAACAGCCATTAAGAAAACAAGGAACTGAATGTTTTCAGCCGGTGTTTTGCCCGGGTCAAGAAGATTGACGCCTGTGTTCGTGGACATTGACCAGTTGTTATGTTTACCGCTGCCGTTGATGCCTTCAAATGGTTTTTCGTGAAGCAGGCATACAAGACCGTGTTTATTGGCCACCTGTTTCATAACTTCCATTGTCAGCTGGTTGTGGTCAACGGCAATATTGGTTGTATCAAAAATAGGAGCAAGTTCATGCTGAGCCGGAGCAACCTCGTTATGTTTTGTTTTAGCCGGAATACCCAGTTTCCAGAGTTCTTCGTCCAGATCATGCATGTAAGCCGCAACTCTCGGTTTCAATGAACCAAAGTAGTGATCTTCCATTTCCTGACCTTTTGGTGCAGGTGCGCCGATTAATGTTCTTCCGCAGAAGATCAGGTCACGTCTCTGATTGTATAATTCCTTATCAACAAGGAAATATTCCTGCTCAGGACCGACAGTTGTTGAAACGCTTGTAACTGATGTATTACCAAGTAAATGAAGCATTCTGACAGCGGATTTATTCAATGCTTCCATAGAACGAAGCAGCGGTGTTTTCTTATCCAGAGCTTCGCCGCTGTATGAACAGAAAGCTGTAGGAATATATAATGTACCGTCTTTAATAAATGCCGGTGATGTCGGATCCCATGCTGTGTAGCCTCTGGCCTCGAATGTGGCACGAAGACCGCCTGAAGGGAAGCTTGATGCATCAGGTTCACCTTTAACAAGTTCTTTGCCTGAGAACTCCATCAGGACTTCGCCTGCACTTGTCGGTGAAATAAAGCTGTCATGTTTTTCAGCTGTGAAGCCTGTCATCGGCTGGAACCAATGTGTAAAATGTGTTGCGCCGTTTTCTACGGCCCATTCTTTCATTGCTACAGCTACTGAATTTGCAACATCAAGTTCAAGGTGTGTACCATTTTCAATCGTTTTGCGAAGTGCTTTGTACATATCCTTCGGAAGTTTCTGACGCATCACCTTATCATTAAAAACAAGGCTGCCATATAAACCAGGAATATCTTTTGACATATAAATCTGCCCCTTTCATATATATCATTATTAAAACTATCTTTAAGAAGTTTTTTGTTCCACAAGCATTTCCCTGATGTCATAACCATAAGATGCAATCGAAACACAGATGTAAAAACAGTGATGTCATTTGCCTTGTGGAACAAAAAGAGGGCACTCCGGTATATCTGTCATACCGAAGCGCCCTTGCTTCATGTTCTGCATCATACACCCTTTTTTTTTGAATGTCAATCACTTTTTTGAAAAAATTTATTTTTTTCCATCAAAAAAGTTTGCAAATTGCGCCTATATTAGGAAACAACACATGTTAAAAACGATATTTTTGCAAGAAAAAAATAAAAAATTGCAATTTGGGGATTTACAAAGCTGAAAAAATGTTTTATATTATACCCTGACAGACGAAGTCTGAAGCCTGAATGGCAATCAAATGCGGCAGATTTAAGGAGCAGGGCGTTTTAGTGGACTTGCCCGTTTTCTTCTATAAAGCTGCCAGTTAGATAGCGTCGGTGTACAGATGGTAACACGGTCGAAGGAGAGCAAGTGCCATTCTATGGGTATTGCCATCTGTACACCGGCGCTGTTTGTCGTAGCAGCCTGTGATGTCAGGAAAGCGATGTTTTCATTGATATATGAAGAATACAATGGTTTGGCCGGGACATCATAAAAACTATATTTTAAGATATAAGAATACGAATGATGACAAGGGTGTCGGAAAGCGTAAAGGCTTTCTGGCGCTCTTTTTTCATTTTCCGAAAAATAAAAAGGAAAGAGGGAATCGAAATGGAACAGTCATATAGTTTATATCATCAGCAATTTGAACACGATAACTGCGGTATAGGTGCTGTTGTCAACAGTAAAGGTGTGAAGAGTCACCAGACCGTTGAAAATGCTTTAAAGATTGTAGAAAATCTGGAACACCGCGCCGGTAAGGACGCGGAAGGCAAAACCGGTGACGGTGTCGGTATCCTTTTACAGATTTCACATAAATTTTTCAGCAAGGTTTGTAAGAAACAGGGCATTGAAATCGGCGGCGAGCGTGAATACGGTATTGCCCAGCTGTTTCTGCCTCAGGATGAACTGAAGCGGAATCAGGCAAAGAAGATGCTGGAGATTATCGTTGAAAAGGAAGGTATGGAGTTTCTTGGTTACAGAACCGTACCAATCTGTCCGAATGTTCTCGGACATAAAGCAAGAGCATGCATGCCGTACATCGTACAGGCATTTATAAAGAAGCCGGACAATGTTGAAAAAGGTCTAGATTTTGACAGAAAGCTTTATATTGCAAGGCGTGTCTTCGAACAGAGCAATGACAATACTTACGTTGTTTCAATGTCCAGCAGGACCATTGTTTATAAGGGTATGTTTTTAGTCGGACAGCTCAGGACTTTCTTTGAAGACCTGCAGGATAAGGATTATGAATCTGCCATTGCCACCGTGCATTCAAGATTCAGTACAAATACAAACCCAAGCTGGGAAAGAGCCCATCCGAACCGTCTGATCGTGCATAACGGTGAAATCAATACGATCCGTGGCAATGCGGATAAGATGCTTGCCAGAGAAGAAACAATGGCTTCAAGCCATTTAAAAGAGGAGCTTCATAAAATCCTTCCGGTCGTTGATACAAATGGTTCAGATTCGGCAATGCTTGATAACACACTGGAGTTTTTGATGATGAGCGGTATGGATCTTCCGCTGGCGGTGATGATTACGATTCCGGAACCGTGGTCAAATAACCATACGATCTCACAGAGAAAACGTGATTTTTATCAGTATTATGCAACAATGATGGAGCCATGGGATGGTCCTGCATCAATCGTATTTTCAGATGGTGATCTTGTGGGGGCTGTGCTTGACAGAAACGGACTTCGCCCTTCCAGATATTATGTGACGAAAAACGGCGATGTGATTTTATCATCGGAAGTCGGTGTGCTGCCGATTCCTGAAGAAGATATTGTTCAGAAGGAACGTCTGCATCCGGGAAAGATGCTTCTTGTGGATACGACAAAGGGCAAGATTTACGATGATGATGAATTGAAAGAAATGTATGCGGGCAAGCAGCCTTACGGCGAATGGCTGGACAGCAAGCTTGTGGAGCTTAAAAATATTAAAATTCCAAATCTCCGTGTGGAGGATTACAGCGGCAGTCAGCTGAAGAGACTTCAGAAGGCATTTGGCTATACGTACGAAGAATACAGAAAATCCATCTGCAATATGGCATTAAACGGTGCTGAAGATACGGCGGCCATGGGTGCGGATATACCGCTGCCGGTATTGTCAAAACAACATCACCCGTTGTTCTATTATTTCAGACAATTGTTTGCGCAGGTAACGAACCCGCCAATCGATGCCATCAGAGAAGAAATTGTCACATGTACGACAATTTATGCAGGTAAAAAGGGCAATCTCCTTGAGGAAACAGCGGATAACTGCCAGGTACTTAAAATTAACAATCCGATTCTGACAAATACGGATATGCTGAAAATTAAGAATATGAAGGTACCGGGATTCAGAGTTGCTGTTGTTCCGATTACCTATTATAAGAGCGCAAATTTGAAACGTGCGCTGGACAGATTGTTTGTTGAAGTTGACAATGCGTACAGAGACGGTGCCAATATTTTGATTCTGTCAGACCGCGGTGTTGATGAAAATCATGTGCCGATGCCGTCACTTCTGGCAGTATCCGCAGTACATCAGCATCTTGTGCATACGAAAAAACAGACATCAATGGCCCTGATCCTTGAGTCAGGTGAACCGAGAGAGGTTCATCACTTTGCGGCACTGCTGGGCTACGGTGCATGTGCGGTCAATCCGTATCTGGCTCAGGAGACCATCAGAGAGCTGATTGATGAGGAACTGCTTGATAAAGATTACTATGCGGCTGTTGATGATTATAATGATGCGATTCTTCACGGTATTGTAAAAATTGCATCGAAGATGGGTATTTCCACCATTCAGTCCTATCAGGGCTCAAAGATGTTTGAGGCCATCGGTATTTCAAAAGAGGTCATCGATGAATATTTTACAGGGACAGTGAGCCGTGTGGGCGGTATTACGCTGGAGGATATCGCAGCCGATGTGGATAAACTGCACTCGGAAGCATTTGATCCTTTGGGTCTTGAAACCGATCTTACCTTAAACAGCGTTGGCCGTCATAAAATGCGCAGCGGCGGTGAGGAGCATTTATATAATCCGAAAACGATCCATCTTCTGCAGCAGTCGACAAAGCTTGGCGACTACAAAATGTTTAAAGACTATACAGCAATGGTAGACCGCGAGAGCAGCGGTAATTTAAGAAGTCTTATGGACTTTAATTTCCCGAAAGAAGGCATTGATATCAATGAGGTTGAAAGTGTGGACAGTATTGTCCGCAGGTTTAAGACCGGTGCGATGTCTTACGGTTCCATTTCACAGGAAGCCCATGAAACACTGGCCATTGCGATGAATATGATTCATGGCAAGTCAAATACCGGTGAGGGCGGTGAGAGCGACGAGCGTCTTGACAGTGCGGGAACAGACAATGACAGATGCTCTGCCATTAAACAGGTGGCTTCCGGACGTTTTGGTGTAACAAGCCGATATCTTGTCAGCGCTAAAGAAATCCAGATTAAGATGGCACAGGGCGCAAAACCGGGTGAAGGCGGTCATCTGCCGGCGAAAAAGGTTTATCCGTGGATCGCAAAGACAAGACACTCAACACCGGGTGTCAGCCTGATTTCACCGCCGCCGCATCACGATATTTATTCCATCGAAGATCTGGCACAGCTGATCTATGATTTGAAAAATGCAAATAAATATGCGGACATTTCTGTCAAGCTTGTATCAGAGGCAGGTGTCGGCACAGTCGCAGCCGGTGTTGCCAAAGCCGGTGCCCAGGTTATCCTGATCTCAGGTTATGACGGCGGTACAGGTGCTGCGCCGGAAAGCTCGATCCATAATGCAGGACTTCCATGGGAGCTTGGTGTCGCTGAAACGCATCAGACCCTTTTAATGAACGGTTTAAGAAACCGTGTCCGCATTGAGGCAGACGGTAAGCTGATGAGCGGCCGTGACGTTGCTATTGCGGCACTGCTTGGCGCGGAAGAATTCGGTTTTGCCACAGCACCGCTTATAACGATGGGCTGCGTCATGATGCGTGTATGCAACCTTGATACATGTCCGGCAGGTATTGCCACACAAAATCCTGAGCTTCGGAAACGTTTTGCGGGGAAACCGGAATATGTTGTGAACTTTATGAAATTTATTGCCCAGGAACTGAGAGAACTGATGGCAAAACTCGGTGTGCGCACAATCGAAGAGATGGTCGGACGGACAGATTTATTAAAAGTGAAAGAAAATCCTGAAAATCCGATGGCCCAAAAGATTGATCTTCGTGGTATTTTAAGCAATGCTTACGGTGAAAAAGGACAGAAGGTTACATTTATGCCGGAAAAGGCCTATGATTTCCATCTGGAAAATACGCTTGATGAAAAAGTGCTGATGAAAGAGCTTGGAAAAGCGCTGGCCCTTGGTGAGAAGAAGTCCGTCAATGTCAAAGTATCCAATACGGACCGTACATTTGGTACAATTCTGGGCTCTGAAATTACAAGACAGCATAAGGATGGCCTTCCTGAGGATACATTAACTGTGAACTGTACAGGTGCCGGCGGACAGAGCTTCGGCGCGTTTATTCCGTCAGGTCTCACACTTCGTCTGTGCGGCGACACCAATGATTATTACGGCAAAGGATTATCCGGCGGCAAGCTTGTCATTTATCCGCCGGCAAACAGAGGCTATAAGGCAGAGGAAAATATGATTGCCGGAAACGTGGCATTGTATGGCGCAACAAGCGGTAAAGCATTTATCAACGGTGTTGCCGGTGAACGTTTTGCTGTAAGAAACTCAGGTGCCTATGCGGTTGTCGAGGGTGTCGGCGAGCATGGCTGTGAATATATGACAGGCGGCCGTGTTGTTGTACTGGGGCCGACAGGCAAGAACTTTGCGGCAGGTATGAGCGGCGGTATTGCCTATGTGCTTGATGAAGATAACAGACTGTATCAGAACCTGAATAAGGCGATGATTTCTGTTGAAACTATGGAAAACAAATATGATGTCATTGAACTTAAGGCAATGATTGAGGAACATGTCAAAGAGACAGGATCCAAACGGGGTCAGATGGTACTTGATCATTTTGATGTTTACCTGCCGAAGTTTAAAAAGATTATTCCGAATGACTATAAAAAGATGATTGCCCTCAGTGCAAAGTTTGAGGAAAAGGGCATGAGTCCTCAGCAGGCACAGATGGAAGCATTTAATGAAAGTTTTCAGAAATAATCAATCGTGTTTATGTCTTGACGTAAAGCCTCGGATAACGGATTTAAATGGTATCCGGGCTTTTAAGTCAAACAGTTAAGACGCAGAAATGGAGGTCATTATGGGAAAGCCGACAGGTTTTTTGGAATATGAAAGAAAAGGTGCGGTTGCACAGGAACCGCTTGAACGAATAAAGCATTTTAATGAATTTAAGAAGCCGCTTCCGCTAGATGAACAGCGGCTTCAGGGCGCACGGTGCATGGAATGCGGTGTTCCGTTCTGCCAGTACGGGCAGATGCTTGCAGGGATGGCTTCAGGCTGTCCGCTGCACAATCTTGTACCGGAGACAAATGATCTGGTTTACAGGGGCAAATGGCAGCAGGCCTTTGAACGTCTTGAAAAAACGCATTGTTTTCCGGAGTTTACTTCGAGAGTATGTCCGGCGCTTTGTGAAGCTGCGTGTACATGCGGTTTGTATGAAGAGCCGGTGGCAACAAAAGATAATGAGCGGGCGATCATTGAGACAGCCTTTGAAAACGGATGGGTCAAACCGAGAATCCCAAAAGTAAGGACAGGGAAATCTGTGGCGGTGATCGGCAGCGGACCTGCCGGTATGGCAGCGGCACTGCAGTTAAATCGAAGGGGACATCAGGTCACTGTTTTTGAAAGAGAGGACAGAATCGGCGGTCTGCTTCGCTACGGTATCCCGAATATGAAGCTTGATAAAAAGGTTCTTGACAGACGTATTGCCCTGATGGAAGAAGAAGGGGTTGTATTTAAAACCGGTGTTGATGTGGGCAGAGATATTTCGATGAAAGAACTGAAAAAGCAGTTTGACCGTGTCATACTTGCCTGCGGTGCTTCAAATCCGAGAGATATTAAGGTGGAAGGCCGAGACAGTAAAAACATTTTCTTTGCTGTAGATTATCTGACATCGGTGACAAAAAGTCTTTTGAATTCAGATTTAAAGGATGGTGCATTTGTGTCCGCAAAGGGTAAGGATGTTCTTGTCATCGGCGGCGGTGATACAGGCAATGACTGTGTCGGCACTGCAGTCCGTCTTGGTGCGAAGTCTGTGACACAGCTTGAAATGATGCCGAAGATGCCTGATGAGCGTACAGAAAGTAATGCATGGCCGCAGTGGCCGAGAGTCTCAAAGACAGATTACGGTCAGGAAGAGGCAGCGGCGGTTTTCGGTCATGATCCGAGAATTTATCAGACAACGGTGACAAAGTTCATTAAAGATGATAAAGGTGCTGTCAAAGCGGCGGAAATTGTTCAGCTGGCGCCTGAAAAGGATAAAAAAACAGGCCGTATGAATATGGTGCCGGTGGAAGGCACACAAAAGGTCATTCCGGCGCAGCTTGTGCTGATTGCGGCAGGTTTCCTCGGAAGCCAGAAGTATGTGACAGATGCATTTGGTGTCAGTGTTAACGAACGAACAAATGTAAAGACAAAAGAAGACGATTTTGAAACTTCCGTACCGGGTATTTTTACAGCCGGCGATATGCATCGCGGCCAGTCACTTGTTGTATGGGCAATCTGGGAAGGAAAAATGGCGGCAAAGGCTGTGGATACGTCGTTAATGGGCTATACGAATCTGTAATGTGTCATAAGAAAGGTATTTTGTTCATTAAATCTGAACGGTCGGTAAGATTTAATGCGAGAAATACATTTGTGATTTAACGTTAAAAAATTATTGACATTTAAAAACAGGATTGCTATAATACGGAACATAAAAAAGGGCGAGGGCGTTCTTATTCGGAATAGTTCCGGATAAGTGCGCCTTTATTTCATTACATAGGAAAGTCCGTCGGCGTTCTTATGTAATCATGATATTAAAGGAGAGTTAATATGAACGACTATACAAGAGAAGCAATCTTAGATCTTGTTGAAGAGGAAGACGTCGAGTTTATCCGGCTTCAGTTTACAGATATGTTTGGTTCCCTGAAAAATATAGCTATACCTTCAAGCAAGCTTGAGAAAGCATTGAATAATCAGTGCCGGATCGATGTTTCTTCATTCAGTGATCTGTATCGGAGCGAAGAAGAGGATATGTATCTGCATCCGGACTTATCGACATTTACGATTTTGCCATGGCGCCCTCAGAAAGGTAAGGTTGCCCGTTTTATCTGTGATATTTATAAAGAAGACGGAACACCTTATGAGGAAAATCCGCGGTATATTTTAAAGAAAGTCATTGAAAAGGCAAAGGCCGGGGGTTACACAATGATGGTCAACCCGGAATGTGAGTTTTTCCTTTTCCATACAGATGAAGACGGTATGCCGACAACGCTGACCCATGAGATGGCAGGCTATCTTGATACAAGCCCTGTAGATCTTGGTGAGAATGCAAGACGCGATATTGTACTGACTCTGGAAGAAATGGGCTATGATGTGGCATCATCCCATCATGAAATAGCGCCTGCGCAGCATGAAATTGATTTTGAAATGGCAGATGCACTTGATGCGGCTGATAAGCTTATGACATTTAAGGTTGCTGTCCGCACAATCGCAAAAAGACATGGCCTGCACGCTACATTCATGCCAAAGCCGAAAAACGGTGTCAACGGTTCAGGTATGCATGTGAATATGATGCTGTACAAAGACGGCAAAAATGTTATGACAGGAAGTAAAGAAGAGAATTATCTAAGCCGCGAGGGAGAGGCATTTATGGCCGGAATCCTTTCACATATTAAAGGTATGACGGCTATTTGCAATCCTCTTGTCAATTCCTATAAACGGCTCGTTCCGGGATTTGAAGCACCTTCGGATGTCAACTGGTCATTTAAACAGAGAACAGCGCTGATGAAGGTTTATGCAGCTGCAGGGAAAGAGACATCAATTGAACTGAGAAGCCCGGATCCGTCATCAAATCCGTATCTTGTTTTTGCATATTGTCTGGCTGCAGGCCTTGAAGGCATTGAGAAAGGACTGCGTGCGCCGGTGGCAATGTGTGACTGCAAGAAGGAACAGTGCGGTGAGACACTGCCGGCCAATCTTGATGAGGCTCTGACGGAGCTGGCAAAGGATCAGTTATTCCGTGAGGTTACCGGTGATGTGATGATGAAACAGTATCTGGCTGCAAAAAAAGAGGAATGGAATAATTATCTCGGTCAGGTTTCCGAATGGGAAATCAAACAGTATTTGTACCGCATATAAGAATATAGGGCTGCCTGCGGTAAGTTTTTTAACCGGACAGCATATCATGAATAGTTACTAAAATTGAAGGAAGGAGCAGGAAACATGAGCATCATTTTAGTTGTATTACCGAAAATTCAAGATGCAAAAAAAATCCGGGAATTACTTGTTTCCCACGGATTTGAAGATACCGTTTCCTGTCAGACCGCGGCGGCTGCTCTAAACGAGGCAAATAAGTATCAGCGCGGGCTTATCATTTGCGGTTACAGACTGCCGGATATGTATTATACCCAATTGGCGGAATGCCTGCCTGATTTTTTTGAAATGCTGCTGATCGGTTCTCCGAATGTGGTCAGTGAAGCACAGGCCGGTGTGATGGCTGTGACAACACCGATTAAAGTATACGATTTTTTAAATACTGTAAACAGTATGATGGCGCAGATCGAGCGTCGTTTCAAAAAAATCAAAAAGCAAAAGAATAAACGAAGTGAGCGTGAAGAAAATTATATAAAAAATGCCAAACTGCTTTTGATGGAAAGAAACCATTTAAGTGAAGAAGAGGCACACAGATATATTCAGAAGTGCAGCATGGATAATGGGGTAAGTATGGTGGAAACAGCACAGATGCTGTTAACCCTGATCTATGACGAAGCGTAACTGAGAGGAGCGTAAAAGTATGGATTTTTTAACTGGTGTATGTACAAAAGAGGTTATAAGTTTATCTGATTTTATAGAAAGTGATGAAGGCGCACAGGTGACAATGGAAGGTGCGGTGCACAGTATCCGTAATATGGGTGAGATTGCGTTTATCATTCTGCGCAGCCGCGAAGGGCTGTGCCAGACCGTATGGGAAGCAAATAAAACAAATCTGGAAATATCTGAGCTTAAGGAAGCTTCCTGTATCAGAGTCAGCGGTATTGTTAAAAATGAGGAAAGAGCACCCCACGGGAAAGAATTAAGACTGAGCGAGATCGTGATTTTATCAAATCCCGAAGCACCGCTGCCGCTTGCGGTTGATAAGTGGAAGCTGAATACTTCCCTTGAAGCAAAATTAAATATGCGCAGCATTTCCCTTCGAAATGTCCGTGAACGTGCCCGTTTTAAAATACAGGAAGGTATTGTCAGAGGCTTCAGAGATTATCTGCATACACAGGGTTTTACGGAAATTCATACACCGAAAATCGGCGCAAAGGGTGCTGAGGGCGGTTCAAATATGTTTAAACTCAGTTACTTCCATAAACCGGCAGTGCTGGCGCAGAGCCCGCAGTTTTATAAGCAGATGATGGTCGGCGTATTTGACCGTGTATTTGAAGTGGGACCGGTTTTTCGAGCAGAGAAGCATAATACACGAAGACATTTGAATGAATATATCGGCCTTGATTTTGAAATGGGATATATTGACAGTTTTCTTGAAATATGTCAGATGGAGACCGAATTTTTACAGTATACGATGGATCTTTTAAAAAAGGAATATGATAAGGAACTAAAGCTGCTTGGCGTAGAGCTTCCGAATGTTGAGAAGATTCCGTATGTCCGTTTTGATGAAGCAAAACGGCTTGTTTCCGAAAAATATGATCGGAAAATGCGCAACCCGTTTGATCTGGAGCCGGAAGAAGAAGAACTGATCAGCCGTTATTTTAAAGAAGAATATGATGCGGATTTTGTATTCGTTACCCATTATCCGTCAAAGAAAAGACCGTTCTATGCAATGGATGACCCGGCTGAACCGGCAGTGACACTGAGTTTTGACCTTCTTTTCCGGGGTATGGAGATAACCACCGGCGGTCAGCGTATCCACAACTACAGCCGGCTGATAGAAAAGATTAAAAAGCGGGGCATGGAGACGGAAGGTATGGAACAGTATCTCAGTACATTCGAATACGGTATGCCGCCGCACGGAGGTCTTGGTATTGGTCTTGAGCGTCTCACAATGAAGCTGATTGGTGATGACAATGTCAGAGAAACATGTCTGTTCCCGAGAGACATGAACAGACTTGAGCCATAGGACAGCAAAGGTGTAAATGGAGGAAAAATCATGGCTAAAATTTGTATTGATGATGCAGTGATGGATAATGTTGAAATACTGGCAAAATTAAAACTTAATGGTGAAGCCAGAGAAAAAGCAAAGGCCGAACTGCAGAAGATGCTTGATTATATGAACAAACTTGAAGCTGTGGATACGACCGGCGTGGAGCCGATGCTCGGTATTTATCCGCTTAAGAATGTTTTCAGGGAGGATGTTGTCGTCAATGGCGATGACAGGGAAGCGATGCTTGCCAATGCTCCGAAGCAGAAGGAAGGACAGTATCAGGTGCCAAAGACAGTTGTCTGACGGCATCTGATGATGTAATCAAGTGATCATATACAGGCTGTTGGAGGAATGACTTATGGAAATCAGAGAAATGACAGCGTGTACGTTGGGGCAGAAAATCCGCCGCCATGAGATTGGCGTAAAAGAAGCGGTCAAGGCATCTCTTGATGAGATAAAAAAACAGGAGCCAACGGTGCATGCTTTTTTGTCATATGATGAAAAAATGATTACAGCCCGTGTCAAAGATGTGGAAGCGGGTATGAAATCAGGAAAATATAAAGGACCACTGGCCGGTGTGCCGGTGGCTGTTAAGGATAATATTTGTACAAAAGGATTGAAAACAACATGTGCATCAAAAATGCTGGAAAATTTTGCTCCTGTATACAATGCGCATGTCATTGATCAAATGGAAGAAGCCGGAATGATTGTTATCGGCAAAACCAATATGGATGAATTTGCCATGGGCAGTACAAGTGAAACGTCTGCTTTTGGCATCACAAGGAATCCGTGGAACAAAGATCATGTGCCGGGCGGTTCTTCAGGCGGTTCATGTGCGGCCGTTGCCAGCGGTGAAGTGTCACTGGCGCTTGGTTCGGATACAGGCGGTTCGATTCGTCAGCCTGCTGCTTTTTGTGGTGTGACGGGCATCAAACCGACCTATGGCCGGGTTTCAAGATACGGTCTTATTGCTTATGCATCATCCCTTGACCAGATCGGCGCCATTGGCAGAGATACCGCAGACTGTGCGGCTTTGCTTGATGTTATTTCCGGTGCGGATGCAAAGGACAGTACATCAGTTCCGGGCATGAAAACAGATTTTTATGAAAATCTCAGGGAAAGCGTTGCCGGAATGCGTTTCGGTGTACCGAAGGAATACTTGTCTGAAGGACTTGACAGACAGATTCAGAAATCATTGATGGATATGATCCAGCTGCTGACTCAGGCCGGCGCCACCGTGGAATTTTTCTCAATGGATCATGTGGATGACGTCATTCCTGCTTATTATATTGTGGCCTGTGCGGAAGCAAGCTCCAATCTGGAACGTTTTGACGGTGTTAAATATGGTTACCGTTCAGCGGCAGGCGAGGATCTCCACGATATGTACAAAAAGACGAGAAACGAAGGCTTTGGCGAGGAGGTTCAGCGAAGAATTCTTCTCGGTTCATTCGTTTTAAGTTCTGGTTATTATGATGCTTATTATCTGAAAGCGCTGAAGGTGCGTGCTCTTGTAAAGCAGCAGTTTGATAAGGCATTTAAAAAATATGATGTGATTATCGCTCCGGCAGCACCGACGACAGCACCAAAAATCGGAGACAGCCTCGGTGATCCGCTGAAAATGTATTTAAGTGATATTTATACGGCAGGTGTAAACCTTGCGGGTATTCCGGGAATTACGGTGCCGTTTGCATTAAGTGATGAAGGCATGCCGATCGGGTTCCAGCTTCTTGGTGACTGCTTTAATGAAAATAAAATTTTGCAGGCGGCGTATACACTGGAGAAATTGCGCGGACCGCTGCCGGCTGCATGGGAAAGGAGGTCGGACAGGTCATGAAACAGTATGAAACAGTGATTGGTTTGGAAGTTCATGTGGAATTATCCACAGAAACGAAAATTTTCTGCGGCTGTTCCACAAAATTCGGCGGAGCGCCCAATACACACACTTGTCCGGTCTGTACCGGTATGCCGGGGTCTCTCCCTGTACTGAATAAAAAGGTTGTCGATTACGCCCTTGCTTTCGGTCTTGCTGCAAACTGTCATATTAACCAGCTTTGCAGATTTGACAGAAAAAACTATTTTTATCCGGACAATCCTCAGAACTACCAGATTTCCCAGCTGTATGTGCCAATCTGCCGTGACGGCTATATCGAGATTGAAACACCTGCGGGAAAGAAAAAAGTCCGTATTCACGAAATGCATATGGAAGAAGATGCGGGCAAGCTTGTCCATGATGAATGGGAAGACTGCACGCTTGTGGATTATAATCGAAGCGGTGTGCCGTTAATCGAAATTGTTTCTGAGCCGGATATGCGTTCAGCAGATGAAGTTATCGCTTACCTTGAGAAAATCCGTATGATCTGTCAGTATCTCGGTATTTCCGACTGTAAACTGCAGGAAGGTTCTATGCGTGCCGATGTGAACCTGTCTGTCCGTGAGGCGGGCAGCACTGAATTTGGTACCCGTACCGAGATGAAAAACCTGAACTCATTTAAGGCCATTGCAAGAGCTATTGAAGGTGAAAGAGAGCGGCAGATCGAGCTTCTTATGGAAGGTAAAGAAGTCCTTCAGGAAACACGCCGATGGGACGATAATAAAGAAAGTTCTTTTGCCATGCGTTCCAAAGAGGACGCCAAAGATTACAGATATTTCCCTGATCCTGACCTTCCGCCGGTTTATATTTCTGAAGAATGGATGGAGGAAGTTCTTGACAAACAGCCGGAAATGCAGCCGGAAAAAGCAGAACGATACAAAAAAGAGTACGGGCTTTCAGATTATGATGCGGGCGTGCTTACACAGTCAAAAGTCATTGCTGATGTGTTTGAGGAAACAGCTGTGCTTTGTGGTAAGGCTAAAAAAGCAGCCAACTGGATGATTGGCGAAACATTCAGACTTGTCCGTGAGCGGGGCATCAGCCCGGATGAAATCCACTTCTCACCTAAACATCTGGCGTATATTATTGATGCAGTCGATAAAGGTGAAATCAACCAGCAGTCTGCAAAAGAAGTTTTTGAAAAGGTTTTTGATGAAGATATTGAACCGAAAGCCTATATTGAAGCTAAGGGATTAAAAATTGTCCAGGACAGCGGGCTTCTGGAGCAGGTCGTTTGCCAGGTCATTGAAAAATTCCCGGATACAGTCCGGGAATATAAAGACGGTAAAGAAAAAGTGCTGGGATTTTTAGTCGGCCAGGTCATGAAAGAAATGAAAGGCAAGGCAAATCCTGCGAAAGTCAATGAAATGTTGAGAAGCAAGATATAAACTGGTGTTTCTTAATATGTGGAAGCTATCACCTGACCTCTATGAAAATATTGATTTTCATAGAGCTCAGGTGAAAACTAAAAACGATGCTTCAGCATAATCTTATCTGAATACTGAAACAGTACGGTTATTTTGGAGACACTATATCAGGATTTGTAAAACGGTCATAATAGTTTTCAGCCTTTTCACGGGTCAGGTCAAAACGCCGGATTAGTTTATCAATGATACGTTCGCGGGTTATCCCTTCTTCATAATTATCCTGTATAAATATTTGTATGCCTTTTTCCATGCCTTTTACTATCCCTTTTTCCATACCATCGTCAAACAGCATTTGTCCTAATCGAGTCATTGCCACAACCTCCTTTATTTCCTTTAATTCCAGATTATCCAAAAATTTATCTGCCAATGTGTACAGCATAGATATGACTTTTTCTGAAGTGATGCCAGTATATGGCTTTGCAAAAATAATTGCCTTTTTTATGGTATCTTTACGGCTGTAAGTGGAAGACATCAGCGGCGTCAGCGCCAGCTCTGCGAAATCTTCCTCCAGAAACGGCAGGTTCTTTTTCCTTTTTTCTTCAAGTTTTTGAAATACTTTATCGGCACTTTTATCTGTAAAGTAAATAGGGATAACGCGATATGTATGTATGCCGCAGTCTAATACGGCTTTTGTTTTGCGGATTCCACCTGAATAAATGACATAAGTAATGACATTTTTTCCTGTATTGTTTGCAAGTACGGCCTCGTACGCATTAAAACGTCGTAAATCAGCATCTCCACTGTCGGTCGTTTGAAATTCAAAATGTATATAAATATCTGTATCTGTTAAAAAAGTAAAATCCATATACATATTATGTATTTTCAGTTCAACGAGTTCTGTAGGTGCACTGTCAATAAAGCGGTAATTGACATCTAAGGCTTTTACAATGATTTCTTTGAAATAATCAAAGCCAAGTTTCATGATGGCATCTTCGTGTTTGGTATTTGCCATACGATATTTCCTTTCTTGAGATTCAGTATCGTATGCTTTTGTGTATTGAGATTTTATCATTTGCCGTGAATAGTTACTTTTATTGTACCAAATTAAGATTATTTGTATAGCCCTGAAATTCATTTTTGTTGTAAATGGGAATAAGCGGAGCATCCTCTGGAGGCTCCGCTTATTTTGGGAGGATAAGTATTCACACTTATCATTTGTAATGTGCTTTGAATTTCATTGGAGGGGGAATCCAACGACTTTGCCTGCGCATATGCAATTGTGTTCTTCCAGTAAACGGGAGATGTTTACTGGAATGATTATATTATGTGCATATTTCTTTTTGTTATACAGGATATTTATTTTTTTTATGGTCTTTCCCATTTTCCTGTTTTTTCATTCTTCTGTAAAACAAGTTCGTATCCACTATCTGCGCGATTAAAGTATATCTCACAATCATCTTCATCTAATTCTAAAACGAACTCATTTTTTGCGCCAAACTAACTATTTAAGCCGCCAAAGGTCGAGAAGAATGTCAGGTAATGCGCTTTTACTCCACTGCCGTAATTTTTGAACCCTCTGATGTATCCCATAGAAGACATCACATGTGCCTCAAAGGTTATTTCTGTGCCATCTTCTGATACGGAATAATCAGATAGTGCCACATCTGTTCTTTTATAAAATCCGCTTCCCCAAAAATAAGATGCAATCAATACGATTATCGCTGCTATTGCAGTTATTATAAGAGTTTTCTTTTTCATACAATCACCGTCCTGTAAAATTTGAGTTACCAACAATATACAAATATACTCTTTTCATTACATAAATGCAAGACAAGCTGCCTGTGCTTTGTATGACGGGAGAATCTCATGTGATGAGAAAATTTCGGAAGAAAGCAATTTCAGAATATAGAAAGTGATGTGATGGAAACAAAGGTAAATGATGTAAAACAATACTGGAAAAAACGCAGCATTTCTGCTAAAATTGACCTAACTGTTCAGAGAAATGACTATAGATCAATGGAGGTGTCAAAAAATGGCAGAGAAATTTACGCTGAACTCGACACTTAATGAGATATTGGAAAATGAACGTATGGAGAAAAAGCTTTCATATATTTTCAATCCCATTTATTATCAGACAATACGGCCGATGTTTCGCAAAATGAAGCTTAAAAACATGGTGAAGTTTGCAAAGACACCATGGGGCAATGTATTTCCTGCGGAAGGGCTTCTTCGGTGCGCTAATTTTATTTTGGAGCGGCGCGAAGCCGGTGAACGGATTTCAATTCCGATATGGCAGGGAATCGATGATGAAAAGCTTGAAAAGGTCGTGCTTGTGCCGTTTACAAAAACGGACAGAAAAAATGCGCCGTGTGTCATTGTATGTCCGGGCGGTGCATATAATCGTGTGGCTTTTCACAATGAAGGTATTCCTGTAGCACAAAAGCTATGTTCTATGGGCTATCAGGCATTTGTGCTGTCTTACAGAGTTTTTCCAGATTTATATCCGAATCCTCAGAAGGATCTGATCCGTGCCATTCGTTTTGTGCGAAAAAATCATGAAAAGCTTGGCATTGATCCGGCAAACGTAACAATTATGGGATTTTCGGCCGGCGGTCATCTGTGCGGCACAGTGGGTGCTTTGTATGACCGGTTTGAAGATGAAACGCACCGGTATGATGATATAAGTGCAAGGCCGGATAAAATATGCCTGTGCTATCCGTTAATCAGTCTGATGACCGACTGCCACGAAGATTGTAACAAAAATTTCCTTGGTGAGGCACCGGGCGATGAAGACCGGAGAGCTTTATCTGTGGAGATGATTCTGTCAAAGGATTATCCGAAAACTTATATATGGGCATGTGAAGACGATCCGGTTGTTCCGGTCAGCCATACAAAGATGATGGAAGCTGCGCTGAAAAACAAAACGGCAGACTATAAAGCACATATTTTTCCATCGGGCGGGCATGGAATCGGCATCGCCGAGGGCACATCGGCCGAAGGATGGATTGAAGAGGCGATGACGTTTTTGCAGGAGGAAAATTCTTGATTTCCGTAAATTCGAAAGACATGTGGGATAAATAACAGATTCAATAGTGAGTTTATAAAACCATTGATTATTGGAAAGAATTCACTCGAGGCGTTTTTTGATTATTCTGATATAAAAAGCCATCACATTTTCTTAATTCAGAGAAGGTGTGGTGGCTTTTGATTGTGTGCCGAGCATGATATTAGTCTTATTACACTATTATTATAAATAACTTTGAAGTTCCTTGTGGATGAAGCCATTGCTGGCAACAATATCCTGATTTTTTGAAAAGTTCAGCGGATTAAGATAATAATCTGTCACCTGACCGCCGGCTTCTTCTACAAGTAATGCACCTGCTGCAAAGTCCCATGGCTTTAAGTTCCGTTCGAAATAGCCGTCCAGCCGCCCGCATGCTACATAGGCAAGATCTAAAGCGGCAGAACCGCTGCGGCGGATATCCAGTGTATTTTCATAGACAGCCTGGAAAACTTTAAAATTGTCAGGAGCCAGCTCTTTATTATAAGGTGATGTTCCGATGGAGATCAGACTGTCTTTTAAATGTCGGTTGTCAGTTACAGAAATTGATTTTCCGTTTAAAAAAGCACCTTTGCCTCTGACAGCATGGAATGTTTCATCAGAAAAAGGATTATAAATGACTGCGGCACAAATATGGCCGTCAGCATAGCAGCCAAGTGATGCGGCGCTGTGGCGGTAACCATAAATCAAATTGGTTGTACCGTCTATCGGATCAAGAATCCATACAGGTTTTGAAAAGTCCACATTCTGCATATGGTCTTCCTCACCCATGAACTGGATTTCAGGGTAAAGATGATCAAGCTCTTTTTGCAGTAAATGCTGAACAGATGTATCGACTTTCGTAACAAAATCCGCCAGACCTTTGACAGTGACATCGCGGGACATCGTTTCATTCATAATCAGCGGCTTTGTGGAATGGACAAGAGTAATGACTTTGTCAATGTTGATGTTCATTTTAACACTTCTTTCTACTTTTTTGTTTTTTTGGAAAATCCAGGAAAATTGACGTATTTACCCATAACACAGCGGGGCTTTAAGTATATAAACTTCAAATCCATCCGGATGCCAGCGGTGCAAGAATAACGGTCATCAGTCCTGCAACGACGATGGCAAGACCGCTCATGGCGCCTTCAATTTCACCGATTTCAATAGCTTTTGAAGTACCGACGGCATGTGAGGATGTTCCGATGCTAAGACCAATGGCTACCGGATCGGTGATGTGAAACAATCGGCATATGCTAACGGCAGCAGCGCCTCCAAAAAGTCCGGTAATCATAATGGCAGCAATGGTAATGGGTACAAGACCGCCCATTTCCTCACTGAGTCCCATGCCGATGGCAGTTGTCACTGATTTTGGCAGTATTGCCCGGTAAACTTCCGGTGGAAAGTTTAATAATTTTGTAAAACCGAAAACACATATAACAGATGCGGCACTGCCGCATGCAACACTGATAATGATTGCTGCAAGACGTTCTTTGAGTATATTAAGCTGTCGGTAGAGCGGCACGGCATAGCAGATGGTTGCCGGTGTCAGCAGTTTGGAAATGATTGAAGCACTGCTTTCATAAGTTTCAAAGTCGATGTCTAATATCGCCAGTAACGCAATAATCAGTGCGGCGGCAATAAGTATAGGATTTAAAAATGATATTTTAGTTTTTTTATTGATCCAATGTCCTAACCAAAAAAGAGCGATGGTCAGTACAAGACCAAAATACGAGGAAACTTCAAGAAAGCTATTCATAATCATGAACCTCCTCAGAAATCGTTTGTTCGTTGACAGATCCGGCAAACTTTTCTTCTTTTTTGTCCTGATAATTGATCAGAGCCTGTGCGATGCGCCCGGTCAGTCCCATAACGATGATTGTGGATATGATACATGCGATCAGCAGTCCTAAAAGGTTATTTTTCAGTACAGGCCATACAGTCATTAGATTGACTGTGGGCGGAACAAACATAATCGGCATAATCGCAAGGAAAAAATCGGCAGCATTTTCCACCTGTTCCAGTTTAATGATTTTCATGCAAAGTGCTGCAAAGAGCAGTACAAGACCATAAATACTGGCCGGAATAGGAAGCGGAATGATATAATTTAAAATTTCGCCGATAAATGTAAAAATGGCTATAATACCAAATTGAAATAGTAGTTTCATAACTGTGCCTCCAAAAAATGAGATAAAAACAGTATACATCATCTGCCCTTTGTAAAAAGGGGGAGATTGTATTTTTTTTGTACTTTTTTACGATATAAAGTTCTGATAATTGATTGACATAAAGAAAAAATGAGGTATCATTAAGATGATTCGCAGATGATAACTGTCTGCGTCATTAATGATTGATGTATGAAGAGGAGGAACAAAGATGAATCTTGAATTAATTTCTACCTGTGGTGAAGGTGAAGACAAATCTTTGGAATGTCAAAATTCAGTGTGGACCAAAGATGCGTCAGGTGTTGAAAATGAAGTTGTAAATCTTTATCCGGAAGTAACTTTTCAGGGGATGGAAGGCTTTGGCGGGGCGATTACAGATTCAGCAGCATATGTTTATTCTCTGATGTCAGAAGAACAGAAACGGGAATGCATGGAAATCTATTTTTCACCTGAGAAAATGAAATATAACAGAGTCCGTATCCATATGGACAGCTGTGATTTTTCCACGGAGATGTATGAGGCAATGTCAGACCCTTCAGATACAGAATTAAAAAGCTTCAATTTTGAGAGAACCCAAAAGTATATCATTCCGATGCTTGAGGATGCCCAGAAAATGGCGGGAAAACCGCTGATGATTATGCTCTCTCCATGGTCGCCGCCTGCATTTATGAAGACAAACGGGCAGAGAATTCATGGCGGAAGCCTAAAAACAGAGTATCAGGATATGTGGGCCGAATATATTTGCCGCTACATAGAGGCATTTAAAGAACGGGGCTTTACAGTTGAACGGATTTCACTGCAAAATGAAGCAAAGGCTGTTCAGACATGGGACTCATGTGTTTACACTGCGGCACAGGAAAAAGAATTTCTGCAGTACCATATGATACCGGCATTAAAGGCCCACGGACTTTTGGATATCGGTGTATATATTTGGGATCATAATAAGGAGCGGGTTTATGAAAGAGCCTGTGAGATTATCGATGATGAGACAAAAGATATGGTGGAAGGCATTGCTTTTCACTGGTACAGCGGGGATCATTTTGAAGCATTGGATCTTGTGCGCAGAAAGTTCCCGGATCTGAAGATGATTATATCCGAGAGCTGTATTGAATATACGAAGTTCGGGGCCAACGAGCACTGGCCGAATGCGGCAAGGCTTTCTCATGAAATGATCGGCGATCTTAACAACGGTATGTGCGGATTTTACGACTGGAATTTAATCCTTGATGAAAAAGGCGGACCAAATCATGTCGGAAACTTCTGCCATGCAGCCATTTTATACGACCGCAAAAATAAAAAAGTAATGCCTCAGCTGATTTTGAAGCATTTTTATCATTTCTCACATTATATCGTGCCGGGTGCTGTACGTATAGGATACAGCAAATATACGGATAAACTGGATGTGACAGCATTTAAAAATCCGGACGGGACGATAGCGGCTGTATTTTTAAACAGATCAAAGGAAAGTATTCCTGTTCATTTGCGAATGCATGGTAAGACGGCAGCGTTTACTGTAATGCCGGAATCAATCATGACTGCAGTGACTAAGGTGGAGTAAACATTCACTCTATACGAAAGGTGAAAAGTGTATGCGAACATTAAAAGTGTCAGTGAATAAAAAGTGTGCTTGTCAGGGAGGAACACTGGACCGTTTTATCCAGCCGTCGATCCTTCTGATACTGACATGGGGCGAAAGCAACGGTTATATGATTATTAAACAGATGCGTGAGCTTTCCATGTTTCAGGAAGGTCTGCCTGATGCTACAGGTGTTTACAGATATATTAAAATGATGGAAGGCAAGGGCCTTGTTTTATCCAGAGAAATCTCTGATGAAAATGGCAAGATAAAAAGAATGTACAGTATTACCGATGAGGGCAGGGCGTGTCTTAAAAACTGGAAAATGACATTAGAGAGCTATCAGAAATCTATCGGTGAGCTGATCGGGATGATAGGGGAGGAAGTTTAATGCTGTATTTTGACCATGCAGCCACAAGTTATCCAAAACCTGAGTGTGTTAAGATGGCCTGTATGGAGGCTTTTGAAAATGCCGGAAATCCCGGCAGAGGTTCCCACAGCGCGGCACTTTGGTCACTGCGGACGATTTATGGTGCCCGTGAGGCGGCTGCAAAACTCTTTAATGGAGAATCTCCGATGGAGATTGTGTTTGCGCAGAATGCGACAATGGCATTAAATATGGCAATTTCACAGGTGGACGGCGAAATTCTGACAACGGCCATGGAGCACAATTCAGTGCTCCGTCCGTGCCATGCACGGGGCAATTACAGAATTGTTCCGGCACAAAACGGCATTCTGACACCACAGGCTGTCATTGATGCCATCGGACCGGATACAAAGGCAGTCATCATGACTCATGCATCAAATCTTACCGGTGAGGTGTATGATATAGGTACAGTCGGTCGGTACTGCCGCGAAAAAGGCATTTTATTTATGACAGATGCTGCCCAGACTGCCGGTGTCGTTCCGATTGATGTACAGGAGATGTGCATAGATATGCTGGCATTTGCCGGTCATAAAGGGCCTATGGGACCGACCGGAACCGGTGGGCTGTATGTAAACAGCCGGGTGAAAGTAAGACCTCTGATGCGCGGCGGAACAGGGTCAAAAAGTCATCAGCTGATGCAGCCTGAGGAAATGCCTGATGTTCTCGAGGCCGGAACACAAAATGTCCACGGCATTGCCGGACTTAAAGCAGGCATTGAGTATGTCATGGATATTGGTGTTGAGCGGATTTTTTCCCATGAAAGAGCAATGGCAAAACTTTTTATAGATGGAATCTCCGATATACCGGGAATAGAAATATACAGGCGGGCATGTGTACGGACAGGGACTGTAGCGATAAATATACATGATGTGGATCCTGCAGATCTGACAGATGCCCTTGGTGAGGCAGGAGTCTGTGTCCGCGGCGGTGCCCATTGCGCGCCGCTGGCCCATGATGCCATCGGCACGGGAGACTGCGGGGCTGTCAGGTTCAGCTTCGGCTGGTCAACGACAGCGGAGGAAGTGCTGGAAGGTGTGAAAATTCTTCATGCGTTGGTAAAAGATATATAGATCAGCGCCTGATGTGGAAATTAATAAGAAACGGTGTTAAGTGATGAACAAAATACTGTCAGATGCATAAAATGAAATAATTCGATAGCCGGGGTGGTATTGTGGATGATCAAAAGGCCGAAAATCTTTTGAATCTGGCACTGCAGGCGACACCGTATGAGCGGGAACGTTCATTGAATCTTAATACGGGATTTAACAGCGAAAATAAAACATGGGAAGTTATTGTGAAATATAACGGTGATATCGGCCGGCTGGAAAGCGACATGGTTCAGATCGTGCGGCTGATGAACCGGTATGCCATTATTACAGCAACTGAAGAACAACTGGAAAAGCTTTTGAGGGCTCCGCAGATTGAATTTGCGGAGAAACCGAAAAGGCTTTTTTTTGCTGTCAATGAAGGAAGACGTGTCTCATGTATTCAGTATGTGCAGACGTATCCATGGGAACTGACCGGCAGAGGGACAGTGGTGGCACTGATTGACTCCGGTGTTGATATAACCCATCCGGATTTTAGAAATAGCGATGGGACTACGCGTATAGCGGCGCTGTGGGATCAGGCATCTAAAGATACGGATGTGCCGCCGCCAGCCGGATATTACCTCGGTTCATTTTATAGTGAACAGCAGCTGAATGATTATTTACAAAATCCGACACCGGGCAGTGCACCGGGCAATGATCTGTCCGGTCACGGTACGTCAGTCCTTGGTATTGCAGCCGGAAACGGACGTCAGAGCAATGGACTGTATAAAGGTGTGGCACCGGAAAGCACGCTGATCGTTGTTAAACTTGGTACACCGATACCCGATGGCTTTCCGAGAACGACGGAAATGATGCAGGCGGTGAATTTTGTGCTGGAAACAGCGATGAACATGGGCATGCCTGTGGCGGTCAACATCAGTTTTGGAAATACTTATGGCGCTCATAACGGCACTTCCCTTCTTGAAACATATCTTAATGAAATGTCCGGCGTATGGAAAAATAATCTTGTGATCGGCACAGGAAATGAAGGCAGCACATCAGGTCACACATCGGGTGTGCTGCGTCTTGGCTATATTGAAGAAATTCCGTTGGCAGTTGCCTCATATGAGACAACGCTGAATGTTCAGATTTGGAAAAACTATTTTGATCATGCGGATATTGAAATTGTAGCACCAAGCGGCAGGTCGGCGGGACCGTTCCAGCAGTTTCTGGGACCTCAGCGGTTTATACTCGATAACACCGAATTATTGATGTATTACGGCGAACCAAGTCCTTATGCGGTAAATCAGGAAATATACATTGATTTTATACCATCGGGCAATTATATTGCTGACGGGCTGTGGCTGATCCGGTTGATTCCGAGAAGGGTGATTTCAGGCGATTTTCATATGTGGCTGCCAAGCCATGCAGTTTTAAATACACAGACCCGGTTTTTATATCCTGTACCGGAAACGACACTGACGATTCCGTCCACAACACTGAAAGCTGTCACAGTGGCAGCCTATAACAGCCTGACAGATGCCTATGCGGACTTTTCCGGTAGGGGATTTGCCGGTTTTAATGTATGGAATAAACCGGACCTTGCGGCACCGGGAGTCAATATTCAGACGACAAAGTCCGGTGGCGGCTACCACCAGGTAACCGGTACATCGTTCGCTGCGCCGTTCGTGACCGGTAGCTGTGCGCTGATGATGGAATACGGCATTGTCAGAGAAAATGATCCGTTTTTGTACGGTGAAAAAATAAGAGCCTATCTGATCGACGGCGCAAGGCGACTGCCGGGATTTGCTGTCTATCCCAATGAAAATGTGGGGTATGGGGCGTTGTGTTTGAGGGACAGTATACCGGTATAATATATCAAAATAGAGTTTAAAAATGTGGAATAGAATGCTAAAATAGAGATGAAATTATGATGGCAAGAACGACTTAAAGGTTAATTTGCTAAAGATAAAAAGAACATTCCGGTGTTTGGATATGATGTGATTCATTTGCCGATATATATGGCAATGTTTTTGTAATGTGACAATCAGATATGTTTTCAGCGAAAGAAACGGGGGATACAAATGGCAAATTTAAGATTAAAGAAACTGATATTGGAAGTTGTGGATAATCAGTTAAAAGACAATAATCCACCTATGGTAAGAGAGGTATATGACAGACTGATTGGAGTGGGATACTCTGCCCGTGAGGCAAAGGAAAAAATCGGAGCTGTTGTGATTGAGGAGATTTATGACGTTATGAAGAAAAATCAGCCGTATGATGAAAAGCGATATACTGATGCACTAAAGAATATGGCGCAGAAATGCATGGATTTTGAAGATACGCATGAAATCCTTACGGAATGGGAAGAGTGGGACCGGCTTGTACAGGATGGATATGAAGCACAGTATAATCAAAAAGACAGTGATATGATTACATACTGGTGGCAGGCATGGGATCTTTTCCAAAAGATTATTGAAAAAGCGAAATATAAAATGAGCATCAGCGGTATTATGGAATCTCAGGATTATCAATATCCGGTCGATGCATGGCTCCAGGATCTGGAAATGGAACTGGGGAATACAGGAGAACATAAAAAACGTATGGAATTCTGTCAGAGAATTCTGGCAATGCTGGATTGGAGTTTTGATGATGACAGTGGCTTCAAGAACGCAATTGGAGAAGAATTATATGCAATGGGGAAACCTGCCGAGGGGCGGGAATGGTTTGAAAACTGGCTAAAAAAAGAGCCGCATAATCAGAATGCGCTTAATGTATTCAGTTGGTGCGTTCAGGAACAGGAAGGCGCCGATGAAGCATATCGTATTATTCGAAGAGAAGTCGTAGGCGTTGTATGTACGATGGATAACGAATTGTTGTTTGAGAGGGCAAAACTGCTTGCGCAGCATTTGAAATTAAAAGAAGATCTGAAGTGGATAGAATCACAGTTAACAGCATTTCATGATTCATTGGAGAAGGCAGATCTCTATAATGATTTTTATGATGATTTTAAAATGCCGATACAGCAACCGATCGTAAAGGAAAAGAAAATATATCCAAATGATCCCTGTCCATGTGGAAGCGGAAAAAAGTATAAAAAGTGCTGTGGAAGAAAATAGCATTCTGTGCAGGTGAGAATGTCTCAGGAGCTGATTATTAGAGTGAAAAAAATTTTACTATGGGTCAAAGGGAGAAATACTATGAAATTAACAATGAACGGAATTAAAAATCATGAGCCATGGGATAAGGCGGGAATCATGCTTCCGGGGTATGATGCGGAGAAAGTTTCAGAAAAGGCGAAAAAGGAACCGAAATGGGTACACTTTGGAATCGGTAATATTTTTCGTATATTCATAGGCGGTATTGCAGACGGTCTTCTGGAAGATGGTGCGTTGGACCGGGGTATTACCTGTGTAGAGACATTTGATTATGATGTGGTGGATAAAATTTATGCTCCTTATGATAATTTAGGACTCAGTGTCATTTTAAATGGGGATGGAACAAGAGCATGCAAAGTGTTAGGATCTCTTTCTGAGGCAGTCAAAGCACAATCCTCCGATTTGGTGCAGTGGAACCGGCTTAAAGAAATATTTATCAGTCCGGCGCTTCAGTTGGTTTCTTTTACAATTACAGAAAAAGGGTATGCTTTGCAGAAAGCGGATGGCACATGGTTTCCGTTTGTAAAAGATGATATAGAGAATGGTCCGGATAAAGCTGTCGGAGCAATGGCAGTGCTGACAGCTATGCTCTATGAACGGTATAAAGCCGGGAGATATCCTCTGGCACTTGTATCTATGGATAACTGTTCTCAGAACGGTGCAAAACTGCGGGAATCTGTGTTGACCATGACGGAGGCATGGCAGAAGGCCGGATTTGTGGAGGCAGATTTTGCGTCCTATGTAAGCGACGAAAAAATGATTACTTTTCCATGGACGATGATTGACAAAATTACACCGCGGCCAAGCGAGCAAATTGCCGAAGATCTTGAAAAACTGGGTGTGGAAGACATGCAGCCGGTCATCACCGGAAAGCAGACATACATCGCACCGTTTGTTAATGCTGAAAAACCACAGTATCTTGTGATTGAGGACAGCTTCCCGAATGGCCGTCCTGCTTTGGAAAAAGGTTTCGGCGTATATATGGCTGACAGAGAGACAGTAAATCTGTGTGAGCGTATGAAAGTAACGGTGTGCCTGAATCCGGTGCATTCTGCGACAGGGCCTCTTGGTGTGGTGTTGGGATATGATTTATTTGCCCATATGTTGAATACGGATGCGGATATGATGAAAATGGCCCGTATGGTAGCTTATGATGAAGGGCTTCCTGTAGTAGCGGATCCGGGAATTCTTTCCCCGCAGAAATTTGTCGATGAGCTTTTTGATGAGCGGTTTCCAAATGAATATCTGGGTGATACAAACCTTCGGCTTGCCGTAGATGTATCTCAGATGGTAGGTATCCGTTTTGGCGAGACAATTAAAGCATATGTGAAAAAATATGGAGATGCCGCGCGTCTTACTGCTATTCCGCTTGGAATTGCCGGTTGGCTCAGGTATATGCTGGCTGTGGATGATGAAGGGAAAAGATACGAACTTGCGCCTGATCCTATGAATGAGGAAATTCAGGAACAGTTAAAGGATATCGTCGTGGGGCAGCCTGAAACTTTTAAGAATCAGCTTAAGCCAATTCTCTCAAATGAGCGTATATTTTTTATTGATATTTACAGGACTGGTCTGGGAGAAAAAATCGAAACAATGTTTAGGGAAATGATCGCAGGACCCGGTGCTGTAAAAGCAACAGTGCATAAATATGTAAGGCATAGTTTACCAGCATGATTATGTCAGGCTTGCATATAATAAAATCAGTGTCGCGGGAGATGAAATGAAATTTCCCGCAGTCAGAAGCGGTTATCAGATTTTATGTGTTGGCGGAGGTAGTTATGCGTCGGTATCGTCCTGTTTTTCCTTATGAAAATGAGCATAGAGAAGAATTGATGTCACTGCCGTTTCAGGTTTTCCTTCCCCGGCGCATTACGCTTTTTTGTCAGGAACTTTGCTGTACGATTAAAGAAGATGCACCGGTCTGCCAGGGACAGTGTATAGGCTGGGTCGAAGAAAGGCCGGTGTATTCAGGTATTGACGGGCGAGTGGAAAAAATCAGCGTTGATGAGAGCGGTTATAGTCATAAAAAATATCGTGTTTCCATAAGAAAAGAATCCCATCGCATGGCATGCCAGAGTTTTGTGCCGTTTTTAAGGACAGACGGAAATTATTTTCTAAGACAGCTTGGACTTATGCCTCCGGAAGGTATGATTACAGAGAAGGACGTACTCTGGGTTGACGGCGTGGAAAGTGAGCCTTTTTCCGCATCAGGGTATCGTTTGTTTGCCGAGGAAACGGTAAAAATTATTTTGGGGGCAGATGTTCTCGGAAGCTGTTATGGTGTTCAGAAAGTTAAACTGTGTATCGAAAAACAGTGGAAGGATATTTATTTTCTGCTGGAGAAGTATTTGAAAAAATATCGATGTGTCTTAAATAAAGATATTCAATATGAAATATGCAGTTACACAAGATGCTGTCCGGCGCCTTATCTGATGCCGGGGCGGCTTATTTTTTATCCACAGATACTGATTCATGCATACAACGGATACTATGAAAAAATACCGGCATCCTCTGCCTATATAACCGTTTCCGGTCATGTTCTGCGCAAGTCTAATTTTATTATGCCTGCGGGAACGCATGTGGGTGATATTATTGCGGCATGCGGACTTGAAAAAAAGGCTTCATGCAAGTTTGTTCTGGACGGTGTGATGACAGGACATGCGGTATCACCGGAAAATGCTGTGATTATGCCGGAAAATACATCGCTGTGTGTTGTGGAATGGCAGACCCGCGAAGAATCGCCCTGTGTGGGCTGTCATGCCTGTGCGGCTGTCTGTCCGATGCATTTAAAACCTTATGCGCCCGATGCGCATACATTTGATTTGTGTATACAGTGCGGCTGCTGTTCTTATGTATGTCCCTCAAATATTCGTATTTCTGAAAAAATCAAGCATAAAGTCAAAGATAAGAAAAATCATAAAAAAAAGCGGGCAAAGTTCAGAAAAAAATTGAAACACGGAACATATATAGAAATTGCCCCTGAATTTGCTGATTTTATAGAGACGATGGAAATTTGCAGCGACGCCCCGCCCCACATACATTGTCCGGCGGATAACCTGTCAAAAAAAATCAAATGCCTTATGTTTTTGCTGCCGCTGTACGCATGGGCCGTCAGTGCATATGGGGTGATTATTTTGTGCCACGGAGCTATAGCGGTGATGGCTGCATTGATTGTGGCAGAAATATCAAAGCGGATTGTGAAAACAAGTGCAGGGGCTGATATTTACATTGCGTCAGTACTGTACGCAGTAGCAGCGGTATTGATACTGCCTGTGGGGGTGTCTGTTTTGACGGCAATAATTGCATATATTATTGCTTGCATTTTAGGAGTCTACAACCTATAATTAAAACGTATGACAGACATTGTTTGAAAAAGCTTATGATAGAAAGCGTATTAAAAACGTAAAGCATATACAGACAATGATATTTATAACGCAGCATATATGACAGACAATGACTATGAAAAATGAGAGATAGACGTTTCAGAGGATGAAAACGGGAAAAAGACGAGGTGGTTATTTTTGGGCAGTAAAAGCACAAATCGTCCGGATAGAATCAATAAAACCAGGCCACAGACGTCCGGAAACAGAAGGACAAGAGATACCGGAACGAAAATTTCCGAAGATGGCGGTAAGTTAAAAAGAACCAGGCAGGGAAAAGGTTCATCCGGCAGAAGAAAGAAAAAAAGAACATCAGCCTTTTATAAGGCTGTTTCATTGATATTCATTGCGATTATTATTGTCATCGGCGGCATTTTTATCAGAAATTTCGGCGCAGGGAGCAAGGCATCCAGACAGGGGATGGAGGCTTATGAAAACGGTGATTATGCACGCGCGGTGAATTGTTTCAAGCAGGCCACACAGCATGACGGCAATAATATGACTTATATGACACAGCTTGGTATGGCTCAGATTAAAAACGCTGCATATGATGAGGCGATTGAAACATTTACAGCGATGAAAAATAAAGCCCATAGTGATACAGATCGTCAGTCGGCGCTTAGAGGTATCGGCATTGCTTATTTGTATAAAGGAAACTACAGCAATGCTGTTTCAGCATTATCGGATGCTATGAGTTATGCAGGTAAAAAGTACACAGACCAGGAGATAGACATTTTATTTTATCTGGCTGAAGCACAGGATAAAAATGGAGATCCTGTGGAAGCGGTGCTTACTTATACTAAAATTCTCAATCAGAAGAGCAGTGCCAACGGGTATATGCTCAGAGGCGGAGCATACCAGAAAGTCGGGGATAACACAAATGCGGAAGCAGATCTGTATAAAGCAATTGAGTTAAGCGGAAAAGAATATAAAGTTTATATGATGCTTTATCAGGTGCTTACGGCGGAAGGAAAGTCAAAAGAGGCAGAAGATGTGCTGGAAGAAGCGGCGACACTACCGGCAAAAACAAGTGAAGATTATTCCAACCGGGGGCTTATTTACATGTATATGAAGGAATATGAACAGGCAGATGCAGATTTTGAAAAAGCCATAGAGATGCAGTATATGCCTGCTTATTTCGGAAAAGCCTGTCTGCTTATGGCACAGGGAAACTATGAAGATGCGGTGGAAAGCTTTAAGACATATTTTGAACAGGTTCAGGATAATGCACTTGCATATAATCAGTATGGTGTCTGCCTGATGGGACTTGGCAAGTACGAAGATGCGGCAGATGCCTTTTCTAAAGGACTGGCGTTAAATGACAGGACTGTGGATCAGGAGCTGATGTTTAACGAGTTTACGGCGTATGAGCGTATGGGACAGTGGGCAGAAGCCTACACAAAAGTAATGGCTTATGTGGAAAAATATCCTGACGATGAACAGGCAAAGCAGGAGCTGACTTTTATTGAATCAAGGCAGAAATAACAGGACAATACAATCATCGTAATTAAAATTGGAGAATTTCATGCAGATCTATGATTTATCGAAAAACAGTGAAAAGGTGATTTTAGTTGGTGTTGAGGATAATTCGGGTATCCCGATGGCACAATCACTGGATGAGCTTGAGGAGCTTGCGCTCACTGCGGGAGCAGTAACTGTAGGGCGCGTGATTCAAAACAGAGAATCCGGACATCCGGGAACTTATATCGGAAAAGGAAAGATCGAGGAAGTGGCCGCACTGATCCTTAAGACCGGTGCGGATGGCATTATTTGTGATGATGAGTTGACGCCTGCCCAGATGGCAAACTTAAGTGATGCTCTTGATACAAAGGTTATGGACAGAACATTACTGATTCTTGATATTTTTGCGGGCAGGGCTTCTACTAGTGAAGGAAAGATCCAGGTCGAACTGGCACAGTTAAGATACAGGGCTACCCGTCTTACCGGACAGGGTACAGCATTATCAAGACTTGGCGGCGGTATCGGTACAAGAGGTCCCGGTGAAAAGAAGCTGGAAATAGACCGCCGGTTAATTAAGAGCAGGATCGCACAACTGAAAAGAGAACTTGACAATGTCATCAGACACCGGGAGGTTGCCAGAAATCAGCGCAGTAAAAATGCCGTACCTGTGGCCGCAATCGTAGGTTATACAAATGCGGGCAAGTCAACACTGCTGAATTATCTCACAGGTGCGGGTGTTCTTGAAGAAGATCAGCTTTTTGCGACACTTGATCCGACAACAAGGCAGAGGGAACTTGAGAGCGGGCAAAAGATTTTGCTGACGGATACGGTCGGATTTATTCATAAATTACCGCATCATTTGATCAATGCTTTTCGCTCTACGCTGGAGGAAGCAAAATATGCGGATATGATTATTCATGTTGTAGACGCTTCAAATCCTCAAATGGAGCAGCAGATGTCTGTTGTTTATGAAACCCTTGAGAATCTTGGCGTGAAAGATAAAACAATCATTACCGCATTCAACAAAACGGATAAAATGGATGCGGCATCCATATACAGTCTCAGAGATGATAAGGCGGATGATACCGTATGTATTTCTGCAAAAACCGGTGCAGGCACCCAAAAGCTGCTTCAGATGATAGAAAAGGTATTAAGAGAAAGTAAAATTTATGTGGAGCAGGTCGTGCCCTATGATAAAGCCGGTCAGATCGCAGTCATTAGGAAATATGGTCAGCTGCTTGAGGAGGAATACAGGGAAGACGGTATCCTGGTGCGTGCCTATATTCCTGCTGAATACGGAAGTGTACTGGACTTTTAAAATCAGGCATTTGTTATCATATGAGCTTTAGATATCGGGGCATTCAAAGATAAAGCAATCAAAGTTCTTCGGCTTCAGATGATGAAAATTATTCTGGGCCGGGGAATTTTTTGTGCTTAATATGGAACTTTTTGCTGTGAACAGTAAGTATATAATAGAAAACAGTGACTTATTAAAACAAGGAAGATGTAGATAAAGAAAGGATATTTAAAAGTAAAATGTGAATCAAAGAGGATATGATAAAGCCCTGATCGGGCAATATCTGGCCAGGTCAGAAAAAAGCTGTATCTCTCATGTGGTTCGCCGGATTCATAATATAGATATTGCGGAAGAAATATGTCAGGATGCCTGTCTGGAAACACTTGAATACATCATGCAGCACGGTATTTTTGAGGAAACAGATATCAGAAAGATTATGTTTAAAATTGCCGAACGCAAAATCTGCAATTATTTTGGTAAGGCATCTACACAGAGAGAAATTCTTACAGATGTTCGCGAACTGGAAGCGGGTCAGGCAGATGATTCTGATAAATATGACTGGATGATGGAGGTTCTGCAGCAAAAAATACAATTGTTAAAACCTGTGGAACAGAAAATTATTTTAGGGAGACTTGAGGGGAAAAGTAATGAGGAGCTGGCAGCGCAGCTGGGCAGATCCGCCCATGCCGTTGATTGTGTCTACAGCAGAACGGTCAAAAAGCTAAAAAGGCTTATACATGAGAAAACTACGGAAATGGAACAATTGGATTAAGAAAAAACTGCCGGGGGGATCTGAAGAAGAAATCCCCCCGGCGTGACAGGATGCGTAAGCAGAAAGTTATAAAGAATGATACATATGAATTTATATATCCTTTTCCAGATACTTTCGTGCATGGCTTTTGGCTCTTTTAAGCCGCATTTTACAGGCACTTTGTTCAATGTGATAAAAATCAGCAATTTCATTGACTGAATAGCCGTAAATGTATTTAAGTCTCAGAGGTTTATATTTTTCATCAGTGAAAACAGGATCATCAATGCGCATCAGACTGCTGATTTCCGTAACCTGGCTGCTTTGGGAAAACGCATAGAATTCATTCATCAATGTCTCTGACAGACGGTTCTTTTTGCTGTGTATATTATGCCCTTTATTTTTGGCAGTCATGATCAGCCAACCGCCGATATTCGGATGATTTTTCAGAGAATCAATATTCCGGAAAGCTTCGATAAATGTTTCCTGAAACGCTTCTTCAGCAATATCCATGTCATTAAAATAGTAAATAAGGAAACTCATGATACGCTGACTGTAGGTGTCGTATACATGGTCAAAAAATAATTCTTTTTTATCTTTTGTCATATTAAGCCTCCATAACATAAATTTTTATTTTGATATCCTGTCATTTATACATCAAATGAAAAGTCATAAATTCTCACTTTTTGATAAAAAAATAAAAATTTTTAAAAAAGTTTATGGAGTTACTGTTTGTTACAGAGGCATACTACCGGAATCATGTACCGGATTTATTGGAGTATACGTCAAATATGGACATGTTGTTATTTCGGAATGTTTTCAGTATAACATCAGCGGCGACCTCCTCTGAGGACCCGCCATGGCCTGCAATCAGGTTTACAATGACCGGAATAAATGTGAACCAGTGAATCGCGCTGTAGAGATTCAGGCTGTGGGCATCGTAATTGATTTTCTGGGAAATTTCATCACCGATGGCAATAATCGTGTCTTTATATTTGATAATATCGTCGTTGATCTCATTGATATACTGGTAGCCCTGAAAATTCAGTTTGGTGACGATTTTCTGCTGACTGACCAGATTGGCGTCTTTGATGATGCGGTAGCCATACTTCTGGGCGATCGGCGTCACAATTTCATTGATCACCGGACTGGTGTTCATGTACGCAATCAAAGAGTCTTTATTGATATCGGTTTTTAATACCTTTTCTTCTTTTTCGATACTGGAATGGTAAAGGGCGATACTATAACGGATGGATTCGAATTCTTCATCGAGTATTTCCAGTGTGGCTGCCAGACGATTAAGCTTACGCTTGATTTCCATCGGCGGCTCGTAAAAAGATTTGTAACCGAGTCCGTGTTCAACTTCGGCCCAGGCATGCTGAAGCACCGTTCGAAGCTGTATCTCGAATTTTATGTTTTTATACTTTTTATATTCAACAAGTTCGCAGCGGCTGTCTGTAAACTGGACAACGAGATGCAGCGAAGTGTAACCGAATTCAATATGATTGACTCTGTGTTTTTTTCGTTTATCGACAATTTCAACAATATCAAATGTCTTTTTTAATGCTTCGAATATTTTTTCCACATCGCTTTCAAATAAAGTGACGATGCGGCAGCCAAGTATATCGGTGATCTCATCCAGATGGTCATACTTTGCTTTGGACAGTACTTTGTTTTTTAATGCCTGCTCAGACTTGATCCGAAGTGTCATGTTGGATATTTTTACCTGGTTGTCATCGAGAAGATTCGTAATAATTTCTTCAACATCGTATTTGAGTTTCTTATAAACATCAAGGTTTTGGTAATACTCGTTGAGAATGGTTGTAAGTACATCAATCATTCTGTTCAATCCTTTCATTTCTGACATCATATATTTTAGTATAGCACAGATTGCCATATAAAGCTAATAAAAAAGGGCTGACAAAAGCGTTTGGGTTTAAGATAACGCTTTTGTCAGCCATGATCGTAAAATATAAGTCGGACTTGTAGTATTTGCAGGATCATAGATCATTCTAATCTTATATGATACTGTTTCAAAATCAGATAAGATGATTTATTTGATCACTTTAATCCAGCCTTCAGGAGCTTCAATGTGGCCCATCTGGATACCTGTTAAAGTATCGTAAAGTTTCTGGGTTACAGGACCCATTGCATTCATGCCGCTAGGCAGGCAGATTTCATTGCCGTGGTCGACGATTTTTCCGACAGGTGAAATGACAGCCGCTGTGCCGCAAAGACCGCACTCAGCGAAATCTTTCACTTCTTCGAACAATACTTCACGTTCTTCAACTTCAAGACCAAGATAATGCTGTGCAACATAGATCAATGAACGGCGTGTGATTGACGGCAGGATGCTTGATGACTTCGGAGTAACAACTTTATTGTCCTTTGTGACAAAAATAAAGTTAGCGCCGCCTGTTTCTTCAACCTTTGTACGTGTGGCCGGGTCAAGATACATGTTTTCGTCAAAGCCTTCCTGATGCGCGGTGACGATAGCGTGTAAACTCATGGCGTAGTTGAGGCCTGCTTTGATGTGGCCTGTGCCGTGAGGTGCTGCACGGTCAAAATCACTGACTTTAATGGTCAGAGGCTTAACACCGCCTTTGAAATAAGGGCCTACAGGTGTTGTAAATAATCTGAACTGGTATTCGTCAGCCGGTTTAACACCAATAACCGGATTTGTGCCGAACATGTATGGACGGATATATAATGTAGCGCCTGAACCAAACGGCGGAACATAAGCGGCATTTGCTTCAACTGTTTTAACAACGGCATCGATAAAACGATCTTCAGGGAAGACAGGCATTTCCAGTCTTTTTGCGGAATCTGCCATACGGCTTGCGTTTAAGTCAGGACGGAATGTCACGATATGACCGTCTTCTGTTGTATAGGCTTTTAAGCCTTCAAAAATTGTCTGCGCATACTGGAGAACACCGGCACATTCGCTGAGTGTGATTGTGTCATCTGAAGTCAGCTGTCCGTCGTCCCAGGCGCCGTTTTTATAATTTGATACATAACGTTTGTCTGTTTTTATATAGCCAAATCCAATATTTGACCAGTCAATGTTCTTCTTTTCCATCTTTCTTCCTCCAATTCAAAGAACACTCTATCAGATTAAAGTGTCATATTAATTATTTTTCATTATACATCACTTTACAATTTTTTCAATATATTCATAATTATTTTTTGGGGCAGGGTATCATTTTTTTAAAAGAAAAGCATTTGGTGGCTATTTTGTGAGATTTTCCCTGGATTTGAGCAGTTACAAACTATAATAAAAACATTTCACCATAAAATGAATTGAAATTTGTCGAACAGTCCAATATAATATAGAAAGTAAAATATGTGCCGCAATGTTAGTTCATGACAGCGGCAGGAAGACAGGAGAATTCGATGAGTTACGCAGATAAAGTTTTTGTTGATATGTGTAAAGATATACTGGAAAATGGCTGCAGCACGGAAGGTGAAAAGGTTCGTCCGAAATGGGAAGACGGTACTTCGGCTTATACGATCAAAAAGTTTGGTGTTGTTAACCGATATGATCTGTCAAAGGAATTTCCGGCGCTGACCCTTCGAAGAACGGCTTTTAAAAGTGCGGTCGATGAAATTTTGTGGATATGGCAGCGAAAATCCAATAATATCCATGATTTAAACAGTACGATCTGGGATGAATGGGCAGATGAAAATGGTTCTATCGGTAAGGCCTATGGTTATCAGATGCAGGTAAAGCATCAATATAAAGAGGGTATGATGGATCAGGTGGACAGAGTGCTTTTTGATTTGAAAAACAATCCATACAGCCGCAGAATTATGACAAATATTTATGTACATCAGGATCTTCATGAGATGAATCTGTACCCGTGTGCTTACAGTATGACCTTTAATGTCACAAAAAAAGAGGGTCAGGACAAGCTTGTACTTAATGCGGTTTTAAATCAGCGGTCACAGGACGTGCTTGCTGCAAATAACTGGAATGTTGTACAATATGCAGTGCTGCTTCACATGTTTGCCCAGGTCAGCGATATGCAGGCGGGGGAACTTGTGCATGTCATTACGGACGCGCATATTTATGACCGTCATGTACCGATGATTAAAGAGCTGATTAGTCGGGAACCATATCCGGCGCCAAAATTCTGGATCAATCCTGATATTAAGAATTTCTACGATTTTACAACGGAAGATGTCAAACTGATTGACTATGTGACGGGGCCGCAGATTAAAAATATCCCTATCGCTGTGTAAAGGGGGAAAAATATGAATTTGATTGTTGCTGTAGATAATAACTGGGCTATCGGATATCAGGGAAAGCTTTTAAACAGCATTCCTGAGGATATGAAATTCTTCCGGGAGACGACGACCGGTAAAGTTGTTGTGATGGGGAGAAAAACACTGGAAAGCTTTCCAAACGGATTGCCCCTTAAAAAGCGTGTGAATATCGTCATTACAGGAAAAGAAGATTACAAAGTCAAAGATGCCATTGTTGTACACAGTGTTGAAGAGGCACTGGAAGAAACAAAAAAGTACGACAGCGATGATATATATGTCATCGGCGGTGACAGTATATACCGTCAGATGCTGCCATACTGCAATGTGGCACACGTTACAAAAATGGACTATAACTACCAGGCAGACACGTGGTTTCCGAACCTGGACAAAGACCCTGACTGGCAAATCGCCGCCGAAAGCGAAGAAAAAACCTACTTTGACCTGGAATACCAATTCATCATGTACATTAGAAAAGATAAGGTTGACGAAATCAAACATCTGGACTTATAATATCCACGTTGGCAATGAGCCGTGCAATATAGTGGCCAAATGGCTTTGGGGAGCTTGCTCACAAAATGCCATTTGACCACTATATTATAGGGCGAAGCCCGTGAACGAGAAAAGCGAAGCTTTTCGAGTGCAAGCACGGCGGGCCGAAGGAAAGAGGCGAAGCCCGTGAACGAGAAAAGCGAAGCTTTTCGAGTGCAGGCACGGCAGGCTTCAAAGGAAGAGGCGAAGCCCGTGAACGAGAAAAGCAAAGCTTTTCGAGTGCAAGCACGGCGGGCTTCAAAGGAAGAGGCGAAGCATTTACTTATGATACAGGAGGAAAGAAAGTTATGAAAAAGGTTGTGAAATTTGGCGGGAGTTCTCTTGCCAGTGCAGCACAGTTTAAAAAAGTCGGTGACATCATCAGGGAAGACCGGTCAAGAAGATATGTAGTACCTTCAGCACCGGGCAAGCGTTTTTCAGATGATACAAAAGTGACAGATATGCTTTATAAATGTTATGCGCAGGCTGAAGAAGATAAAGATTTTTCTGCGCTTTTAAATAAAATCAAATCCAGATACGAAGAGATTATCCGGGGGCTAGGTCTTGATTTATCACTGGATAAAGAATTCGATATGATCAGAGAAAACTTTGAAAATAAAGCCGGAGCAGATTATGCGGCATCACGCGGCGAATATCTTAACGGTATTGTGATGTCTGAGTATTTGAAATATACGTTCATTGATGCTGCCGAGGTCATTTTCTTCAATGAAGACGGAACCCTCAATGAGGAAAAGACCAATGTCATGATCGGCAATCGTCTTAAATCAGAGGAATATGCGGTTATTCCGGGATTTTACGGCGCAAATGATGACGGCAGTATCCGGACATTTTCAAGGGGCGGTTCAGATATCACAGGTTCACTTGTGGCTAAAGCAATTCAGGCGGATTTATACGAAAACTGGACAGATGTGTCAGGCTTTTTGATCGCAGACCCGAGAATTATCAGCAATCCTGAAGTTATTGAGAGTATTACATATAAGGAATTAAGGGAATTATCCTACATGGGCGCGACAGTTCTTCATGAGGATGCTATTTTTCCGGTGCGCAAGGAAGGTATTCCAATCAATATCCGCAATACAAACGAACCGGAAAAGAAAGGCACAATGATTGTTGAAAGCACATGTAAGCGACCGAAATATACGATTACAGGTATTGCCGGTAAGAAAGGCTTTGTATCAGTTAATATTGATAAAGCAATGATGAATTCAGAAATCGGTTTCGGAAGAAAAGTTCTTGGTGTTTTTGAAGATAACGGACTTTCATTCGAACATATGCCTTCCGGCATTGATACAATGACAATTTTTGTCCATGCCGATGAGTTTGAAGAAAAAGAGCAGCAGGTTATCGCAGGCATCCACAGAGCCGTACAGCCGGATACAGTGGAAATGGAATCTGATCTTGCACTGATTGCGGTTGTCGGACGGGGGATGCGTTCAACACGCGGCACCGCAGGACGTATTTTCTCAGCGCTTGCCCATGCCCATGTCAATGTAAAAATGATCGATCAGGGTTCAAGTGAGCTGAATATTATCATCGGTGTCAGCAACCGTGATTTTGAAACAGCAATCCGTGCGATTTATGATATATTTGTGACAGCCCGGCTGTAATTGTCAGCTGAAAGAACAAAGAGAGAGGTGCTTTTTGGCCCTCTCTTTTCTTAGTTTTGGGGTGTATGTGTTTTGTATTGTTTTGGCTTCTATGCTTTTCACAATGATTTGGCTTCTATGTTTTTAAATGATTTTGACTTCTATGCATTTCATGTTATTTTGTATTGCAAGCATTTCACATTGGTTTGTATTGCATCTTGACAGAATAGTTTTATGGTAGTATAGTAGTTCTGAAAAGAACTACGAATGTAGATGCCGGAGGTTTTATATGGACTGTGCGGAATTATTGATGCAGTTTGGGCTGACAAGGCAGGAAGCTGTTATATATATGGAACTGGTGTCCAATGAACTGATGACAGGTTATGAGATTGCAAAACACACGGGAATATCCAGATCCAACACGTATTCAGCACTGACCAGTCTTGTGGAAAAAGGTGCGGCATACATTGCGGAGGGGACACCGGCAAAATACATGGCTGTGGATATATCTGAATTTTGCGAAAATAAGATTGCATATTTAAACGGTCTTAAAGAGGAATTGGAAAACAGAATTCCGAAAAACAGAGACGATGCCGACGGGTATATCACAATCAGCGGGCAGAGGCATATTATTGATAAGATACGGCAAATGCTCACAAAAGCAGAATATCGGGTTTATTTTTCGGCATCTCCGGACATTATTCAGATGTTTAAGGAACAGCTGGAGGCTTTAATTCAAGATGAAAAAAAAGTTGTTTTACTGACCGATGCACCGTATGCGCTGGATAAAGCCATTATTTATCATAATAAACGGCAGCCGGGACAGATCGGTCTGATTGTCGATTCGGAAGTTGTTTTAACAGGAGAAATCGGCGGCAGTAATTCCTGCTTATATTCTAAAAAGAAAAATCTTGTACATTTATTTAAAACATCACTAAAGAATGAAATCAAATTAATTGCAGTGACAGAAAGGAGATTACAATCATGAAGAAAACACCATTTGTAACAAAAGAACAATTGGATGAGATTGTAAAAAAATACCCGACACCTTTTCATATTTATGACGAAAAAGGTATACGGGAGAATGCGAGAAAGGTTTATAAAGCTTTTTCATGGAATAAAGGTTTCAGAGAGTACTTTGCAGTAAAGGCGACACCGAATCCTTATATTTTAAAAATCCTTCAGGAGGAAGGCTGCGGGACAGACTGTTCTTCACTGACAGAATTAATGATGTCAGATGCATGCGGATTTAAGGGACACGATATTATGTTTTCCTCCAACGCAACACCGCCGGAGGACTTTGTTCTGGCTAAAAAATTGGGTGCGATTATTAACCTTGATGATTTTTCACACATTGATTTCCTTGAAAAGGTTGCCGATGGTATACCTGAAACCATCTGCTGCCGTTTTAACACCGGCGGTGACTTTAAAATCAGCACGGCGATTATGGATACACCGGGTGAGGCAAAATATGGCTTTACAAGAGAACAGCTGACAGAAGGCTTTAAAAAATTAATGGCAAAAGGCGCAAAGCATTTCGGACTTCATGCATTTCTTGCAAGTAATACAAAGACGAACGAATACTATCCGGCGCTGGCAAAAATCCTTTTCCAGACAGCTGTGGAACTTCATGAGGAAACCGGTGCTGACATTAAATTTATCAATCTTTCAGGCGGCGTAGGCATTCCGTATCATCCGGACGAAGAACCAAATGATATTGAAGCTATCGGAGAAGGTGTACGCAAAGTTTATGAGGAAATTCTTGTGCCGGCAGGTATGGGTGATGTTGCAATTTTTACAGAAATGGGTCGTTTCATGCTGGCACCTTATGGACATCTGGTGGCAACCGCTATTCATGAAAAACACATTTTTAAAGAGTATATCGGACTTGATGCATGTGCATGCAATCTGATGCGTCCTGCAATGTACGGTGCTTATCATCATATTACTGTTGCAGGCAAGGAAAATGCGCCATGTGACCACATGTATGATGTGACGGGGTCTCTTTGTGAAAATAATGATAAGTTTGCGGTGAACCGCATGCTGCCAAAAATTGATATGGGTGACTATATCATTATCCATGATACAGGCGCTCACGGTTTTTCCATGGGCTACAATTATAACGGAAAACTGCGCTCTGCGGAACTTCTGTTGAAAGAAGACGGAAGTGTACAGATGATACGGCGGGCAGAGACACCAAAAGATTATTTTGCAACATTTGATTTTTCAGATATCCACTTTAAATGTTAATTAGGCAAACAAAGAGCGGGAAGGTTTAAATCTTCCCGCTCTTTGTTTTATCAGGGTTACATTAAGAATTACAAATCAGAATCGGAAATCCCTCTTGTTGTTTTCAATATCAAAGAGATGCTGCATGGCAATTTCTTTGACTTTAGGATTGGTGATCCGGTCAACTTCTTTTTTAATCAGTGCTTCACCTTTTTGCTTTGTATCTTCTGACGCGTAGTCTTCCAGATATTCTTTTAATGTCATTAATGCATTAGGATGGCAGCAGTTGACAATCTGACCGGATTTTAACAGGCTCATAAAACGGTCCCCTGTGCGCCCTTCACGGTAGCAGGCGGTGCAGAAGCTCGGTATAAAGTTCATATCTAAAAGCCAGTTGACAACTTCATCAAGACTTCTCTGGTCTGTCACATCAAACTGTGCAGAATTTTCTTCTTCAGGTTCAGGATTTACGTAACCGCCGACACTTGTTCTGGAACCGCCGCTGATTTGTGAAATACCAAGCTGAAGCACTTTTTCACGCATCCGTTTGGATTCGCGGGTAGATACGATCATGCCGGTATATGGTACAGCAATACGGATCAGCGCTACAATTTTTTCAAAAATTTCATCAGGTACAGCGTTTGAAAAGTTTGAAGGATCGATATCATCGGCAGGACAGATACGCGGAACGCTGATTGTATGAGGACCGACACCGCAGGCTGCTTCCAGATGTTCTGCGTGCATGAGCAGACCGACAAAGTCATAACGGTACATATTCAGACCGAAAAGAACACCGAGACCTACATCATCGATGCCGCCTTCCATGGCTCTGTCCATGGCTTCCGTATGGTATGCGTAATCATGCTTAGGACCGGTAGGATGAAGCTCCTCATAGCTTTTTTTGTTATAGGTTTCCTGAAATAAAATATATGTACCGATACCTGCTTCTTTTAATTTACGGTAGTTTTCCACAGTTGTTGCGGCAATATTTACATTGACGCGGCGGATGGCGCCGTTTTTATGCTTAATACTGTAGATTGTCTGAATAGATTCCAGAATGTATTCAATCGGATTCATTCTCGGGTCTTCTCCGGCTTCCAGAGCAAGCCGTTTATGTCCCATATCCTGAAGTGCCATAACTTCCGCGCGGATTTCATCCTGCGTCAGCTTTTTGCGGGCAATATGTTTATTTTTCATGTGATACGGGCAGTAAACACAGCCGTTGACACAATAATTAGATAAGTACAGCGGCGCGAACATAACGATACGGTTGCCGTAAAAACGGTCCTTGATGGCTTTGGCAAGGCTAAAAATCCGTTCCCTGACATCGTCCAGCGGACATGCCAGAAGTACAGCAGCTTCACGATGGGTGATGCCTTTCATTGCACTTGCTTTTTCAAGAATAGTATCGATCAGCTGACGGTTTTCGCGGTTTCTTTCAGCATAATCCAGCGTTTCCAATATTTCTTCGTCATTAATAAATTCTTCGGCTTTTTTTGACATTACATCATACATTTTACTTTTCTCCTTAATGCATAAAATAGGGTTTGCTCAGTATAAATATACATTTGCAAATACGAGTGATCAGATTCATACTTTTGAATAAATTGTTTTTGTGCTGACATTTGGCAGCATGCCCAGCTTGCCGGACAAAGCACTGATGACGTTGGATGGTGCATCCAGAACAATGCTTATAATCGACAGGCCGCGTTCACGGTGCGGAATGCCCATTCGTCCGAGAATGTAGCTGTTGTATTGGTGAAGCAGCTCATTAATCTGGGCGGCGGCATCCGTATTTTCGACAATGATACCGATGACGGCAATTCTTGTGTCCAATCATATACCTCCTGTTCGTAATTAAATTTTCCGGAAAAATAACAGAGAAAAGTTTTGCTGTATTGAAAATAGAAAAAATTCGAATAAAAAAACAGTATAACTTTCGCCTGCACTTTGGAAAAAATCCTCCGGTTAGTACGATAATAAAAATAAGACCGGGTTTGATGTCAGAAGATTAACTTTCATCTCACCTTCGACTTATATTTTATTAGAATTGCCCTGTATTGTCAATGAAAGTTTATATTTTGACAATGCCGGCAGGGGTTGGCTTTAAATGTTCGCCAAAGTCACGGTGAGTCATGGGGATATTCCGGGAGTGTATACAATAACCGGTTTGCATTAAATGTTTGTCAAGTCCGTATACAGGGCTTGTATTTTTTTGTATATATTGATATACTTGAAATGTCTTTGAATATACAGGTGATGTGTTTATATTCAGTTAAAGATCAATTGAAAATACAAAGGAGGGTGAATGAGATGAAAAAGTTTTTTTCTGAATTCAAGACATTTATAAGCCGTGGTAATGTCATGGATATGGCAGTCGGTGTGATCGTAGGCGGCGCGTTTACGGCAATTGTGAATTCACTTGTTACGGATATTATTTCGCCGGTTCTGGGCCTTTTCGGGAATTCCAATCTTGCTGAATTATCAGTACAGATCGGCGGTGTGAATTTTACATATGGTAATTTTATTGCGGCTGTAATCAATTTCCTTCTGACAGCGTTTGTTCTTTTCTGTGTGATTAAAGCAATTAATTCTGCATCGGAAAAAGCAGCAAAGTTGGCACATAAAGAAGAAAAGAAAGAAGAAGCGCCAAAGACAAAAACATGTCCTTACTGCAAGAGTGAAATTAACATTGAAGCAACAAGATGTCCGCACTGTACATCTGAGCAGCCTGAATAAACTGTATAAAAATACGTCCGTGTTGAATTGACACAGGGCGTATTTTTTTCTGCATTATTTCAAAAGCAGTACGGGCGGCTGCCATATTGGCAGTCGCCCGTACCAGAAAAGAAAAGTTATGAAAAAGAAGAATTAATCATAATTAATGAATCAGCCGTTCTTTGTAGGAACGCTCTTAATCTTGTCTGCTGTCCATACCTTCGGAAGTACAATAAGCAGGATATTAAGAAGAACAAGGCCGATCACAAGGCTGATGATACAGCTTGCTGCAAAGCCGAGACCGATTGAGAAACCGGCAATAAGGTAACCGAAGAAGCAGCATACAGCAACAGTAACAGCGTATGGTGCCTGTGTCGTTACGTGAGCCAGATGGTAACATTCCGCACCGGTCGATGCAAGAATCGTCGTATCTGAAATCGGTGATGAGTGGTCGCCGAATACGGAACCCGCAAGTGTTGCAGCCATTGTTGTAATGAGCAGCTGAGGTGCAGCCACGCGGCAGATTTCGATGATGATCGGAATAAGGATACCGAATGTTCCCCATGCAGTACCTGTTGCGAAAGCCAGAAGGCAGGCAATCAGGAAGATGATTGCAGGAAGAATCTGAACCGGAATACCGGATTCCTGAACAAAGTTTGCAACGAAACGGCCTGTATTTAACAATTCACGGCAAACTGCACTGATAGACCATGCAAGAACCAGGATAACATTGGCCGGAACCATTGACTGAACACCCTGATTGATGCAGCCGAAAAATTCTTTAAAGTTCATTGTTTTGCGAACAAGATAGTAAATGAAAATAACAATCAGTGAAACAAAAGCACTGAATGCAAGTGCGGCACCGGCATCTGTATTACCGAATGCAGCTGCGATGCTGCCGTATCCGTCGGATCCTTCTGTCCACATACCGCCGACATAAAGCATAGACAGAATGGATAAAAGAATCAGGATAACGATAGGGACAACAAGGTCAGAAATACGACCGACTTTGCTGCCTGATGCTTTTTCAAGTTCTTTTTCAGCCTGACCTTCGCTCGCTGTATTAAAGAAACCTTCTTCCTGACACTTTTTCTGTGCATAAGCCATAGGACCGTAATCAGCATTTTTGCGGATACTCATGTAGAATACCATAAACAGTGTCAGCACTGCATAGAAGTTCATAGGGATAGACTGCATAAATGCGGTCATACCATTACCGGCTTCTTCAGGGAAGTAGGAAATAACAGCTGCAGCCCATGATGAAATTGGTGCGATAATACATACAGGTGCTGCTGTCGCATCAATAACATATGCTAATTTTTCACGGGACATTTTAAGACGGTCAGTCACCGGCTTCATAACTGTACCAACAGTGAGGCAGTTGAAATAGTCATCGATGAAGATTAAAACACCGAGGCATGATGTGGCAACACCTGCGCTGGCTGTGCTTTTAAATCTCTTTGATGCCCATTCACCATAAGCTCTTGAACCGCCGGAACGGGATACAAGTACAACAATGATGCCGAGCAGTGAAAGGAAGATGATCATCGAACCGTTATCTGAAAGCTTCTGGTAGAACAGAGTCGCTGTCAGATTGAGAATCTCAATCGGGCTCAATGACATAACGATTGTGTAGATAACAGTACCTGACAAGATACCGAGTACAAGTGAAAAAACAACTTCTTTTGTGATCAGCGCCAATGCGATAGCGATGATCGGTGGTATAATCGACCATATACCAGGATTTTCAATTAAGGTGTAACCTAGACCTTCCATAAATGAAACCCCCTCCTCATAAATAAAATTTTGGCAGACAACATAGGTACAATAAAAAACTCCGTACGCATTCCCCATATTGCCTACGTGTTGCCGGGCATATATAATAACATATATGCGCCATGATTAAAAATTACTACGTTGCTCGTGTTTAAATTATAACAAAGTCCCTGTAATTTGTAAACAATTATTTAAAAATTATAAAAATTGCATAAAAATTTCAGAACTGTTGTGAAAAATATTAAATTATAGAAGAAAAAAGTTTGCATATTGTACCATTTGACAAATTATGTTATGCTTTGTGTGAATCAAAATAAGAGTGAGGAGGGGTTTTGTGAAAAAACTGGGCGATTTGATTGATGCATATAAGTCGCTTTCTATGATCGGTATGTGCAAAAATGCAGGGAAAACGACGGTATTCAACCAATTAATTCGTGAATTAAATGACAAAAATGAAGTATTTGCGATAACTTCAATCGGGCGTGACGGAGAATCAAGCGACCTTGTGACCGGAACAAAAAAGCCCGGCATTTATGTGAAGGCAGGAACAGTGATTGCCACAACCGATCAGCTGCTTAAATGGTGTGACATTACGAGAGAAATTCTTGCCGCGACAGGCATCAGCACACCGATGGGGCAGGTCATTGTTCTTCGGGCTTTAAGTGACGGCAATATCCAGCTTGCGGGGCCGTCGATGAATGATCAGCTGATTACTGTATCGGAAATATTTCGCAGTTTTGGTGCCGGGCGTGTACTGATTGACGGGGCGATCAGCCGGAAGACGCTTTGTTCCAGAAAGGTGACAGAGGCAACTGTTCTGTGTACAGGTGCTTCGTACAATAAAAATATTCATACGGTGGTGGATCACACAGCATATTTTTGTGAGATTCTTGGGGCGCCGCCGGTGAAAAATGAAAAGGTTGCTGAGGCAATTTGGACATTTAAAGGTGACAAAGGGGTAAAAGTGCTGCTTGTCGCGGATAACGGTGACAGTATGGCGCTGTCTTCGGCATCGGGACTTTCAGAAGCACTTTACAAAAAAGAGAATGAGCCGTTTAAATTTATTTTTATCAACGGCGCTTTAAGTGACGGTATTTTAAAGCCGATACTGATTTCAAATGTGCCGATGAAAGGAAGAACCATCGTTGTATCTGACAGCAGCAAGATTCTTCTGACCGCGCCGGTTTATGAAAAAATAGGGATTAAAGGAGCGTCTTTATGTGTCATGGATCAGATACATCTGGCGGCAGTGACCATTAATCCGTTTTCCGCATACGGCTATGATTTTGATAAAGACGAGTTTATGGAATTAATGAGCGCAAAAGTTGATATACCTGTAATTAATGTGGAGGACAGAGAGGTTTATGATTGATTTAAGTTATGACGAAAAAGTAATGATAGGTTTTGAATATGTGATCGAGGCTCTTAAACCGGTTTCATGTTTCGGCATTGAAAAGAGCCGTCGGATCCGGCCTTTTGATAAAACTCAGAAAGCTCAGCTTATGAAGGAGCTTGACAATATTGAGCGGATACTTAATGTTTATGACCGGTGCCGGGAAGAAATTGATATATTAAATCGCTTTATGGCACATTTTAAAGATATACGGCCGTCACTTCAAAGAGGTGAGGATTACTGCTTTGATGAAGTTGAATTTTTTGAATTGAAGAATTTCCTGATCCAGTCAAGGCAGATGTACCCTGTTTTTCAGAAGTTTAACGCTGTGTGCGGTCTTGCGGATATTGATTTTTATGATACGGAGTATGCTTTGGATTTAGTTGATCCGGATCATACACGTGTGCCGAGTTTTTATATAAGCGAAACATATTCTGAGAAGCTGAGAGAAATCCGTAAGGCAAAAAAAAGTATTGAGATCGATATCCGGACTGAGCAGAATCAGGAGCGTAAAGAACAGCTTCTGGCTGACAGAGTACGTATTGTTGTCAGGGAGGAAGAAGAAGAAAGCCGTATCCGAAGAGATATTACCGACAAATTAAGGCCATACCTGCCGAAGATGCTGCATAATATACAAATGACCGCAAATCTTGATGTGCTGATTCAGAAAGCACGGATGGCCAGGGAAAATGACTGCGTCCGACCTGAAGTTACGGAAGATGAATTATATTTTGAAAATATGATTCATCCGCAGATTCAGGAAGTCCTGAAAGGAAAATCCAAGAAATTTACACCGGTGTCCATTCGTCTTGGCCGCGGCACAAGTGTCATTACAGGTGCCAATATGGGCGGCAAAAGTGTGGCTCTTAAAACAACAGCGCTTAATGCAATGCTTGTGCTGTGCGGGTTTTATCCGTTTGCCGAGTCCGCAGGTGTGCCGATGTTTGAGGAAATTCATTTTGTTGCCGAAGATAAACAATCGATTGATCAGGGACTTTCAAGCTTCGGTGCGGAGATCATGCAGCTTGATGCCGTTGTTCAGGCGTCAAAGAGAGCTTTCTGTCTGATCATACTGGACGAATTTGCCAGAGGTACAAATCCGGACGAAGGTGCGGTGATTGTTCAGGCTGTGGCGAAATATTTCAATGAACAGTCATCAATGACGCTGATGACGACGCATTACGACAATGTGGCTGAGTATGCCGGTGCTCATTACCAGGTGATCGGATTAAAGGATGTGGATACGGAAAGCCTGCGCAGAGAAATTGCGGCATCCACTGCAAGGAAAGGCGTGGATATCATTGCGAAGCACATGAATTACGGCCTTTATCAGGTGTTTGGAAAAGCGGACTGTCCGAAGGATGCATTAAACATTTGTCGAATGCTGGCGCTGGATGAAAAAATTTTAACAATAATTGAAAAAAGCTATTGACAAAGGTTTGTGCATGGTGTATAGTTGGACTATGAAATGGAACTGAATATTGTAAACATAGACAATAAAACAATAGAGGTGCGGAAATCAAGGTAGTTATCGTATGTTAAGAGGGGTCACGTTCGATGATGATAATGAATGTTTTTTCCGCCGAAAGTGGTAAAGGGTGGCATACTTTATCGCTTGGAAGTCCGGCTCAGTGCCTGGTTTCTGTCATGGATTAATTTGTACATGAAGCGCTATTGATACTGATTTGTCAGTATCAATAGCGTTGTTTTTTTACAGAGAGTTATCACGGATTCTTTGTAAGGCATAATCATGAAGCGCTATTGGAACCTGAGAAGACAGCAGCGGGGGTTCGATGGGGCTTTTTTTACAATATTTTCGAATTAAATTTTTTAAATTTAATTATATATTAAGTCAACTTAAGGAGGGAAAAAAGTATATGGAATCTAAAATTACATCAACAATTAGATTGCGTATGAGTGCACATGATGCACACTATGGCGGAAACCTTGTAGACGGTGCCAGAATGTTGGGGTTATTCGGTGACGTTGCTACAGAGTTATTAATCATCAATGACGGTGACGAGGGTCTTTTCTGCGCATATGACAACGTGGAGTTTTTAAACCCGGTATTTGCAGGTGATTACATCGAAGCATACGGTGAAATCACATCAATCGGAAACTCATCAAGAAAAATGAAATTTGAAGCAAGAAAAGTGATCGCACCGCGTCCTGACATCAATGATTCAGCATGTGATGTTCTGCCTGAACCAATTGTTGTATGTCGTGCATCAGGTACATGCGTTGTACCTAAAGATAAACAGCGGGGTAAATAATTCAAGGGGGTAAGTGGTATGGAAAAGCTCATTATTACGGCATGTATTTGCGGCGCTGAAGTTACAAAGGAAAACAATCCTGCGGTGCCTTACACAGTTGAAGAAATTGCGAGAGAAGCAAAATCTGCTTATGATGCAGGTGCAGCGATTATTCATCTTCATGTGCGGACAGATGATGGTACACCGACACAGGATGTGAACCGTTTTAAAGAATGCATGGATGCAATTAAAGCCGTTTGTCCTGATGTTATTATTCAGCCGTCAACAGGCGGGGCAACAGGAATGAGCAATGACGAACGCTTACAGCCGATCACATTAAATCCGGAGATGGCAACGCTGGATTGCGGAACATGCAACTTTGGCGGAGACGAGATTTTTGTAAATACTGAAAACATGATCAAAGATTTTGGTGAAAAGATGATTGCAAGAAATATTAAACCGGAAGTTGAAGTTTTCGACAAAGGTATGATCGATATGGCAATCAGACTTAATAAAAAGGGGTATATTAAGTCGCCAATGCATTTTGATTTCGTTATGGGGGTTAACGGAGGTATTTCCGGTGAACCAAGAGACTTGCTGTTCATGGTGGAAAGCATTCCACAGGGGTCAACATGGACAGTATCAGGCGTCGGACGATTTGAGTATCCGATGGTAACCATGGGGATTCTCATGGGGGGTCATGTACGTGTAGGATTTGAAGATAACGTGTATTTAGAAAAAGGTGTTCTTGCGAAATCGAATGGTGAAATGGTCGAAAAGGTAGTTCGTATTGCAAAAGAACTTGGAAGACAGGTGGCAACACCGGCTGAAGCAAGAAAGATTCTGGGGCTTAGTGAATAAATCTTTTTTGTTTAAATAAAGGGTTATGAATGACAGGGATATATGTCAGGGGTTATGGATGTTTGTTTTGTAGAAGAAACTGAAAAAAATTTTAATTGTTTTTGAGGAGGAGTTAGAAATGGCATTAAAAGGAAATAAGTACGGAATTCACAGAGTTATTGAACCACAGGGTGTTTTGACACAGGCTGCTAAAAAAATTGACAATGATATGACAAAAGAGTATTCAAACGAAATCGTTTGTGACGTGATCGCATTGAACGTTGACTCAGCTTCTTTCCATCAGATTTCAGAAGCATGCGGCGGCGATGAAGAAAAGATTAAAGAAATGATTCTCAGCATTGTTAATGAAAGAGGTAAAATGCAGAATCCTGTGACAAATTCAGGCGGTATGTTCATCGGTAAAGTAGCTTATATCGGTGAAGACCTTGATATCGACCTTAAAGTCGGCGACAAGATCGCATCTTTAGTTTCATTGTCAATGACACCGCTTAAAATTGATGAAATTACAGCAATCCACAAAGATATTGACCGTGTAGATATCGTAGGTAAAGCTGTTTTATTTGAAACTGCATTGTATGCAAAGCTTCCTGACGATATGAGTGAACCTCTTGCACTGGCAGCACTTGATATCGCAGGTGCACCTGCACAGACAGCTAAGCTTGTTAAACCGGGTCAGAGCGTTCTTATTCTTGGTGGCGCAGGTAAATCAGGTGCTCTTGTTTGCTACGAAGCAATGAAACGTGTCGGACCTACAGGCCGTGTTGTAGCAATGGATTACAGCCAGGCAGGTCTTGATGAACTGAATAAACTTGGTGTATGCCACGAAACATTCCAGGCAAGTGCAGCAATGCCTGTTGATGTTCTTGAAAAAGCGCTGGCAGCAAACGGCGGTAAGGAATATGACCTTTCAATCTGCTGTGTAAACGTTCAGAACTGTGAAATGTCAGCAATTCTGCCTGTTAAAGATGAAGGTACAGTATATTTCTTCTCAATGGCTACTGATTTTGCGAAAGCAGCACTCGGCGCTGAAGGTGTAGGCAAGGATATCACAATGATCATCGGTAATGGTTATACTAAAGGTCATGCAGAAATCACACTTCAGGAATTAAGAGAAAACGAAGCGATCAGAAATCTTTTTGATAAGAAATATGTATAATTAAAATCGGCTGCGTAAAAAGTACAGTGATAATTAGCTGCCGTTATGCAAAATTATTTTTGCGGTACTAAAATATTATAAATAGGATGGGATATCTGGCATGGGGAAAATCAGATATCCCTGACAATAAATTTGAGGAGGGTTCTTAATATGAAAACAAGAAACGGTTTATTTGCAGATGTTCCTGCTGAACAGTGGAATGATTGGAAATGGCAGGTTAAAAACAGAATAGAAACACTTGATGATCTGAAACAGTACAATGAATTTTTCCATTTAACAGATGATGAACTGGAAGGTATTGATAAATGTCTTAAAACTTTAAGAATGGCAGTTACACCATATTATCTGTCACTGATCGATCCTAACGATCCTAACGATCCGGTCAGAAAACAGGCGATTCCTTCAGCTCATGAACTTCACCAGTCACCTGCAGATTTACTTGACCCGTTACACGAAGATACAGACTCACCTGTACCTGGTTTAACACATCGTTATCCTGACCGTGTATTATTCCTTATTACAGACCAGTGCTCTATGTACTGCCGTCATTGTACAAGAAGACGTTTTGCAGGTCAGCATGATACATCAGTGCCTACAGAACAGATCGATAAATGTATCGAATACATCGCAAATCACCCGGAAGTACGTGACGTTCTTCTTTCCGGCGGTGATGCACTGTTAGTAAGTGATGAAAAGCTTGAATATATCATTTCAAGACTTCGTGCAATTCCTCATGTGGAAATCGTTCGTATCGGTTCAAGAACTCCGGTTGTTATGCCTCAGCGTATTACACCTGAGCTTTGCAACATGTTAAAGAAATACCATCCAATCTGGTTAAATACACACTTCAATCATCCGAATGAAGTAACAGAAGAAAGTGCAGCTGCCTGTGCAAGACTTGCTGATGCAGGTATCCCTCTCGGTAACCAGTCTGTACTTCTTGCAGGCGTTAATGACTGTGTACATGTAATGAAGAAACTTGTACATGAATTAGTTAAAATGCGTGTACGTCCTTACTACATTTATCAGTGTGACCTTTCAATGGGTCTTGAACACTTCCGTACACCGGTATCAAAGGGCATTGAAATCATCGAAGGTCTTCGCGGTCATACATCAGGCTACGCAGTACCGACATTTGTTGTTGATGCTCCTGGCGGCGGCGGAAAGACACCGGTTATGCCAAACTATGTGATTTCACAGACACCGCATAAAGTTATCCTTAGAAACTTCGAAGGCGTTATCACAACTTACACGGAGCCTGATACTTATGTTGAAACATGTCAGTGCGAAGTTTGCCGCGGCGAAAAGAAAGTTGACCTTGTTGGTGTTGCAGGACTTGAAAGAGGTCAGGCAATGTCAATTGTTCCAAATGACCTTGCGCGTCTTAAGAGAGGCCGTAAACACGAATAATATATTTCGGAAAACTGTATAGAGACTTGATACCTTCGGCGCATGCTTTAATGGGCATGTGCCGGAGATCATCATCATCGTAGCTACAGGAGGGGAAAAGCGATGGAGAGTAAATTACATTTGAATCAGGAACTCATCGATAAAGCGCGTGCCAGTGCTTCAAGAGCAGCGGACGATGTTCAGGGCTTTATTGATGTTCATACAACGGTGACTGTTGAAAGAGCAGTATGCCGCTTATTGGGAATTGATGGTGTCAATGATGTGGAAGTACCTCTTCCAAACGTTGTTGTAGACCATTTAATGGATAAAAAAGTATTATCAGGCGGTGTTGCATTTTATATCGGTAATGCAATGGCAGAATATGGCCTGACACCTCAGGAAGTTGCTGAAAAAGTAAATTCCGGTGAAATTGATCTTACAAAAGTTCCTGTGCACAGCATAGATGAAATTCGCGGCGCGATCATGCCGGTTGCAGAAGCAACAGCAGAAAGAATCCGCGGCAATGTGGCACAGAGAAACGCTTACTTTGAAGAATATGGCGACAAAGAAGGTCCTCTTCTTTATTTGATTGTTGCTACTGGTAATATATATGAAGATATTACACAGGCAAAAGCTGCAGCAAAACAGGGTGCAGACGTTATCGCTGTTATCCGTACAACAGGTCAGTCATTACTTGACTATGTACCATACGGCGCTACAACAGAAGGCTTCGGCGGCACATACGCAACACAGGAAAACTTCCGTCTGATGCGTGCGGCACTTGATGAAGTCGGCGAAGAACAGCACAGATATATCCGTCTCTGCAACTACTGCTCAGGTCTGTGTATGCCTGAAATCGCTGCAATGGGCGCACTTGAACGTCTTGACGTTATGTTAAATGATGCTCTTTACGGTATTCTTTTCCGTGATATCAATATGCAGCGTACACTGGTTGACCAGTATTTCTCACGTATTATTAATGCTTATGCAGGTGTTATTATCAATACAGGTGAAGATAACTATCTGACAACAGACGATGCAGTTGAAGCAGCACATACAGTTCTCGCTTCTCAGTTCCTCAACGAACAGTTTGCATTAAAAGCCGGTCTTCCGGAAGAACAGCAGGGTCTTGGACATGCATTTGAAATGGATCCGAATGTTGAAAACGCATTCCTTCTTGAACTGGCTCAGGCGCAGATGGCGAGAGAAATCTTCCCTAAAGCACCGCTTAAATATATGCCTCCGACAAAGTTCATGACAGGAAATATCTTCAGAGGTCATGTACAGGATGCATTGTTTAATATCGTAACATGCCTGACAGATCAGAGAATTCATCTGCTTGGTATGCTTACAGAAGCAATCCATACACCATTTATGTCTGACCGTGCGCTCTCTATTGAAAACGCACAGTACATTTTCAGAACGATGAAAGATCTCGGCAGTGAGATCGAATTCAAGAAAGGCGGCATCATTGAATCAAGAGCGAATGAAGTTCTTCAGAAAGCTGCCGATCTCCTTGAAGAAATCGAAAAGATCGGTGTATTTGCAACCCTTGAACGCGGTATTTTCGCAGATATCAAACGTCCGAAGGATGGCGGTAAAGGTTTGGATGGCGTTGTAGAAAAAGGCGACGTATACTTCAATCCATTTATCGAAATTATGAAAGGGGGAAGCAAATAATGAGTTCAGGTCTTTACAATATGCATAAATCCAATTTTGATACAACATTGGATTTGACAAAGCTGCGTACTTATGGTGATACAATGAACGACGGCAAGGTTCAGCTTGGCTTTACACTGCCGGTAAAAAATGATGAGCGCGGCGAGGAAGCTGCACGTCAGCTGATGAAAAAGATGGGCTTTGAAGATATCAATATCGCTTACAAAGGCTCTCTTGACAAAGAATTTACTTATTATGTTGCTTATGGCAGCAGCATTTATTCCGTAGATTATACAAATATCCATGTTCAGACAGTGGAAGCTGAAACAATGACAATGGAAGAAGTTAACGATTATATCCGTGAACATATCGGACGTAAGATCGTTGTTGTCGGTGCTTCTACAGGAACAGACGCACATACTGTAGGTATTGATGCTGTTATGAACCGTAAAGGTTTTGCAGGTCACTATGGTCTTGAGCGTTATGAAATGATTGATGCATATAACCTTGGCAGCCAGGTACCGAATGAGGAATTTATTCAGAAGGCTGTTGAACTTAAGGCTGATGTATTACTTGTTTCACAGACAGTTACACAGAAGGATGTTCATATCCAGAACCTTACAGAGCTTATAGAGCTTCTTGAGGCTGAAGAACTGAGAAGTAAATTTGTTGTTTGCTGCGGCGGTGCACGTATTACACATGAACTGGCTAAAGAGCTTGGCTATGACGCCGGCTTTGGTTCAGGTAAATATGCAGATGATGTTGCTACATTCGCAGTGACAGAAATGGTTAAGCGTGGAATGAAATAATTTCCATAATTAAGAGTTATTACACTTTTATTGTTTTGATTTGCCTATCTTAGATAGGAAGCTTTTCTTCCCTTATTATTATAAAGTATAAAGTAGTCCGGAAAAGGGCAGTGATATCAGGGGTGGTGTCGCTGCTCTTTTTCCGTGCTGCTTACTGTAAATGAAGCTGTGGGTTATATGTGTTTTCTAAACGGCGGATCGGCCGGATAACCGCCGCGTATTTTCTGTATGCCTCTCTGGTTGGCGTCTTTGGAATTTTTCCAGTCAGCATCTTTATTTCTGTAATCGTATTTATCCACAAGCCATGAAATGTCTTCTTCAAGTCTGTGCATATTGGTCTCCATCAGGCTGAATAATTGTGGATAAAAGTCTTTTTTATCAGAGTCACTCATTTTAATTTCCGCTGCTTCAACAATGTCTTTAAAATGATGCAGGCAAAAGCCTTTTGAATTTTGAAACAGTTTGCGAAAATCATTATCTTTGACGACCATTTGAAGGAAGGTGTCTAAATACCTGGGATATTTGGTTTGAAAATGATGGCATACATAGCAGCTCTTTTCTTTGTTTTGAATCCATTGCCCTATGGAGGTCTCGGCAGTTTTTTCAGCAATGTTGTCGGGAACGGATTTAAATTTGTTTAAAAAAGATACTTTTTTCGGTGTGAATTTCTGAATCTCTTCTTTGAGCTGTGCATTCATTTTTTTATAATAAGTTTCTCAAACTTCGCACTTGAATAAGTGCTTATGCACCTTGAAAATTCAATAAATACTGGCAATAAAGTAGCATGAAACCATCTGGTTTGGTATAATTGAGTTGTCCAAAAACAATTAAAACCGGAGGCTCATGCTATGAATAAAAGTATAACACAAGCAAACCAAAATGATAAGCAGATTTCTAAATCTATCAAAAGATTTTTTATAAGATTCCATATTTCTTCAGCATTAAAAGCATCCAATGCATATAAGAAAAAAGGAATTCCTGTTGTCGAAGTTTTTCAGTATCTTTTTTTGCTGATTTTCTCTAACAGAAGTATGTACATGAGCCTGATTACCGGACGAAATACTCCTGGTTTTGCAAAGGATACTGTGTACCGCTTCATGAAGATGATTCAGATTAACTGGATTCGCTTTACAACGCTGTTAGCTTCCCGAATCATCAAGGATGCTATTGTACCTTTGGATTCTAAGGAACGTACAAATATACTGAGTATTGATGATTCCATGTTTGAACGTAATCGTTCCAAGAAAGTGGAACTTCTTGCCAAAGCTTATGACCACGCAAATCACAGATACCGTTTTGGATTCCGTATGCTTACGCTTGGATGGTCAGACGGAAGCACATTTCTTCCCGTTAACAGCGTTCTTCTCTCATCGGAAAACAAAAAGAACAGAGTCAATGAAGCTGTAGATGTGGATAAACGGACCGTCGGATACAAACGAAGAATACTTTCCATACAAAAAGGAACACAGGTGATGCTTGAACTCTTAAAAATCGCTAAAAAAGCTGCTATTCCAGCCAAATACGTTCTTTTTGACAGTTGGTTTTCTTCTCCAAGTACGCTCCATGCTGTGAAATCCATCGGCTATGATGTCATTGGCATGGTAAAAAAGACACCCAAAATGTTCTTTCGGTATAATGGTGAAGATAGGTCTCTTACCACAATCTACAACCAGAATAAAAAGAGGCGCGGTCGTTCCCGATACCTGCTTTCTGTGTTGGTTGATGTGGTAAAGGATGGGGAAGTCATTCCGGCTAAAGTTGTGTACGTCCGTAACAGAAATAAGCGAAAGGAATACTTATGCCTTATCTCTACAGATACAGCCCTGGAGGAAAAGGAAATCATCCGCATTTATGGCAAGCGTTGGGATATCGAAGTTTTCTTCAAGGTATGCAAAAGTTATCTGAACCTTAGCCGAGAATGTA
>JALEHN010000149.1 GCA_022770525.1 Clostridiales bacterium
TGGTTTATCTGTATGGTTAATGACCTGAATCTTGCCAGCGATAATCCGGCAGATACATCAGGCGGTGTTGTGTTCCTGTTAACACTTGTGACCTGCGGTATTTACGGACTTTACTGGTTCTACAAAGCCGGTGAAAAAGTCAGCATTGTAAAAGCTAAGTCTACAGGTCACCCGGATTCAAGCAGTGGTATTTTATACTTGATTCTTGCTTTATTCGGACTTCAGATTATTAGCTATTGCCTGATCCAGAGTGAACTTAATAAAGTTGCGGCTATGTAGTTTCGGATGATGAGGCAGCGCGCGGTTAAACTTATGAAGATATTTGCTGTCATACTGGCGGCCGGCGGTCTATATGCCCTGTTTTATTTAAAAACAGGGATTGGCATACCATGTATGTTCAGACTTGTGACGGGACTCAAGTGTCCGGGATGCGGCGTGACACATATGTGCGCGGCACTTTTACATATGGATTTTAAAGCGGCATGGGAAAGCAACCCGGCAATTTTTAGTATGCTTCCGGCGGGCGCGGTGCTTTTTGTATATACAGTATATGTTTATATAAGAGAAGGACGCTGGCCGGGTCAGCGATGGTACAATATCATTATTGGTGTGATGATTGCCGTGATGACGGTGTTTGGCGTTGTGCGGAATCTGACCTGAAAAATGCAAAAAAGGCAGAATCTCAATAAAATTGAGATTCTGCCTTTTGTACGCTCTGCGGCGCACGCCTCATGAACTGAGTATTAGTTATCTGCTTCACCGGTTCTTTTTAATACATAGAAACCGTCATCAAGACATGTCACATAGATATAGCCTCTGTCGTCAACGCAGCAATCTTCTGTAACAGCATTTCTTGGTCCAGGGAAACCAGGGAAGAAAGATTCTTCCGGTTTTTTGTTTGGATTCGGAGGAATGAAGTAAGCAATCTCTTTGATATAATACTGATCGGATACATCATAGATACGAAGTCCTGCAGCAAAGTAACAGCAGTATACTCTGTCACCGCGCTGTTCAAGCCAAGGTTTGTTGCTCATCGGTTCGTGAAGGTTGTGAGGGCCGAACGGTCCCTGGCATCCAAGGTTCATCACATTGAAGTTTGGATATGGGAAGTCTTCAGGCACTTCAGGGTACGGGAATTCAGCAACCAGTGTAGGATTTGCCGGATCACGCACATCAACCATATGGATATTGTTCAAAGCCTGAGCTTCTTTGATTGATCCAGGAGGGAAGAACTGGAATCTTTCGCCTTCATTTGTAACAACAACAAGGTCACGGCCAGGCAGCGGAAGTGCTGTATGGGTACGCGCACCTGCAAGATGACTTGAGAATGCAGGCATAAATTTCAGATTGCCGATACATTTCGGGCGTGTTACGTCAGTTGCGTCAAGAACATAGAGTCCGTCGCCGCAGTAACCGCAGAACATGATACCGTCATCACGTCTGAATGGAGGTCCGTGCATCCAGCCTTTGTCCATGAATGAAGGAACGTGTGCAGCGTGATGATCGACAGTTCTTCCCGGATAACCGTCAACGAACTGTTCCGGTGACCACCAGTTGCCGACTTCCTTAGGATTTGTCGGATCTGAAATGTCAACGATTCTCATGATCATACCTTCAAAGCGTTCAGCTTCGCAGGAAAGATAAACATAAGGACCGCCGTTGTACATGAAACGATGTACGCCGATGGAATGAGGAACACCGCAGTCCCAGTAACCGAGGAATTTCGGGTTTTCAGGGTCTTCTTTCAAAGAGTAAATGCGGATGCCCACTTCACATTTCATGTTCATCAGTTCACTCTGTTCAACAAGAGCTCCAGGGCCTGAACCGGCACTCATGGCGCAGATCAGTAAATCGTCGGCAACCTGAATCTTAGGTGTTGTTGTTGTCGGATACTCGACAGGGTCAACAAGCTGCAGGTGTCTTACAAATCTTGTGTGTTCGGGGTCTGTAACTTCGGTAATCATAACACCGTGCTGTGTACCGCCAAAGCATGAACCGTAAAGATAGTATCTGCCGTCAGCAGTTTTGTAAAGCTGCATCTGGAACATACCGCAGTTGCCGTCCATAGCATTGAAATCAAGCACTTCAAGGTTTTTGATATAACCGTTATTGCCGGCACCCTTAGCGTAAAATTTGTCTGCCATTATAATACCTCCTCTGTGTATTTTTATGTAAATATTTTAATGCAATTTTATATGTGCGTCAAATAGCTAAAAATGCATCAAATATAACCAAATAGTTATAACAAAGAAATAATTGAAGTTTTGTCACAGACATATTCACAGATGTACTTACAGACATATGTTCTCTTTTAAAAGTTTTATAAAATCTGAAATCATCGTATCGGAATGCCCGTTACGCCATACAAGGCTCAGCGGATGACTTGAGTTCAAAGGAATATAACCAAAATCTTTATTATCCAGCGCACGGCTCCAAATATCAGCCACAGCAACGCCAAAGCCGCACTGGACACACATAATCATGGCATCGGTGCTGTGAACCGGGTGGATATGGGGCGTAAATCCGTAAGGCTGGCATACACTGCGGATCAGATCGTTGACATAGTCGCCGCTTGAGACGGCGAGAAAAGGTTTATTTTTAAAATCATACGGTGTCAGATCACCGGCTCCTATATGGCTGCGGTTATATAAAAGAATGCGGCCGAGATTGCCGACTTTCTCATAGGAAGTCCCCTGTATGTTCAGAAGCTTCGGTTCAATGGTCAGTATAATGTCTTCTTTGCCATCCTGAAGCGCCTCCTGGCTCTGGTGGGGTTCGTAGCTGTTCATTTCGACGGTGACATCAGGGTGCAGACGTTCAAACTTTGACAGAACAGGAAGCATGATTTGTGAAATATTCCAGTTGCTTAAAACGCCGAACCTTAAGATACGGTTTTGATTTTCAAGAGAAAGTCTTGCCCGGAGTTTTAAATCGTAGAGCTCTGTTCTGTATTTATCGAAAAAAGCGTAAAACATTTCTCCGTTGGATGTCAGAGAGATGCTTTTATTCATCCGGTCAAACAAAGGGCAGCCAAGTTCCTTTTCCAGTGCGATAATCTGACGGCTGATGGCTGGCTGTGATACAAACAGCTCCTGTGCTGCCCTGGAAAAGCTCAAGTGTCTGGCGGTGGCCAGAAAATACTGTATCTGCAAATCATTCATCGTTATTTACCTCCATTGCAGCGAAGACATTTGTTATTGGATAAAGTGAATCATTCAGTTGTTTTCATCAGGCTGTCATTCTTATAGACATAAGTAGTATAACACATTTTTTAGACAGTCATATGATATTTTAGTGATAACTGTGTGAAATTTTATGAGGTGTGTTGACTGGGGAGGATAAGGTGAATCTTTGCAATAGAAAAAGCCCTTCGGGCAGAATCGCAGTTACAGTACACACTCTGTGTGTACCAATGTCATTTAGATAACGACGGCTACTGCTGATTTAGCAATGATAACTTTGAAGGATGTGAACAAAAGAACACAATCATTTATTTATAAAAGATGAACACGACAAAATTAAATACGACAAAAAGACAGATTTTCATCTG
>JALEHN010000151.1 GCA_022770525.1 Clostridiales bacterium
GGACCTTTAGTCGAATTGAGGGATTCACTTTAACTTAGCGGCTAAAGAGTCGAGAATTGAAGAACTTTCTAACATGATGGAAGAACCGGGTTTCTGGGATGACGCGGATAAAAGTACCGCGCTGATGAAAGAAATGAAAAATCTCAAAGACACGGTGGATAAGTATAAAAAGCTTGAGCAGGCCTATGAAGATGTGGAAACCATGATTGAGATGGGCTATGAGGAAAATGACCCTGAAATGGTGCCTGAAATTCAGGAAATGCTTGATGACTTTGAAAAAGAGTTTGAAGAACTGCGTATTACGACCCTTTTGTCCGGTGAGTACGACAAGGATAATGCCATCCTTACCCTTCATGCGGGAGCCGGCGGCACGGAAGCCTGCGACTGGGTGAGCATGCTGTTTCGTATGTACTGCCGCTGGGCAGATAAGAAAGGTTATACGACAGAAGTGCTGGATTACCTTGACGGTGAAGAAGCCGGCATTAAAAGTGTGACTGTTCAGATCAACGGTGAAAATGCTTACGGTTATCTGAAGTGTGAAAAGGGTGTTCATCGTCTTGTGCGTATTTCGCCGTTCAATGCCAACGGCAAGCGTCAGACATCTTTTGCGTCATGTGATGTGATGCCGGATATTGAAGAAGATATCGATATTGAGATTAATGAAGATGACCTGCGTATTGATACGTACCGTTCCAGCGGTGCCGGCGGTCAGCATATCAACAAGACATCTTCGGCCATCCGTATTACCCATATTCCGACAAATATTGTCGTACAGTGTCAGAATGAGCGTTCTCAGTTCCAGAACAAGGACAAGGCGATGCAGATGCTGAAGGCAAAGCTGTATTTGTTAAAGCAGCAGGAAAATATGGAAAAGCTTTCCGGTATCCGCGGCGAAGTCATGGATAATGCATGGGGAAGCCAGATTCGTTCCTATGTGATGCAGCCGTATAAGCTGATTAAAGATCATCGTACCAATGAAGAAATTGCAAATGTGGACAGCGTGATGGATGGCAATATCGATCCGTTTATCAATGCATATCTGAAGTGGCTCAGCTTAAAAGGCACAGATAAAGAAGAATAAAAAACAGGCTGTATGCAGGTTTTTAGTGCCCTGTGTACAGCTTGAGTTTTATATTACAGAAAAGTACTATGAATTTTCTGTAATGTAACCACAGGATTTTGGGGAGTGCCCGTTTTGTTCTGTAATCCGTCCAGGAAAGACAAATGTCTGAAAAAGTACTTGCAATTTACATAAATGTATGTTAATATCTTCCTTGCAAAAACAAATGTATTTTATGGACGAACACGGTGGGTATATGGAAAAGGATAATAAGTATTATGTAGTAAAGAAGAAGGCATTGCCGGAAGTCCTGTTGAAAGTTGTCGAGGTGAACCGTCTTTTGGAATGCAACAAGTCCATGACGATTCAGGAGGCAACAGATACTGTCGGCATCAGCCGCAGTTCATTTTATAAGTACAAGGAAGATATATTTCCGTTTAATGACAAATCGCAGGGCAGAACGATAACGATTATGGTTCAGATAGAAGATACACCGGGACTTTTGTCCAGTGTGCTGAATCATATCGCGCAATATGACGCAAACATTCTGACGATTCATCAGACGATACCGGTCAATGGTGTCGCATCGGTGACGTTAAGCATGGATATTTTACCGGCTACGGGAGATATTGCGGCGATGATCGCAGATATCGAAGGTCTGTCGGGGGTTCATTATATGAAAATATTAGCAAGGGAGTGAGACGATGAATATCGCAGTTTTAGGCTACGGAACAGTAGGTTCAGGCGTAGTAGAGGTATTGAAAACAAATTATAAAAGTATCGCAAAGAGGGCCGGTGAACCGATTGACGTCAAGTACGTACTGGATCTAAGAGATTTTCCGGACGATCCGATTCAGGAAAAAATCGTCCATGATTATAATGTCATCTTAAATGACGACGATGTAAAAATCGTTGTGGAAGTGATGGGCGGAACAAACCCGGCTTACACTTTTGTAAAGCAGGCGCTTTTGGCAGGAAAGAGTGTGGCTACTTCAAATAAAGAACTGGTGGCAAAGCATGGTTCTGAGCTCATTGCCATTGCAAGAGAAAATAACATTAATTTTATGTTTGAAGCCAGTGTCGGCGGCGGTATCCCGATTATCCGTCCGCTTATGAATTCTCTGACTGCAGATGAGATTGAAGAAATTTCAGGTATTTTAAACGGAACGACCAATTATATGCTGACAAAAATGAGCGAAGAAGGCGCTGCTTATGATGATGTATTAAAAGATGCACAGAATAAGGGTTATGCGGAGAGAAATCCCGAAGCCGACGTGGAAGGTTATGACGCATGCCGTAAAATCGCGATTTTAACATCTCTTGCAAACGGCAGACAGGTCGATTTTGAAGATATTTATACAGAAGGTATCACAAAAATTACAGATAAAGACTTTAAATACGCAGGTAAGATGGGAAAAAGCATTAAGCTTCTGGCCACAAGTAAATGTGAAAACGGACAGATTTATGCTTATGTGGCGCCGATGATGATCGGACAGGAGCATCCGCTTTTCAGTGTTAATGATGTGTTCAATGCCGTATTTGTTAAAGGCAATATGCTCGGTGATACGATGTTTTACGGCAAGGGCGCAGGCAAACTGCCGACGGCCAGTGCAGTCGTTTCGGATATTGTGGAAGAAGTCAAACATATCCACACAAATATCAAAGTGGAGTGGCAGCCGGAGAAACTGGAACTTTCGGATATGAAACAGGCTGTCCAGAGATTTTTTGTCCGTGTGAAAAAGACATGCCCTCAGTCAGAAGTGAGCCGCGTTTTTGGTCAGGTGCAGTTTGTGTCCGTTGACGGACTTGATGATGAATATGCATTTGTGACGGGAGCAATGAAGGAAGCTGAATTTGATGAAAAGATTGCCGGACTTTCCGGTGTCATCACAAGAATCCGTTATACACAGCTTTCGGCAGAGTAATCATCAACTGCCTCAAAATATAAATTATTAGAAGAAATTTTGATGTTGCGTGGGCGCTTATGCTTTTGACAACCAAAAAGAAAACATAGATTTAAGGAAGAAAAGGTTATGAAATATATCATTGTTTTAGGTGACGGTATGGCTGATGAGCCGATAGCGTCTATCGGCGGCTGCACACCGCTTGAATATGCGAAAACTCCGAATATGGATCGTCTTGCGAAGATGTCCGAGATCGGCATGGTGCACACAATTCCGGAAGGTATGAGTCCGGGCAGCGATACGGCAAACCTGTCGGTGGTCGGCTATGACCCGAAAAAGTATTATACCGGGCGTTCACCGTTAGAAGCCTTAAGTATCGGCGTTGATATGGAGGATACAGATATTGCCCTTCGGTGCAATCTTGTGACACTGACGGAAAGTGAAGACTGCTACGAGGAGAAAACAATTATCGATCACAGTTCGGGGGAGATTTCCACAGAAGATGCGGATGTGCTTCTTTCGGCTGTTAAAGACGCATTTCAGAATGAGGTTTATCAGTTTTATACAGGAACGAGCTACAGACATCTGCTGATCTGGAAAAAGGGCAGCGTTGCCACTCTTGTTCCGCCCCATGATAAGCTTGGTCAGGTCATCGGTGCGTATTTACCGGAGGATGAAATGCTTCGGGCAATGATGAAAAAGAGTTATGATATACTTGTCCATCATCCGATTAATGAAGAACGAAGGAGAAAAGGCCTCAATCCGGCAAATTCTCTCTGGTTCTGGGGTGCGGGAACAAAACCTGCACTGACATCATTTAAGGATAAAACAGGCAAAAACGGTGTGATGATTTCTGCCGTGGATCTTTTAAAAGGTATCGCTGTCGGTGCCGGTATGGAAAATATTGTTGTTGAAGGCGCCAACGGCGGGCTCCATACAAATTATTACGGCAAAGCGATGGCTGCAGTGAGAGCGCTGACAGAAGATGATAAGGATTTTGCCTATATTCATGTTGAAGCGCCTGATGAAATGGGCCATCAGGGCAGTCTGGAAAACAAAGTGCTTTCCATCGAGTACCTTGATGAAAAAGTTGTAGGTCCGCTGGCCGAAGAGCTTGATAAAGCGGGTGTTGATTACCGCATGGTCATCCTTCCGGATCACCCGACACCGATACGCTTAAGAACCCATGTGGGCGATCCTGTGCCGTATCTTTTGTATGACAGCACGGCACCGCAGGCGCATTCATGGCATTACAATGAAAAAGAGGCAAAAGAAAGCGGTATTTATATCGCGGAAGGCTATAAACTCATTGACCATCTGATGTCAAGATGAGATAGCACGAGAGTTTGTGTCAAAAAAGTGGATTTTAACAAAATTTGACTTACAATTGGAGGATACAATGTTAATTGTTAAAAAATTCGGCGGTTCATCTGTAGCCGATAAAGAAAGGATTTTTAATGTTGCCCGCAGAGTCAGTGAAGACTATAAGGCCGGGCATGATGTTGTCGTTGTGCTTTCGGCCATGGGAAAAACGACTGACGGGCTGATTGCGCAGGCAAAGGATATTAATCCGAAAGCATCAAAGCGGGAGCTGGATATGCTTCTGACATGCGGTGAGCAGATTTCTGTGACGCTGATGTCCATGGCCCTTGAAAGTCTAGGAATTCCGGCAGTTTCATTAAATGCATGGCAGGTACCGATGCGTACCACAAGCAATTACGGTTCTGCCCGTCTTAAAAAAATTGACTGTGACCGGATTAAAGCAGAGCTGGAACACAGAAAAATTGTTGTTGTGACCGGTTTTCAGGGAATTAACAAATATGATGATTATACGACGCTTGGCAGAGGCGGCTCTGATACGACCGCAGTGGCACTGGCGGCAGTGCTCCATGCAGATGCCTGCGAGATTTATACAGATGTAGAAGGCGTATATACCGCGGATCCGCGGGTTGTGCCTCATGCAAGAAAGCTGAAGGAAATTACCTATGATGAGATGCTTGAACTGGCAACGCTGGGGGCAAAAGTACTTCACAACCGTTCGGTGGAGCTGGCCAAAAAGTATGGTGTCCAGCTTGTTGTACGGTCAAGTCTTAATATGGCGGAAGGAACTATCGTTAAGGAGGATGCTAAAATGGAGAAAATGCTTGTCAGCGGTGTGGCATGCGATAAAAAAGCAGCCCGTATCGCAGTCATTGGTGTGAAGGATGAGCCGGGTATTGCGTTCAAGCTGTTTAATATGATTGCAAAACATAATATTAATATTGATAATATTGTTCAGTCCGTCGGACGTGAAGGAACGAAAGATATTTCATTTACAATCAATGAAGATGATACGGATGATGTATTGCGCGTCATTGATGATAACAACGGCGGTATTGGATATCATAAACTTGATGTGGCAAGAGATGTGGCCAAGGTGTCCATCGTCGGCGCAGGCATCATGAGCAGCCCGGGTGTTGCGTCAAGAATGTTTGAGGCATTATTTGACGCAGGTATCAATATTAAAATGATTTTCACATCTGAGATCAGAATTTCAGTGCTGATCAATGAAAAATATGCGGATAAGGCAGTCAATGCGATTCACGATGCATTCGGACTGGCAGATTGATAATAAAGATCAAGTCTAAGGAGTAAAATATTTTATGGATATAGTGAAAGCATTGCAGCAGGAATTTAACTTACAGTTGTGGCAGGCAGAGGCGGCCGTAAAGCTGATTGATGAAGGCAATACGATTCCGTTTATTGCCCGTTACCGTAAGGAAGCGACCGGTTCGATGAATGATGAGGTGCTTCGTAATTTTTATGACAGACTGGTTTATTTGAGAAATCTTGAGGATAAGAAGCAGCAGGTCATCTCCAGTATCGAAGAGCAGGGCAAACTGACGGAAGAACTGAAAGCACAGATTCTTAATGCCCAGACGCAGGTTGCCGTCGATGACCTTTACCGTCCGTACAGACCGAAGCGCCGCACACGGGCAACCATTGCAAAGGAAAAAGGACTTGAGCCGCTGGCGTCTCTGATTTTACTGCAGATGACAAAAAAGCCCCTGTCCGAGGAAGCTAAAGCCTTTGTCAGTGAGGAAAAAGGTGTTGCTGACGAAAAAGAAGCCATTGAAGGGGCAAAGGATATTATTGCCGAATCCATTTCCGACGATGCTGCCTACCGTACATATATACGTAAAGCAACAGAAAAGGAAGGCAAATTAATTTCAAAGGCAAAAGATGAAAAGGTGCAGAGCGTTTATGAAATGTATTATGACTTTGAGGAGCCGGTTGCCAAAATGGCAGGCTACCGTACACTGGCAGTCAACCGCGGTGAAAGCGAAAAGATACTTACTGTAAAAATTGAGGCACCTGAAGATAAGATTTTGCAGTATCTGAATAAAAAAGTCATCGTAAAGGATAATCCTGTGACCACACCGGTATTGGAAGAAGCCGTTAAGGACAGCTATGAACGTCTTATCGCACCGGCGATTGAGCGTGAAATCCGCAATGAGCTGACAGAAAAGGCTGAGGACGGCGCCATTAAAGTATTTGGCAAAAACCTTCAGCAGCTTCTGATGCAGCCGCCGATTACCGGAAAAACCGTTCTTGGATGGGATCCGGCTTTTAGAACAGGTTGTAAGCTTGCTGTTGTGGACGCTACAGGCAAGGTGCTTGACACAGTGGTGATTTACCCGACAGAGCCGCAGAAAAAAATTGCGGAAGCAAAAAATGTACTTAAAAAGCTGATTAAGAAATACGATATTGATCTGATTTCTGTCGGTAACGGTACGGCTTCCCGTGAGTCGGAAATGGTGATCGTAGAGCTTTTAAAGGAGCTTGATAAAAAGGTTGAGTATGTGATCGTCAATGAGGCAGGGGCATCGGTTTACTCGGCAAGTAAGCTGGCCACAGAGGAGTTTCCGAATTTTGATGTCGGTCAGAGAAGTGCGGCTTCCATTGCGCGGCGTCTTCAGGACCCGCTGGCGGAGCTTGTTAAAATTGATCCGAAAGCGATTGGTGTCGGTCAGTACCAGCACGATATGAACCAGAAAAAGCTTGGCGAAGCTTTAGGCGGTACCGTTGAAGATTGTGTCAATAAGGTCGGTGTCGATTTGAATACCGCATCTGCCTCACTGCTTGAATACGTTTCCGGCGTGTCAAAGACGATTGCGAAAAATATTGTGACTTACAGGGAAGAAAACGGTCGTTTTACAGACAGACAGCAGCTTTTAAAAGTTCCGAAGCTTGGACCGAAGGCCTTTGAACAGTGCGCCGGATTTTTAAGAATTATGGATGGCGCCAATCCTCTTGATGCAACAAGCGTACACCCGGAATCTTATGAAGCAACAAAAGCGCTGCTTGAAAGTACGGGACACAAGCTTTCTGATATTACGAGTGCAGGGTTTAAAAATCTGTCACGGCAGATTAAAAATTATAAAAAACTCAGTGAAGCGACCGGTGTCGGCGAAATTACTTTACAGGATATTGCCAAAGAACTGGAAAAGCCGGGACGTGACCCGAGGGATGAAATGCCAAAGCCGATTTTGCGTACAGATGTCCTTGACATGAAAGATCTTAAAGAAGGCATGATTCTTAAAGGTACGGTGCGCAATGTCATTGATTTCGGAGCTTTTGTGGATATCGGCGTTCATCAGGACGGCCTTGTTCATATTTCCCAGATGACAAATAAGAAGTTTATCAAACATCCGATGGAAGTTGTCAGTGTCGGCGATATTGTCGAGGTTAAAGTGCTCAGTGTGGATGCGGCAAAGAAACGTATTCAGCTGACGATGAAAATATAATCAGGATATGACGATGAAAATATAATCAGGCGATAAAATGACAAAAGGCAGACAGTGATGTGCCGGTGAAGCATGTGAAAACAGGGCGAAACAGATATGATGGAGGCAAAACGATGATTGATTATGAAAAGCTTGAAATATTTTATGACAGAATAACCGAAAAAAGTCTGGCGTGGTTCCATAAAGAAGGTCCGATCAATGTTTTCGAAATGGCTTCGGACCTGATGGACATCGAAGGGCTGCCGATGCATTGTCCGCCCCATCACTATCTTGTGCCGGCGGTGCTTCTGACAGCGTGCCATAAGGCAGAGGGCGACAGTGAGGAAATACTGAAGGAAGATCTTAAAGAGGCCAATGAGCGGTCACACAATATTTTGGGCGGCTTTTGCGGCCTTTACGGGAATTGCGGCGCTGCCGTGGGAACCGGCATCTTTTTAAGTATTTATACACAGACGGGACCTTGCTCCGAGGGAAGCTGGGCATGGACAAACAAGATAACAGCCCGGGGTCTCACTAAAATTTCTGAGATTGACGGCCCGAGATGCTGTAAACGGAATGTATACCTGGCGCTTTTAGCAGCTTTGGATGTTATTGAAGCGTATCTTGAAATTCCGCTGAAAAAACCGGAAAAAATCATTTGCCATTATTACAAAAATAATCATGAATGTAAAAAGCAGCAGTGCCCGTTTTTTCCGGAGAATGATTAGGAGGTTTGCGGCTATGCGTGTGGAAATTCGTGTGCCCCAAAAGGCAATGCCTAAAAAGGATCCTGAGCATCCGTGTCCGTGTCAGGACAGACCTGTCAATATGAAAAAAAAGAGCGGTATTCTGACATGGCTTAAAGATGTCGGTGATCCGGTCACAGAAGGTGAGATCATCTGTGAAGCAGAGGTTGAAAAGAAAGCACTGGAGTTTACCTCCCCTGCCACAGGTGTCCTGTGCGAGATTTGCATAGAAGACGAAGAAAAATTCAGTATTGATGACATACTCGGCTATATAGAGACTTGAAAATATGTCATGAATCATTTATAATAGTTACAGCACAAATAGTTTTTCGGGGCGGGGTGAGATTCCCCACCGGCGGTATAGTCCGCGACCCGCTTAGGCGGCTGATTTGGTGAAATTCCAAAACCGACAGTTAAAGTCTGGATGAGAGAGAGCTATTTCATAAGATATGTATGAAGGCCCCGGATATTTGTCCGGGGTTTTGTTTT
>JALEHN010000017.1 GCA_022770525.1 Clostridiales bacterium
TTTGAGTTTGAACATCCACAATCATTATTGCAACATTGAGTAGCTGCTAAATCGCTCATATAAGCGCCTCCTGAATAATTTGTTTTGCTTTTGATTTATACTATGCCTTATGGGCTTGTCATGATACTATGTTTGTGAAAGAAAATTCATATGCATCATGATTAAAATGACAGGTTTGTCATTTTACAATGTTTGTGAAAGGATAATGAAGAAATGTTATTTGAAAAGAAAATGACGGAAATTGTACATGAGCTTTTTGATGAATTTGTCCATGAAGGTGATACAGTCATCGATGCTACGATGGGCAACGGCAATGATACGTTAAAGCTTTGTCAGCGGGCAGGTGCTCATGGTAAAGTTTACGGCTTTGACATTCAGGAAGCAGCTTTGGAGCATACGAAAGCGCTGCTCATAAAAAACGGTGTCTATGAAAGAGCGACGCTGATTCTTGATTCCCACGATCAGATTTTTCGGTATGTTACAGAACCGGTGCAGGCCTTCGTATTTAATCTCGGATATTTACCGGAAGGTGATAAGTCGGTGATTACAAAAAAAGATACGACAGCGGATGCGCTAAAGCAGTGTCTTAACCTTCTTAAGCCCCGGGGTCTGGGGATTGTTCTGGCCTATTACGGCCATGAAGGCGGTCTTGAAGAAAAGAATTTTGTCGATAAATTATTAATGGAGCTTCCACCGAAAAAATATGATGTTTTAATGGTGAAAAACCATAATAGAGCGCATACACCGCCGATTTTATATATGATTAAAAAGAAAAAATAATCGTTTGGAGACAATCAGCGTTCGACAAGGTTTTTACTGCCGTTGTGTTATAATGTTTTTCAGAATTTGAAGGGAGACAGAACAATGGCAGAACATACATATAAAATGACGGAACTTGGATATGCACTTAAAGAATACAGAATAAGAAATAATATCACACAGCTTGAACTGGCGCGAAAGATCGGCGTCAGTGCCAATACAATTCATTTATGGGAGACACATTGCTGTAAACCGGCGATGAGTTCTCTTGTCATATTATCGGATATCCTTGATGAACCGCTTGTGGAAATTATTGTTAAGGCCCGGAAAATGTACAATTAAACGAAGATGGATGCAAAAAGCTGACTTTGAAGCGGCAGATGAAGGTCGCAAAACGCATGATTTTGTGTTATACTTTAGGTGCTTTGTTTTGAAAATAAAAGAAAACGGAGGAGATTCTAATGAATAAAAAACCAGTGCTTGTCATCATGGCTGCGGGTATGGGCAGCAGATACGGCGGCTTAAAACAAATTGACCCTGTCAATGATGAAGGTGACATTATCATTGATTTTTCTATTTTTGATGCAGTCAGAGCAGGATTTGAAAAAATTGTCTTTGTCATCAAGAAGGAAATAGAGAAAGAGTTTAAAGAAGTTATCGGCAGCCGTATTGAAAAAAATGTTGAGGTCGAATATGTTTATCAGCAGCTTTATAAGCTGCCGGACGGTTTTAGTGTGCCTGAGGGACGAATCAAACCATGGGGAACCGGACATGCTGTTCTTTGCTGCAGTGATGTGATTGACGGACCATTCGCGGTCATCAATGCGGATGATTATTACGGTGTCGAAGCATTTAAGGAGATTTATGATTATTTATCTTCATTCAGTGATGACGAAAAATACCGTTTTGCCATGGTCGGCTATCTTGTAGAAAACACACTGACAGATTTCGGATACGTTTCAAGAGGCGTCTGTACCGTTGACAAGGATCAGATGCTTGTTGATATCCATGAGCGGACCCATATTGAAAAAAGAGACGGCGGCGCGGCATATACAGAAGATGACGGAAAAACATGGCATAAAATCCCTGAAGGAAGCACGGTATCTATGAATATGTGGGGATTTTCAGAAGGATTTATGAATGAATTAAAAGAACGGTTTGTACCATTCCTTGAGGAGACTATTGTAAATAATCCTTTAAAAGGTGAATATTTTCTGCCGTTTGTTGTTGATGCTCTTGTGAAAGAGGGTAAAGCAACTGTAAAAGTATTGAAATCACAGGATCGCTGGTATGGTGTTACATATAAGGAAGATAAGGCTGTGATCACAAAAGCGATCGGTGACATGAAAAAGAAAGGAAAATATCCTGAAAAGCTCTGGTCATGATGATGTCAGAGCGGGATTGCATGATATGGGAAATTGTAATTTCGTGCTTCATACATAATGCAAAGTGGGCAATGACCTCAAAACAGAGGAATTTGCCCACTTTATTCTTTTATAGAAAGATTTGCCTGTGTTTCTATTATAGGAAGATTTGTTCATGTTTCCATTATAGAAAATTCTGTTCATGTTTCAAAAAGATGGTGCTTCCTGACCGGCGTATAAGAGCCGGGAGACATTGATGCGCCCAAGGCCCTGTTTATATCTGGAAAAACCAAGGTCATCACAGCTTTTTCCAAGTCTCATTTTGACATCACTGTTGGAAAGACCGGGATACTTTTCAAGGAGCAGTGCCGCTGTCCCGGATATGATCGGTGTAGCCATGGAGGTACCGCTTCTGTGGGTGTAGGTAAACTGTCCGAAGGATTTACGATTGGAACAGGACATAATGTTTGAACCGGGTGCGACGATATCCGGCTTTATAACACATGAACGGGTAGGACCTCTGCCCGAATAGTTGCTGATTTTTCTGCCGCCCATGTCCACAAGGCGTGAATCGTCAGAACATCCGACGGTAATGACTTTTCTGCTGATGCCCGGGGTTGTTACAGACATCGGCTTCGGACCGTTATTTCCCGCTGCAACGACGACTACAAGACCGCAGTCCCAGGCGGCATCCACACTTTTGACAAGAACTGAGCTTTCACCGGCGCCTTCCGTATCTTCAGCACCGATGGATATATTTAAAACACGGATATTCAGCCGTTTTCTGTTTTCGATGACCCACGAAATACCTTCTGTAACCGCAGCAATCGTACCGTTTCCCGAAGCATCAAGCACTTTGCCGACAATGAAATGACACTGCGGCGCAATGCCTGAAAAGCGTCCGTTTGAAGTAATGCCGCTGCCGCCGGCGATGCCGCATATGTGGGTGCCGTGGCCGTTGTCATCATACGGGCCGGAAAGCCCCGAGATAAAGTCTTTAAATGCGGCAATGCGGTAAATGGGGTCAGTGAAATCTCTGTGCAGAAAAATACCCGTATCAAGGAATGCAATACCTATACCGCGGCCTGTATACAACGTGTCCGCCGGCATATGGATAAGTTTCTTTGCATTGTTCATAAAAATCCTTTTTTATTATTTTATGTTAAAGTCTGTAGATGGTACTTGAAAATGAAAATAAAATAGTTTACAATGGTAAATTATAAAAGCGTAGGAGGAAACAGCATGGATAAGATAAGAATGACAACGCCGCTTGTTGAGATGGATGGCGATGAAATGACGAGAATTTTGTGGCAGTATATTAAAGATGAATTACTTTTGCCATATATTGATTTGAAAACAGAATATTACGACCTTGGTCTTGAGCACCGGAATGCAACAGATGATCAGGTGACCATTGATTCCGCAAATGCGACTAAGAAGTATGGCGTTGCTGTTAAATGTGCGACGATTACCCCGAATGCAGCCCGTGTAAAGGAATACGACCTTAAGGAAATGTGGAAGAGTCCAAACGGTACGATCCGTGCGATTCTTGACGGTACAGTATTTCGCGCGCCGATTATCGTCAAAGGCATCGAACCGTGCGTGAAAAACTGGAAAAAGCCGATTACGATCGCGAGACATGCTTATGGCGATGTCTATAAAAATACAGAAATGAAGATCGATGCTCCGGGCAAGGTTGAACTTGTATATACAAAAGAAGACGGTACAGAGACAAGAGCACTTGTGCACAATTTTACAGGTGCAGGTGTTGCACAGGGACTTCATAATATTTGTTCATCAATCGAGAGCTTTGCCAGAAGCTGCTTTAATTATGCGCTTGATACAAAACAGACATTATGGTTTGCCACAAAGGATACGATTTCCAAAAAGTATGATCATACGTTTAAAGATATTTTTCAGGAAATTTATGACGCAGAGTATGCCGGCAGGTTTGAAGAAGCAGGTATTGAGTATTTCTATACACTGATCGATGATGCCGTGGCCCGCGTGATGAAGTCTGAAGGCGGTTATATATGGGCATGCAAAAACTATGACGGTGATGTTATGAGCGATATGATTTCATCGGCATTCGGTTCACTGGCGATGATGACATCCGTTCTTGTTTCTCCGGATGGCTATTTTGAATATGAAGCCGCACATGGTACAGTTCAGAGACATTATTACAAACATCTGGCAGGTGAGGAGACATCAACAAACTCAGTTGCTACAATTTTTGCATGGACAGGCGCACTGAGAAAGCGCGGTGAGCTTGATGGCATTAAAGAACTTTCAGCATTTGCGGATACTCTTGAAAAAGCAACTTTAAAAACGATTGAAGACGGAAAGATGACGAAAGACCTGGCGCTGATTACAACTCTTAAGAATGTAACAGTGCTTAACAGCCTTGATTTCATAAAGGCAATCCGTGAAACAATGGAAGCGATGATGTAAACAAAAAGTCACAGGCCTTTGGTTAAAAGTGCTGTCGAAGAATAAGTTTGGAAAATGATTAAAATTTTCCATATATATTGGTAAATATTACATTTTAAAAAAGAAGGTTTTGGTATATACTTTGACTATAGGAAACATAGACAATGTTTTCTATAATTACCCAATACCTTCTTTTTACTATTTATAAAGCTTAAATTCTGGCCAGTTGATTCCCACCTCCCCCCTTCTGCCAACTGGTCCGTTTGTCAAAGCAAAGGAAAACGGTCGGGCCTTATGGCCCGGCCGCAATCTCCCTTTAGGGATTAAATGTGGTGAAGGTACTCTGTCGGTGAACAGCCTTCTATTTTTTTAAATACTTTACTGAAGTAAAAAGCATCTTCAAATCCCAGATTCCGGGATATTTCGTATATCTTCAGATTGCCTTCCGAAAGCATTTTCTTAGCAGCATTAACCTTTGAATGATTAATATATTCTGTGAAGCTGTAATCACAGTTCTTTTTGAATATACTGCTCAGGTAATTTGGACTCAGTCCGAATGCATCGGCCACTTCATTGAGCGACAGCTTTTTATTAAGATTGTTTTGAATGTATTTTTGAACCTCAAAAACAGTACTCTTTTTATAATCTCTCTTTTTATTATTGAAAATCCTGCACAGGCCGTCACGTAATGTGTACAGCCAATGAATAACCTGCTCAAAAGTTGTCAGCCGGTAAAGTGACCGATAACCGTCCTGCTCATCTGAAAAGATGGCCGGGACGGTTTTTTCTCCGTCGGGCAGCAGAGAGATGGACATAAACAGTATATTGCTTGCAGTGTCTAAAAGAAGCGCTTGCGGCGGCATTGTTTCATTAAAGAAAGTAACAAGATCATCAAAAGACTGAATCAGCAGATTGTTATTATATTCTTCAAGTGATTTTGTCAGACGGTCTTTAATGTTTTTCATTTCCGGTGAGTCTAAATTATAATGGACTTCGTTAAGGTCTGGCGTATAAAATATCACAGATGCCCCGGGAACCGCAGTGTAAACCAGTCTGTGGGCTTCACGGAAGGAAATGGCGATATTTGTGGCAAGAGGGTATGCCTGCCCGGCCGCAATCCTGAGCTTCAGATTAAAATAGTTGTGGATCGTACAGGTGACATTGTCTAAAATATCCCGTATGATGCGCTGATAGTCCGGATATTGTTCGTCATTAAGACAGAAAACAATGACAAAATGCTCCATATCCAAAGAAATCGTATATGTCATACAATAGCGCATTAAAAGCTGTCTCATCATGGACAATGTACTCTGGCATAAAGTCATCATATTTTTTGGCGGAATATCCGACGGTGTTTCAATCCGGCAGTAGACGCAGACATAAGCTGCATAATTCATCTCAAGACCAAGAAGTTCTTTCTGGGCTTCATATTGTTCCGGCGTTTCAAATAAGTGATAAAGCAGGCGGATAAAAAATTTGTCATAAAACTCCCTGAAATCAATGCTTAGTGCGGGGACAGCGTTCATCGACCTGAGACGGTCAACGGCTGCTTCCAGTGCTTTTATAAGTATTTCCTGATTGATTTCCATTTTTAATAAATACTCGACAGCTTCATAATGTACGGCTTCTTTGGCATATGAAAAATCTTCATAGCTGGAAAGAAGTATAAATACAGGCCGGCTGCCATAGCGTTCCTTGCAGATGCGCATTAATTCAATACCGTCAATGACCGGCATTTTAATGTCGGCAATAACGATATCCGGATGGTACTTTTCAATGCAGGTCAGAGCATCCTGACCGTTATAGGCCGAAGCGGTAACTTCAATATCGTATTCTGACCATTGCAGCATTGTTTTTAAACCTGTGACAACCAGTGGTTCGTCATCAACGATGATCAGTTTCCACATAGGAATCATCTCCTTTAGTGTAAGGTAAAGTTACAGTAACTTTTGTGAATTTCCCCGGTTCGCTTGTGATGGTCAGTCCATAATCGCGTCCAAAGGCATGCTGAAGTCTTTTGTTGACATTATAAAGTCCCATATGTTTAATAAGCCCGTCTGAGGTATGTGTGACATCTTCATGGAGAAGACCCGGTATCTTTTCGGGACAAATTCCGATACCGTCATCGGCAATTTCGATGTAAAAGCTTGAGTCATCTTTTTTGTCGGCTGTAATCGCGATGGATCCTGTCTTATGTTTTGGTTCAATGCCGTGAAAAATAGCATTTTCCACAAGGGGCTGCAGTGTAAATTTTACAATATCACAGCTTGTGACAGAAGCATCGGGAATGTTGTAAGTTAATGTAATCGTGCTGCCGTAACGCAGTTTTATAATCGTAAAATAATCATTGACAAGTTCAAATTCCTTACTGACCGGGATGTGGATATCCGGAAGCTTTGAGATGTTTTTCATCAGGCGTGCCAGTGCGCCGGTCATCTCGGATATGCCTTCAGCATTTTGTATCTGTGCCATCCAGCGGATTGAGTTTAATGTATTGTATACAAAATGAGGTGTCATCTGGCTTAATAACATCTGATATTCAAGGTCGGATTTGGCTTTCTGGTCGGCGACACGCTTGTCCATAAGTTCCGATATATGTTTTGCCATTGAATTAATGCCTCGGCCGATATCACCGAATTCATCATACCATTCAATTTCGGGATCTGTATCAAAATGACCGTAAGAAATCGCGATCAGCCGTTTGCGAAGTTTGTATACCGGTACTGCGATCAATCGGTTCAGATAGACAGAATAAAGAATTCCGAAAATGATGACCAAAAGTATGACAGCAAGGGAGAGCAGTAAAAAGAACTTTGCCTGCTGAAAAATCTTATAGGATGAGACACTTTGATAGATTGTCCAGTCAGCGAAATTGACATCCTGCGTTAATATTTCCTGGTCTTCATAGAGTGACAGATGATCGACGATAAGATTGTCTTCATGGACTCTATAGGTGATATCATTGGCAGAAATAAAAACATGACATTTTTCATCAATTTCATAATTCTCAATATAGTTGGTAATGATATCAAGTGAGATCTCAACATACAAAAATGCATCAGGCGGTGTATTCTGGCCGGCACCGACGGGATAAATCATCGTTATGACTTTTTGGGGATCCTTATATTCAAGCGGCGAGTAATCAATGGCTGCGATAAAATCGGATGGTTTTTCGGAAAAATCCGAATAACAGTCGGAGGCTTCAATGTCTGACATGGAAATACGGTAGAAAGGTGTATTACGTCCGACAATCTGCATGAAATTATTGGAATCTTCGTAATCACAAAGAACCAGATAATTAATAAATTGATGGGAGGCGCACTCGGCGTATTCTTTATAAAGACTTGAATATGCTTCACTATACTGGCCGGAGCCTGCAAAATAAGACTTTTCAAAATACTGAATGATGTCTTTGGAAGAAGCACACTCTTTGACCATAAATTCTATATTGATCAGTTCTTTTGAAATATTTTCAGAGAGGAGGGCGAGATTCAGCTCTGTATATTGAAGAAGATTATTGCGCAGAAAATGCCTGAATAAAATAAGGCAGAACAAAGAAAACAGCATCGTAATCAGAAAAATCACGGCCATCGTAATTCTTGCCAGTCTTTTGCGGATCGAAGAATTCCCCTTAAAATCCTGCATATAACCCCACCCTTTGATAAACCCCATCATTTTAGTATGAATTAACATTAAACCTTTTATTGGATAATGTCAAGTAATTAGCTGATTATGCAATAAAACAGCTGCATTTGTGCAAAAACTGTAAAAACTTCGAAACCAATGGAATAACAAACAGTCTTTAAATCAAATAAACGCCACAGGAAAAATGTTTCTTTCCTGTGGCATAGTATTGTTTACCAAAAAACACAGATCACCCTGATGGGGGTATTTGCAAAAAAAAGTCCGCGCCTGTCAAGGTTTTTATACGTTTGATTTTATGCGTTTTCAAGTTCTTCCCACCTGGTCATAAGCTCAAGAAGTTCTTCATCCAAAGCTTCTTTTTCTTTATTAATTTCCATCAGCCTGGATACATTTGTATACACTTCTTCCAGCGAAAGCAATGTGTCAAGTTCGGCGATCCGCTGTTCAACAGCTTCAATCCGCTGTTCGGTTTTCGCAATATCATTTAAACGCTTTCGTTCCTGAGCTTTTTGCTGCTTTTGCTGCTGGTAATCAAGTTTGCCCGAAGAAACGGCTGCAGATGTATCATGTGCGGCAGCAGGGTTTTGCTCGATACCGCCGCCGGAAGACGAAAACAGAGGCTGATCTTTTTTTTCCAGATAATCGTCATAGTTGCCCATATAACTTAAAATGCCGCCGCCGGTCAGTTCCAGTATGCGGGTAGCCGTCGTATTGATGAAATAACGGTCATGAGAAACATAAAAAACAGTGCCGGTATACTGACGTATCGCATTTTCAAGAATTTCTTTGGATACAATATCCAGATGGTTGGTCGGCTCATCAAGGATAAGAAAGTTTGCGTCGGACAGCATCAGCTTTGCAAGGGAGACACGCCCGCGCTCACCACCGCTTAATTCTTTGATTCTCTTAAAGACATCATCATTTGTAAATAAAAACGATGCCAGTACATTGCGGATTTTTGTCTGATCCAGTGAAGGATAGGCATCGGAAATTTCCTCAAAAATGGTTTTGTCGGGATGAAGTACCTGGTGTTCCTGATCATAATAACCGATCATGACTTTGGCGCCCAGACGTATTTTGCCGGTGTCTGCAGGAAGCATATGATTAATGATTTTTAAAATCGTTGTCTTACCGGTACCGTTGCTGCCGATCAGTGCGACTTTTTCACCCCGTTTAATATCAATATTGATATCGGCAAAAAGATGGTTGTCACCAAAGGATTTGCTGAGGTTTTCCACTTCTAGGACATCGTTTCCGCTCTGGATAAGCGGCTCCAGTGTCAGACGAATGGCTTTTGTGTCGCTTTCTGGCTGGTCAAGACGTTCCATTTTATCTAAAAGCTTTTCGCGGCTTTCTGCCCGTTTAATGGATTTTTCCCGGTTGAAAGACTTCAGCTTGGCAATGACTTCTTCCTGATGCTTTATTTCGCGCTGCTGGTTCATGTAAGCTTTCAGCTGAGCCTGACGCATCGCAGATTTTTTTGCCGCAAATTCGCTGTAATTGCCCGGAAAAACGATACCTTTGTGATGCTCAATTTCGATGACTTTTGTTACTATTTTATCAAGAAAATAACGGTCATGGGCAACAATGATCACAGCACCCGGATAGTTTAACAAAAAAGTTTCCAGCCAGGTAATTGAATTCATATCCAGATGGTTCGTCGGCTCGTCAAGAAGAATGATATCAGGTCTGGATAATAGCAGACGTCCTAAGGCGACCCGTGTCTTTTGACCGCCGGACAAAGTGTTTACCGGTGTTGAAAACTCGTTTTCTTCAAAACCCAGACCTTTAAGGACACCGGTAATTTCGCTTTTATAGGCGTAACCGTTGGCGTCTTCATACTTTTGAGTCAGACGGGCATAGGAAGCAAGCATTTGTTCCAGTGCGTCGCCCTGTGCGTGCTTCATATCCGCCTCAAGCTTTTTCATCTGTTCGTAAGTTTCTATAATATCTTTTTTAACCTCCAGCATGGTTTCATAAATCGTATGGGTATCCGAAAGCGACTGATGCTGAGCCAGATACCCGATGGATTTGCCTTTGGATAAAATGACTTCGCCCGAATCCGGCTGCATTTCGTTCATGATAATCTTTAAAAGCGTCGACTTGCCGGCACCGTTAATGCCGATGATGGCGGCTTTTTCATGATCTTCAATATGAAAGCTTATATGATTTAAAATTTCATCTGTACCAAATGATTTGCATATATTGTGGCATGAGAGTATCATATTTAACTGCTCCTTTATCGTATACAGGTTGTTCGAAAACATGGTATATTTTTCATCTGACTTATCATATCATTTATTATAGATAAAGTCCAGCAAAACACTGTGATGGTTTAAAACAGGCGGGGCAGCGGCACAGGTATGTTTTTTTATTAACATTTCTTATAACAAATACGCATAACTGGCTTTTAAAAATGTACTAATATGACAAAAAAGTACATACAAAACTGTAAAAATTTACTGTAATTGTCAGAAAGCAGTTAAAGAAAGTTTGACATTTTTTGTGAGTTTTTATATAATATACCTAGTAGAGCCATACGATAAAGGAGTGTTTATTGTGAGTGAAAGAGAAATTTCATCTGCGGTAATACGGAGATTGCCAAGGTATTATAGATATTTGGGAGAATTACTGGAAAATGATGTGGTGCGTATTTCTTCAAAGGAACTCAGCATCCGTATGAAGGTGACAGCGTCACAGATCCGTCAGGATTTGAATAATTTCGGAGGTTTCGGACAGCAGGGATACGGGTATAATGTTGAATATCTGCATGAAGAAATCGGAAAAATTCTGGGGCTTGATACGACTCAGAATATGATCATTATCGGTGCGGGAAATCTGGGACAGGCACTGGCCAATTACGATTTTGCGCGCATAGGATTTCGGGTGATCGGTATTTTTGATATTAATCCAAGACTTGAAGGGCTCTCTGTGCGCGGGGTAGAAATCCGTATGCTTGATGAGCTTGAGGAATTTATCAAAAACAATGATGTCCAGGTTGTTACACTGACGGTTCCTAAAAAGCAGGCCAGAAGTATAGGTAAGCAGTTAGAGGAATGGGGTATCCGTGCAATATGGAATTTTGCGCCGACAGACCTCCATCTTTCGGATGAAGTATGCGTAAAAAATGTTCATCTTGATGAAAGTCTGATGACTCTGTCCTATAATTTCAGAAACAGGGGCAATGAAAAACTCAGCTATAAATCCTATATGGAGAATTAATGTATGCGAGAGTTCCGGTTGAGGAACTCTCGATTCTTTTTAAATCAGCGAATCAGGGAAAAAGACAGCCGGAACTATGTAAACGAGAGAGGATGAACGAAAATGAAATTTCTTTTGGATCATAAAGAAATGAAGGCCGTAGACATGTATTCCATAAATACGGTCGGTATACCGTCACTTGTACTGATGGAAAGGGCAGCCCTGAAAGTGGCTGAGCACCTTTTAAGGGTAATCACCAAAAAAGATAAAATTCTTGCTGTTTCCGGCAGCGGGAATAATGGTGCCGATGCTGTGGCGGCAGCAAGGATTCTTTTTAATATGGGATATCAGACGGAGGTGTATTTAGCGGTGCCGTCAGACAGAATATCGGATGAATTAAAGGTTCAGTTAAATGTAGCTAAAAATTTGAATATCCCGGTTTATATTCGGGAAAAACCGGATTTATCGGATTATGACTGGCTGATCGACGGTGTTTTTGGCATCGGTCTGTCAAGAAATGTGGAAGGCTTTTATGCTGAAGTGATTGATGATATGAACAGGGCAGATGCCAAAATATGTGCGGTCGATATACCGTCAGGCATTTTTGCGGATAACGGTCAGATTCTCGGGTGTGCTGTGAAGGCAGACATGACAGTGACTTTCGGATTTGATAAAATCGGCATGGTGCTGTATCCGGGCGCATTATATGCAGGTGAATTATTTGTTGAGGATATCGGTTTTGCAAAGGACGTAGAGGCGCAGGTTAAGCCAAAAGTGATGGCCATGACCGGTGATGATCTAAAAAAAGTGCTTCCAAAGCGTATGCCGTGGTCAAATAAGGGGACTTACGGAAGGCTCCTTGTGATTGCCGGCAAGAAGAATATGTGCGGCGCCTCATGCCTTTGTGCAAAGGCGGCATATAAAATGGGAACAGGTCTTGTGAAAATTGCGGCACCGGAACAAAATCGTCAGATTATTCAGACACTGCTGCCTGAGGCAGTGCTTGAAACCTATGACAGTGAGACGTTAAGCCGTCAGTGGATTATAAAACAGCTTACATGGGCTGATGCTGTTGTCATCGGACCGGGGCTTGGTACAGGGCCGGAGACGGAGCTGTTTTTGCAGTGTGTGCTTGAACAGACAAAGCCGGCTGTGATTGATGCCGATGGTTTAAATGTGCTGGCAAAACACACCGACTGGCTAAAGTGGCGTCAGTGCCCGGTAATCGTAACGCCTCACCTTGGTGAAATGTCAAGGCTGATCCAGACACCTGTGGAGGATATATCCCGGCATTTGATCGAAGTGTGCGAGGACTTTGCAAAACGCTATGATGTGATATGCGTTCTTAAAGATGCCCGTTCGGTCATTTCTGACGGTAAGGGGCATACATGCATCAATCTGTCCGGAAATAACGGCATGAGTACCGGCGGCAGCGGTGATGTGCTGGCAGGCATCATCGGGGGACTGATCTGCGGGCATGAAGACCTGCCCCTCTGGTTTATGGCGGCAGGCGGTGCATATATTCACGGTCTATGCGGCGATGAAGCGAAAAAAGTTCAAGGTGTCTATGGACTTTTAGCGTCAGATATTATACAATACATGTCAAGTGTAGTAAAATGATCATTTGAATTAAATTCAAAAGTAAGGAAGTAATAACATTGAGTACTTTTAGATATTATGCTGATATTGATTTTGATGCTTTGGCTCATAATGTCAGTGAAATACGCCGGCGTATCGGTGAGCGGACAAAACTGTGCAGTGTGATTAAAGCCAACGCTTACGGTCACGGTGCGGTGGAATTTGCCCAGTTTCTTGAAAACGGATATACAGACTGGTTTGCGGTATCAAGTGTTGACGAGGGTCTTGAGCTTAGAAATGCCGGTATAAAGAAACCTGTGCTTGTACTGGGGACAACCTTTGAATGTCAGTATAAAGAAGCCATAAAAAATGATATTACGCTGACCGTTTATACTTATGACAGCGCAAAGAGGCTCAGTGAAGCAGCGGTTTTGTGCAATAAAACAGCCAACGTCCATATTAAGCTGGATACAGGTATGGGAAGAATCGGTTTTTCTGTATGCGAAGCATCGGCAGATACCATCGCTGCCATTGCGGGGCTTAAAAAAATTTATGTTGAAGGGTTATTTACACATTTTGCATGCGCAGACATGGAAGACAGAGAGACAACAAATCGCCAGATTAAGAAATATAAAAAAATGGTGGATATGCTTTTAGACAGAGGTATTGATATTCCGTTAAAGCACTGCGCCAACAGTGCAGGTATTATGGAATACAGTGAAGTCCATATGGATATGGTCAGGGCGGGTATTATTCTTTACGGTTTATATCCTTCAGATGAAATCAGCCATGAAACCATTGATTTAAAACCGGTAATGTCATTAAAGAGCCATATTGCATATATTAAAACTATACCGGCCGGTACCGCCGTCAGTTACGGCGGCACTTATGTGACAGATAAAGAAACTGTGCTCGCTACGATTCCTGTGGGATATGCGGATGGTTATTTCAGAAGTCTGTCAAATAAAGGAAGTGTTTTGATTCATGGACAATATGCGCCGATTTGCGGACGTGTCTGCATGGATCAGTTTATGGTTGATATCACTGATATACCGGAGGTTCATGAAGGTGATTCGGTGGTCATCATGGGCAGAGACGGCGATCAGATGCTGTCTGCCGAAGAAATTTCGTCACTGGCAGGTTCATTTAATTATGAGCTGGTCTGTGAGGTCAGCCGCCGTGTTCCGCGTGTTTATTATGAACATGGCCGCAGGATAAAAGAAGTTCATTATTTGTCCGGTGTAAGGTAAACGGGCAGGCACTTTTTGAATACACTTTTGATTAATGGGAATAATGATTGAAAAGGTAATCAGGAGTGTGAAAGTTGTGGTTATTAAACGCGGTGATATTTATTATGCAGATTTAAGACCGGTTGTCGGTTCCGAACAGGGCGGTGTGCGGCCGGTGCTGATTATACAAAATGATACAGGAAACAGGCACAGCCCTACAGTCATCTGCGCAGCGATTACGTCAAAGATGAATAAAGCAAAGCTGCCGACCCATGTGGAGCTTGATGCCAGTCAGTATGAACTTGTGAAAGACTCTGTCATTTTGCTTGAGCAGGTTCGGACAATAGATAAAAAAAGATTAAAAGAAAAAGTATGCCATCTGGATTGTGAGATATTAAAAAAAGTAGATGAAGCACTGTTAATCAGTCTGGAACTGGATACATAAAAAGGAGTACGATATAATGGAAGATGTTCATCCCAATTATTCAGGCAGGGGATTTTTTAAGAGACTTTCCAGTGGATTTGCCCGATTAGTCGGAGTTTCCAATGATTCGGAAAAGGTCGAGGAAGAGATTAAGCAAATGGTATCTGAAGGCCACGAGCGCGGTGTGCTCGAGGCTGACGAGGCAAAAATGATCAATAATATTTTTGAATTCAGTGATAAAGAGGCCTCGGATATTATGACGCACAGGCATCATGTTGTGGGCCTGTGTGCCGATTTAAGTGTTGTTGAAGCAGCAAAGCGGATCATTTCCGAAAGTTATTCAAGATTTCCGGTATATGAAGAAGATATTGATAATATTGTCGGTATTCTCCATGTTAAGGATATTATGAAAGCGTTGGTGGAACATGATGATGATGTGAAGCTTTCTCAGATTATGCGTCCGCCGTATTTTGTTCCTGAAACTCAGAACATTGACAATCTTTTCAAAGAGATGCAGCAGAAAAAAATGCATATGGCCATTGTTGTTGACGAATACGGACAGACGGCCGGTGTTGTGGCGATGGAAGATATTCTTGAGGAAATTGTCGGCAATATTTTTGATGAGTATGATCTTGAAGAAAGTTTTATTGTAAAAAAAGGTCAGGATACATATATGCTGAAGGGATATGCGCCGCTTGAAGAAGTTGAGGAGACACTGGGCATAGATTTTTGCGAAGAAGACTTTGATACGATCAACGGACTTTTAATTGCAAGACTGGAACATATTCCTGCGGAGGATGAAAAGGTCAGCATTGATATCGCAGGCTACAGATTTTCTGTTTTATCTGTGAAAAATAATATGATCAGTGAAATCAGAGCCCAAAAGCTTGATGATCGTGATGATTCGGGTCTTGAAAGTGACAAAGATTAATGTTAAAATAAAAAAGTTAGTGAAAAAACGAGATAAATACAACATAGAAAAGGAGTGTTATTATGTCAGGGCATTCAAAGTTCGCCAACATAAAGCATAAAAAAGAAAAAAACGACGCAGCAAAAGGTAAGATTTTTACAATTATAGGCAAGGAAATTGCTGTAGCTGTAAAGGAAGGCGGCGCAAATCCGGATAACAACAGTAAACTCCGTGATGTTATCGCAAAAGCAAAGGCAAACAATATGCCAAACGACACAATCGAACGTGGTATTAAAAAGGCAGCCGGAGATGCATCTGCTGTCAATTATGAGACAGTTACATACGAAGGCTATGGTCCGAGCGGTATCGCTATTATCGTTGAAACTTTGACAGATAACCGCAACAGAACAGCGGCCAATGTCAGAAGTGCATTTACGAAGGGCGGCGGTTCTGTCGGCGCTATGGGCTGTGTATCCTATATGTTTGACAAAAAAGGCCTGATTATTGTAGATAAAGAAGAGTATGAAGGCGATGCTGATGAATTAATGATGACAGCGCTTGATCTTGGTGCGGAAGATTTTTCCGATGAAGAAGACAGCTATGAGATCACAACAGATCCTGATGATTTCTCAGCAGTCAGAGAAGGATTCGAAGCAGCAGGTATTCCGATGGCTTCCGCTGAAGTGACAATGATACCTCAGACATGGACAAAGCTGACAAGCGAAGAAGATATTAAGAAGCTGAACAGAACACTGGATATGCTCGATGAAGATGATGATGTTCAGTCTGTTTACCACAACTGGGATGAATGATATCACAGACGGCTGATTTTAAAAGTATTTTGCTCCACCGGGCAATAAAAGATGCAAGGGCGCTTTCTTTATAGGAAGCGCCCTTGCATCTTTTATGGGAAACGCCCTTATATGTTTTTTAGTGTATAGTGATTGTGTAGCTTTTGTTGTATGTACAGCCGGGGTCAAGGGAGATGATGCCCGGTTTTGTGGAAATATCGCCGTCAAAACCGCAGTTGTCGCAGCGGCCATCCCATGGCTCGAGACAAACAAACGGTGCGTTTTTAGCCGACCAGATGCCAAAATAAGGAAAATCCCCGCATGTTACAGAGACATATGGTGTTCCATCCGGAAAAGCAATGCCTGCCCATGTAATCTGATGATCAAAAATCAGGGCATCTTTTGCAAATCTTGATTCACCGATTGATAAGCGTCCGTCTTTTGTTTCAAGGATATAGGAAGTGTCCGGACATGCCGTGCCATGCTGCGGATCAAGCAAAATATAGGCTGGATTGTCCGTATGGAACAAAAGCTGATAATCTTTTTGCTCGGTACCTTCTTCGGCAGGGACGTTGAAAGCCGGATGGGCACCGATGGTGTAGTACATAGTCTCAGTTCCTGTATTTGTAACTCTCCACTGAATCTGAATATGATTTTTGGACAGTGTCTGGGTGATTTCCAGTATAAACGGGAACGGATAGACATTTAATGTGGATGTATCTGAACAAAGCCGGTGCGTGATGCTGAAATTATCGGAACAGATACATTCAAAAGTCATGTCACGGGCAAAACCATGCTGCTTGGTCGGGTATGTGCTGCCGTTATAAAGGTACCTGTTTTGCCATGTCTTTCCGACATTCGGAAACAGAATCGGAGCATGGCGTTTCCAGTAAGCCGGATCAGCCTGCCAGAGAACCTCACGATCATTTTTTTTGTCATAGATACTGGATAATTCAGCGCCGGTGTCTGAAATCTCGATTTTTAGCCGGTCGTTTTCGATGATATGCTTCATTAAAAAAGCCTCCTTTGAAATCGCAAATAATCATAAATATCATATCATATTTCCGTTAAAATGTCAGAGCATTTTTGCATAAAACTGCCATTTGCTATCATATATTGAACAAGGTTTGGTGTATGTCTCAAAGTAAAGGCGGTGGCAGAATGCAGCGGGATGGGAACAGAAAATATCAATGGTTTTTAATATTTTGTACGGGACTTGCCGTTGGCGCGGTGATTGCGTGTTTTTGGACAGATATGGAAACGGCACAGAATTCTTCGATTATTTCATATCTTAAAATGATGAATGATACAAAAACACAGGGGATGGGAACATTTATTTTTGTGTGTATAAGACGGCTTATGACAGCTGCGGCTTTGGCGGGAATGATTTATATGTTTCACACGCCTGTCGGTTTTTATATTTTGACCTTACTGCTCGGCAGCGCATTCGGTTATCTGATGGCTGTTCTTGCCATGGTATACAGTTTAAAAAGCTGTCTTGCTATGATTGTTCTTATGATGCCGCAATATTTGTTTTACATTCCTGTTTATATTATTTACTTAAAGTTGGCTGATGCCAAAGCGGCATCCTCACATAAAAGTACATTCAATAATGGAGGACATAAAATACTGGCAATTATCGGAAGTGCTGTATTTATACTGGTTTTGACAGGAAGTCTTATGGAAAGTTATGTCAATCCATTATTTGTTAAAAAAATTGTAAAAATTTTTTGATATTTTTTCACAATATATTGTAGAGGTCAAAAAGCATGTTTCATGATATTGTGTTTCCTTGTGAAAACCCTGACTTTTTGAGGATTTATGCAATTTTTTTTGTTTGATTTTCTGTTAAATATTGATTATAATACATAGTGTAGTGTTGAAAGGTACCAATGAGGGAGATAGTTATGAACGGTTACATCAATGAATTTGTAGATTATTTGATGAATGTTAAAAAATCTTCAAAAAATACAGTTTTGTCATATAAGCGGGATTTGCAGAAGTTCGCCCATTACGCAGAGGATATGGGTGTGATTGATGTAGCCAAAATGAACTATACAGTCTTAAACGCGTATATTCTTATGATGGAAAGCAAAAGCTTTGCGCCGTCAACAATTTCAAGGAATATTGCGACATTGAAAGCTTTTTTCGGTTATCTTTATAAAAAAAGAGTGATTGACAGTGATCCTGCGGAGCTTTTAAAAGCACCGAAAATTGAGAAAAAGGTTCCTGAGATACTGTCAATTGATGAAGTCACATTGCTGTTGGCTCAGCCTTGCGGTGACAGCAACAAAGAAATCCGTGATAAAGCGATGCTGGAACTTTTATATGCAACGGGAATGCGTGTCAGTGAACTGATATCACTGAAGCTTTCGGATATCAATTTATCTGCAGGTTATGTCTGCTGCCGCGACGGGTCAAAGGAGCGGGTCATTCCCTTTGGCAGTGTGGCTAAACAGGCACTTAAAGCTTATCTGGCAGGGCCAAGGGATACAATGGTCGGTGAAACCTATGAGGATTATCTTTTTACAAACTGCAACGGCCAGCCGATGAGCCGGCAGGGATTTTGGAAAATACTGAAATCCTATGCAAAAAAAGCAGGTGTCGAAGCAGATATCACACCTCATACATTAAGGCATTCTTTTGCTGCGCATATGGTGGAAAACGGTGCGGATCTTCGTTCGATTCAGGAAATGCTCGGGCATTCCGATGTATCGACGACACAGATTTATACAAAAGTAAGTAATCATCGTATCCGTGAGGTTTATGCTAAGGCTCATCCGAGAGCGTGACTCACAAAACATAAAGAGGAATAGGGTGTTCCTGACAGTTTAGCATATTGGAGAAGATCGTAACGCACAAAATATAAAAAGGTACGCTGTCTGATATTTTCATAAAGCCGGTTTAAATCTGACTTTATGTAAAATACCGGACAGCGTACCTCTTTTTGTATGTTTGTATGATATAAGAAATTGAGATTGCTATATCGCAATTTACTATATTGCATTTTCCTATATCGCAATTTCCTATATCGCAATTTCCTATATCACAATTTCTTATATCATAATTTTCTATATCACAAAAAATTTACGGCGAAAGTATCAGCAGCGTTCTGCAATTTCGTAGAGCAGTGCTTTGGAATCTTCCCAGCCAAGACACGGGTCGGTAATGGATTTACCGTAAATGTGATTGGCACATCCGATTTTCTGATTGCCTTCTTCGATATAACTTTCAATCATGACACCTTTAACAAGGTTTTTGATGTCATTTGAATGGGTACGGCTGTGCAGCACTTCTTTGACAATACGGGTCTGTTCTTTAAACTGTTTGCCTGAATTTGAATGGTTGGCATCGACAATACATGCCGGGTTTTCAAGATTCCTTTCTTTATACATATCAAAAAGGCGGATTAAATCTTCATAATGATAGTTCGGTATGGCCTGACCGTGTTTATTGACAGCACCGCGGAGAATCGTGTGGGCATATGGGTTACCGCTTGTTGTGGCATCCCATCCGCGATATAAGAAATTATGTCCTTGCTGCGCGGCTACAACGGAGTTCAGCATGACAGAGAAGTCACCGCTTGTTGGATTCTTCATACCGACAGGGACATCAATACCGCTGGATACGAGCCGGTGCTGCTGATTTTCAACAGAACGGGCACCGATGGCAACGTAAGATAATACATCCGAAAGATAACGGTAATTTTCAGGATAAAGCATCTCGTCCGCAATCGGAAGTCCGAACTGCTCCAGCGCAAGCATATGCAGATGGCGGATCGCAATCAGTCCGGCAAGAAGATTCGGCTCTTTTTCGGGATCCGGCTGATGCACCATACCTTTATAGCCTTCACCGGTTGTTCTCGGTTTGTTTGTGTAAATCCGGGGTACGATAATCACCTTATCTTTGATATCTTCCTGTACTGGAACAAGGCGGCTGATGTAGTCGCAGACAGCATCTTCATTGTCCGCGGAGCAGGGACCGATGATGACAATGAACTTGTCACTTTTTCCGATGATGACATCGGTAAGTTCTTTATCTTTTTGCTTTTTATGTTCAGCTAATTTTGCTGACATCGGATATTGTCTTTTGATTTCCAGTGGTGTTGGCAGCTTTTTCGTCAATTCAAAACTCATAGTCTATCTCCTTAAGTCAAGTATTTTATGATGTTATCTTAGTAAAGTGTAAAATAATTATAGTACACTTTAAGTGGCATGTCAAAGGCGTTTTCATATATTAAAAACAAAAAGTGAAGATGGGGGCTGTTAATGAAAGCGGATAAATGTTAAAATATAAACGTAGTGCGAAATCATATATTCTCGTTTTGACTAAGGAGAATGTTTAAGTCATTGGAGGCAGTGAATCACATGAGAAAGACGAAGATTATTTGTACAATCGGTCCCGCTTCGGAAAATGAATCAGTGATGCGGGAACTGATACTTGAAGGGATGAACGTTGCACGTTTTAATTTTTCCCACGGCGATTATGATGAACATCTGGCAAAGCTTAATACTTTAAAAAAACTGCGCAGCGAGCTTGATCTTCCGGTAGCGGCATTACTGGATACAAAAGGACCGGAGATACGCCTTGGTACATTTAAAGATAAAAAAGTCGAACTGAAAAAAGGTCAGACTTTTACACTTTCCACAAGGGAAGTTGAGGGCAGCGCACAGATTGTTTCGATTACTTATAAAAACCTGATTAAAGATATTAAAGAGGGAGACAGAATTCTTCTTGATGACGGCCTGATTGAGCTTGTGGCCGAGCATCTGACGGATACAGATATCATCTGCAAGGTGATGAACAGCGGCTTCGTGTCGGATAAAAAAGGTGTCAACGTACCGGGTGTGCATCTTTCGATGCCGTATATCAGTAAAAAAGACAGGGAAGACATCTTATTCGGCATTAAAAACGGATATGACTTTATTGCGGCTTCCTTCGCAAGAAGCGCATCGGATATTCTGGAGATCAGAAAGATTTTACAGGAAGAAAACTGTAAAACGATCAATATTATCGCAAAAATAGAAAATATGGAAGGTGTCGAAAATATTGATGAAATCATCCGTGTTTCCGATGGCATTATGATTGCCAGAGGTGATATGGGTGTTGAAATTCCTCTTGAAGAAGTACCGGTGATTCAGAAAGAGATTATTAAAAAAGTCTGTGATGCCGGAAAACAGGTCATCACGGCAACACAGATGCTGGATTCCATGATGAAAAATCCGAGACCGACAAGAGCAGAGGCTACAGATGTTGCCAATGCGATTTATGACGGCACAAGCGCGATCATGCTTTCAGGTGAGACTGCGGCAGGTCTTTACCCGGTAGAATCCTTAAAGACGATGGTAAGAATTGCGACGCGGACAGAAAATGACATTAATTATCTGCTGCGTTTCCGTTCAAGATCAACAGAACATAAGCCGGATGTTACAAATGCCATTTCCCATGCGACATGTACAACAGCGATGGACTTAAACGCATCGGCGATCATTACGGTTACAAAATCGGGAACGACTGCCCGGATGATATCAAAGTACAGACCGTCATGTCCGATTATCGGCGGAAGTACTGAAGATCATGTATGCCGTCAGCTGAATCTGTCATGGGGTGTTATACCTGTGAAAATTCAGGAGGAAAAAAATACCGATGATTTGTTTGAACATGCGGTTGATATGGCTATGCGCTGCGGTATTGTCAACCAGGGTGATCTCACTGTCATTACTGCCGGCGTTCCTCTTGGCATATCGGGAACGACAAACCTTATTAAGGTTCATGTTGCGGGACATATTCTCATAAAGGGTGTGGGTGTTTCGGGCGGCAGTGCCAGCGGAAGCCTTTGTGTATGCAAGGATGCACAGGATTTAAGGACGTATTTTAAACGGGGTGATATTGTCGTTGCGCCAAAGACTACCAATGAAATGATGCCTCAGCTTAAGGAAGCGGCGGGAATTATTGTTGAAGAGGAAGGTTTTGGTGCACATGCGGCAATCGTAGGTTTAAGTCTTGATCTTCCTGTCATTCTTGGCGCAAAATATGCGACAAAAATATTAAAATCAGGCGCTTATGTGACAATAGATGCCAAAAAAGGGATTGTGTGCAGCAATTAAATTATGGATTTTGCTCTAAAATCATTAAAAAAAAATAAAATAATTATGAACTGTGGCTATGTATTTATTTTTCCTCCGGTGATATGATAGTACCGGAAAACCGTTATGCGGGAAATGATAAAAACGGTACATTGATAGGAGGATGAACGAAATGACGATGGCACAAATTTTAGCAGTTATTATTTTCGTCGCTATGTTTATACTGATTGTGCTGGACAAAATTGAACGACAGTACATTACACTGGCATGCGGACTGTTAACCCTGATCGTTGTTTTTGGTGTTGCCATGCACAGTAAAGCAGCGATTATTGAAACACTTAACATTAAAAGTATTTTTACTTTAGGATTCTGGTATTCGGCAGGTGAATCAGGAGAATCATCAACCGGTATCAACTGGTCGACGATTATTTTTATCGCCGGTATGATGATTATGGTTGAAGGTATGGCGAAAGCCGGATTTTTCAGATGGCTCTGTATGAAGCTGGCAAAGCTTGTACACTACAAGCCGATACCGCTTTTTATCACATTTATGATCATGTCGGCAGTGCTTGCGATGTTTATTGACAGCATTACAGTCATTTTGTTTTTGGCAGCGGTGACTGTGGAACTTGCAAAACTGTTAAAATTTGATCCGATACCGATGATATTGTCGGAGATTTTCTGTGCAAATCTGGGCGGCTCTGCGACAATGTGCGGTGACCCGCCAAATATTATTATCGGTACGTCACTTGGTTATTCCTTTGCGGATTTCCTGACAAATACAGGTGCCATGGCCGGCATCAGCCTTGTTCTTATTATTATTTATTTTTATGTTGTATTTCGTAAGGAACTGGTTCAGGAAGAACATGCGGCTGCCCAGCCTGCATCAATGCCTGATCCGAAAAGCGCGATTACAAATATGAAGGATTTTATCGTCAGCTGTATCATTTTTGCCTGTGCGATCGTACTGCTTGTGACACACGCACAGACCGGCCTTACAGTTGCTTTTATCGGTTTATTTATTTCAGTGATCACTTTGATTGCTTTTGCAAAATATGCCCTTGAATTGCTTGGAAAGGTCGATTATAAGACGCTCCTGTTTTTCGTCGGACTGTTTATGGTTGTCGGCGGTCTGGAGCAGACGGGTATTTTGGAAGTTATTGCCGGTTTTATCGGCAAAGTCAGCGGCGGCAATCTGAAGCTGATGGTTGCGATTATCATCTGGGTATCAGCCATTGCCAGTGCATTTGTTGATAATATTCCGTTTGCCGCGACAATGATTCCTGTTGTAAAGAGTCTTGCGGCAACTCAGGGTGTTGATCTGGAAACACTTGCCTGGGCATTATCGATGGGGACAGATATCGGCGGCAGTGCAACACCGATCGGTGCGTCAGCCAATGTTGTCGGTACATCAGTGGCAGCCAAGAATGGTTATCTGATCGGATGGGGCAAATATTGCAAAGCAGCAGCACCGGCAACAGTGATTGTGATCCTTGTGTCTATGGTATTTATATTTGCGCGTTATTGCTGATAATTTGAGAGAAGGGTGACATTTATGGAAAAACAGATTATTATTGCAGTCAGCCGTGAATTTGGAAGCGGCGGACATGCGGTCGCAGAAAAAATCGCGGAGGATCTCGGACTGGCTTTCTATGACAGAAAGATGCTTGATGAGATTGCCAAAGAAAAGAATATAAAGATTGAGTATCTGGAAAAGTATGATGAAAAACCGAGAAAGATTATTCTTTCCCGAAGGGTGGGTAACTATTCCAACTCCATTGAAGAAATTCTTGCCGAGATGCAGTTTGAATACATAGCTAAAAAGGCGGACAGCGGTGAATCATTTGTGATTGTAGGCCGTTGTGCCGAAACTGTTCTTAAAGACAGAGAAGGCCTGATTTCTATATTTATCCTTGGTGACAGAGAAGATAAAATTAAACGTGTTCAGGAACGCACAGGTCTTGACCGTGAGCAGACGATTGCCAAGATGAAACGCCATGACTTTAACAGAAAACATTATCACAACAGGCATTCGGATAAAAAGTGGGGCGATTCCAGAAACTATGATCTTTGCGTCAACAGCAGCAAGCTGGGGCTTGACAAAACCGTCGAAGTGATCGAAGCATTTATTAAAGCAAGAATCAGCGAATAAACATATGACAGGGTACAGTAACACTACTGTACCCTTTTTAAGTGCGCCCGGCGGGCGCACGTTTTAATGGAAAACGGCGTTTTCTATACGATGAAATCCTCCGGGTACAGGAAAATCGGTTGACTTTCCTGTACTATTTTTTATCTTTTATTATTAGAATGTAAATATATGCTTCAAAAGGGGTTTTTCCATGATAGGTCGTTTGAAAAAGACAGTATGTCTGGTCTTTGTCTTTTTGATGGTGTTTAGAAATACGGTGTTTGCGCAGGATGATGGAGGCAGCGAAAAACAGGGTGATGATCTGAATTTACAGTCACCGTGCGCGCTTTTGATGGAGGCTTCCACCGGTCAGATTATTTATGAAAAAAATGCGGATGAACAGCGGACACCGGCCAGTGTGACAAAGGTGATGACACTGCTTTTGATTTTTGAAGCCGTACATTCGGGGAAAATCAATATGAAAGATATGGTGACAACAAGTGCTCATGCAAAATCCATGGGCGGTTCTCAGGTGTTTCTGGAGGAGGGCGAACAGCAGACGGTAGAGACATTGATTAAATGTATCGTTATAGCATCAGGCAATGACGCGGCTGTGACAATGGCAGAGTACATCGGCGGTACGGAAGACGGATTTGTAGCGATGATGAATAAGAGAGCGTCAGAGCTTGGCATGACCCATACCCATTTTGTTGACTGCTGCGGGCTTACGGAGTCTAAAGAGCACTATACTTCGGCTAAAGATATTGCCATCATGACAAGAGAGCTGATCCAAAACTATCCTGAAATTTTTAATTATTCAAAAATATGGATGGAAGATATCACACATGTGACAAATAAAGGATCAAGTCAGTTTACGCTGACAAATACAAATAAGCTACTGAGGCAGTTTGAAGGATGTACGGGATTAAAAACCGGAAGTACATCAATTGCAAAATATTGCTTAAGCGCTACAGCATCAAAAAACGGAATTGATATGATTGCAGTAATACTTGCGGCACCGGATTCAAAGACTAGATTTGCGGAGGCGGCATCGCTTTTAAACTATGGCTATTCAAGGTGCAGTCTGTACGTGGATGAAATGCCGGAGAGCCTGCTTCCTGTAGAAGTTTTAAAAGGTGTGGAAACGCAAATACAGCCGATATATGAAAAGACATTTACTTATTTAAGTACAACCGGTGAAGATTTTTCACAAATTACAAAGGAAATAACAATGGATTCGAAAATTGAGGCACCTTTTGAGAAAGGCACAAAAATAGGTATTGTCAGGTATAAGCTTGGAGATAAGGACATCGGCTCTGTAAATATTGTTGCATCGGCATCAGCGGCCCGTGCGGGTTTTGGTGACTGCATCGGAAAAGTTATGAGGATAGTTTTTGACTAAAATACGGATATGTGCTATGATTATCCACATAAAATGCCGTTGTCGGCATGAAATAATGAAGCATTGTAAAAGATATGCTTGAGAGATGACTGTCGGATTGATCCGGCAGTTCAGGAAATAATAAAGTACTGTTAAAGATATGCTGCCGCTGCGGCGTCAGTGTACGTTTGGAAAGTGAAGAAATAATATGGCTATACCTGTAAAACTTCAGGTGTTTGAAGGTCCGCTGGATCTTCTTTTGCACCTGATTGAAGTTAATAAAATTGATATTTATGATATACCGATTTCCCTTGTTACGGATCAGTATCTTGATTATATTCAAAGTCTTCAGGATCAGGATATGGAAGTGATGAGTGAATTCCTTGTGATGGCCGCGACGCTTTTGAGGATTAAGTCAAAGATGCTTCTGCCGCCGGAGAAAGAGGAGACGGATGAAGAAGATGAAGGCGACCCGAGAGCAGAGCTTGTTGAACGTCTTTTGGAATATAAGATGTACAAATATGCTGCCAATGAGTTAAAAGACAGACAGCTTGATGCTTCAAAATCACTGTTTAAGGGGATGACGCTTCCTGAGGATCTTGTTTATGAGGAACCTCCGGTTGATCTTGATGCCCTTGTGGGTGATATGGATATAAAGAAGCTGCATCAGATATTTAAAATGGTCATGAAGCGACAGAACGACAAGCTGGACCCGATACGAAGCAAGTATGGAAAAATTGTCCAGGAGGAGATTAATCTTGCGGATAAGATGTCGGAAATCGAACAGCTGGGACGCCGCCTTGGACAGTTAAGTTTTCGTGAGATTTTATACAGGCAGCCGACAAAGCTAAATGCGGTCATGACATTTCTCGCGATTCTTGAGCTGACAAAGAGCGGCAAAATTAAAGTGCATCAGCAGGAGCTGTTTGATGATATTGAAATAGATTATGTTGGTCAGGCGTAAGGTGTTGGGAGGATACAATGAACATTAAAAACGCAGAAGCGATTATCGAAGCGATTTTATTTACAATGGGCCGGTCGGTCACGGCCAGTGAGCTGGCAGCTGTCCTGGAACAGGATGAGGAAACAACGAAAAAACTTGTGCATCATACAATGGATAAATTTGAAAATGAAGGACGGGGCGTTCAGATTATTGAGCTTGATGATGCATTTCAGATGTGTACCAGACCTGAAACTTATGAATATATTATTCGGCTGACCCATCAGCCGAAAAAGCATGTACTGACTGATGTCATGCTTGAAACACTGTCAATTATTGCTTATAAGCAGCCGGTGACAAGGGCGGTCATCGAACAGATACGCGGTGTCAGTTCCGACCATGCCATTAACCGTCTTATTGAATATGGCCTTGTGTGCGAAGCCGGGCGGCTTGACGCGCCGGGAAGACCGATTTTATTTGGTACGACAGAGGAATTTTTAAGAACTTTCGGATTAAAATCACAGGAAGACCTGCCGATGATCGATCCGGTCAAAGTTGCGGAATTTAAAACGGAGGCTGAAGAGGAAGCAGACAGGGATATCAGCGTTGATGTGTGATCATACATAAAACCGGTTTTCAAAGGTTTGGCTGATATTTTCTGAAAAGTTTATAATCGTTCATAATTTGTTAATATACATTCGGAAAAAAAGCGAGTAAAATGGACATAGAATAAAAAAGGAGCGAGTACTTATGAGAGACAGATTAGCGCGGTTTATGTCCGGAAGATATGGTGTGGACAGCTTAGGCAGGGCAGTGATGATTGCGGGCATGATTTTTCTTGTGCTGAATATTTTCTTTCCGAAAATGCCTTTTTATCTGCTGGCACTGATTTGCCTGGTTTATGCTTATTTCAGGATGCTTTCCAGAAATATTTCCAGACGATATCAGGAAAACCAGTGGTTTGAAAGCAGATTTGGCGGTATTAAGCGATGGTTCGCAAAACAGAAAGGTTACATGAGTTTACGCAAAAACTACAGAATATTTGTATGTCCTTCCTGTCATCAGAAAGTTAAAGTGCCAAAGGGCAAAGGAAAAATCAGTATCCATTGTCCGAAATGTCATACCGATTTTATTAAACGAAGTTAAAAAGAGGTGTATCAGAAACAGTATCGTATTTCTGATACACCTCTTTATCATATAGAGGAAAATGTTCTGAACTTCCTCTATATCAATACATCTGTGCAAATTGTTTATTCACGGACGAATTCGATCAGATCTTTTCCAAGCTTTGCAACTCTTGCCTGTGAATAGACTTCATAGCCGGCATCGAGAATACGCTGGCGGCCTTTCTGAAAAGATTTTTCGATAAGTATGCCGATACCTGCAATCTTTGCGCCGGCCATCAAAGCAAGACGAATCGCGCCCATGGCTGCTTCGCCATTGGCAAGGAAGTCATCAATAATCAGTACGGTATCTTTATCATCAACATAGTCTTTAGACAATGTCAGTTCATAACTTGTCCCTTTTGTAAAGGAGGTGATGTTCGTCTGAAGAATATGGTCTTTCAGGATTTTGGAAGTCTGTTTCTTCAAAATGATCATCGGAACACCAAGTTCATATGCTGTAAATACGGCAGGTGCGATACCTGAGCTTTCGATGGTTAATACTTTGGTGATATGGACATCTTTATAGTGACTCGCAAAATCACGGCCTATTTCCCTCATAAGAAAGGGATCAACCTGATGATTAACAAAGCTGTCGACTTTTAAAACTGATTCACTTAATGCTAATCCTTCGGACAAGATTTTATCTTCTAATAATTTCACGCTTATTCACCTCATAATATTATTCACATTTTCTTGACATTATAACATAACTATATGTCGAATAAAAGAGAAAAAAAGTATTTTTATGAGGTTTTATTTGTGAATCGTTCACAAACAGTACATATTTTTTTAGTATACTATAAATATGTGTGTAAACATGATGAACTTGAGGTGATTGAAATGGAAAATCTGAAAATACTTGTAGTCGATGATGAGAGCCGTATGCGTAAGCTTGTGAAGGATTTCCTCAGCAAAAAAGGATATGAGGTTCTTGAGGCGGGGGATGGCGAGGAAGCCATTGACGTTTTTGTGTCTAATAAAGATATTGCGCTGCTGATTCTGGATGTGATGATGCCGAAGATGGATGGCTGGCAGGTGTGCAGAGAAATCAGAAAGCTGTCTCAGGTGCCGATTATTATGCTGACTGCAAAAAGTGATGAAAAGGATGAACTGCTTGGATTTGAGCTCGGTGTTGACGAGTATATTACAAAACCATTCAGCCCGAAGATTCTTGTTGCCCGTGTAGAAGCTATTTTAAGAAGAAGTATGGCCATCGGTCCCGATGATGTGATCGAAGTGGGCGGCATTACGATTAATAAAGGCGCACATGAAGTCAAGATCGACGGTGAACCGGTGGAACTTAGTTTTAAAGAGTTTGAACTTCTGACTTATTTTGTGACGAATCAGGGGGTTGCTTTATCGAGAGAGCGGATTTTGAACAATGTATGGAACTATGATTATTTCGGCGACGCAAGGACCATTGACACCCATGTTAAAAAGCTGAGAAGCAAGTTAAAGGGTAAAGGCGATTATATTAAGACAATCTGGGGCATGGGATACAAGTTTGAGCCATCATAGAAAACAGGTGATTACGATGAGAAAGTCTTTGCGCTTAAAAATGGCAGGCGTTCTGACGCTTTTTGTTTTAAGTATCATCACTGTCACGATTCTGGCCAGCAATGTTTTCCTTGGCGATTACTACCTTTATGGAAAGCAGCAGTCACTGGAACAGACGTACCGTGAGATCAACCGGATTTATTCCGGGCTTTTCGGCATATCCAAAGCCTTCGGGGATAATAACAGTTTCTGGAATTTTGATGATAGTGTGACAGAAGGACTTACCGATGAAGTCAGTGACAGATTTGAGCAGATCGCTGAAAACAGAGCCATGTCTATTCTGATTTTCAGAAAGACCGAAGATATTATATATGATTTAAAAACCAATACAACCTACAGATATCAGCCGATTATTTATTCTTCCATCGGTATGGATACGAAGGATAAGATAGAAAATAATAATATGTACAATGACTTTGTGGATTCAAGTTCGCAGATGAAGGTCATTAAACAGGAAGCCCAGTATGTCATTCAGAAAATATATGTATCAAGACTTGGATCAAATTACCTGTATTTGTCGGCGGTACTGGATAACGGCGATTGTCTGCTGCTTCGTTCATCCTATGACAGCATGGAAGAGAGTGTGAATATTTCCATGCGTTTTATATGTTATGTATCGCTGATGATGCTTGTAATCGGCATATTCGTTATGTTTATGGTCACACAGCGGGTGACTCAGCCGATAACCCAGCTCTCACAGATCGCAAAGAAGATTGCCGAGCTGAAGTTTGATACAAAGTATGAGGTGCGGACAAACGATGAAATCGGCGAACTGGGAAACAGTATCAATTATTTGTCTGAGAGCCTGGAAAAGACCCTTGGTGAACTGAAGTCCGCCAATAGCCAGCTGAGAAAGGACCTTGAGATCCGCAATAAAAATGATGAGATGCGCAAGGAATTTCTGTCCAATGTTTCCCATGAGTTAAAAACGCCGATCGCGCTGATTCAGGGCTACGCGGAAGGGCTGATGGAAAACATTAATGATGACGAGGAGAGCCGTCAGTTTTATTGTGAAGTTATTGTCGATGAAGCAAATAAAATGAACAATCTTGTTAAAAAGCTTCTTGATCTGAATCAGCTGGAATTTGGCAATAATACAGTCAATATGGAGCATTTTAATCTGATCGACGTGATTCAAAACTATCTGAACAGTGCGGAAATTCTTTTTAAACAGAAAAATGTCCGCGTCGAAACGGATATGCCCGGGGAAGTCTATGTCTGGGCCGATGTTTATATGGTTGAGGAAGTGTTTAATAATTATTTGTCCAATGCCCTGAATCATGTCAGCAAAGAAAATGTGATCAGGATCAAAGTTGAAGAAAAAGGAAAGACCGTTCGTGTCAGTGTCTATAATTCAGGCGAGAGGATCCCTGAGTCGGACATCGGTCATATATGGGACAAGTTTTACAAAGTTGATAAGGCAAGAACGCGGGAATACGGCGGCAGCGGCGTCGGACTGTCCATTGTCAGGGCTTCCATGGATCTGCTGGGACAAAAATACGGTGTCGAAAATCTTGAGGACGGTGTGATGTTTTACTTTGAACTTGAAGGCAACAATAACCGTCCGGAAAACAAAACATGAGATTTGCCGCAAAATGTAAATTAGTGTATCATTCCGGCAGTTTTTATGGTAATATATTCTTTGGCTTAACGGATCATTGATCCTTAGCCTACTAATTTTACTGTGGAGGTATCTTATGCTTGAACTGCAGAATGTATCCTTTGATGTGAAAGAAAATCAGGAACAAAAGGGAATTTTAAAAAATATAAGTTTAAAAATTGATGACCGGTTTGTTGCAATTACCGGACCAAACGGCGGCGGAAAGTCGACACTGGCAAAAATCATCGCGGGTATTGAAAAGCCGACATCGGGAAGAATTATTTTTGACGGTCGGGATATTACGGATATGAGTATTACAGACAGAGCCAATATGGGCATCAGTTTCGCGTTTCAGCAGCCTGTACGCTTTAAAGGTATTACTGTCAAGGATCTGATAAATCTGGCGGCAGGAAAGCAAATCAGTACGGCCTGTGCCTGTGAATATTTATCAGAAGTAGGTCTTTGCGCCAAGGATTATATCGGACGTGAAGTCAATGCAAGCCTGTCCGGCGGCGAATTAAAGCGCATAGAAATTGCGATGATTATTGCCAGAGGTACAAAGCTTTCTGTCTTTGACGAGCCTGAGGCCGGCATTGATCTCTGGAGCTTTAACAATCTGATTCATGTCTTTGAAAAGCTACATGAACAGGTACAGGGTTCAATTATCATCATATCCCATCAGGAGCGTATATTAAATATTGCAGATAAGATCATTGTCATTGCCGGCGGCGAGGTCAGAGATTACGGACCGAAGGAAGATATTCTTCCGGGTCTTCTTGGCGGCATGGACAACTGTAAATTCTATAAAGGGGAACATTAATATGGATGCAATACAGATGAATTTACTTGAACAGATTTCCGGCCTTCATGATGTGCCGGAAGGCGCTTACAATATCCGTGCCAACGGTGTCAGCGCGGCCAGAAATACGACAGCGCACATTGATATCGTATCAAAAGAAGATGTATCCGGTATTGATATTATGATTAAGCCGGGGACGAAAAATGAAAGTGTGCATATTCCTGTAGTTTTAAGCCAGGCGGGACTTAAAGAGATGGTGTATAATGATTTTTACGTTGGTGATGACTGTGATGTGACCATTGTTGCGGGATGCGGTATTCATAACAGCGGCAGTGCGGATTCACAGCATGACGGCATCCATCGCTTTTTCGTCGGTAAGAATTCCAGAGTTAAGTATGTGGAAAAGCATTACGGCGCGGGCGAGGGTACAGGTGAGCGCATCATGAATCCGACAACAGAAGTTGAGCTTTCAGAAGGCTCATATATGGAAATGGAAACAGTGCAGATTAAAGGCGTGGATTCAACCGTTCGTGTTACGAAAGCCAAATTAAAGGATAAGGCAACCCTTGTTGTTAAAGAAAAGATTATGACCCACGGCAGCCAGTATGCGGAAACAAATTTTGTTGTGGATCTTGACGGTGCCGATGCCAGCACAAATGTCGTATCCAGATCTGTGGCAAAGGATCATTCAAAGCAGATGTTTCGGTCAAGAATCAACGGAAACAATGCCTGTGCCGGTCACACGGAATGTGACGCGATTATTATGGATCAGGCCAGTGTCAGTGCTATCCCGGAACTTACGGCCAATCATATTGACGCAAGTCTGATTCATGAAGCCGCCATCGGAAAAATTGCCGGTGAACAGCTGATCAAGCTGATGACCCTTGGGCTTACCGAAGCGGAGGCTGAAGCGCAGATCGTCAACGGATTTTTAAAGTAATGATAATAAAATACTGAATTGTGGCAGTGAAAATTCAAAGAATTTCCTGTGTCATAAAGAGTGAAATAAGCCGCCGTTTTTCGAAAGTGAAAAATCGGCGGCTTTAGTAGTACAGATATGTAAAACAAATTAAAATTCGATTTTGCCGGATACGGTATCGTTGATTACATAATATGCTGCATTTTCTTCAGGTTTAACATAGATGTTCAATGTTTTAATATCTTTGATTTTGTTGCCTTCTGCTGACCAGATTTCCTTTGCCTTGGCAACAAGTGCTTTTTCTTCAATCTGTTTGCCGGCAAATTCTACATAGAATGATGTTTTCATAGTTCCTCCTTACAAATTGAAACAATCATTTTTTAACAGAACATATCATATTACAAAAAGATTTTTTTTGCAACACAAAGTTAAAACAGAGGCTTTAAACCGCGATTTTTGGTGGGAAATATAGCTAAAGGAATGATGGAATTCTCTGGATATTACCGGATTTGATGATAAAAATGAATGTTTGATGTTTAAACCATTAGAAAAGATGTAGAAAAAGAAATAAATTATATGATTAAAAATGCTTGATGTGTAGAAAAAATCGGTGTATGCTTATATACATTAAAGACTTTGACCATACGATGGCAGAAAGGAAAACATATGATAGCGATTATTGATTATGATGCAGGAAATTTAAAAAGTGTGGAAAAAGCACTGAGTTACATCGGTGAAGAAGGAAAAATCACAAGGGACAGAGATGAAATACTGGCGGCGGATAAAGTTATTTTACCGGGTGTCGGTGCCTTTGGTGATGCTATGGGAAAACTCAGAGATTTTGGACTTGACAAAACAATTTATGACGTCGTTGATAAAAAAACACCGTTTCTTGGGATATGTCTTGGCCTTCAGCTGATGTTTGAGAGCAGTGAGGAAAGCGAAGGTGTTGCGGGACTGGGACTGCTGCCGGGAAAGATTGTACGCATCCCTGATGCCGAAGGTTTGAAAATTCCCCATATGGGATGGAATTCCATAGAGATTAAGCCTGAAAGCAGGTTATTTAATGGTATAGCTTCGGGTGCCTATGTTTATTTTGTGCATTCGTATTATCTGCAGGCAAAGAATATGGAAGATGTCGCCGCTGTGACTGACTATTCTGTACGGATTCATGCGGCTGTGGAGCATGATAATATTTTTGCATGTCAGTTCCATCCGGAAAAAAGCAGTGATACCGGTTTACACATTTTGAAAAATTTTGCGGCGTTATAGGAGGCTCTTATGTTTACGAAAAGAATTATCCCGTGTCTTGATGTTAATAACGGGCGTGTAGTTAAAGGTGTGAATTTTGTTGATTTAAGAGATGCCGGCGACCCTGTGGAAATTGCGGCGGCTTATGATCAAAGCGGGGCGGATGAACTTGTGTTTCTTGACATTACCGCATCAAGTGACGCAAGAAATACAGTTGTCGATCTTGTAAGGAAAGTGGCTGAAAAAGTGTTTATTCCGTTTACAGTGGGCGGCGGTATCAGAACCGTTGATGATTTTAAAGCGGTATTAAGAGAAGGCGCCGATAAGGTTTCGGTAAACAGCGCGGCAATCGACAGGCCGGAGCTTGTTGCTGAGGCGGCAGAGAAGTTTGGCAGCCAGTGTGTTGTCGTTGCCATTGACGCTAAACGGCGGCCGGATGGCGGCTGGAATATTTTTAAGCATGGCGGACGTATAGATACAGGTATTGATGCCGTTGAGTGGGCAATAAAAATGAACAGACTCGGTGCCGGAGAAATATTACTGACAAGCATGGATTGTGACGGAACGAAGGCCGGTTATGATATAGAACTGACAAAAACCATTGCCGATGCGGTCAGTATTCCTGTCATCGCGTCAGGCGGCGCCGGTGTCAAAGAGCATTTTTATGACGCGCTGACTGCAGGCGGTGCCGATGCCGTGCTTGCAGCGTCGTTATTTCACTATAAAGAGCTTGAAATCAGGGATTTAAAAGCATATTTGCAGGACAGAAGTGTCAGCGTCCGTATGTCCCTTTAAATCATGATCGTATGTTATGAAGCCGGTGACAGCGTGTGAAACGCTTACAGATCCGGACTTGAAAAATGTTTATATGCTTACGAAGGAGGAAGTATCATGCCGCCGATTTCAAATGACTGGCTTTTACCGCTGTCTGCGGAGTTTAAAAAGCCGTATTATGCAAAACTGCATAAGACGGTGCTTGAGGAATACAGAACGAGACAGATTTTTCCTGATCCCGATGATATATTTAATGCATTTCATTTTACCCCGTTAAAAGAGGTCAAAGTTGTCATTCTCGGACAGGATCCTTATCATAATGACGGACAGGCTCACGGGCTTTGCTTTTCGGTAAAGCCTGATGTGGAAATACCGCCGTCACTGGTTAATATTTATCAGGAACTGCATGACGATCTTGGCTGTTACATACCGAATAACGGATACCTTGAAAAGTGGGCAAGGCAGGGTGTTATGCTTTTAAATACCGTGCTGACGGTCCGTGCGCATCAGGCCAATTCCCACAGAGGTATCGGATGGGAAGAATTTACTGATGCCGCCATAAGAATTTTAAACGAACAGGACCGACCGATTGTGTTTATTTTGTGGGGCAGACCGGCACAGGCTAAGAAAGCGATGTTAAACAATCCGAAGCATCTGATTCTGGAAGCGCCGCATCCGAGCCCGCTTTCAGCCTACAGAGGCTTTTTCGGCAGCAGGCCGTTTAGTAAGACCAATGCATTCCTTGAAAGCCATGGTCTGACACCGATCGACTGGCAGATTGAAAATATATAATACACATCATATAAAGACAGGAAAAGATGGATCATGAAAAAGATTAAAATGGTCGGACTTGATCTTGACGGTACGACGTTTAATGAACAAAAGAAAATTTCTGCGGTCAACAGACAGGCCATCGCAGAGGCTATTTGTCAGGGCGTTGTCGTCCTTCCGGCAACCGGAAGACCGCTGATCGGACTTCCAAAGGAAATGACGGATATTCCGGGGGTTATTTATGCGGTGACAAGCAATGGCGGCGCAGTCTATGATCTGCGCACAAAAGAAACAATCTATACAGCATGCATTCCAAATAAAAAAGCGATTGCAGTTGCAAAAATGCTGATGGGTCTGGGAGAACTGCCGGAGGTATATACGGACGGTGTTTGCTATGTCAATGCCAAAGGTTATGACATCGTACAGACTTATGATATACCGGAGGCCTTAAAGGAATATATTAAAGTATCAAGAATTAAGGTCGATGATCTGATCGGATTTCTTGAGGAAACCGGCAAGGATGTTCATAAGATGCATGTGCTTTTTGACTTGAAAAAGCAGGGGGCAAGAGCAGCGGCGTTTGAGGCGATGAAACAGTTTGAGGGATTAAATGTTTCATCGGCAATGCCTTACAATATGGAAATCAATTCAGATAAAGCGGATAAAGGCAGCGCGCTGATCGGTCTTGGCCAGATGCTTGGTATTGAACGAGATGAAATTATGGCCATCGGCGATGCGAAAAATGACCTGCCGATGCTTACTAAAGCCGGTTTTTCCGTAGCCATGGGCAATGCCGATGATGATGTGAAAAAGTATGCCGATGCAGTCACACTGACCAATGAAGAGGACGGTGTGGCCTGGGCACTGAGAAAATGGGTGCTTGAATAATGATAAAATAGAGGAGACTGTGATTCAAATGAATCACAGTCTCTTTTCGTAATTTTATTTATTCAGGTTTTTATTTGCCGTTGCAAGCATCAGTTTGATACGGTTGACCTGGTTAACTTCGCTGGCACCCGGGTCATAGTCGATAGCGACGATATTTGCTTTCGGATACTGGCGGCGCAGCTCCTTGATAACACCTTTGCCGACGATATGGTTCGGAAGGCAGCCAAACGGCTGTGTACATACAATGTTTGGCGCGCCCTGATGAATCAGTTCAATCATTTCACCGGTCAAAAACCATCCTTCGCCGGTCTGGTTGCCGAGGGATACGATCGGTTCCGCATATTTGGCAAGTTCCTGGATTTTTGCCTGTTCAGTAAAGTGCTTACTTTGAGCCAGCTCCTTACGGGCAGTATTTCTGATCACTTCCAGAGCCTTGATACCCATATTGCTGATGACAGCAGCTTTTTTTGTCTTACCAAGCTTTTCATGCTTAAAGTTCGTGTTATAGAAACAGTACAGGAAGAAGTCTAAAAGGTCTGGCATGACAGCTTCGGCACCTTCGGATTCCAGAAGGTTGACAAGGTAGTTATTGGCTGAAGGCGAGAACTTTACAAGGATTTCGCCGACAATACCGACGCGTGGTTTTTTCATATCTTCATGGATCGGCAGTTCATCAAATTCTCTGATGATATCCCTGACATTTTGTTTGAAGCTGCGCTTATTCTGTCCTGTCAGTGATTCAATACATATTTTTTCCCATTTTTTATGAAGAGCATTGGCTGAACCCGGTTCCACTTCATATGGACGCATACGGTAAAGGACACGCATAAATACGTCACCGTATACAATGGCTTCCATAGCTGCTGTAAGGAGCGGCAGCGTGAACTTAAAGCCCGGATTTTTCTCAATACCCTGGGCGCTTAAGGCGATGACAGGGATTTGCGGCATGCCGGCGTTTCCGAGGGCACGGCGGATAAAGCCGACATAGTTTGTGGCACGGCAGCCGCCGCCGGTCTGAGACATAGCCACAGCAACTTTATTTAAATCGTATTTGCCTGAAAGCAGCGCCTTCATAATCTGTCCAACAACACAGATGGACGGATAGCAGGCATCATTGTTCACATACTTTAATCCGATATCAATGGCTTCTTTATCGCAGTCCGGCAAGAGCTCAACAAGAAGGCCGTTATGGCGCAGTGCCGGTGCAAGCATATCAAAGTGCAGCGGTGTCATGTTTGGCACTAATATGGTATAATCTTTGCGCATTTCTTCGGTGAACAGCACACGATTGTGGGCGCTTGATACCATATGTCCCGTGATATGCTTCTGGTCGCGCATTCTGATGGCAGCAATCATAGAACGGATACGGATTCTTGCGGCACCGAGGTTGCTGACCTCATCAATCTTTAAACATGTATAAAGACGGCCGGAACCTGTCATAATATCTTTGACCTGATCTGTCGTAACAGCATCAAGACCGCATCCGAAAGAGTTTAACTGAATCAGTTCAAGGTCGTTGTCAGCTTTGACGACCTGTGCGGCACGGTAAAGTCTTGAGTGATACATCCACTGGTCAGAAACAATCAACGGACGCTCAACTTTGGCAAGATGAGCCACACTGTCTTCGGTGAGGACAGCCAGACCGTAGGAAGTAATCAATTCAGGAATACCGTGGTTAATTTCACCGTCAATGTGATATGGCCGGCCTGCGAGAACGATGCCTTTCATATGATGTTCTTTAATAAAGGCCAGTGTTTCCTCACCTTTCTTTTCCATATCTTCATGGGCTTTGGCAAGCTCCATCCAGGCTTTGCTGCATGCTTGGACAATTTCCTTTTTAGGAATATTAAAGGCGGCGCCGATTTCTTCGTTGAGACGTTTTGTAATATGGTCAATGCTGTCCATAGATAAAAACGGGTTCATAAAATGAATATTCTGGTCTTTGATTTCTTCCACATTATTTTTAATATTTTCGGAATAGGATGTCACAATCGGACAATTGTAATGATTGTTGGCATCCGGTGTTTCATTTCTTTCATAAGGAATGGACGGATAGAAGATAAAGTCCACACCCTGTTTAATGAGCCACATAATGTGACCGTGTACGAGCTTGGCAGGATAACAAACCGATTCACTCGGAATGGATTCAATGCCAAGTGAATATATTTTTGATGATGAAGCCGGTGAGAGGACAACCTTAAACCCAAGTTCTGTAAAGAATGTAAACCAGAACGGATAGTTCTCGTACATATTCAGAACTCTCGGTATACCGACGGTGCCTCGAAAGGCCAGGTCATCGGTCAGCGGTTCATAATCAAGCATACGTTTTAATTTGTAGGCGAAAAGGTTCGGGACATCGTCTTTTCTTTTGGCTTTGCCAAGGCCGATCTCACAGCGGTTTCCGGTGATAAACTGACGGCCGCCTGAGAAACGGTTAATGGTTAAGTGACAGTTGTTTGTACAGCCCTTGCACCGTGTCATGCTTGTGGTGTACTTAAGGTTCACAATCTGATCCAGTGTGAGCATGGTAGATTCCGTGCCGTCGTAGCGCTCTCTCGCAATCAGTGCCGCACCGAAGGCACCCATGATACCGGCGATATCCGGCCGCACAGCTTCACATTCGGAAATTTTTTCAAAGCTTCGAAGCACAGCGTCATTGTAGAATGTTCCGCCCTGTACAACGATCTTTTTGCCAAGATCCTTAGGGTCTGTCAATTTGATAACCTTTAAAAGGGCATTTTTTATAACAGAGTAAGCAAGACCGGCGGAAATATCGCCGACTGTGGCGCCTTCTTTCTGGGCCTGTTTAACGTTGGAGTTCATAAATACGGTACATCTTGAACCAAGGTCGATCGGTTCAGGTGCAAATAAAGCAACTTTGGCAAAATCTTCGATTTTATAGTTCAGTGATTTGGCAAAGGTTTCGATAAATGAACCGCAGCCTGAAGAACATGCTTCATTGAGCTGTACGCTGTCAACGGAGTTATTATGTATTTTGATGCATTTCATATCCTGTCCGCCGATATCAAGGACACAGTCAACTTCCGGTTCGAAGAAAGCAGCGGCATAATAGTGGGCAACCGTTTCAACTTCGCCCTCATCAAGCATCAGCGCAGCTTTAATCAGAGCCTCGCCGTAACCTGTGGAGCAGGAATTGACAATGCGGGCGCTGTCCGGCAGAATTTCCGTAATTTCTTTGATCGCACGGATGGTTGTATTTAACGGACTGCCGTTATTGCTGCTGTAAAATGAATAGAGCAGTGTGCCGTCTTCACCCACAACAGCGACTTTTGTCGTCGTGGAACCGGCATCAATGCCGAGGTAGCAGTTGCCTTCGTAGTCGGATAGCGGCGCTTTGGCAACAGTATGTTTATTGTGTCGGGCAAGGAATTCATCATATTCTGCCTGATCTTTAAACAGCGGCTCCATACGCTTTGATTCAGCCTCGATCGTAATATCCTGTGATAAAGTGTCGATCAGCTGACGAATATTCATCTTATTGTCTTCTTTGTAATTCAGTGCGGCACCGATCGCTGCAAACAGATGAGAATTTTCCGGCGCGATAATGGCATCACCGGTTAAGTTCAAAGTTCTGATAAAGCAGTTTTTAAGCTCCGAAAGGAAGTGGAGAGGACCTCCGAGAAATGCAACGTTGCCACGGATCGGTTTGCCGCATGCAAGTCCGCTGATGGTCTGGTTCACAACCGCCTGAAAAATGGAAACAGACAAGTCTTCCTTTGTGGCGCCTTCATTGATTAACGGCTGGATGTCCGATTTGGCGAATACACCGCATCTGGCAGCAATCGGATAAACAGCTTTGTAGTTTTTTGCATATTCATTGAGACCTGCGGCATCTGTCTGGAGCAGTGAAGCCATCTGGTCAATAAATGAACCTGTACCGCCGGCACAGATGCCGTTCATACGCTGCTCGATGCTGCCGCCGGTGAAATAAATGATTTTCGCATCTTCACCGCCAAGTTCGATGGCCACATCTGTGTGCGGCGCATAAAGCTCAAGGGCTGAAGATACAGAAATAACTTCCTGGACGAAAGGAACGCCCAGAACTTTGGAAATGGACATACCGCCGGAACCTGTGATCATCGGGTGAATTTCAATGTCACCAAGCTGTACCTGTGCCTTCTTTACAAGACCAAGAAGTGTCTCACGGATGTTGGCGAAATGTCTTTCGTAATCGGAAAATAAGACATTTTTATCGGCATCAAGTACTGCAACTTTGACTGTCGTTGAACCGATATCAATGCCAAGGGTATATAAATGATTTATCATATGTTTTAAGACCCGGTGGGTCTATCCTCCATTCTGTATGGTGTTTTGAACAGCGGCCGAAGAAATAATCTTTCGTATGCCCCTGTATACCTTAGGGTTACAAAAAGGCAGTCCGCTGCGTGATTATTATACGATAATCATTTTAAAAAAACAACAGCTACTGAAAAAATATAACGAATAAAAATATAAAAAATCAATAAAATCCTTTTTAAATAGGAAGATTTGGGTCTGATATTAAAGTAAATGATATGAATGGATGACCGTATTTTGCTGTAAAACGCAAATACGGTGTAATGAACGCATAAGAGGACCTATGCATATATTGAAATGAAAGAAAATTTCGGAGGCTATATGAATTATTATAGTGACGGAGTATATGCGGTGGAGGGCGTACAGTGTCAGGGAATCGTTCATACGGTGCGCCCGCAGGATACGCTGTATAAAATCAGCCGTCTTTATGGTGTAACCGTGGAACAGCTGATGGACAGTAATGAAGATATCAATGTTTATAATCTTCAGATAGGGGCAAAACTCTGTGTACCGGTATCGGAACAGCCAAAACCGGATCAGGGTGTGGCGTACAGGGTGCGTCCCGGCGATAATCTGAATAATATACTGAGACGCTTCGGCATTACGTTTGAAACATTTGAGAAGTATAATCAGCAGCTGATGCCGATTCCTTTAAAGCCGCGCTCAACCATTTTTCTTCCGCCGGATAAAGCGGGGACGGATACTTCTGCCGGATAAAGCAGGTACAGATACTTCCGCCAGATAAGGCAGGTATAGAACTTCCGCCGGATAAAGCGGATGCAGATATTGACAAGATTTCGCAGGGTGCTTATAATTAAAAGATAGTTATAATTCGGGGGTCTTGTATTCAAAGACTCCCGGGAAGGATGAGGTGAAATTTGTGGGAAACTTTATAGATAAACTGGAACGTAAATTCGGGAGATATGCCATCAGAAATCTGATGTATTATGTCAGTGCGTTTTATGTGATCGGCTATGTTTTTTATATGATTAATCCGATGATTTATTATCAGTACTTATCACTGAATGTCAATGCGATACTGCACGGACAAATCTGGCGCCTGATCACATTCATGATGTTCCCGTCCAATACAAACATCATCTTTTTGGTGATTTCTTTGTATTTTTATATTTTCCTCGGAAACACACTGGAAAATATATGGGGGGCCTTTAAGTTCAATTTATATTACTTTACTGGTGTTGTGGGGACGATTCTGGCAGCGTTTATCGTATACTTTGTAACCGGTGATGTGATGCTTTTGAGTACCGAATATTTGAATATGTCCATATTCCTTGCTTTTGCGGTCAATGTTCCGGATATGCAGGTGCTGTTTATGTTCCTTATACCGCTCAAAGTGAAGTGGCTGGCTTATTTTGACGGTGCCATGCTTTTGATTGAGCTTGTCAGTGCGTTATTTAGAGGAAATTATGGTACATGTATCGCCATTGTTGTGGCACTTTTAAACTTTATCATATTTTTCTTTGGCATCATGAGACGTCAGTATTCGCCGAAACAGTTTATCCGGCGTCAGAAGTTTAAACATGCCGCAAATCAGGGCTATCGCGGATATGCCGGAAAAGGCCCGGCTTACAGCGGACCTGCCGGCAATGCGGGCGGCAGGACAAAAACGATTACAAGGCACCAATGTGCGGTATGCGGGCGCACGGAACTTGACGGAGATCATCTGGAATTCAGATTTTGTTCAAAATGTAACGGGAATTATGAATATTGTCAGGATCACTTATTTACACATACACATGTTAAGTAAACAAACAGATAAGGGGAGCAATGACCGATGGATTTAAACAAGGTGATTAAAGAACTGAAAAGAGGATATAATATTGAAAAGAATTTGTCAGTTTATGGCAATGCTCTGGCAAAATCTTACTGCAATCAGGCAATGTATATGCTGGCCATGAATCTCGTGTCAAATTACGACCTGATTGAGGAAAATGACTGCCATGACGCTGAAAATGTGAGAAAGATGTTTGATGAAGTTGTTCATGTTATTGAAAACGTCGTCGTTGACGGAGATTTTTCAGCTCTCGGCACCAATATCAGCAAAGTGACGGCAATCCGTGATGAGATTATTAAAAAAACGGATGCGATTGATGAATACACTTATGTACTTCAGGTTTATGAGCATTTGTTAAATCGTGCCGAATACAGATTTAAAGATATGCCTGAGACGGAAGATATTCAGGAATTTAAAGATCAGGTCATGATTTATATTTCGGGCAGCAATCAGCCGGAGCTGATTAATGAGCGAATCAAAAGTGTTATGGGCGAGCTGCCGGTAAGACTTACGATGACCAAGTTTCTGGATATGATCAATACCGGCAGCCAGTGCTATAAGGGTGTCAGAAATGATATTGCCGAAGAATTTTTTGAACATCTGAATGCCTGCGCGCGTCCGATATCTCCTAAACGGCTTGATAAGGACTGTGATGTATTATATAAAGTCTGTGAGAAGATGTTAAGTCTTGATATTGAAAATCTGACAGAATCAGAATATAAAGAGGCTGCCGATGAGCTGATTGAGGCAGGCAAATATATTGCGGACAATCTGACAGCTTACCTGCGTCTGATTGAGATTGTGAACGATCTGCTGATTGTGATGATGACAGTGCCGTATGTGATGCATTTTAGTGATGATATGAAAAAAGCGGTCGCAGTTATTAAAGAGCAGATCAGCGCTGAAAGAAAAGGAACATTTTTGAGACCTGATGAGGATATTGTCGGACTTTTAAGCTATCTGACAGACCGCCAGCCTGTGTACCAGGGAGAGCATATGATGCTTGAAGATGCATTATATGTGATTTTAAATGACCATAAGAAAGATATCGATGCCTTGATGTTTGGTGATTTATATCACGTTCTGCATACATGTCTGCAGCTTTCATCGGTCAGTGTGCTTACAAAACTTAAGGACGAAGAAGCCTATTTTACAGTGGATCAGATATGGCTGAATCAAATGACAGCAAAAACAGACAGGCATTTTGAGGAAGTACTGGCACCGATGACGCGGCCGTTTAAGCGCGCGGTGATTGCGCTGACATTTTCCTGTATGCCGGTGATTTTTGACAGACTTGATGATATGGGCGAATACATCGTCAGAAGTATTGAAGGCTGCAGAGATCTTAGTGAGCGTGCGGCAAGTATAGATATTATTAAAAATATGATGGCGCAGAGTTAACGGGGGAATTTGATGAAGAAAGGTATACGCTGGTACAGTCATCTGTACCTTGCACCGTCAGTGCAAAAGCTGGAGCGTACAATCCGTTATGAAATGAAATACAGAAGGGTGCCGCTGGGGTATTATTTTATCACACTGCCGGAATGTGAATCTGACATGTTTGATATATGGAGCAGTGAACAGTTAAAAATGCCGTGGATGCGAAACCGTCAGGTCGACATTATCGGCGCTGCCGGCTCCCTTGGTGAGGCGAAAACACTTGCGGGCACGATTATATGCGAGATGTATAAAGCCACAGGAGGATTTGATGTCCGGTCATACTTGGGTTATGAGTAAGGAGTAGCGAGGATGTTACATATCGTTTTGCTGATTTTAAAAATCATAGGAATTATTCTGGCTTGTATCATCGGACTTCTCCTGCTTTTGATACTGCTTGTATTGTTTGTTTCAGTACGGTATAAAGGTGAGGGTTCCTATGATCAGAAACCGCTTTATACGGTCAAGGTCGGCTGGATTCCGGGCGTTGTTTCCTTAACGGTGACAAATATCAGCGGTAAAAACCGTATGCGGCTTAGAGTTTTTGGAATTCCTTTGATTGATACATCAAGGAAAAAGAAAGAAGATCAGAAGAAAAAAGAGCATAGCGCAGAAAAAAGTGACCATACTACAGAATATAGTGCATCAGAAATCAAAGGGCCGGTTCAGGAAAATGTAAATGACGATAAACGTCATCAAACGAATCAGGATGACCGAAAAAAAACGGAACCTGAGGATAAGTGCGAAAGTAAAAAAACGGAACCTGAAGATAAGCGCGAAAGCAAAAAACCGGAATCGGAAGATAAGCTCGAAAGCAAAAAAACGGAATCGGAGGATAGGCGCAGGAATAAAAAACCAAAAAAGAAACGTCCGGGACTAAAGGAAAGATTTGTTACGGTAAAGAAGAAAGTCACCGGTTTTAAAGAAACGGTCAGAAAAAAGCTTGAAAAAATATCCGAATCGTTTAAGGATTTGAGTGATAAAAAAGAAAAAGTCGGTGAAATTTTCTTTTCAGATCAGGGAAGAAGCACGATACTTAAGATGAAGATTTTGCTTTTTAAGCTTTTAAGACATATCATGCCTAAAAAGCTTTCGGGAAGTGTGTACTTTGGTACCGGAGACCCTTATACAACGGCACGTATCCTTTGCATCCTCGGTGCGCTGTATCCGGTCTACAGTCCGGAATTTGAAGTTACGCCGGATTTTAATGAAAAGGTGATTGAAGGTCATATTTATATCAGAGGAAGAATAAGATTAATCGTCATTTTATGGATAGCTATAAAGGTTAAGTTTGATAAAGGTTTGAACCATATGATTAAAGCTGTTAAAAACCTGTAGCGTTATGTCAGATGATAAATGAGCGGTGCATAGCCGGCACAGGCGTGTACAGAAATGGAGGAATAATATGTCAGAAAATAAGTTGGGGACAACAGTGGAGTCATTATTTGGCGGTATGGATAAGTTTATGTCATCAAAAACCGTTGTCGGTGAAGTTGTGCACATTCAGGATAAGATTATCGTTCCTTTTATCGATGTATCTTTTGGTGTAGGTGCCGGTGCATGGGATAAATCAGGGAAAAACAGTGCGGCCGGTGCACTGGGCGGCAAAATGACACCTTCATCGGTGCTTGTCATATCAGAAAACGGCATGAAGATGCTTCCTGTGAATCCGTCTCAGGATATTGTTTCTAAAATTATTGATTTTGTACCGGAAGTGATTGATAAATTTACAAAGTCCGGAGATAAGAAAAAAGACAGTGATGTCGAAGAAGCTATTAAAGATATCAAAGATGCAGAAGAAAAAAGTGTCACTGAGTAGTGACGGTTCGTCATACTTTCAGCCGGAAATCCCCCGTTTTATGTATGCAGAGCTGCAGGCGGGGGCAATCAATGGCAGTTTTGACAGGTGACATCATCAGTTGACCGATTGATGCATATAATGAATATAAAGATACATTGCGGAGATATGCCGTGAAACGGTTATGCGGGTACACCCTATTTTGGATTTCGGTCGGTATGATTCTGATGTTTTTTATGCGTTATAGTCTTTTTAGTTTATGCGTTATTGTATTTTGTCTTGTACTCGGTTATAATTTATTTAATTGTAAAAAATAAATGATCTATGCAGGTAAAGGTATCTGCGGTTGTTTTAATTTTGATAAAACACAGAGATGACAGCGGTTAAGCTGTATGTGGCAGGATTATGAAAAGGGGATAAAGAATATGAATATCAAAGAATTTGAAGTTGTAAAAAAGAAGCCTTATGATCTGACCCTTGTTTTTGAATTGTTTGAAGGCTCAAATCTTGATAAAAGAGCACAAAAGGTCATTGAACAAAATGATGATCTTTTTGCTGAATCCAAAATGGATAACGAAGTATTCAGATATAATATATCAAATAAAATGTCTTTGCGGAAATATCTGACACTGGGCATGGATAAAGAAACAATGGTTTATATTGTCCGCCGTATTCTTGAGGTTGAACGCTTCTTTAATGCAAACGGATTGAACAAGGATTATTTATTATATGATTCGGATCTGATTCTTGTAGACAAGGACAGTGAGGTGCTCACTTTTGTGCCGATGCCGGCCAGTGATCACGGCCTGACAGTAAAGCCATTAAGAGCATTTGTCAAAGAAGTTGTTGCCAACGCGATTTATGATGAAGAGGAAAATCTTGATTATGTTGGCCGGCTTCTTACATATGTAAATTCTCACAAAGAGATATTTCCAAATGATCTTGAAGCTGTACTTGGCGGTATCGAGGCAGCTGCATCAGCGCCGTCAGTCAAAAGAGAAAGCGGTCCGATGATTCCTGTGGTCGAAGAACCTGCTGCTGTCGATGATATGACACGGATTTACAAATCAGAAGATGTCAAAGAGGAAAATATCAGTGCAGGTATGGCTGCGGCATCTGCAGGTATCGGCGCTGCAACGGCTTCAAAAGAAATGTTTGCTGAACCTGAAAAAGTGCCTGTACCGGAACCGGTGATGCCTCAGATTATTTTGGACGAACCGCAAGTGTCCGAACCCGTAAAAAACGAGCCTGCATCTTTTGAGATACCTGAAATTATCATACCTGATCAGAATCAGAGAACTTCAGAGCCGATTATCATGCCGGAAGCACCGAATATGTATGGGGAGGCAGGAGCGCCTGAAATGCCGAAGATGTCAGAGCCTGTCATTGTGCCGGAAGTACCGGACATGTATGGGCAAGTCAGAGAACCTGAAATGCCAAAGATGGCAGAGCCTGTAATCATGCCGGAAACACCGAATATGTATGCAGAGGTAAGAAGACCGGAAACGCCGAACATGTACGAAGAAGTACAAAGAGCGGAAGCACCAAACATGTATCAGGAGACAAGAATGCCGGAAATGCCGAAGGCATCAGAGATGCAAAAAGAGGACAATATTAAATTGTCCGTAGAGCCGCAGCCGCAGCCGGGGATGGTGAGAGAAACTCCGGAAAGCCATGTTAAATCAGACAATCAGCAGGGTATTCCTGTGAAGAAGTATCCATATCTTGTGCGCACAAAAACACAGGAAATTATTACTATTGATAAAGATGAATTTAAAATCGGCAAAATACCGGGCATGGCAGACTATCTGCTCAGTGATAATCCGGCTGTCAGCCGTATGCATGCCATCATTCATAATGTGGACGGTGCTTATTATATTTGTGATAATTACTCGACCAACGGAACATTCCTTAACGGTGACAGACTGGAACCGGGAAAAAACTATTTGTTGTTAAATAGTGTAAAAATTTCTATTGCAAACGATGAATTTACATATCTTTTGAATCAGAAATAATTTAAAAAAAGCGTCAGCAGATGCACATAGATGCGCAAAAAGGGTAATCTCCTCAGAGATTGAGGAGATTGCCCTTTTTTTCTTTTGAGATTTTTTGAATAATGTTTTCATAATAACGGAAGACCTGGCAGTTTTATGCTACTGTTAAAGTATTAGATTAAAACTACAGTCAGGAGGAAGAAAAATGTTATCTGTATTATTGTTTTTTGTATGTCTTTTAGCATCAAGTATAGGCGCAGTTGTAGGCGCGGGCGGCGGAGTGATTATTAAACCGGTGCTGGATATGCTTGGTGTTCTTCCGGTGTCTACCGTCAGCTTTTGTGCAGGATGTACGGTGCTTGGTATGTCACTTTGCTCACTGGTCAGAAATCGGCATGATGGAGTGAAGCTTCAGATTAAAACAAGCACAGCTCTGGCGATAGGCGCTGTAGGTGGTGGACTTCTCGGCAAGTGGCTTTTTGAACTTGTAAGAAACGGCTTTGGGGATGAACGGATGCTTGGCGCTATTCAGGCGATATGCCTGACGCTGATTACGTTCGGTGTATTTCTTTACATATGTAATAAAAATAAATTGCCATCCATGCATGTGAATAATCTTTTAGCGGCTGTCGTGATCGGCGTTTTTTTAGGTGTGATTTCTTCTTTTCTTGGCATTGGCGGAGGTACAAGCAATGTTGCTGTATTATTCTTTTTCTTTTCCATGGATGCCAAAGAAGCGGCAAAAAATTCATTATATATTATTATTTTTTCACAGATATCAAGTATATTTACAGCAATAGTAACAGGATCGGTACCTTCGTTTGAGGTACTTCATTTAATTTCTATGATTTTTGGCGGTATTGGCGGCGCTTTGACAGGGGCAGCTATATCTAAAAAAATTGATAACAGGGGTGTTGAAAAAATATTAAAGATTTTACTGCTTGCACTGGTAGCGCTGGACTTTTATAATGTTATAAAATACATATTCATATAGTGAATATATAATATGGGGAGGTATAACATGTTAACAGCGGAGGCTTTAAAAAAGGTACCATTATGCAGCAGTATGCCAATGGATGAGCTTAAAAAACTTGGTGTGGTATTATCTGAATATTCTTTTATAAAAACAATGGAGCCGAATGAACGTCTGATGGAGATCGGAAAACGTACAGAATATTTGTATTTACTTGAAAGCGGGATGATAAGAACCGTGAATTATTCGTCGGCCGGTGAAGAAATATTTTTTTACTATTTTCAGGAGAGAACATTTATCGGCGTTGTCAATATTATATGCAGAGTAAAAAATTATTCAGATTACATAACAATGAAAAAAAGCCGGCTTTATTGTATACCTGTAGAAAATTTTTATAAAGCGCTGGATGAGATTCCGTCATTTACTAAAGCTGTGCTTGAGGAGGTCAGTAAAAAGTCACTGGATCTTGTTCAGCTTGTTGTAGTTTCACGGCGTAAAAAAACAAGAGACCGTATTTGTTCATATCTATATTTAAATTATATGAAAACCGGTGAGAAAATGTACAGTACACCTCTGACAATCGAAATGCTTGCAAAGACACTGAATCTGACACGGTCGGCGCTCAGTAAGGAGCTGCATCAGATGGAAGATGAAGGACTTATTACTGTTTTGAAAAATAAGATTCAGATTATCAATCCCGAAAAACTGGAAGACAGTTTGTTCTTTTGAAAAATACTGGTTTTAGCTTTTTATGCTTATCTTTTTAGTTAATATCATAAAAAAATATGCAAAGATATGAAAAAAGCTAAAAAAATGTACAAAATGTGTTTATAATAACGGAAAAGTCACAGAATCAATGATATATTTTTAATATCATATTTCTGCAGAATTTGTAAAATGTAAATGTAATCAGGAGGAGTTATTATGAACGAAAAAGCTGTTCAAGTTGCGGATGAAAAACTGTCAAAGAAACAAAAAATAGGGTGGTTAGTTGCGATTGCTGTACCGGTAATTCTTCTTCTTATACCATGCACAGAAGCGTACACGCTGCAGATTAAGGAATTCTTTGCAATACTTTCATTTGTAATGATTATGTTCGCTTTTGAACTGTTTTCAAACAACATGATACCGTCAATAATATTGAGCATGTTGTTTCTGATTTTGAATCTGGGAACGCCGGCACAGATATTTTCAGGATGGGCAAATAATATTCCATGGGCAATGATTGGTTCTTTAATCCTTGTAGGTGTTATGAACGGAACAAATCTGCTTAAACGAATGTCCTATGGACTTATCATGAAAACCAACACAAAAGTCACGACAATTTTAATCATATTTAATGTTATTGGTTTGGCTATGTCTACTGTACTTGCGGTAAATATTGGTTTCCCGCTTGCAGTACTATCACTTGGTCTTTGTCAGGCATTAAATATTGAGCCCAATTCAGATACAGCCGCTAAAATCGTTATTAATTCTTATTTTTCCATGACTGTTGGCGGAACTGCTTTTTTAGGTGCATTGACTTTAATGGGAATTGAAGTGATCGGTACTTCTATTGAAGGGTTTAATGTTACATACGTACAGTACTTTATTCATAACTGGCCATTTCTTATTTATGGTTTTGTGTTGATGCTCGTTGTGAATAAAATGTTCAAAAATGATCAGACAATTCCTGATAAGAGTGTTCTGAAAGAAGAACATGCAAAGCTTGGTAAAATGGATTTTAAAGAAAAGAAATTGATTCTTCTTTTAGCTGTATTATTTGTTTGTATGCTTTTAAACGGTGTGCTGAAAATCCAGATTGGTTTTATGATTTTAATTGCTGCGGTTGTTTGTTTCCTTCCATTTGTCAAACTGGGTACAAATAAGGCTTTGTCTGAAATTAAGTGGCCGCTTGCTGTGTTTATGACAGCATGTATTGGTATAGGCGTAATCGCAGCCAATGTGGGTGCAGGTCAGTTTGTTGCGGATATGTTTATGCCGTTGTTTGGAAAACTGGGGCAGATTGGTTCTTTGATACTTACATATATCATTGGTGTTTTGATGAATTTTGTGCTGACACCGTTGGCAGCTCAGTCAACGATGCTTATTCCGCTTTCACAGGTAGGAGCAAATCTTGGAATTTCGCCAAATATTATTTTATATGTATTCCAGAATGGTGTTAATCAGGCATTGCTTCCATATGAAATCGCATTCGCATTATTCTATTTCAGCCTTGGTTATATGAAGCTTAAACAGTTTGCAAAAGCAGGACTGATTATGCTTGTGACGAATTTTATCTGGATTTTTGTTGTAATGATTCCTTATTGGAAACTGATTGGAATTTTCGGAATGTAGTGTTAAGAAAGCTGGTGCAAAATAATGAATAAAAAACCAAACATCATTTTAATGTTTATTGATGATCTGGGAATCGGTGATGTATCATGCTATAATGAAAATTCACAGATTCATACAGCAAATATTGACAGACTGGCACAGGAGGGTATCATGTTTAGAGATGCCCATGCCACCAGTGCTTTATGTACACCTTCAAGATACGGGCTTCTGACAGGCCGTTATAACTGGCGTTCATGTTTAAAAAAGCTGGTTTATGTAAAATCTGAGGACAACATGATTGAAGAGGGCCGAATGACGCTGGCTTCAATGCTTAAGAATGAAGGCTATCAGACAGCGTGTATCGGAAAATGGCATCTTGGTATGCAGTGGGTACATACCGGTGACGGACCATATGACGTGGATTATTCAAAACCATACAAAATGGGACCGAATGAATTCGGATTTGATTATTTCTTTGGGTTAATGGCTTCACTTAGCCAGCCGCCATATGTTTATCTTGAAAATGATCATGCGACAGCTATACCGGATACGGTCAGCGGCGTAAAACCGGATATGCTGTTTAATTGTGCATATAATCAGACATGGCTGCCGGGACCGACAGTCAGTGGCTTTAATGTCCGTAATGTTGTTCCGACATGCCAGAAAAAAGTACTTGAACAAATTGATAAATTTACGGAAAAAGATGCGCCTTTCTTCCTTTATTACCCTACACCGGCAGTTCATGTACCGCTGCTTCCGAGTGAGGAATTTGAAGGAAAATCCGGTCTTGGTCCATATGGTGATTTTGTTCTCCAGACCGATGCGATGGTTGGAGAGATTATGGAAAAACTGGAAGAAAAAGGTATTTCGGACAATACAATGTTTATTTTTGCCAGTGACAACGGTTGCGGTGCCAATGTCGATTATCCGAAACTGATCTCGCAGGGTCACAATCCAAGTTACATTTATCGTGGATGTAAAGGAGATATCTGGGAAGGCGGTCACCGTATTCCATATATTGTTAAATATCCGGGGGTTATACCGGAAGGTATCGTATCTGATCAGATGGTATCCCTTTCGGATATCATGGCAACATGGGGCGAATGCTTTGATATGGAAATTCCTGATAATGCAGGTGAAGATTCCATTTCCCATTACTGTCTGTGGAAGGGCGAAGATAAGCAGGTGAGAGAAGATATAGTCATGTCCTCCCTTAATGGCTCTCTTTCCCTGCGGGAAGGCCCTTGGAAACTGGAACTTTGCCCGGGTTCCGGCGGACCTACCGATGCAATGAATAAAACTGATTTGCGCGCATTGCCGAGATTCCAGCTCTACAATATGATCGGAGATGTTGGAGAACGTTATAATCTGTATGAGAAACAGCCTGAAATTGCTGAGCGACTGCGCACGAAACTGATTAAGTATATCGAAGACGGACGTTCGACCCCTGGTGCAAAGCAGCAAAATTATAATGGTGAAAACTGTTGGGAAGAAATTGACTGGTGGGTAAATAATAAAGAAGTCCGTATTGATACGAAACTTTAATCAGGAGGCAGGTTATGATTAGTGAACGTGAAAATGCGCTTCGTATTTATTCCGGTAAGGAATCACCCGAATATATTCCGACTTCAATGAGCTGCTATAAAACAGTAATGCCTTCCTGCATGTATGAAAGGCCTGCAGGTTTTAAGGACGGGTATGACTGGTTTGGTGTTTATTGGGCCTGGGATGAAAAAACAAAAGGATATACGGCAGATCCGAGAAAGGCATATGTCGTTCCGGATATTGCACATTGGAAGGATACAGTAAAATTTCCTGACCTGGGAAGCATTGACTGGGATGCTGCAGCTAAAAAAGATCTTGAAGGCTTTGACAAAAACAGCAAACTTTTAAGAATTTTTCTTGAAAGCGGACCTTTTGAACGCCTGCACAGCCTGACAGGCTTTGAAGAAGCTTTTATAAGCATGTATGAAGAACCGGAGGCGTTTCATGAATTAATGGAGGCAATTACGGATTTTCGTGTTGAAGAAATCAGGCATATAGGTAAAGCTTATCATCCGGATGTTATATTAAATATGGATGATCTGGCCAGCGCGACAGCACCTTTTTTCTCATTGGAAATGTATAGAGAATTTATAAAACCTTATGAAAAGAGAATTGCTGACGCGATTCATGAAAACGGTGCTTATTTCCTTTACCACAGCTGCGGAAGAATGCAGTGCTTCATCGATGATCTGCTGGAGATTGGTGTCGATGCATTTAATGCATTGACACCGTGTAACGACCAGGAGGAGATTATGAAAAAATATGGTTCACGGATAGTTGTTGATGGCGGTATGGACAGTATTTTAATCAGTACCGAAGGCGTATCAGAGGAGGAACTCCGATGTGAAATGCGAAGAGCCTGTGATATCTTCGGACCATATCAACGATTTATTGTCCATCCGGCGGCATTAATTCCAAGAAACAGAGAAATTCTTCTGGATGAAGCCGAAAATTACGGTCACCAGTTTTACTGTACATAATAAAAAAGTCAGCAAAAAAAGAATCCTTCGGGATTCTTTTTTTGCTGTCCTGTAAAATAAAAGTAATTATTCAGAGCAACCTCCAAAATGCTTCGCATTCCGTCGATGAGGCGTATTCGCCAAACAAAAAAAGAACCGACATAACGTCGGTTCTGTGTGTTTAACGGTTAATTAAGCTCTTTCTACTAAGCCTGAACGTAAACATGATGTACAAACATACATTTTCTTAGGTGTGCCGTTTACATTTACTTTAACGCGTTTGATATTAGATTTCCACATTTTGTTGCTTCTTCTATGTGAATGAGAAACTTTAATTCCGAAGTGAGCTCCTTTTTCACAGATTGCACATTTTGCCATTTAAAGCACCTCCTTGAGTATACATACTTAAACCCTACAGGCTTACAACGACTCTATTCTAACAGAAGACGGAGAAAAATGCAAGAGTGGATTTGAATATATTTAAAAAAAATTTCTTTTAATTTGAACTAAAACAGAGTATAATAAAATCGATACACTATGTAAGCGGAGAAATCCGTTTGACATCTGGAGAGTGTTCAATGTCGACAGCGGATAAAGTTTGGGTGCTTATCCGGGAATTATAAACATGCGGAGGTATAATATATGAAGGGTCAGTTTGTTACAGATGCCGGTAATGTAAATATTAATTTGGACGTCATTGCCAGATATGCAGGTATGTGTGCCGTTGAGTGTTTTGGCATTGTCGGTATGGCTGCTGTAAGTATGAGAGACGGCCTGGCAAGGCTGCTTAAAAAGGAAAGTCTTTCAAAAGGAATTGATGTAAGCGTAAAAGACGGAGAACTTTGCTTTGATTTTCATGTCATCGTATCTTATGGTGTCAGCATTGCCACTGTTGCGGAAAATCTGATGCAGAATGTTAAATATAAGATTGAACAGTTTACAGGTATGAAAGTAGGCGCAGTCAACGTATATGTTGAAGGTGTACGTGTTATTGATTAATTTACATTTAAGGAGGAACTGGCTGTGGCTATGAATACAATAGATGCAGTGATGCTGCAAAAGATGTTTTTAGCGGGAGCAAAGAGAATAGAAGCCAAAAAAGAATGGATCAATGAACTGAATGTATTTCCGGTGCCGGATGGCGATACCGGAACAAATATGTCGATGACGATTATGGCAGCGGCAAGGGAAGTTGAGCAGATTGAAGAACCGACGATGGAAAAGCTTTCAAGAGCTATTTCCATGGGTGCGCTGCGCGGTGCCAGAGGTAATTCAGGTGTTATTCTTTCTCAGTTGTTCAGAGGTTTCACAAAGGAGATTAAAGAGACCAAAGAGCTTGACCTGACAATTCTTGCGGCGGCACTGGCAAGAGCAACAGAGACTGCATACAAAGCGGTTATGAAGCCAAAAGAAGGCACGATACTTACTGTGGCCAAAGGCATTTCACAGAAAGCTGCGGAGGCTGCCCTTGAATTTGATGATATGCAGGAAGCTATGGCTGTGGTGATTGACTACGGCGATGAGGTACTTAAACAGACGCCGGAGATGCTTCCGGTACTTAAGCAGGCAGGTGTTGTGGATTCCGGCGGACAGGGACTTATGGAAGTATTAAAGGGTGCCTATGACTGCTTTATCGGAAAAGAAGATGTGGTCATCGATGTACCGAAAACAGGCCGTGTAAGTCAGGATCTGGTGTCTGATGATATTGATACAGCGGATATTAAGTTCGGCTATTGTACAGAATTTATTGTGATGCTGGAAAAACCATATACAGAAGAAACGGAACGGGAATTTAAAGCTTATCTTGAGTCTATCGGTGATTCCATCGTCTGTGTCAACGATGAAGATATAGTTAAAGTTCATGTCCATACAAATGATCCGGGTCTTGCGATTCAGAAAGGTCTGTCCTATGGCTCACTGACCAGCATGAAAATTGACAACATGCGGGAAGAACATCAGGAAAAGGTGATTAAAGATGCTGCCAAAGCAGCAGCAAAACAGGCTGAGGAAGACAGAGCGAAGGCTGAAGCGGTAAAAGCGGCTGAGCCTAGAAAAGAAGCCGGCTTTATTGCAGTTTCAATCGGCGAAGGCATGAACGAGATCTTTAAAGGTCTTGGTGTTGATTATATTATTGAAGGCGGTCAGACGATGAATCCGAGTACGGAGGATATGTTAAAGGCCGTAGATGCTGTCAATGCGGATACAGTCTATATTCTTCCGAATAATAAAAATATCATTCTTGCGGCAGAACAGGCGAAGTATCTGGTGGAAGATAAGGAAGTGGCTGTTATTCCGTCAAAGACGATTCCTCAGGGTATCGCAGCTTTGATCAACTATGTTGTCGGTGAATCTGCAGAGGAAAATCTGGAACATATAAAAGAGGAAATGGCTGCGGTTAAATCCGGTCAGCTGACTTATGCGGTACGTGATACACAGATTGACGATAAAGTCATTAAAGAAGGCGATATCATGGGTATCGGCGATCAGGGCATTATGGCTGTGGGACAGGATATTGAAGCAACAGCACTGGCGCTTGTGGATGCGATGGTTGATGAGGATTCAGAACTGATCAGTATTTATTACGGCGCTGATACAAGCGAAGAGGAAGCCGGACAGCTGGCAGATAAGATTCAGGAAAAGTATGAGGACTGTGACGTTGAACTTCAGTTTGGCGGACAGCCGATTTACTACTATGTGATGTCTGTGGAATAGTTGGGCGTTTTAGAATTTGATCGATTTAAGATATATGGCAGAAACGGAGCACAGACTATGAATTTGAATGATCCGATCAGTGTTCTTAAAGGTGTCGGTGAAAAGACAGAAAAGCATTTGAATAAGCTTGGGATATTTACAGTCGGCCATTTACTGGAACACTATCCGAGAAATTATGATGTTTATAGTGAACCTGTGAAAATACAGCAGCTTGTTGAAGGAAAAACGGCTGCTGTAGCTGTAAAAATTACAAAGAAGCCGGACGTGGTGACACTGCGCCGGCTTCAAGTTGTTACTCTGGATATTGCAGACGGAACGGGGGCACTTACATTAAAATGGTATAATATGCCTTTTTTGAGAAATACACTTCAGATTGGCGAATCTTATGTATTCAGGGGAAAGGTTGTTAAAAAGGGCAGCAGGATATCCATGGAACAGCCTGAGGTTCTGGATCTGAAATCGTACAATGAAAAGTTGGAATTCATGCAGCCGATTTATCCGCTGACCGAGGGCGTCACCAATCATTTGCTGATTAAACTGATTAAAATGGTGCTGTCGGACCGAGATTTAAGAAGTGAATTTCTTGATGAAGATATCCGGCGCAGATACAGGCTGGCGGAATATAATTACAGTATAGAGCAGATCCATTTTCCTGATAATAAGGAAAGCATGATGAAAGCAAGGCAGCGGCTTGTGTTTAATGAATTTTACCTGTTTGCGCTGGCTATCCAGTCAATGAAGGAAAGTCACGAAGCGGCGGATAATCAATATCCGATCACAGAATTTAAAGTATGTGACGATTTTATTCACAGGCTTCCATATCCGCTGACAGGGGCACAGGTAAAAACGTGGTGCGAAATCCGTCGGGATTTGAGCGGGTCAAAAGTAATGAACCGTCTCATTCAGGGTGATGTCGGTTCAGGAAAGACAGTTATTGCACAGCTGGCACTTCTGGCAGCGGCCGATGCCGGGTATCAGGGATGTCTGATGGCGCCGACAGAAGTACTGGCAAGGCAGCATTATGAGTCTTTTGTGCGGGATTTTGAACCGATGGGAATTAAAGTGGTGATACTCACCGGTTCTATGACAGCAAAGGAGAAACGGCTTGCCTGTGAAAAAATCATGAATCATGAGGCTGATATTATTATTGGTACCCATGCACTGATTCAGGAAAATGTAAAGTATGACAGGCTGGCACTGGTCATTACCGATGAACAACACCGGTTCGGTGTCAGACAGCGGGAGTTTTTATCAGGCAAAGGTGAGGCACCCCATGTGCTTGTGATGAGTGCCACACCGATCCCGAGGACGCTGGCCATTATTTTATATGGTGATCTGGATATCTCCGTGATTGATGAGCTTCCGGCAAAGCGTCTGCCGATTAAAAACTGCGCGGTGAATACATCTTACCGGCCAAAAGCCTATCAATTTATTGAAAATCAGGTACGCATGGGACATCAGGCTTATATCATCTGTCCGATGGTTGAAGAAAGTGAAAACATGGATGGTGAAAATGTCCTTGATTATACAGAAAAGATCAGAAAAGTTCTGCCAAAGAACATCTGTGTTGAATATCTTCACGGTCAGCAAAAGCCGAAAGAAAAGAATGAAATTATGGAACGCTTTGCTAAGGGAGAAATTCAGGTTCTCGTTTCCACGACAGTCGTCGAGGTCGGCGTCAATGTACCAAATGCCACAGTGATGATGATTGAAGATGCCCAGAGGTTCGGTCTGGCCCAGCTTCATCAGCTGAGAGGCAGAGTCGGCCGGGGACAGTGGCAGTCCTACTGTATTTTTATAAATACATCGGACAGTCAGACGGCAGGTGACAGGCTTGATGTACTTGTCAAGTCAAATGACGGATTTTTTATTGCCGGTGAGGATCTTAAAATGCGGGGACCGGGTGATCTCTTCGGTTTAAAACAAAGCGGCCTTATGGAGTTTAAAATCGGCGATTTGTATAACGACATGCCTGTTTTAAAGGCGGCAGGTGATGCGGCTAAGGAAATTTCAGCAAATGATCCAGGGCTTTTGAATCACCCGGCATTAAAGGAAAAGCTGGACGAATATATGAAGCATACGCTGGATACGCTCGTATTATAATATATACGCCGGATATTCTCGTATTATAATATATACGCCGGATATCTTCGTATGATAAACGTGTCGGGAGCATCTGTACCTGTAATTACCTGTGCTTAATAAAAGACGACATTTTTAAACAATTTTTTTCCAGTGTTTTTTTTAGAGAGCGGGTCATAATATGAATACAGTCGGTGAGTATTTTTGATACAGCCGGCCGTTACCGGCGATATATCCGGAAAGCATATTAAACACGCAAAAAAGTGCGTACAGCACAAAAACACAGGAGGTTGTCATTATGAGTCAGAACAGTTCATCAAGACCGGAAGTACCTGAAGCAAGAACAGCACTGGAAAAGTTTAAGTATGAAGTCGCACAGGAGCTTGGCGTACCTTTAAAACAGGGGTACAACGGTGACCTGACTTCACGTGAAAATGGTTCTGTCGGCGGTGAAATGGTCAGACGTATGATCAAACGCCAGGAGGAACAGATGTCGGGACAGGCACAGTAAGGGCAAAGGCAATATAGATATCTGAAGCAAACAGCGGTCCGGGGACATTGCTTAGGCAGTGCCCCCGGATTACTGTTAAAACTTCGGGTCGCTGTTAAAAGTTTGTGAAAATAATGATTTTTTGTTGACAAATGACTAAAGTCGACTAAAATAAATACTGACAGTTTTATTTAATAAAGGATGATTTATTCGATTTATGAGAGTTATTGCGGGAACGGCACGAAGGCTGCCTTTAAAGACAATTGAAGGATTGGAGACAAGACCTACGACGGACAGGATTAAGGAGACTTTATTTAATATGCTTGGTTTTGACCTGGCAGATGCGTTGTTTGTAGATCTGTTTTCGGGAAGCGGTGCGATCGGCATCGAAGCGCTGAGCAGGGGCGCAAAGAAAGCGTGGTTTGTTGAGAGAAATCCAAAGGCCTGTGCCTGCATCAGTGAAAATCTGAAAACGACAAAGCTTGAAGAAAAAGCATGTGTGATGATGACCGATGCGGTATCCGCAGTGATACAGTTGTCCGGGATGAAAAAGCCGGTAGATTTTATTTTTATGGATCCGCCGTACAGACATGATCTTGAAAAGGATGTGCTTGTTGCTTTGAAGGATTCCCCTCTGGTCGATACATACACAACAATTATTGTGGAGGCAGACCTTACGACAGATTTTTCATATGCTGAAAGCCTGGGCTTTAGCATAAAAAAGGAAAAAAGATACAAAACGAATAAACATGTATTTTTAATAAAAAGCGAAAGTTGAGAGAGAATATGAAAACTGCGATTTATCCGGGAAGCTTTGACCCGGTAACATTAGGACACATAGATATTATACGCAGGGCTGCAAAGATGACAGACAGGCTGATCATCGGTGTATTGAAGAATAGTTCAAAAACCCCGTTGTTTTCTATTGAAGAACGTGTTAATATGTTAAAAGAAGCATGTAAAGATTTGTCGAATGTTGAAGTACGGCATTTTGACGGGTTGCTGGTGGATTTTGCTAAAGCATGCAATGCCAGTGTGATTATCAGGGGCTTGAGAGCGGTTACTGATTTTGAGTATGAATTACAGTGGGCACAGTCTAATCAGGCGATTAATCCGAAAATCGATACGGTGTTTCTTGTTACAAATGTCCAGTATTCTTATCTGAGTTCCAGCGTCGTACGGGAGTATGCATCCCATGGCGGGGACGTGACATCATTTGTGCCGGATTTTGTTGTTAAGCAACTCAGAGAAAAATTTGCATATAAGGAGAAGTAAGCATGAGAGAAGCAAGTACAAGCAAGATTGAACAGTTGATTGATGAAATCGAAGAATTTATTGAGAGCTGTAAACCACAGCCTTTTTCACAGTCCAAGGTTATTGTACCAAAAGATGAATTATATGAATTATTGACAGAACTGAGACTGAAAACACCTGAGGAAATCAAGCGTTATCAGAAGATTATTTCAAACAGAGAAAAAATCATCGGTGATGCGCAGGCACAGGCTGAAAAGATGGTTGAGGAAACAAATGTTTATGTGAATCAGCTTGTTGAAGAACATCAGATTATGGTTAAAGCCTATGAACGTGCGGAAGAAGTGATCAATTCAGCAAATGCCCAGGCAGAACAGACAGTGAATGCAGCCAATGAAGATGCGGAAAATATCCGCCGCAGCGCGCTGGAGTATACAGCTGAGATTATTGATAATCTTCAGAGCGTAATCGGAAGAACACTTGATGTTGCCAGAACAAATTATGACGGTATATTAAACGGTCTATCCTATAACCTTGATGTTCTGACAAGCAACAGAGAAGCGCTGCAGCAGCAGCTGGCAGCACCTGTTGAAATTCCTGAGTATGAACCGAGACAGAGCAGCATTCCTGCACCTTCCGTTGATGAAATACCTGCTCAGCAGCTGCAGGCAGAAGTACCGGCTGACACAGCAGAAGATGACGATGTAGATTTTGATGATGTTGACGATTACGATGATATCGACTGATCTGTCATTTTAAAACGCAGCCATAGTCCTTTAGTCAGGGACTATGGCTTTTTGTTACGAAAGAAAGTCTGACGACATTTTTTTGCAGCGAAAATCTGATGGCATTTTCTGCGAAAAATGCGGTCGGCTGCATATGAGTATTTTACATGTTATACGGTTATACTATACTTTGAGAGGATGTGACATGTGGGAATGAATAAAGAAGTATTTGAACATTTACCGGAAGCCTATGAGTTAAAACAGTGCGGCTATGTGGAGGAAATCCACGGACAGGCGGCTCTGATATCCCATAAAAAGACAAAAGCCCGCCTTTTACTTGTGTCCAATGATGATACAAACAAGGTGTTTAATATCGGGTTTCGTACCCCTGTGAATAATGATACGGGTGTACCTCATATTATTGAACATACAGTGCTGTGCGGTTCAAAAAAGTATCCTTCCAAGGATCCGTTTGTGGAGCTTGTCAAAGGATCGTTAAACACATTTTTAAATGCGATGACATATCCTGATAAGACGATGTATCCGGTTGCAAGCTATAATGATAAAGATTTTATGAATCTGATGCAGGTTTATCTGGATGCGGTATTTTATCCGAATATTTATAAAAATCCAATGATTTTTCAGCAGGAAGGCTGGCATTATGAGCTGAATGATGCAGACGATGAGCTGACGATCAACGGTGTTGTATACAATGAAATGAAAGGAGCTTTTTCATCACCGGAGCAGGTTTTATTCAGAGAAATTCCTGCCACGCTGTATCCGGACACAACCTATGCATGTGAATCCGGCGGCGATCCTGAGGCGATTTGGAAGCTGACTTACGAAGATTATCTGGATTTTCACAGAACCTATTATCATCCGTCAAACAGCTATATTTATCTGTATGGTAATTTTGACGTCCGGCAGTGTCTTGAATTTATAGATAAAGAATATTTATCGGATTTTGATTTTAAGGAAATTCATTCTGAAATCAAAAAACAGCCTGCATTTGATGAAATGCGTACATTCCATAAAAAATATTCAGTGGCCACAGGTGAGCCGACCGACGGGAAGGCATATTTTGCCTATAATGCGGTTGTGGGCGACAGCCTTGATCCGAAGCTTTATGTGGCATTTCAGATTCTTGAATATGTGCTGATGAGCGCGCCGGGCGCAGTACTTAAAAAGGCGCTTTTGGATGCCAATATCGGCAAAGATGTTTTTGGCAGCTATGAAAACGGCATCCTGCAGCCGTATATTTCTATTATTGCCAAGGATGCCGATATCAGCAGGGAAGAAGACTTTATGCGCGTTATCCGGACAACCCTTGAAAACCTTGTGAAAAACGGCATTAACAGAAGGTCTCTTGAGGGGGCTTTAAATTATTTTGAATTTAAGTTCAGAGAAGCGGATTTCGGAAGATATCCAAAGGGACTGATGTACGGCCTGCAGCTTTACGACAGCTGGCTTTATGACGAGAATCAGCCGCTCATTCATCTTAAGGCCTATGAGACTTTTGATGCTCTCAGGAAGGCGATGGATACTGGTTATTTTGAAACATTGATCGATCAGTATCTTCTGAATAATCATCATGCGTCACTGCTTGTTTTAGAGCCGGAACAGGGGCTGTCCATGAAAAAAGATGAAGCTCTGGCAAAGCAGCTTGCATTATATAAAGAAAGCCTTTCGGCAGACGAAGTCAATACACTTGTTGAGCAGACACATGCACTGAGAGCTTTCCAGGAGGCACCGTCAACACCGGAAGAACTGGAAGCTATTCCGATGATCGAAATCTCGGATATTGAAAGAAAAGCGATGCCTGTCAATAATCATCAGGTCCGTGTGGAAAATCTCCATGTACTGCGTCATGATGTGGAGACAAACGGTATTAATTATTTTAAGGTATTGTTTCATGCAGACGGCATGACGAATGAACTGCTTCCGTATGCGGGACTGCTTTCTAATGTCCTTGGCAATATGGATACAAAGAAGCATTCATATACGGAGTTGACCGATGAAATCAATATGTATACCGGCGGTATTACGACGGATCTGACGGTATTTAATGTTTATGAAAACACGACGGCATATAAGCCTGTTTTTGTGGCTGAGGGCAAGGCTTTATTTGAAAAATCCGATATTCTTGTGGAGCTGATGGAGGAGATTTTATTTGAAACCGATTTTTCAGATGAAAAGCGTCTGAAAGAAATCATTGATCAGCTAAGCTCAAGACTTTCAATGTATGTTTTAAATAACGGTCATGCAGCAGCGGCACTGTCGGCCACTGCATATTATAATGAAGCCGCTTATTTTAAAGATATGACAGGCAGTATCGGATTTTACGGTTTCATCCGTGACATTCAGGAACATTTCGATGAGCGTAAAGCTGATATGATACAAAAGCTTGATGAAGTGCGGACACTGATTTTCAGAAAGGAAAATGTACTGTTTGATCTGACCTCAAACGAAGAAGGCTTCGGTCATTTGAAAGAAGGCATTTTATCTTTTGAAAAATATTTCTGTACGAAGCCGGTGAAAAAAGGTCACCTTGATTTTAAGCCGCAGCCAAAAAATGAAGGCCTGATTACATCAGGAATGGTTCAGTTTGATGCCGCAGCCGGCAATTTTATGGAAAAAGGTTTTAAATACCACGGGGCACTGCATATTTTAAAAGTCATCATGAATTATGATTATCTCTGGAACAATATCCGTGTGAAGGGCGGTGCTTATGGCTGCATGGCCAATTTCACATCGTCAGGCAATGCTTATTTTGTCACATACAGAGACCCGAATTTGAAAGAGAGTTATGATGTATTTGAAGGCGCGGCAGAATATATCCGTCATTTTGACTGCAGCAGCCGTGATATGACAAAGTATATTATCGGAGCGGTCAGCAACATTGACACACCGCTGACACCGGCCGCTGAGGGCGCCCGTTCCCTTGGTATATTTATGACTGAATCGACTTTCGAAGATATACAGGAAAAGAGAAATCAGCTGCTTGATGCCACCGTGGATGATATCAGAAGTTTCGGTGATCTGATCGATGCATTTATTGAAGATCATTATATTTGTGTGGTTGGCAGTGAGCGGCAGATCAAAGATCATGAAGCAATGTTTAATTCAGTAAGAAATATTTAGCCGGAGGAAATTATGAAAGAAAACTATAAGTCGGGATTTGTCACGATTATCGGCAGGCCGAACGTTGGTAAATCCACACTGATGAACCGTCTGATCGGGCAGAAAATCGCCATTACTTCCAATAAGCCTCAGACGACAAGAAACCGTATACAGACTGTGTATACATGTGATGAAGGCCAGATTGTATTTCTTGATACACCGGGCATTCACAAAGCGAAAAACAAGCTGGGTGAATATATGGTGACAGTGGCGGAAAGAACGCTGAATGAAGTGGACGTTGTTTTGTGGCTTGTGGAACCGACGACCTTTATCGGGGCAGGGGAGCGCCATATTGCCGAACAGCTTGGCCGCTGCAATACACCGGTGATTCTTATCATCAACAAAATAGATATGGTAAAAAAAGAGGAAATCTTAAAATTTATCGATGCTTACAAAAATGTATGCCGGTTTGATGAAATCATACCGTGTTCGGCCATGACCGGTGAAAATACCGATGAAGTGATACGAGGCATCATGAAGTATCTGCCTTACGGGCCGCAGTTTTATGATGAAGATGTGGTGACAGACCAGCCGGAGCGCCAGATTGTGGCGGAACTGATCCGGGAAAAGGCACTGAGGCTTCTTGACGAAGAAATTCCTCATGGCATTGCGGTATCCATTGAGCAGATGAAGAACCGTAAAAAAGGCAATATTGTGGATATTGAAGCAACAATTATCTGCGAGCGGGATTCACACAAGGGAATTATTATCGGCAAGGGCGGTAGTATGTTAAAGCGTATCGGCTGTGCGGCAAGGACAGAGATTGAAAATCTGCTGGATATGAAGGTGAATCTGCAGCTGTGGGTTAAGGTTAAAAAGGACTGGCGCGACAGTGATTTCCTGATTAAAAACTTTGGTTATGATAAAAAGGAATATTAAGTCAGTTGCGATAATGGATGATGAATCGGTGATGATAAAAGGATGATCAAGTGGTACAGCAGGTTGTTTTAACGGGCATGGTCTTATCGTCCATGCCCATTGGTGAATACGATAAGCGCATCGTGCTTCTTACAGATGAAAGAGGAAAAATCACAGCATTTTCAAGGGGCAGCAGGCGGCCGAACAGTACGATGCTCGGCGCTACAGAGCCATGCGTCTTCGGCAAATTTGTTCTTATTGAAGGACGAAATTCCTACACCCTTGTCGGTGCTGAAATCAGCCGGTATTTCATGGAGCTGAGAAATGACATCACCGGCGCTTTTCTCGGGTTTTACTGTCTGGAGCTTGCGGGGTATTTTACTAAAGAAAATATGGAATGCAGGGAAGTATTAAACCTTCTTGTGGCAACATTTAACGCTGTGTGCAAAAAAAAGGTGCCGGCGCGTCTTATAAGGCGTATATTCGAACTGAAAATGCTTGTCATTTACGGTACATATCCGCAGATGTTTGAATGCGTCAAATGCGGCCGGACCGGTCAGCTTGAGTATTTTTCGGAGAAGCTGTCCGGTATGGTATGTCCGCTGTGCAGAAAGTTTGCCGGAAATACACTGCCTGTGATGCCGTCTTCTTTGTATGCCATGCAGTATATTATATCTTCTGAAATTGAGAAACTTTATTCATTTACGGTAAAGGAAGATGTATTAACTCAGATGGAACCGGTGATTGACCGGTGCTTAAAAAGTGTGGCAGGCATAAAGTTTAAATCCGAAGAAATGCTTGAAATGATGCTTTAAATCACAGGAACATTTGCCTGTCTCTTAAACATTTACAAAATGCCAAAAGGCTGCTTGAAACTGCAAAAAATGCTGCAGACAGGAGCAAAAGAGCGTTTAAAATGGCGGCAGTTTGAAAGAAATTCCAAAAATCTATTGAAAATATCCGGTGATGACGCTAAAATAGTAGCGATATACTTATATAGGAAAGGTGTAAAGGTTATGGAAAAAACAATGGATAAAATCGTTGCTCTGGCAAAGGCCAGAGGTTTTGTATATCCTGGTTCGGAAATTTACGGCGGTCTTGCCAACACATGGGATTACGGTAATCTTGGCGTTGAGCTTAAGAACAATGTCAAAAAAGCATGGTGGAAAAAGTTTATTCAGGAGAATCCGTACAATGTCGGTGTGGACTGCGCGATTTTGATGAATCCTCAGACATGGGTGGCATCAGGTCATCTGGGCGGCTTTTCAGATCCTTTGATGGACTGTAAGGAATGTCACGAAAGATTCCGTGCGGATAAAATTATTGAAGATTATGCTCAGGAAAACGGCATTACACTGGAATCATCAGTGGATGGCTGGTCCAATGAAAAGATGAGCGCTTATATTGAAGAACACAATATTCCTTGTCCGACATGCGGCAAACACAATTTTACAGACATCCGTCAGTTCAACCTGATGTTTAAGACATTCCAGGGTGTTACAGAGGATGCTAAAAATACAGTATACCTTCGTCCTGAAACAGCACAGGGTATTTTTGTAAACTTTAAAAATGTTCAGAGAACATCAAGAAAAAAAATTCCGTTTGGTATCGGCCAGATCGGTAAATCATTCAGAAATGAAATCACACCGGGTAACTTTACTTTCCGTACCCGTGAGTTTGAACAGATGGAGTTGGAGTTCTTCTGTGAGCCGGATACAGACCTTGAATGGTTTGCATACTGGAAATCTTTCTGTATCAACTGGTTAAAAGAGCTTGGTATGAAAGAGGAGGAAATGCGTGTCAGAGACCATGACAAGGAAGAACTTTCATTCTACTCAAAGGCGACGACAGATATCGAGTTCTTATTCCCATTTGGATGGGGCGAGCTGTGGGGTATTGCTGACAGAACAGATTATGACCTGACACAGCATCAGACTGTATCCGGTGAGGATATGTCTTACTTTGATGATGCTAAAAAGGAAAAGTATATTCCATATGTTATTGAACCGTCACTTGGCGCGGACCGTGTTGTTCTTGCATTCCTTTGCGGTGCTTATGATGAAGAGACACTGGAAGGCGGCGACGTAAGAACAGTACTTCATTTCCATCCGGCACTGGCACCGGTTAAAGTCGGTGTGCTTCCGTTATCCAAGAAGCTTAATGAGGGCGCTGAAAAGATTTACGCAGAGCTTTCAAAGAAATGGAACTGCGAATTTGACGACAGAGGCAATATCGGTAAGCGTTACAGAAGACAGGACGAAATCGGTACACCTTACTGCGTCACATATGACTTTGAGTCAGAAACAGATGGCTGTGTGACAGTTCGTGACAGAGACACAATGGCTCAGGAACGTATTAAGATCGAAGACCTTGCAGCATATTTTGAAGATAAGCTGGCATATTAATGATTTTTTCAAAAAGTGATATAAAAAAGCTTGTGATTCCCCTGCTTGTGGAACAATTTCTGGCCGTTGCCGTCGGCATGGCTGATATTATTATGGTTTCCTCGGCAGGGGAAACCGCTGTTTCGGGTGTGGCACTGGTGGATCTGATCAATGTACTGATCATCAATATTTTTGCCGCCCTCGGAACCGGCGGTGCTGTAGTCGCAAGTCAGCTGATCGGAGCAAAGGATATGGAAAGAGCTGTCCGTTCTGCCAATCAGCTGATTTACATTACAGCAATCGTGTCTGTGACGATTATGGCGGTTGTATTGTTTATCAAACAGGGATTGCTGCACCTGTTATTCGGTACAGTCGATGATGCGGTCATGGACAGCGCTTTAATCTATTTTACGATTTCCGCGTTATCATATCCTTTCATTGCACTGTATAACAGCGGGGCGGCGCTGTTTCGGGCGATGGGAAATTCCAGGATTTCAATGGCCACATCGGCAGTCATGAATCTGATCAATATCGCAGGCAATGCCATATTTGTTTACGGATGCCGTATGGCAGCCGGCGGTGTGGCGCTTTCATCGCTGATATCAAGAATGATAGCTTCGGTTATTATTCTTGCGCTTTTGCATAATAAAAAGAATATGATTTATGTGGAGAAGCTTTTTCATTTTAAATTTGATTTCAGGATCATGAAAAGAATTCTCGGTATCGGTATACCGAGCAGCCTTGAAAACAGTGTGTTTCAACTGGGACGTCTTTTACTGGTCAGCATGATTTCCACTTTTGGTACAGCGCAGATCGCAGCCAATGCCGTGGCCAATACACTGGACGGGTTTGCCATCATTCCGGGACAGGCGATGGGTCTTGCACTGATTACGGTTGTCGGGCGGTGTGTCGGTGCCGATGACTGGCAGCAGGCTAAATTCTATGTTAAAAAATTAATGAAACTGACCTATATTGCTATGTGGTGTGTCAATGTTTTGCTAATGGCGGTACTGCCTTTTGTACTGAAGCTTTATAATCTGTCCGATGTGTCATACAGATATGCGTGGATTTTGATTATGATTCACAGTCTGTGTGCCATGATTTTATGGCCGATGTCTTTTACACTGCCAAATGCTTTAAGGGCGTCAAATGATGTACGAACGACGATGGTTATTTCTATTTTTTCTATGATTGTGTTCAGATTGGGATTTAGCCGTATACTTGGCATTAATTTCGGCCTGGAAATTATCGGTATATGGATTGCCATGGTGATCGACTGGATTTTCAGGACAATCTGCTTTATTCTTAGAGTCAGGAAAAAGATATGGAAAGCGCCTTTGGTACATAATGCATAACCTTTGACTTTTTTTACAATAATTTGTAAAAAAAGCCGGAAAAATATGTATAAAAATAATTTGAAATAAAAGATAGAAGTATGTTATAATGTTGACGAAGAACGTGAGCGGCCAAGGAATTTTTATGAATTATTTTGGCGTTATAATCGTTATGAGCACGAATTTTTCAAAACCCGGAATTTTCGTGTAAGATAAAACAGTTGTGCTTTGCACACAGCCTTAAAAAGGCACGCATTTATCTTAAAATACTTTTAGGAGGAATAAGAAATGGCAACTAAATGGGTTTACTTGTTTAAAGAAGGAAACGCAAGTATGAGAAACCTTCTTGGTGGTAAAGGCGCAAACCTTGCTGAAATGACTAATTTAGGTCTTCCTGTACCACAGGGTTTCACAATCACAACAGAGGCTTGTACACAGTACTATGAAGACGGCAGAGAAATCAATGACGAAATCATGGGACAGATTGAAGAAGCAATCGTTAAAATGGAAGAAATCACAGGCAAAAAGTTTGGTGATAAGGAAAATCCATTACTTGTTTCAGTTCGTTCAGGTGCCAGAGCTTCTATGCCGGGTATGATGGATACTATTCTTAACCTTGGTCTGAATGAAGAAGTTGTTGAAGTTGTTGCTAAGAAAACAGGCAATGAAAGATGGGCTCGTGACTGCTACAGAAGATTTATCCAGATGTATTCTGATGTAGTTATGGAAGTTGGTAAAAAATATTTCGAAGTACTTATCGACGAAATGAAAGCTAAGAGAGGCGTTACACAGGACGTTGATCTTACAGCAGAAGACTTAAAGGAACTGGCAAATCAGTTCAAAGCTGAATATAAAAACAAAATCGGTTCAGATTTCCCGGATGATCCGAAGGAACAGCTGATGGGCGCTGTTAAAGCCGTATTCCGTTCATGGGATAACCCACGTGCCAATGTATACCGTCGTGACAATGATATCCCTTATTCATGGGGTACAGCTGTTAACGTACAGGAAATGGCATTTGGTAACTGGTCAGATGAATCAGGTACAGGTGTTGCATTTACACGTGACCCTGCAACAGGCGAAAAGAAACTTATGGGTGAATTCCTTATGAACGCTCAGGGTGAAGACGTTGTTGCCGGTGTTCGTACACCACAGCCTATTTCAGCACTTAAAGATGTTATGCCTGAAGTATTTGAACAGTTTACACAGGTTTGTGCTACACTTGAAAATCACTATAGAGATATGCAGGATATGGAGTTCACTATCCAGGATAGAAAACTTTATATGCTTCAGACACGTAACGGTAAGAGAACAGCTCAGGCTGCTTTAAAGATCGCTTGTGACCTTGTTGATGAAGGTATGAGAACACCTGAAGAAGCAGTAGCTATGATCGACCCGCGTAACCTTGATACACTGCTTCACCCACAGTTCGATGCTGCTGCTCTTAAGGCTGCAACACCTGTAGGCAGAGGTCTTGGTGCATCACCTGGTGCTGCATGTGGTAAGATCGTATTCACAGCTGAAGACGCTGTTGAATGGGCTGCAAGAGGTGAAAAGGTAGTTCTTGTTCGTCTTGAAACATCACCTGAAGATATCACAGGTATGAAATCTGCTCAGGGTATCCTGACAGTACGTGGCGGTATGACATCACACGCTGCCGTTGTTGCACGTGGTATGGGTACATGCTGTGTATCCGGATGCGGTGACATCGCTATGGACGAAGAAAACAAGAAATTTACACTGGCAGGCAAAGAGTATCATGAAGGAGATGCAATCTCTATCGATGGTACAACAGGTAATATCTATGACGGTATTATCCCTACAGTTGATGCTAAAATCGCCGGCGAATTCGGCAGAATTATGGCATGGGCTGACCAGTTCAGAAAACTTAAAGTAAGAACAAATGCAGATACACCTGCAGATGCTAAGAAAGCTCGTGAGCTTGGCGCAGAAGGTATCGGTCTTTGCCGTACAGAGCATATGTTCTTCGAAGAAGACAGAATCGCTGCATTCCGTGAAATGATCTGCTCAGATACAGCTGAAGAAAGAGAAGCTGCACTTGAAAAGATCCTTCCATATCAGCAGGGCGACTTCGAAAAACTTTATGAAGCTCTTGAAGGCAATCCTGTAACTATCCGTTTCCTGGATCCTCCTCTTCATGAATTCGTTCCTACAGAAGAAGAAGATATCAAGAAACTTGCAGATGCACAGGGCAAGACTGTTGAACAGATCAAGACAATCATCGATGGTCTTCATGAATTCAACCCTATGATGGGTCATCGTGGATGCCGTCTTGCAGTAACATATCCTGAAATTGCAAGAATGCAGACAAAAGCTGTTATCCGTGCAGCTATCAACGTACAGAAAGCACATGCTGACTGGACAGTAAAACCTGAAATCATGATTCCACTGATCGGTGATATCAAAGAATTAAAATATGTTAAGAAAGTTGTTGTTGAAACAGCTGACGCTGAAATCGCAGCAGCAGGTGCAGATCTTGAATACGAAGTTGGTACAATGATCGAAATTCCTAGAGCAGCACTTACAGCTGACGAAATCGCTAAAGAAGCTGACTTCTTCTGCTTCGGTACAAACGACCTGACACAGATGACATTCGGTTTCTCACGTGATGATGCAGGTAAGTTCCTTGATGCTTACTATGATGCTAAGATCTTTGAAAACGATCCATTTGCTAAACTTGACCAGACTGGTGTCGGTAAACTTATGGAAATGGCTATCCAGTTAGGAAAACCGGTTAATCCTAAGCTTCACATCGGTATCTGCGGCGAGCACGGCGGTGATCCTACATCTGTAGAATTCTGCCATAAGATCGGTCTTGACTATGTATCATGCTCACCATTCCGTGTGCCAATCGCAAGACTTGCAGCAGCACAGGCAGCTATCGCTGAAAAATAATGCACCGGGCATAGAGATACAAGATATTAATTAGTTAACAAAAACTCCCATTATACTTTATTGTGTAATGGGAGTTTTTTATAGCTGAATATAATGTTTTGAAAAGAAGTATGCCGCATACAATATAAGAAATTAAAATTGATTTTTTTTGAAACTGCAATTACCTTAACGGATAGTCGGAGTTTGTTTGAAAAATTCATAAAAATGTTGTTGCAAAAGTCGGGATAACATCATAAAATATAGTTGAAGAAGTATGAATAAGAGAAGATAAGCCACACTGATAAAGGAGGTGTTTTTATGGCAACTTCAAGTATCACTAAGAATTTTATCATATCCGGTCAGAAGCAGGTGGAGATGTTTGCTGATGCGATTGAAGCATCTGCCAAAAACCGTCCTGTACGTGTTCCGGTATCCGCAAGAGAAATAACGGAAGAAGCGGAATTGATAGAATTTATGGAAAAATGGGAGAAGGCAAATGTTGGAAACAAATAAATTTTCTGTTATCAACATACGGCGATATCTCAATAGTGATAACCCAAAACTCGGAGAGAGCAGGCTTCTTCAAGTTCTCTCCGGTTTTTCTTGTCCGAAGAACCCGGATGTTGAACGCTTTCTAAAGAAAAGCTCCATAGAATTTACAAAAAAGAACCAGTCTGTTACATATCTTGTCTTTGATGTAAGCAGCATGGAATTGGTAGGATATTTTACCATAGCATTGAAGCCGCTGACAGTCAGAGGTGAAACAGTAAGTAATACAGTTAAAAAGAAGCTGATGCGTGTCAGTGAGCTGGACGAACAGTCACAAACATATACAATGTCAGCATATTTAATTGCGCAGCTTGGAAAGAATTTCAAAAATGGAGCAGAAAAAAAGATTACTGGTGAGGAATTGCTTGAACTTGCTTGGGACATTGTTGAAAAAATGCAGTACATGGGTGGTGGAATGGTAACCTTTCTGGAAGCAGAGAACAGTGAGAGGTTGCTGTCATTCTATCAGGCGAACCGTTTCCAGACATTTGATACCCGGCAGACCGCAACGGATTCGGAAGAACCTCATGAGCTTGTGCAGCTTTTAAGGTTGCTCTAAAAGCAAACTAAATATTAACCATAAAGGTGTATGGAAAAAGAGAAATCAAGTCCATACACTTTTTTTA
>JALEHN010000032.1 GCA_022770525.1 Clostridiales bacterium
CCTGTAAATACGCCAGTGCGGATAACAGGAATCGAACCTGCACGGTCTCCCGCTAGATCCTAAGTCTAGTGCGTCTGCCAGTTCCGCCATATCCGCATAAATTTTTTCAACATGTTGTATTCTACTCTATTTTCTGTTCAATGTCAATGAAAACTTAGCCATTTTTGTTTATGGATTTTATGAAAATTTAATTGGAGAAAACTTTTAAAGCAAAGTTATTTGCTGTATAATACCAAATAATATATTTTTACCAAATGACAAGGGGGCATAAGATGCGGCAGACAACGAAGCAGGCTATTGCCGAAGCATTGCGTAACTTGCTGAATCAGCGGTCAATTGAGAAAATAACAGTTAAAGATATTGTGGAAGAATGTGGTGTGAACCGTCAGACTTTTTATTATCATTTTTATGATGTTTATGATCTGATGGAGTGGATGATTGAAGAAGGCTGGAAAGAATACGAACAGAAATACCCGTCAGAAGGACTGGACTGGCAGGATCGGGTACGACAGATGTTCGGTTACTTTTATTTCAACCGTATATATATTCTTCATGCTTATAATTCTGAGAATCGTACGCAGTATGTGCAGATGATCGGCAGATGGCTTTCACCGATTATTGCGAAGAAGATTATGTCTTATCCGCAGGCAGAAAAAGTACCGGAAGAAAAAAGAAATTTTATCCGAAAAGTATGTGTATGGATATGTACCAATGTTTTCTTTGAATGGATTGAGGAAGGTATGCCCGATGAGAAAAAGGCAAATCTTGAGGATTATATTACACTGATCAACGGAAGTATTGAAATAGCGCTGGAGAGGTTCCGGCTATAGAGGATAATTATACAGAATTCAAAAATGTATAATTTTTTGACAAAAACCGTCTGTGTCTGGATTTTTGACACAGGCGTTTTTTTGTCGATTGATGCCGGATATTAAGATGCCTATAATAATCAGTAAAATAAATTCAAATGACAGTAAATGCTGTTAAAGGCGGTTTTTTACACTGCCTGATTAAAGATAGGGGTAATGATTATGGACACATCAAGTAAGATGGTGCGGTACGGTATCAAAAAAGCATTTGGTTATATTGAAAAAAATCCGCAGGAAAATATGCCGAAGCTGATGGACTGGGTGGATCGTTTTGCAGGCGACGGACCGGACAGTTTTCCGGTTCAGAGAGCAGCTATACGAAAAGTTATCAGTGATCCGGAAAACAATATGTACCAGCTGATTATGAAGATAATGACTGAAACGGACAGTGATGTCCTGAAAAAAACTTTTGAGAATTTCTTTATGAATGCCAATCTCATCGGATGGCCGAAACAGGAAGAAATGAGAAGAAAATATAACTGTAACATTCCGTGGGCGGTTTTGCTGGATCCGACTTCTGCATGTAATCTGCACTGTACCGGATGCTGGGCTGCCGAGTATGGCAATCGTCTGAATCTTACCTTTGATGAGATTGATTCGATAATAACTCAGGGTAAGGAACTGGGCGTCTATTTGTATATTTATACCGGCGGAGAGCCGCTTGTGCGCAAGCGTGACTTGATTGCCCTGTGCAGAAAGCACAGTGACTGCCAGTTTTTGTCATTCACCAATGCGACGCTGATTGATGAAGAATTTGCAGATAAAATGCTGGAGGTGAAGAACTTTATTCCGGCAATCAGTATCGAAGGTTTTGAGGAAGCAACCGATGGACGCCGGGGTGAAGGAACCTATGGCAAGGTTATTCAAGCGATGGAAATACTGAATAAGAAAAAACTGCCGTTTGGCCTGTCGTGTTGTTATACAAGCCGGAATATAGATTCCATCAGCTCTTATGAATTTATTGACCAGATGGTTCAGTGGGGGGCAAGGTTTGTATGGTATTTCCATTATATGCCGGTTGGCAATGATGCAGTACCTGAACTTTTGCCAAATCCTGAACAGAGGGAATTTATGTATAACAGAATCCGTGATATCCGGGCAACGAAACCGATCTTTGCAATGGATTTCCAGAATGACGGTGAATATGTGGGCGGATGTATTGCCGGCGGACGCCGGTACTTACACATCAATGCCAACGGCGACTGTGATCCGTGTGTATTTATGCATTATTCAAATGCCAATATCCGGGAGATGTCACTTCTGGAAGTTATGCAGTCACCGATATTTATGGCTTATCATGACGCCCAGCCATTTAATGATAATCATCTGCGGCCTTGTCCGATGCTTGAAAATCCTGAAAAGCTCCGTGAAATAGTTAAAAAGACCGGCGCCCATTCTACCGATCTTCAGTCACCGGAATCCGTAGATCATCTTTGCGATAAGTGTGAAGCATATGCGAAAAACTGGAAGCCTTCAGCAGATGCATTGTGGCAGTGCAGCTGTGAAAAGAAAAAGAATGCCAGAGATGCCTTGGGAGCAGGTTATGTGGAAATGAAGTGAAAGACCTTTTTTATAGCACTATGCCAAATAATATGTTATACTTTTAACATCATTAAAATCCGGGTGTCCGAAATTGTGATATGCGTTCGTTGATTTCGAATCCCCAAATGGCATGGATTAAGACCATGGCTGTGCTTGATGGAACAGATAACGGGGAAATTGTACCGTTGTCTTAGCCGTGGATAAAGCCATGACAGGAAATGATTGGAAAAGGAGACATATAGTAATGAGCAGGGTTGTTAAAGTTGATGTTGGCGGTAAAACAGGTTATAAAGTCCGTACAAAAATTAAAAATAAAGATTTTGTCAGTATTATGCGGGAATATACGGTTAATGATGACAGTGTGATGTTTCTGGCGGATACATATCTTGATCATCAGGCATCTGTAAAGATTTCATTTGCATCAGACAGCGTTTACCGGGTGCAGATGTTTCCGTTTAATGATACAAATGTACGGCAAAATCCGGTGTTTGAGTTTAAAAAATTGACGGCATTTGATGTCAGTGAAGACGAGCTGTTTGTGTATATCCGGACGTCACGGCTTGAACTGGCAATCCGCAAGTGCCCGTGGGAACTTGTTGTCCGTCTTGACGGAAGGCTGATGACAAAGGAACATATTAAAGATTTGGATGTGGATCAGAAGTATAAAGCGATGCCGCTGGGGTTTGAGTTTGATCCTGAGACAAAAAAGGTCATGAATACTTTTGATACCTATTATATGTATACAGATGAAGGCTTCTATGGTTTCGGTGAAAAATTTACAGAATTTAATAAACGGGGCCAGATCATAAAGGTATGGCAAAAGGATGCACTCTCGACGAATTCAGACCGTTCCTATAAGGGAATGCCGTATTTTATGAGCTCATACGGATATTCCGTGCTTTTAAATACATATACAAAGACAGAATTCAATATGGGTGCTACATCAGAAGTATCTTATACGATGCAGACACTGGATCCGTACATTGATTATTATGTATTCTGCAACAGGGATTATAAAGGGCTGATCAGAGATTATACAGCACTCAGCGGACGCTCGGATATGATTCCTAAGTGGGCTTTTGGTTTCTGGATGTCAAAGATGAGTTATTTTACCCGTGAAGAAGTGGAAAGTGTTGTTTGTCGGGCGGCTGATTTTGGCATGTCTATGGATGTGATTCATATTGATGCATGGCAGGATGAGGAAAATGAAGACATTCTTCAGTTTGATGAAAAACGTTTTCCGAATCCAAAGGAAATGATTGAAAACCTTGAGCGTAAGGGTGTCCGGTTATCACTTTGGATGTATCCTTATGTTTCGAAATATACACGCACCGGAGAGATAAATCCATCATTTATAAAGCTTGAGTCCCTTGGATATCTTTTGAAAAATACTCATGGAGGTACATGTGAGTTCGTACCGGCTGAGGGCGAAGGTGATTTAGGTGGGGCCACAACGGCGGCTATTGACTTTACAAATCCGGAAGCAGTAGCATATGTCAAAGATAAAGTGCATCGCCTGATGGAGCTGGGGGTTGGTGTTATAAAAACCGATTTTTCTGAGGAGATTCCTGAAACTGCAGTTTTCTTTGATGGTACAACCGGAAAGGAATCACACAATAAATATCCGCTGCTTTATGCAAAAACGATTTATGAAGCTTCACAGGAAGTTAAGGAAAAGAAAGGGCAGAAGGCATTGCTGTGGGGACGCAGCGGTTATGCAGGCAGCCAGAATTATCCGGCAAACTGGGCAGGTGATTCTTCAACACATCAGAATAACCTGGCGGCTATTTTACGCGGCGGTTTAAGTATCGGCATCAGCGGCGTATCTTTCTGGGGTTTTGATATTGGCGGTTTTTACAACTGTGATTATGAGGGCAATCGTTCAAAGCCAAGTGATGAAGAGTATGTCAGAAGTGTTCAGATGGGACTTTTAGCACCGTTAAGCCGCAGCCATGGACAGGCAACGCCTAGAGAGCCGTGGGAATATTCCGGGGAAGCTCAGGAAGCATTTTTAAAGATCAATAAATTCAGATACCGTTTATTCCCGTATCTGTATAGCCTTGCCTGTGAGACACATAAGGAAGGGCTCCCGATGATGCGTGCAATGCTTCTGGAATTCCAGGATGATCTGAATACACGTGAAATTTCGACCCAATACATGCTGGGGGACGCATTGCTTGTGGCGCCGGTGTTTGATCAGCAAATACAGCATGTTTACCTTCCATGGGGAAGCTGGATCGACTGGAATACAAAAAAACGCGTCCAGGGCGGACGCTGGATTGCGCAGGACTGCCCGCTTGATACATTGCCGTTATATTTCAGGGAAGATACTGTGATTCCTGTTTTAAATGAAGCAAAAATGCATTCACCGGAAAAGTTTTTTGAAGATTATACCGTTTATGTAAATCTTGTGAATCAAATTGACAGGCAGATATACGGTGATGACAAAAACTACAGCTTTAAGGCTTATTATGAGGGCGGACGTGCTGTCATTGAGACAGATATGGATGCATCAGGATATGTTATTTATACGACACAGCCGATTGAGGATGCTGTTATTAACGGAAAGCTCTGCGAGGTGAAAGCAGAAAACGGTAATAAATATAAAGTTAACGAATAATCTGTAATTCGTGTCATTATAAAAGGCTTTGGCTGTTCCATGCGAAAACAGGAAAGAAATCCATGAAATTCGCAAAGAGCAGTCAAAGCCTTTCTTGCATTTTTAAGACTGTTTTTTAAATTTTATTTGGCGGTTGGCTCTGAACAGTTACATTTATTTTAAATGCCAGATATCGTTGTTATATTCGGCTATTGTTCTGTCCGATGAGAAAAATCCTGCTTTACTGATGTTGATCAGCGCTTTTTTTGTCCATTCTGACGGATTTGATGCATAGTCTGCGATGGCCTGATTTTTGCGGACGATGTATGCGTTAAAGTCAGGCAGTGTCTGGAACCAGTCTTTATAGATCAGTTCATTCTGAAGACGCTCAAGATGTTCTTTAAGACCGTTTTGACACATCACATCATTTGTAAGGAAATCAACAGCTCTGCGGATATTATCGTCGGTTTCATACCATTCACGGGCGCAGTAATCGCTGTTTTGATAACGGCGGATCACCTGATTGCTGCTCTGGCCGAAAATGTAAATATTATCTCTTCCGACAGCATCGGCAATTTCAACATTGGCGCCATCCAGTGTTCCCAGTGTCAGAGCGCCGTTGAGCATAAACTTCATATTGCCGGTGCCTGAAGCTTCCTTAGAAGCAAGGCTGATTTGTTCAGATAAATCGCAGGCAGGAATCATTTTTTCAGCGGCAGTGACATTGTAGTTTTCAATAAATACGATCTGCATCCATTTTGAAACTTCAGGGTCTTTGGCAATCACAGAGGAAAGTGTCAGCAGCGCATGGATAATGTCCTTGGCAATGGTATAGGCAGGGGCTGCCTTTGCGCCGAAAATAGCGGTGATCGGAGCCATCGGTGTATGGCCTGCTTTAATTTCAAAATACTGATGGATCAGGTAGAGCAGGTTTAACTGCTGGCGTTTATATTCGTGCAGTCGTTTGGACTGGATCATAAACATACTGTCCGGATTAACAGTCACATTTTGCGTATGGAGAAGCCAGTCTGCCAGTGCCTGTTTGTTTTTTTGTTTAATATCGGCAAGCTGCGCAAGGGCGGTTTTGTCATCTGCAAAAGCTGAAAGCTTTTCCAGTTCGGCAGCGTCTTTTTCAAAGCCGGAGCCGATATGTGCTTTGATCCATTCAGTAAGCAGAGAATTACATTTTAAAAGCCATCTTCTGAAAGTAATACCGTTTGTTTTATTATTAAATTTTTCAGGATACAGTTTATAAAAATTATTTAATTCGCTGTTCTTTAATATTTCCGTGTGGAGTGCGGCAACACCGTTTGTACTGTGTGAAAAGTGAATATCCATATGAGCCATGTGTACAACCTGGTTATTGTCGATGATCACTGTGGATATATCATCGGTTTTTTCACGGACAATGGCATCAAGCTTTTCGATAATCGGCACAAGCTGAGGCACAACAGTGTCAAGGTAATGTTTTGGCCATTTCTCGAGTGCTTCCGCAAGGATGGTATGGTTTGTATAGGCGCAGACTTTTGTTACGATTTCTACAGCTTCGTTAAAGTCAATACCTTTGTCACAGAGAAGACGGATCAGCTCAGGAATGACCATAGACGGATGCGTATCGTTAATCTGCACAGCGGCATAATCGTACAGGTCGTGGAGATTGCTTCCCCGTTCGATGCTTTCTTCAATAATCATCTGAGCACCGGCGCTGACCATTAAATACTGCTGATAGATGCGCAGCAGGCGGCCTGCGTCATCGCTGTCATCGGGATAAAGAAATAATGTCAGGTTTTTGGAAATATCAGATTTATCAAAACTGATACCGTCGCCGATGACAGAAGGGTCAATGGTGTCAAGGTCAAAGAGATTCAGGCTGTTTGTACGTCCTTCGTATCCTGTGACAGCAATCTGATAAAGTCTTGCTTCATATTCTTTGCCGGCGAGAGATACGGTATACGTTTTTTCGGTTCTTTTTGCCCAGTCATGGCTGCCGAGCCAGAAATCCGGCGTTTCACTCTGAAGATTATTTTCAAAGTTCTGATGAAATAATCCGCAGTGATAGCGAAGGCCGATGCCGTCTCCCGGAAGGTTTAAAGTTGCAAGAGAGTCCAGAAAGCATGCGGCCAGACGTCCGAGGCCGCCGTTGCCAAGGCTTGGCTCCGGTTCGGTTTCTTCAAGTTCCGCCATAGATTTGCCGTGACTTTCCAGGCAGTCTTTGACGGCATCATACAGTCCGAGATTGATCAGATTGTTGCTAAGCAGCTTACCGATTAAAAACTCGGCGGATATATAATAAAGTTTGCGGCCGCAGACAGGCTGAACATGTTTTGCGCTTTCTTCATCAACGATATGAAGCAGTGCGGTATATATGTCTTCATAACTGCAGTCTGCGATATTTTTTTTACAAAGGTCTGTTAATTTTGATTCCATTTCTTTCATAGTCATTGTTTTCATTATCATTATGTCTCCTTTCACAAAAGAAAGTTTCAAATAAGTGTCACCTTAATTAAAGGATATTATATTTTTAACATATTTTTTCAGAACATGCTTGTATAATAGCATCAACATATAGTACAATCCTATCAAAGCTGAAAATAAATAAGAAAGTGTAAAAATGTATAAATTATGGAAAATGTTGAAAAAATAAAGAAAATTAGAACAATGGCATATCATGAGACGAAACGTCATGCTGATACAATGTTTGCATTTAATGTTTATCCGTGTACGATTCCGCAGGACTTTTCCTTTGTACCGCTGCACTGGCAGGACAGCATGGAGCTGATTTATATTAAGAGGGGCAGCGGTATCGCGCAGGTAGATTTTAATGTGTTTAAGGCGCAGGCGGGCGATATTTTTGTTGTTCAGCCGGGGCACCTTCACGGACTTCGTGAACTTAGAAAAACAAGGATGGAATATGAAAATATTATTTTTGATATGAGTTTTATCGGAAGTAACTGTGTGGATATATGCAGCCAGAAATATCTGCAGCCGCTGATTGGCGGAAAAATTGTATTTCCGCCGCATATTACTGTTGATCATCCGATGTACGGGCAGATTTGCGCATGCCTTGATGTGCTTGATGACCTTTGTGCCAGACGTCCCACGGGATATGAACTGGGGGTCAAAGGTCAGCTTCTTTCGGTGGTTTCACTGCTGTTTCAAATAGCAAGAGAAGATGCTTCGTATACTGAAGAAAATAAAAATATGCAGAAAATAAAAAGAGTTCTGGCGGCAATCGAAGAAAATTATGATAAAAAGCTGACGGTGGAAGATATGGCTGCCGGGTGCGGCTACAGTGCCAGTCACTTTATGCGCTGGTTTAAAGAAGCTACGGGCTCGGCATTTAATGCGTATCTGATTGAATACCGTCTGGACCGGGCAGCCGCGCAGCTTCGGACGACCGGTGATAATATCCTTGAAATTGCCGAAAGGACAGGCTTTGATAACCTGTCAAACTTTAACCGGCTGTTCAAAAAACGGTTTAATATGACGCCGGGGCAATTTCGAAAGCAGGATTTATAGAAAACAGGATTTATAAAAAGCAGTCTTAAAATACAGAGGTTTAAGACTGCTTCATAAAGTTTGGTGATTTTTACAGGGTCATACAGTTATTTTAAAAACAGTGTATGCACCAGAGTGTTATAAAATTCGGAATTCTTTTTCCGCCAGTTGTCACAGATGGTGATGGCCTGCTGTTCAGAGGTGACAGAAAGGATCAGGTTGACAAGAGACTGACCTTTTTCTTTGATCTGGCACCGGACGATATACTGATCAGGCTTTTCCTGATAGTAGTCGGCAAGAATTTCATTTTCCGAGCGCAGATGGTAACGGTTGGCTTTTAAAAATTCATCAATTTCGGATTTGATATCATCAGAAATGCTTTTTCCGAAATATTCCAGAGAATGCCTGCCTTCATCGGTAATGGCATAGTGGGAGCTGTTGCGGACCGTATGCGAAGATATAAAGTCCGCGCTTTCCAGCTCTGAAAATGCCTGCTGCAAAGTGAAATAGTTTGTATAGCCTTTATCAATAACAAACTCAGAAATCTGAGAGTTTGTCAGTGTGAAGTCAACTTTATCAAGCATATATAATACAATCAGCTTTGCAAATGTCAATGTATCTGTCGTCATAAATACTCCTTTCTGCAGTTTCGTCCCTGCCATGTGTTTTGCACCTTAAAGGCATGGTGGATATCGTTGAGAACCTTCTTTTTATAGCCGCTCCAAAGCGGCGCGATGAGCAGCCGTTTCGGACCGTCCCCTGTCAGTCTGTGAATGACCGTGTCGGGATGTGAAATTTCTATCACCTGAATTAAAATGTCGATATATTCTTCTTCAGTTAAAATGTGAAACGGTTTTTCACGGTAAACTCCGGCAAGATCTGTGCCCTCAAGCACATGCAAAAGCTGTGGTTTGATACCGTCAATTTTCATCGATGCCAGATAGTCGGCTGTTTCAAGCATAGCGGATACGGATTCGCCGGGCAGTCCTATGATGGTGTGGGCAACCGTTTCGATATGAAGATTTTTTAAATTACGCACAGCCTCATCAAAGACAGACAGCGGGTAACCGCGGCGGATAAACTGTGCTGTTTTCTCGTGAATGGTCTGCAGACCAAGTTCCACAATCACAGGCTTGATAGCATTAATCTCACAAAGCAGGTCAAGGACATCATCGCCAAGGCAGTCCGGACGTGTACCGATGGCGATGGCTGCGATATCCGGATGCATGACTGCCGCCATGTAAAGCTTCCTCAGGCGGGAAACCGGTGCATACGTGTTTGTAAAAGCCTGAAAATAGGCAATATAGCGGCTGCCGGTATTTTTATTCTGAAGTAATTCTTTACCCCGGGCAATCTGCTCATTAATGGACAAATCTCTTGAGGCGGCAAAGTCGCCGGATCCGCCCACGCTGCAGAAAATACAGCCGCGGCTGCCAAGGGTACCGTCTCTGTTGGGGCAGGTAAAACCGCCGTCGATGGCCAGTTTATAAACCTTTTCGCCAAATAAACTTTTTAAATGATAATCCAGAGAATGATAGGGCTTATCATTCCACATCTGTTTCATAGCTGTCTCCGTTCCATATTTTACGAAAGTGTCAAAGCTTCTTTGTTTGTCATTGTCCGGGGGCTGGCTCTGAACAAATCCCCTTATTTGATTATTATACAGGGATAATTTACAGACTTCAAGCAATATTTCGTACTGTAAAATACGGACATTTTGTGTTAGAATGTATTTAAAAAAGGTCGTGGATTTTATGATAAAAATATTTGATGTACATTCCCATTTTATTGTTCCGGAATATATGGAAAGTTTAAAGAAAAATCACAGAGAAATGGAAGACGGATTTCCTGCGCCGACATGGAGTGTGAAAGAGCATCTGGATTATATGGAAATGGCAGGGATTGAAAAAAGCCTGCTATCTGTTTCGTCGCCGCATTTTCATTCGGGAAATGCGGACGAAGCCGTCAAGCTTGCAAGGCTGATGGACGAAAGTGCCGCCGCATTAAAAAAACAGTATCCGGACAGATTTCTTTTTGCGGCATCGCTTCCGGCTCCGGAAATCGATGCATGTATTGAAGAAATGGCGTACGCTTTTGATGAACTGAGAGCGGATGCGGTGAAGCTGCCAAGCAATGCCTGCGGTATTTATCCGGGAGATCCGGTGATGGATCCGTTGTTTAAGGCGATGAATGACAGAAAAGCTGTACTGATTCTGCACCCGGCTGCACCGGCAAAGGTGCCGGGCGGATGTTTTACTGCGGGACCATTGCCTCTGTTTGAATTTATCGGTGATACAACAAGGGCTGTGATTAATCTGATCACATCGGGAACACTTGAACGGTATGAAAATATCAAAGTCATCGTGCCGCACTGCGGGTCATTCCTGCCAAATCTCATTGACCGCCTGACGGGCATCACAAAAGTGCTGGCTTCAAAAGGTGTTGGACGGCCTGTGGATGTCACAAAAAGCATGAAAGCATTGTATTTTGATGTTGCCGGTGACTGTCTGCCCCGGGGCATTGATATATTAATGACGCTGACCGATGAAGATCATGTGATGTTTGGCGGTGATTTTCCTTATACACCAAAAGAGATGGTGGCTTCAAAAGTACGTGATCTGGAAAATACGGAAAGAATAAAACCCTATTTACATAAGCTGATGTATGAAAACGCTGCGCGCGTGTTTAAAAGATGAAAAGATTTTTAAGCTTAAGTCCCATACCGTTTGCATGGTTTTCAACTTTTGTGGCAGTGAATGCGGTTGTATTCGGCACAATTGAAGGGATTACCGGCAGCGCGGCACTTCATATTGAGCCGGATATCCGCTGGGCGTTTATCTGGTATTTATGGGCCATTTTGTGGGGCACAGCTTTTGTGGAAGATATTATGGGCAAAAAGCTTGGGAAGTTTGTTCCGTGCCTTCAGGTGTTTGAAGGCATTGTAACAGCATGGATCCCGGGCGTATTTATGATGTTAAAGCTGTGGTAGTTATAGCAAAGCGGCAGGGATTTCCCTGCCGCTTTGTTTTATCCAAGTATTTTCTTTAAATCATCTTCAGGTGTAGAAATCGGTGCGATATTGTAATTCTTCACCAGAAAGTTCAGAACATTTGGGGATATGAACACAGGCAGAGAAGGCCCGAGCAAAATGTTTTTGATGCCGAGATGTAGGAGCGTTAAGAGGATGCAGACCGCCTTCTGCTCATACCAGGACAGCACCATTGAAAGCGGCAGGTCGTTAACGCCGCAATGGAAAGCTTCGGCAAGTGAAACGGCAACTTTGATTGCGCTGTAGGCATCATTGCATTGTCCCATATCCATCATGCGGGGCAGCCCACCAATTGTGCCAAGGTCAAGGTCATTGAAGCGATACTTGCCGCAGGCTAAAGTCAGCACCACGGTGTCAGCGGGTGTTTGCTTTACGAAATCGGTATAATAATTGCGTCCCGGTTTTGCTCCGTCACATCCGCCCACAAGAAAGAAATGGCGGATTGTACCTGATTTGACTGCATCGATGATGGTGTCGGCAGCAGAAAGAACTGCATTGTGTGAAAATCCGGTTACCACCTCTTTGCCTCCGTTGATACCGGTAAAGTGCATATCCGTTGGATAACCGCCGAGAGACAGCGCTTTTTTAATCACCGGCGTAAAGTCTTTGTTATCACCGATATGCGTAAGCTGAGGATAAGATACGACCTCAGTTGTAAACACACGGTCGGCATAGCTTGTTTTTGGCGGCATGAGACAGTTGGTCGTAAAAAGGACGGGCGCCGGAATATCAGCAAACTCTTTTTGCTGATTCTGCCAGGCAGTTCCGAAATTACCTTTCAGATGCGGATATTTTTTAAGTTCGGGATAAGCGTGGGCAGGAAGCATCTCGCCGTGGGTATAAATATTGATGCCTTTATCTTTTGTCTGTTCAAGAAGGCATTTCAGGTCATAAAAATCATGTCCTGATATCACAATAAACGGACCTTTTTCAACGGTCAGGCTTACTTTGGCAGGGGCGGGATTGCCGTAAGTCTCAGTGTTGGCTTTATCAAGCAACGCCATGCATTTGAGGTTGATTTCACCGACTTCCATGACGATGGGAAGAAGTTTCTCCATATCCCAGTCTTTCATGCCGATGGCAAAAAGCGCTTTGTAGAAGAACTTGCTGATGTCGGCATCACGGTAACCGAGAACATCTGCATGGTATGCGTAGGCCGCAATCCCCCGGATACCGAAGAGAATCAGTGATTTAAGGGAACGGATATCCTCATCTGCATCCCATAATTCATTCATATCGTAATTGTTATTCCTGCCGCAGGCTGAAGAACAGCTGGAGCATCCGGGCACAAGGCGTTCTTTTTCTGCTTCCGTTCGGCCAATCAGCGCAGAGATTGTTTCATTGTTGAAATTGACGTTGGTAATTGTGGTAAACAGTCCTTCAATCACCAGTCTGTCCGTATTTTCTGTGATAAGATCTTCGTTACCCTTAGAGGCTCTTGCAAGGCCGATCAGTGTCCCTGTCAGTTTATCCTGAAGTGCTGCAGTGTCAGCTTTCTTGCCGCACACACCTGCATTTTGGGTACAGGCGAAGCAGCCTGCTGTCTGTTCACATTGAAAGCAAAACATTTTTCTATCCATCATGTAATCCTCCGTTTAATCAAATTTTATATTACGGCTCAATTATAATATGACAAATAAAACAATGCAGTTGTATTTACAACAGAAAAAGATGGATCGTAAGCGACATGCCGCAGGCAAAGAATCCCGCAAAGCGGCTTCTTTATTGTGGAATAAATGGATAGGATGTGCTATAATAGACAGTATAGTTGTACATTTTTAACGACAATGATTTTATAGAAGGAGGGGGAGCTATGGCACAGGTATCATCCGGAACTTATATCATAGATTCTGACTATAATATCGTTAATTTTAATGAGACGGCATCTGCTCTTTATCCGGTTTTGCGTAAAGGAGAAAAATGTTATAAGGTTCTTATGAATATAGATCACCCTTGTGATGTTTGTCCGGTATTTAATGGCATTAAAGGGCCGAGAACTTATCTCGATCCTATACGGCATCAATATGAAACTGTCGATGCAGTCGATATTCCTATGGAAGACGGAAAAACAGGACATGCACTTGTATTTAGCACTGTGGGGGAACGGGGGCAGTTAGCAAAGGAATTGCCGACAGATGCGCAGGGACTGCATCTTTTAGGTATTATTAATGCCCTCTCCAAAGACGTCAGCGATTTGTATGAAGTCAACAGAGAAACGAGGGATGTCATTGTTTATGGCGCTTCAGATAAAGCGATTGGTGTAACAGTAAAAAATCAAACATCGGTTTTTTACGATGAAGCAATGGAAGACTATATTTCGCATAATGTTCATCCTGAAGATCGGGATGAAATGAGGAAAAGCACAGCTTTTGACACCTTATGTGAAACGTTTTCAAGTGGGGAAGCTTCATTTACCACTATAGGGTGTACAGAGATGGTGAAGTTCATTATTATATGAAATGTGCCAGAAATGGCGGAGCACAGTCTTTTTCAACGATTATTTTTGCATTCACAAATGAAGATGCATATATCAAAAAAATCAAATTAAAGAGATTCTGGAACCCGGAACTGCTAAAAGGCGGCGAAAAATCCTGATTGTGGATGACAATGAAATCAATCGTGAGATTTTAAAAGAACTGCTTCGGGATGACTATGACATCAAAGAAGCGGCAGACGGGAACGAAGCATATGAAATCCTGAAAAGAAAATATCGGAAACTGACCAGTATTCTTCTTGATCTTGTTATGCCTAACTGTGACGGATTCCAGTTTCTGGCAAAAATTAAAGATAACCCGATTTTTTTCAGTATTCCGGTGATCGTTCTGACAGGGAGCTTTGATAAAAATCAGGAAGAACGGTGTCTGGAATTAGGGGCTGTTGATTTTCTTATCAAGCCTTATAATCCGGCGATTATGAAAGCCAGACTTCATAATGTGATTCGAATGAGAGAAATGACCGCGTCTTTAGATGTCATTGAGATTGATGAGCAGACGGGGCTTTATACGAAACAAGCTTTCCTTCATCATGCAAAAATTTTGCTGGAATCAAATCCACATGATTCATATGATGTTGTTATTTCGGATATTGAAAACTTTAAGCTGGTGAACAGCATTTACGGCGAAGAAAAGGGAAATGAAGTGATAAAAAGGCTGGCTGATTTTACCTACGAGTACTGTCAGAATGGCATCAGCGGCCGTTATGGCGGTGACCAGATGATCAGTATCTATAAGTCACCTGCACATAAAGCAATGATTGAGTCAAAGAGTGTCATCCAGGCATTTAAAAACAGCGTACCGGTGCATGGGCTTGTGATCAAATTTGGTGTTTATGAGCATGTAGACAGGAAAATACCGATTGCCCAGATATGTGACCGTGCGCTGATGGCACTAAAAAGTATCAAACATAATTACAGCAGAATGGTTGCAAAATATAACGGGCCGGTCAGCCAGCATCAACTTATGGCACAGACTTTTGAGACGAAATTCAGTGAAGCTATCCGTAATAAAGAGTTTGTTGTATGGTTTCAGCCGAAATATGACCCATATACTGAAAAAGTCGTCGGCGCAGAGGCGCTTGTCCGCTGGAAAACATCTGATGGCATGATTTCACCGGGAGATTTTCTGGACGTGTTTGAGTCTGACGGTCTGATTGAACAGCTGGATGAATATGTATTCCGTTTAGTATGTGAACATCAAAAGAAATGGAAAGAACGAGGACGGGAAATCATGCCTATTTCGGTCAATCTTTCAAGAAGAAGCCTGTATGCTTCTGATGTTGTGGCACGTTATAAGCAAATAGCGGCTGACTGTGATATTGAGCCTGAATATGTGCCTATTGAAATTACGGAAAGTACAGCCATCGCAAGTGTAAGAATTAAGCCTATTGCAGATGCCTTTTATGAGGCTGGTTTCCATCTGCATATGGATGATTTCGGTTCAGGCCGGTCATCTCTTAATGGACTTAATGTTCTCCATTTTGATGTTGTTAAACTGGACAAGGGTTTAATTGACTGTATCGGGGACAAAAACGGAGATATGATTCTTACATATACGATGGCGCTGGGCAAAGAACTGGGTCTTCATCTTGTGGCAGAAGGCGTTGAGAATGAAAAACAGCTGAGCTTCCTGAAGGAAAACGGCTGTGATGTCATTCAGGGGTATTACTTCTCAAAACCGCTGCCGGTTGAGGCATTTGAACAAAAAGTTAAAGATAACCTTGAGACGGAAAGGCATTGCTGCGGCAGTAAAAAGAAATATGCGCTTGTTCCGGTGGCGCAGGATATTTAATAAATCCGTGATAAGCCGGGCATAGTAATATTGGATATTACAGTATGATACTTCATGAGGTGTTATATGGAGTGATTAAGCGTTTTAGGAGGCAGAGCTATGTGCGGCAGATATTATGTTGATGATGAAACGGCCAGAGAAATCGAGCGGATTATCAGGGAAGTAGGCCAAAAGCTTAAGATCAGCCGGACCGGTGATATTTGTCCGTCTGTATCTGCGGCTGTGCTGACCGGGCGAAGGGAGCATCTGACAGCGGAAATGATGAAATGGGGATTCTCACAGCCAAACCGCAGCGGTCTTTTGATTAATGCAAGGGCAGAGACCGTACTGGAGCGACGGACTTTCAGGGACAGTGTACTCAACAGGCGCTGTATTATTCCGGCAAAGCACTTTTATGAGTGGGATAAAGAGAAAAATAAAGTAAGCTTTTACAGAAATGACCAGCCGGTGCTCTACATGGCAGGATTTTACAACTTTTTGCAGGGCGAAGACCGATTTATCATTCTCACTACACAGGCTAATGCTTCGGTGATGAAGGTGCATGACCGGATGCCTTTGATTCTTGAAAAGAAAGAACTGGAAGATTGGGTGTATGATGACAGATTCCTT
>JALEHN010000047.1 GCA_022770525.1 Clostridiales bacterium
TATCTATCATTTCACCTTTTTCAGATAGAATAGCTTTAGCAGAGCAGTAGATTAAAGCATTAACGACATACTGCCATACAGTGCGTATTTTTTAGTATAACAGATAAAAAAGGATAATATCAATGCATAAATATTACAAAATTCATATGTTTAAATCAGATGAAAGTCGTAATATTTGTGCATGATGTATAATATGTCCATGACATAAGAACATTTTAAAGAAGTGTGTTTAATAAGCGCACATATGCCTGTGGATTTGTGTAAACCTTACAAATCTTTTAATTCTTCAAAAAGCGCCATATCATCCGCACTTATTTTCATGTTGGAACAATAGTTCTGGCCGTCAGCCGTGGTCAGGCTTATTTCAATGACAGTACCTTCTTTAAGTGTTTTTTTTGGAACTTCCTGAATAAATTTTGCAAATTTCGGATGATGATTTTGAAATTGCTGCAAAGCCGCATTCATTTTCATAAGTTTCATTGGATTCATTTGAATAACCGCCTTTACTTATTATAGTTTAACACTTTAAATACCTGTGGTGTATGTTCATCAGCACAAAACATTTTATAACAGTGTGATGGAAATGTAAAGACGAAGACTGTCTTTTGAGTATAAAATAAAGTATTTTAGACGGTTTGTTTGATTCGTAAAGCGTCGTGTGATATATTCTATTAAAGGAAGGAGCAGATGTATATGAATAAAGCAAATAAAAAGAAAATGGCAGTGTATCTATTGATTGCCCTTGGCGGCGGATGGCTTTTGCAGCTTGCTGGTTTATTTTTAAATTATGGCATGTATTACAGTATAATGGTTACGGCATGTATGTTTACACCGCTTATAGGTACCGTGATCGCATGCAGGGGATTTCGCTTTAAGCGGACGGGGATATACTGGCACGTGCCGATTAAGCGCCATTTCAAATGGTTTCTTATGGCACTCTGGATGCCGGCACTTATGACTTTTATTGGAGCGATTTTGTATTTTTGCATTTTCAGAAATCAGTTTGACAGTGGTCTGGGGTATTTTATCAGTATTTATAATGTGAATGGTGCTTATGATGCACAGGCAATGCCGGCGCATATGCTTGTTATGATTCAGCTTGTGACGGCGGTGACTCTGGCACCGTTTATGAACATGGTTTTTGCGCTTGGCGAGGAAGTCGGATGGCGGGGATTTATGACACCGATGTTAAAAGAATGGTTCGGATGCAAAAAAGCCATGGTGTTAAGCGGCATTATATGGGCTGCCTTTCATTATCCGCTCATTATTTTTGCGGGGTATGAGTATGGCGTCGGTTATTTTGGGGCACCGGCAACAGGTATGGTTGCGATGATTTTATTCACATTTTCACTTGGCACCCTGCTTTCATACAGTTACGAAAAAAGTCAGTCTATATGGGTACCGGTGCTTGCCCATGGTGCGGTGAATGCCGTGGCAGGAGCACCGCTGTATTTTATGAAAGCGGGAACAACATCTTATATTCTCGGGCCTCATCTTCCGGGCGTTATTTCAGTCATTCCAACTTTTATACTGGCGCTTTTGTGTATCAGGAATATGTCAAAAAAGGAAATGTATAATAAAGCAGAAAAGTACACGTAAAACATCTTTGTAATATAGATAAATCCGGTATCTTCACAGTTAATGGATGCCGGATTTAAGATTTTATCTTTGAACAGTTATTAAAGTTTTACATGATTCAGGTAATCGATTACCTGATTTTCCGGCTGTTTCCAGTCAATTTCAGGCTATTTCACGGCAATATAGTGCCCTGATTTACCGCCGTCTTTTTCAAGAAGGTAAATATCATTAATGACCATGGCACGGTCAATGGCCTTGCACATGTCATAAATTGTAAGGGCTGCCGCGGTTGCCGATGTCAGCGCTTCCATTTCGATACCGGTTTTTCCGGTCGTTTTGACAGTGGCTATGATTTTTATAGAACTTGTAATTTCATCAGGTTCGTAAGTAATATCAACACCTGTTAACAAAAGCGGATGGCACATCGGGATAATATCCGGTGTTTTTTTTGCTGCCATAATACCGGCAACCTGAGCTACGGCCAATACATCACCTTTTTTGATATCACCGTTCATAATCCGTTCATAAGTTTCAGGCAGCATGGAAATAGTAGCACAGGCGACACCTACACGCATCGTATCATTTTTTTCGGAAACATCAACCATTTTGGCATGACCCTGTTCGTTAATATGTGTTAAATTCATAAAAATTATCCTTTCAGTATAAGTTGTAAAATACGAAGTGACAAAAGCAATTTGCTGATTCAAGATAAGTATAGTATAGTCATAACGAAAAAGCAATGTGAAAGATAAAAAGGCGGCAAATCGGCAGCGATTGATTTTTGATTGAAAACTTATGGTTATTTTTACAAAAGATATGAACATCATGGGTGATTTATTGCATTTTATCTGAAAATATGATATGATACACCTGTAATGCATATTTAAATGCTATATTATTTTTGAATTTTTAAGGAGGGTTTCATCATGTACAGTCAGTTAAAAGCGTTAAATCCCCATATTGATTTTTATAATGTCAGTGATGATGCGTTTAAACAATATGGAAAAGTTATTAAAAACTACAATTTTACGGAGCTTATATCGATTATGAAAGATAAGGAGATACCGGCTGAAGGCAATAAATATGTTGCATGTGATCCGGATCTGATGCAGGCTAAAGAAGTTGCAAAGCTTTCACGTATTTTTTACGGTAATATGCCGATACAGGTCGGATTTTGCAACGGCAACAGCAGCAAGTTAAATGCACTGGAATATCATAAAGGATCTGAAATTGATGTTGCTGTTACAGATATGGTTCTTCTGCTTTCAGATGTCCGCCTCATTGAGAACAATACACTTTCATCAGGTACGGTTAAAGCTTTTTATGTACCGGCGGGTACTGCATGTGAATTATACGGAACGACGCTTCACTATGCACCTTGTAAAGTTTCTGATGACGGATATAAGAGCATTGTTGTGCTTCCTGATTCAACAAACATTAATCTGTCAGAGATGCCTGAACCTGTTGATGAAGAAGATTTTCTACTTTGGAGACAGAATAAATGGCTTATCGCGCATCCTGAAAGTACACCGGCAGCCAATGGTGCGGTTGCAGGCATCACAGGTGAGAATATAGAAGTTTTCTATAAGTAGATTTTTATAAATTGAAAAAGGCGACAGCTGCGGTTTGGGCTTACATTTTAAATGCGCAGCATGGTCAAAATCAGTAACAGTACACACAAAGTGTGTACTGTTACGTAATCTCTTATGCAAAAAACGGATAAGAAAACACTTGCATTTTTTGAATAAATCAGATATACTATGTAAGTCAGTTGTTAAGGCCTGTTGGTCAAGCGGTCAAGACGTCGCCCTCTCACGGCGAAAACAGGGGTTCGATTCCCCTACAGGCTGTTATAACCGGTAATTCATTGATGAATTACCGGTTTTTTTGCGCTTTGACGTCGGTTAAAACTTTTTGAAGGTTAATTTATTGGATATTCAAAAAATATATGTTGCTATTGCACTAAAAAGAATCAATTTTCTTCTCCTTATTATGCGAATTATATATTAGACAAAAGGTGGGTCTGTTATTATAATATAAATATGAACAATTCTGCGTCGTAAAAAATGGGAATAGTTACATGAATTTTTATTAAGGGAGAGGAAATACAATGGCAGATTTTAAATTTGAACCTATGAGAAGTTTTATTTACGTTAACTGCGCAAATGAAGATTACAGACCAAAATTACAGAGATGGCTTTATAAAACACATATTCCTGACAGCATCGGACAGTTTGAACCTTATGTTACAAAATATGCTTTTTATCCTTCATTTCCGACACCGCCGGAAGGTGAGCGTTTCGGTTATGCAAGTATGCAGCTTACCGAGCATCACTGGTTAGTCAGCGATTTTGACCCGAGACTGGGGATTAAAGCTATCGCTGAAACTTTCCCTCTGGATGTATTAGTATGGCAGGGTAATCTTCCTGCATCAGTTCTTACCGCTGGTGCGGCAAAAGAAGAAAAAGAAAGCGAAATGGAAGATGGTGATATCGGGACAAATGCACGTCAGACAGGTGCTGACGGCGGCGGTAATCCGTTTATTTTCTGCTTTGTACCTATGTGGTGGGAAAATGACCTTAAAGGTAAAGGAAGAAATATCGAGGACGGTGCAAACTATCGCTGGAATGTATCCATCGGATATCCTGAAGGCGTTTCAAAAGAAGAAGGCGACAAATGGCTGTATGAAGAAGTGCTGCCGATCTTTATGGAAGCACCTGAAGTTACACGTATTCTTGAAAGCAGAGTTAAAAAAGAAATCAATGACTGCGTGATGGATCATGTCCTTGAAATCTGGTTCGAAAATCAGTCTGCATGGTATAAAGTTGCAGTGGAAGCAACGAAAAAGCTTAAAAAACCGGCATGGGCTCAGCAGGATCAGTTCCCATTCCTTAAACCATATCACAACATCATCTGTGCATGTGTTGCTGACTTCACAATGAGCAATAATCTTGTGAATTATCACGGCTACATTCCGAGACGGTAAATTTAACAATTCTGATCGTATGAATCTGCGGCGGGCAAAAGATAAGCCCGCCGCAGTGCTGTTTATCACTGATGGCAGGCTTTTACTCATGGCGGGCTTGTATGCATTAATTGACGCTTAAAGTCAGTGTATTGACAAATAAAGGAATAGCCGGATTGAAATTACTTTTTTTCCAGACAGCAAGTGCGTAAAGACCAATATCATCAGCCGGCTGTATACAGCGCACAGAAGGATTCTGGCGGACTTTACAGTTTTCGTCCAGTACAGTAAATCCCATGCCGGCTTCGACCATAAGCATAATATCCTCAACGGAAGAAGCCGTTTTAATATGGCGGGGTGTAAAGCCGTGCCGCTTGCAGTAATCAATCAGATTGTTGTAACCGCCAAGCGATATATCCGGTGATATGGCAATGGCGGTCTCGTCCTTTAAATCAGTAAGTCTGAAATTTTCTTTATAGGCCAGCGGATGGTGTTTTGAGATAATACATTCGCCGGTGGAATGATAAATATTCTCGTATAAAACTTCTTGTTCTTCATAGGACGGAAGATCGAAATTAAGGGTAATGGCAATATCAATCTGACCGTTTTTTAATGATTCCCGCAATGTTTTAAAATTTCCTCTGGACAGTTCGATATTCATGGTCGGATACAGCGATTTTAAATGGCTGATGGCTGAAGGAAGAAAATGTTCGGATTCCTGAGCTTCAACAACACCGATGCGGAGATTGATATTTTCTCCGGTCTGGGCCTGTCTGGCGTTTTCAATTGCTTCGGAAATCTGATTTTCAAGCTTTGAAAATTCCTCAAATAATACGGCACCGGCCGGTGTCAGGCGGACATACTTTTTATTCCTTGTAAACAGCTTTAAGCCTAGTTCTTCTTCAAGATTTGCAATATTGCGGCTCAATGATGACTGAGCGACAAACAGTTTTTTTGAAGCTTCTGTAAAATTCAGACACATAGCCACTGTTAAAAAATAATGAATCTGATCAGTGGTCATCACAGGCCCTCCTTTGTATAATTTTACCTATATCTTAGCATTTTACAGCAAATTCGTCTACAGTTTTTATTGACGAATTGTGAAAAATTGTATATAGTAACATTAGAGCGTAAATCTGTAACTATATGATAAGAAAAGAGGCCGGTAGCGATGTCGCAGGATAAAGTTTATGTGCATATTAAATTCGATTTAAATGACGATAGAGTATGTTTTGATGACGGAGAATTTAAAACCATTGGCCGGTATCTTTTGGATTTTATTTATTTCGATTTTGATGCCGATGCCGAAAGTAAGGACAATGAGCATCTAAATATGCATCCCTATTTTAAACTGGTAGAAAAAAGCCTGTGGCCTGTCGATAAAGCAAAAAAGCTTCAGCGTATTTACAGAGCTTATTTTGACAGTACAGATCATGAGGAAAAATCATCCGATGAAACTGTCAGCCCTCTTGAAAAATATCGCTGTATTGCGGCAATCCGCACGTATACCGAAGAAGGTATACAGACGGTGGAATATATGGTAACGGAATTGGAAGATTGTCTGTATCTGGAATGGTTTGAAATGCGAAGAAGAATGTTACACGTGAAACTTTGCAAAAACTGTCATCGGTTATTTGTTCCTAAAAAAGGGAATATTGATTATTGCCAGCGCATATTTACAGACGACAATAAAACATGTGCTCAGGTCGGCTATGCGCAGACTTTTGCCAAGAATGTCAAAAATGATGAACTTTTGCAGGCGTACACAAGGGCTTACAAAGCCCATTATGCCCGGATGACAAAGCCCAGAAAGAGGACAGCCAATATGACAAAAGAAGAATTCGAAGCGTGGTATGCACAGGCTAAAAATTATCTTTCCCTGGCGCGTCAGGGAAAAATCAATATTCCGGACTATTTGGAGTGGCTGAAGAAGTAAGAGACCTGTTGAAAGCTGAAAAAATAGAGCTTTAAGCGGTGCAAATGAAGCTATAAACCTTTGTGCGGCGGATAAAGATGACATCAAATATATTCAAAAAAGTATTGACAATTTAGACAATTAATGGTAGTATAGTTCTTGCGTTAAGCAATGCCGGCGTGTCGGAATGGCAGACGAGGCAGACTCAAAATCTGTTGTGGGCAACCACGTGCGGGTTCAAGTCCCGCTGCCGGCAGTAACAAATCGCTAAAATCTTTGTGAACCAAGGACTTTAGCGATTTTTTTTATGACAGAGGAAATTGTGATTTTCTCTGTCACAACCACTTTGTTCTTGGCTGATATAAGACACAGGAGGTGTTTTTATGGATTGCAGGGAAGCACAGTCACTGATTGTACCTTTTATAGAGAATCAATTGCAGGCTGAACAGGAAGAGGCTTTTATTAAACACATTGAGCAGTGCAGTGATTGCTATGACGAATTGGAGGTCTATTTTATCGTCTTTTCAGGTATACGCCAGCTTGATGGCGAAACACAGGATATTTCTGATTTTAAAGGCGAACTTAAAAAGTATATTCATGCACATAAGGAAGCGCTGAACCGGAGAAAAAGCAGGAATATGCGAAGGCGTGTGCTGACTGCGTTCACTGTTTTATTGATCCTTCTGGCAGGCGGAGGGGTTTACTGGATGTATCAGACAAACAGCGCCGGTGTACAAAATGTTGTGATTAAAGTGCAGTCGGCGTTTATTTATTCCCAGGGTGAGGCTGTTTCGAAAACTGTAGAAGACACGCTTGATATAGAGAACTGGAAAAAATCAGATTATAAAAAAATAATCAGAAAAGTTGAGGAAGAATCGCATGAAGAAAATAGTACTGATTGATGGCCACAGCATATTAAACAGGGCGTTTTATGGTGTTCCTGATCTGACAAATTCTGAAGGACTGCATACCAATGCGGTTTATGGATTTTTAAATATTATGTTTAAAATACTTGATGAAGAAAAGGCTGAATATCTGGCTGTTGCTTTTGATGTTCATGCGCCGACATTCAGACATCAAATGTATGATGCCTATAAAGGCACAAGAAAAGCAATGCCTGATGAATTAAGACAGCAGGTTCCTCTGATGAAAGAGGTCTTAAATGCCATGGGGATTTCTATTATGGAGATGGAAGGCTTTGAGGCGGATGATATCCTTGGTACGGTGGCAAGGCAATGTGAGACGGCAGGCTTTTTAGTTTCGGTCATATCCGGTGACAGAGACCTGCTGCAGCTGGCCACAGAATATACAAAAATCCGGATACCTAAAACAAAAATGTCCGGTACGGAGGTAGAAGATTACAACGCTTCGGATGTCATGGCAAAATATCAGGTCACACCGACAGAATTTATTGATATGAAGGCACTGATGGGGGATACGTCGGATAATATTCCGGGAGTGCCGGGTATTGGAGAGAAAACGGCAGCCAAAATTATCATGACATATCATTCAATTGAAAATGCCTATGCCCATGCGGCAGAGATTAAACCTAAAAAGGCATCGGAAAATCTGAGCCGGTATTATGAACAGGCACAGATGAGCAAAGTCCTTGCCACAATTCATACCTCCTGTGGTTTTACACTGGATGTCGATCAGGCTGAAATTAAAGATATGTATAATGAAAATGCATACCGTATTTTTAAGCGTCTTGAATTTAAAAATATATTGAACCGGTTTAATGTGGAGACGTCTGATGATGAGAATGTGGCAGATTGCGTCGTTGTTACAGATGATATGAATGAGGCGCTGGTGATATTTAATAAAGCCGAAAGTAAACCTTATGTCGGTATTGCGCGGATATTTGATGAAGATACAGCCGGTGTCAGTCTGGCTATATCCGAACGCGAAATATATTTTATCGAAGAAAGCGGCTTCCTTACAGGAGAAATGCTTGGCGATATGATTCATAAGCTGACACAAAAAACAAAGGGTATTTTTATAAATTTAAAGGCTCATGTTCCGTTTGCGGATCTTGATGAGACAGCCTGCGCATTTGATGCCGGTCTTGCGGCATATCTTTTAAATCCGCTTAAAGATTCTTATGACTATGATGATATTGCCAGGGATTATCTTGGACAGACGCTGCCGTCAGAATCCGACCTGTTCGGAAAGAAAAAGAAAGCCGAAGTGAGAAAGGCTTCACCGGAAGCATTTAAAAATTATGTCGGATATATGTCGCTAGTACCTTTAAAAGCCTATCCTGTTCTTTTGAACCGCCTTAAAGAAGATCAGATGGACAGGCTTTACAGTGACGTGGAACTTCCTCTTGTCTATGTTTTAAGCGATATGGAACAGTTTGGTATACGGGCGAACAGGGACGCTCTAAAGGCCTACGGCCAGAGTCTCGTGCAAAAAATTACGATGCTTGAAAATGAGATTTATGAACGCGCCGGTGAAAAGTTTAATATCAATTCCCCAAAACAGCTGGGGGTGATATTATTTGAAAAATTGCACCTTCCATATGGCAAGAAAACAAAAACAGGCTATTCGACATCGGCTGAAGTCCTTGAAAAATTAAAAAATGAAGACCCGATTGTAAAAATGGTTCTGGAATATAGACAGCTGACAAAATTAAAGTCAACTTATGCCGATGGACTGGAAGTTTATATCGGTGATGATGAGCGTATCCACGGCAAGTTTAATCAGACAATTACTGCCACAGGACGTATCAGCAGTACGGAACCTAATCTCCAGAATATTCCGATTCGTATGGAACTTGGAAGACTGATCCGCAAGGTTTTCGTTCCTGAATCATCCTATATTTTTATGGATGCGGATTATTCACAGATCGAACTGCGTGTGCTGGCACATATGTCTGATGATGAGGCGCTCATTCAGGCTTACAGGGAGGACATGGATATCCACAAAATCACGGCTTCCCAGGTATTTCATGTACCGCTTGAAGAAGTGACACCGGCTTTAAGGAGCAATGCAAAGGCAGTCAATTTCGGTATTGTTTACGGCATCAGTTCCTTCGGACTTAGTCAGGATCTGAGTATTACAAGAAAAGAAGCGGAAAACTATATACAGCAGTATTTTAAAACTTATCCCAATGTGAAACAGTTTTTAGACAATGCTGTGGATACGGCCAGGGAAAAGGGCTATTCTGTGACAATGCTTGGCAGGCGCAGACCGATACCCGAACTTAAATCAAGCAATTTCATGCAGCGTTCTTTTGGTGAACGTATTGCCATGAACGCCCCGATTCAGGGGACGGCTGCAGATATTATTAAAATTGCCATGATCAATGTGTCACGTAAGCTTAAGGCGGGACATATGAAATCCCGGCTGATTTTGCAGGTACACGATGAATTGCTGATTGAGACACATATCGATGAGGTGGAGCAGGTTCGCGCTATCCTTGAAAATGAGATGAAAAATGCGGTGGCTTTGCGTGTGCCCCTTGAAATTGATATCCATACGGGCAATAACTGGTATGAAGCTAAATAGTGTAAATAAAGTTAAGGGAATTTTAATCTCTGTGAGGCGTATAAGATGAAAGTAATTGGAATAACCGGCGGTGCCGGAAGCGGTAAATCCGAAGTGTTAAAAATACTTGCGCAGGACTTTGGGGCCTATGTCATCATTGCCGATGATCTTGCAAGACATCTCAGTGAGAAAGGACAAATCTGTTATGAAAATATCGTCAGTGCTTTTGGCAGCGGTGTGATTGGCGATGACGGTGAGCTGGACAGGAAGAAGCTGGCTTCAATCGTATTTGGAGATGAGGCGAAGTTAAAGCTGCTCAATGAAATGACACATCCGTATGTCCGGCAGGCAATCCTTTCGGATATCGATAAGCAAAGGGAAAAAAATACAGCATCATGTATCGTTATTGAAGCGGCACTCCTTATTGAAGCCGGATATCAGAATGTCTGTGATGAAATGTGGTATGTGTATACGGATCCGGATATCCGCAGGCAGCGCATGAAGGAGACCAGAAATTATTCGGACGAAAAAATAGATGCCGTGATGGCCAGTCAGCTCAGTGACGAAGCATTCCGGGAGAATTGTGACAGAGTGATCGTCAATAATTCCACACTGGAAAATGTGAAAACTCAGTTAACCCGGATTTTTAAATTATAGTAATAAAGAATAAGTTGTATTCGGTTGTTTTTCGTATTATAATAGGCAACAGGCGTGAAGAACGCAAAATACAAAAGAAAAGGTGAAGTTAATGCAGTTTGGAACGATTGCCAGCGGAAGCAGCGGCAACTGCCTTTATGCGGGAGACACAGACAGTCATCTGTTGATTGATGCGGGCATCAGCGGTAAACGAATTTGCTGCGGACTGGGCTCATTTGGTGTGGCGCCTGAAGCGATTGACGGAATTTTAGTAACACACGAACATATTGATCATATTTCAGGGCTCGGTGTGATGATGAGAAAATTCGGCTGCAAAGTGTATGCCACTGAAGGTACGATTCATGAAATTTTAAAATCAAAGTCACTTGGCAAACTGCCCCAAAATTGCTTTGAAGCGGTCAAACCGCAGAAAAAGTTTAAAATCGGGCGTATTGAAGTGGAACCCTTTAAAATATCCCATGACGCAAAAGAGCCTGTTAGTTATGTGCTGCGCAGCGGTCAGCAAAAAATCGGTATGGTGACAGACCTTGGATATTATGATGATTATACGGTGGAATGTCTGAAAGATTCGGATGTCCTTTACATTGAGGCAAATCATGATATAAAAATGCTTCAGGTGGGGCCATATCCGTATTATTTAAAGCAGCGTATCCTCGGCAACAGAGGCCATCTGTGCAATGAAATGGCCGGACGGCTGATTAAAGAATTGATGAATGATAAACTAAAGAAAGTCATTCTCGGTCATTTGAGCAAAGAAAACAATTTTCCGGAACTTGCACTGGAAACAGTACGTCTGGAAACAGGACTTTATGAAGGCGCCCAGTTATCGATGTTTGAGCCTCAAAGAAGTGAAGGGCTTCAATCTGAAGATATACTTGTGGCACCCCGGGACTGCGCGTCAGAATTAATTGCAATATAGAAAACAAATTTACCGAAAATCAATATGGCTTGAAAGCGATACGGCATACGGGCTTACTTAAGGAGGAAAACACAATGAAAAAAACAATTATTACAGTTATTGGCAAGGATACAGTCGGTATTATCGCGAAGGTATGTACTTATCTTGCGGACAATCAGGTAAACATTCTGGATATTTCACAGACCATTGTTCAGGATTATTTTAATATGATGATGATTGTTGACAGAAACAAAACAACAAAACGTTTTGAACAGATGGCCTCAGAGCTGGAAGCACTTGGTGAAGAAATCGGTGTAAAAATAAAAATGCAGCATGAAGATATATTCAATTCAATGCACAGAATCTAAAGAAAGGTGATAAAGCATCATGATTAACTTATTTGAAGTGACTGAAACAAATAAAATGATTGAAGAATCCAACCTTGATGTGCGTACAATCACACTGGGCATCAGCCTGTTGGACTGTGCAGATGCAGATCTTAAAGTTACATGTGATAAAATTTATCATAAAATTACAACCGTTGCCAGAGATCTTGTGAAAACCGGTCGTGAAATTGAACTGAAATACGGTATTCCGATTGTTAATAAACGTATATCTGTAACACCGATCGCACTTGTGGGAAGCAGCTGCTGCAAAACTGTCAAAGATTTTGTTGAAATCGGAAAAACACTGGACCGTGCGGCTAAGACAGTTGGTGTCAATTTTCTGGGTGGATTTTCCGCACTTGTGTCAAAGGGAATGACAAAGAGCGACAGACTTTTAATTGAGGCAATACCTGAGACGCTGGCATCAACAGACAGAGTGTGCAGTTCTGTGAATGTTGGCTCAACAAAGACGGGGATTGATATGGATGCTGTCAAGCTTTTGGGAGAGAAAATTCTTGAAGCTGCAAAACTGACAGCCGCCCAGGATTCATGTGCATGTACAAAACTTGTTGTCTTTTGTAATGCACCGGATGATAATCCGTTTATGGCAGGTGCATTCCATGGCGTGACAGAGGGTGATGCGGTGATCAATGTCGGTGTCAGCGGACCGGGTGTTGTTAAGCGTGCTCTGGAAGCTGTGCGGGGACAGGATTTTGAGGTGCTGTGCGAGACGATTAAAAAGACAGCATTTAAAGTGACACGTGTCGGACAGCTTGTTGCCAAAGAGGCTTCAAGACTTCTTAACATACCGTTTGGTATTATTGACCTTTCCCTTGCGCCTACACCGGCAGTGGGTGACAGTGTGGCTGAAATTCTTGAAGAGATCGGCCTTGAACGTGTCGGTGCCCCGGGTACGACAGCGGCCCTTGCGATGCTCAATGACCAGGTGAAAAAAGGCGGTGTCATGGCATCTTCCTATGTCGGCGGTCTTTCCGGTGCGTTTATACCTGTTTCAGAAGATCAGGGTATGATCGATGCTGTCAACGCCGGAGCGCTTACAGTTGAAAAACTGGAGGCAATGACATGTGTATGTTCTGTCGGCCTTGATATGATCGCTATACCGGGTGATACGAAGGCATCGACAATTTCAGGTATTATTGCCGATGAAATGGCCATCGGTATGGTTAACCAGAAAACAACGGCTGTGAGAATTATCCCTGTTCAGGGTAAAACTGTCGGAGATACGGCTGAATTTGGCGGCCTTCTCGGATATGGGCCGATTATGAAAGTCAATGATTTTGACTGTTCGGCTTTTGTCAACAGAGGCGGACGTATTCCGGCTCCGATTCACAGCTTTAAAAACTAATATAAAGAGGTGGGCGTTATGCTTGAAAATTTAAAACCTAAAAAGGTCATGCATTATTTTGAGGAAATCTGCAGCATTCCTCACGGTTCCGGAAACATGGAGGCAATCAGTGCTTATTGTGTTGATTTTGCAGAGAAAAGAGGCTTAAAAGTACGCAGAGACGAGATGTATAACGTTGTCATTGTTAAAGAGGCTTCAGAAGGATATGAAGATGCGCCGACAGTGATTTTACAGGGGCATATGGATATGGTCTGTGAAAAGAACAATGACGTGGCATTTGATTTTGAAAAAGAGGGATTAAAGCTTGGCATAGACGGAGATTTTATTTATGCTGAAGGTACGACCCTTGGCGGTGATGACGGTATAGCTGTGGCTATGATTATGGCAATTCTTGATGATGATACGATCAAACATCCGCGTCTTGAGGCAATATTTACGACTGAAGAAGAACGGGGGATGGATGGTGCTCAGTTTCTTGATACATCAGATCTTTGCGGCAAATACATGATTAATCTGGACTCTGAAGAAGAAGGGTCGATTCTTACAAGCTGTGCCGGCGGTATACATTCCGAAGCAAGCTTTGACGTATCCTATACTGAGGCGGAGGGCATCTATACAAAGATTGAAGTTAAAGGACTTCTGGGCGGCCATTCAGGCGCTGAAATCCATAAAATGAGAGCAAATGCCAATGTTCTTATGGGACGGATTTTATTTGGTCTGATCCAGCAGCTGGATATATCCGTAATTTCCATAAACGGCGGCATGAAGGATAATGCCATTCCGAGAGAAGCTGTGTTAGAACTTTGTGTGCCGGAAGAAGAAATGCAGACACTGAATGAAGTGCTTGATCAAATTGCTTCTGAAATAAAAAATGAGTTTAAAACATCGGATCCGGAGATTGTTGTTTCTAAGACTTTTGACAGTACTGTTAAAACAATGTCCGTGATGCATATGAGTTCACTTCAGAGAATATTATTTGTTCTTTTCAATGCACCTAACGGTATCCAGACGATGAGCGCCGATATTCCGGGACTGGTAGAGAGCTCACTTAACCTTGGTATTCTCAGAACCGATGGTGATACAGTAAGTCTTGGCTATGGTGTCCGCAGTTCGGTCAAGTCACTGAGAACCTTAATCAGTGACAAGCTTCAGTATATGACTGAAATGATGGGCGGCATTTATAACTGTGAAGGTGAATATCCTGCATGGGAATATAAAAAAGAATCTTCACTTCGTATACTTGCCGGTGATGTATTTGAAGAACTTTACGGGCGGCGTCCGGGAATGGGTGCAATCCATGCCGGTCTTGAGTGCGGCCTGATTTCTGAAAAAATACCGGGTATAGATATTATCTCGATCGGTCCGGATATTTATGATATCCATACACCGGATGAAAAGCTGAGCATTTCTTCAACAGAAAGGACTTATCATTACGTTGTAAAAATGCTGGAAGAATTTCCGAAATATTGTAAATAGATGAAGTTACGAAATTTATAAAAGTATGCATATCGGCTGCAAAACGGGCAGGCTCTTCAATTTTTGAGGGACTTGCCCTTTTTGTACTCATATTGTTCACTGAATGCGGCATATAATACAACAAAAATATAGAAAGCTATATTTAAATGAAAGATGATCTATATTTATTGAGAAGAAAATCAGATGCCATGTATGTAAAATCAGGAGGAACATTCTGCAAAAACAAAAATAGGATCTATAAAAACAGAAATATTGTCTATAAAAATGATGAAAGATATATAGATAAAAATAATACATTCTATAATAATGAAGAAAGTAGTATTAACAACAAAAATAGAATCTATCGGAATAGATATGATACATATACAAGAAGCCGATATGACGAACGTCAGCAAAAAGCTGAAAGCCGGCAGGCCGGATTTGCTGTGCGCTCAATCATCAGTTTGTGCTGTATCATTGCATTTGTGATGTGCAGACTGGGAAACACAGAACAGTCTGAATATGTATTTGCGCAAATTACTTCAGGTGTTTCAGTGAACCAGAGCCTTCACGAAATGAAAAATACGGTTGTTGAAAAAATACAGAATTTGTTTGATTTTAAGTAATGATATTTTGTTGTAGCTGTACACAGGCAGGTAATTTCGGTACCGAAATTACCGTATGAAAGTCTTTTGACTTCGGATTTTGGCCATTTTAAATGCGAAGCATGGCCAAAATCAGTTACAGTACGCACATGGTGTGTATTGTAATATTTTGATTGAAGATTTTGGCTAATATAGTTGATTCTATTGACTTGCGTTTTTAATTTGTGTTATAGTTCTTAATTGAAAATATGTAAATACGAGGATGAAGTATGAGAAAACTTGCTTTAGATGATGAAATTTTATTAAAAGTAGACAAACCGGCAAGGTACCTTGGCAATGAAGTGAATGCTGTATATAAAGAGATTCATGAAGATACGATTCGGTTTGCGATGGCATTTCCTGATGTTTATGAAATCGGAATGTCTTATCTCGGCATTCAGATTATTTATGATATGTTAAATCGAAGAGATGATGTTTATTGCGAACGTGTGTATTCGCCGTGGACAGATCTTGACGCGATCATGCGGGAAAAAAATATACCGTTATTTGCTTTGGAATCACAGGATCCTGTCAAAGATTTCGATTTTCTTGCGATTACAATTCAGTATGAAATGTGCTATACAAATATTTTGCAGCTGATTGATCTGAGTCATATACCGATGTTTGCAAAAGATAGAAAAGAAGGAGACCCGATTGTCATCGGCGGAGGCCCGTGTGCCTATAATCCTGAACCGCTGGCGGATTTCTTTGATATTTTCTATATCGGTGAAGGGGAAACTGTTTATTATGAATTGATGGATCTGTATAAAAAATACAGACACAGTGATATGAGCCGTTATAGCTTTTTAAGAGAAGCTGCTAAAATTGAAGGCCTTTATGTGCCGATGCTTTATGATGTTGCTTATAATGAAGATGGTACGATTGCGGATTTCGGGCCGAAGTACTCGGATATACCTGAAAAAATAAAAAAACAGGTCGTTACAGACTTAAGCCATACGTATTATCCTTCAAAGCCGGTCGTACCATTTATCAAAGTCACACAGGACAGAGTTGTCCTTGAAATTCAGAGAGGATGTATCCGCGGATGCAGATTTTGTCAGGCCGGCATGGTCTATCGTCCGAACCGTGAAAGAGATGTGGAATTTCTTAAATCTTATGCCGATCAAATGCTTGAAGCAAGCGGCCATGAAGAAATCTCCCTAAGTTCCTTAAGCTCAAGCGATTATTCGAAGCTGCCGGAACTCATTGATTATCTGATTGATGTCTGCAGTAAAAAGAAAGTCAATATTTCACTGCCGTCGTTAAGAATTGACGCGTTTTCTCTTGATGTGATGAGTAAAGTACAGGATGTCAAAAAGAGCAGTCTGACATTTGCGCCGGAAGCAGGGACACAGCGCATGCGCAATGTGATTAATAAAGGGCTTACCGAGGAGGATATATTAAAAGGCGCCACGGAGGCTTTTGTAGGCGGATGGAACCGTGTGAAGCTTTATTTTATGCTTGGTCTTCCGACGGAGACATATGAAGATATTGAAGGTATTGCAGTTTTGTCAAATGAAATTGCCAAAGCATTCTATTCAATACCAAAGGAACAAAGACCAGGCAACGGCAGAGTGGATATTGTTACAAGTACATCATTTTTTGTACCAAAGCCATTCACGCCGTTTCAATGGGTTGCCCAAAACAGTAATGAACAGTTTCTGGATAAGCAGAGGTTCCTTAATCATAAAATTAAAGATCAGATCAACCATAAAAGCATTAAGTATAACTGGCATGATGTTGAACTTACAAGACTTGAAGGTATTCTTGCAAGAGGTGACAGAAAGCTTTGCCGTGTGCTTTTGGCGGCTTATGAAAACGGCTGTCTTTATGATTCGTGGTCTGAGAATTTTAAATATGATATGTGGCTGAAAGCTTTTGAGGATACCGGTGTTGATCCGGATTTCTATACATTAAGAGAACGAAGCACCGATGAAATTCTGCCGTGGGATTTTATCGATGCCGGTGTGAGCAAGCAGTTTTTAATCCGGGAATGGGAACGCGCCAAAGAAAACATCGTAACACCGAATTGCCGTCAGGGCTGCTCTGCCTGCGGATGCAAAGCATATGGTGGAGGTGTCTGCTATGAAAATTAGAATACGTTTTAAAAAAGAAGGAACAATGAAGTTTATCGGCCATTTGGATATGATGAGATATTTTCAGAAAGTATTCAGACGGGCGGATGTTGATATTGAATATTCACAGGGATTCAGCCCGCACCAGCTGATTTCTTTTGCATCACCGCTTGGTGTCGGACTTACAAGTGAAGGCGAATATATGGATATTTTCGTACACAGCTGTGATGACTCAAAAACAATGGTGGAAAGAATCAATCAGCATATGGTTGAAGGTGTATCTGTCTTAAGTTTTAAACAGATTTTGGACGAAACTAAAAATTCAAACGCAATGTCACTGATTGCTGCTGCGGATTATATTGTTTCATTTAGAGAAGGCAGATGTCCGGATTCATTAAATGAAGCGGCAATTTTACAGTTTATGTCTCTTAACGAAATTGTAGTGACGAAAAAAACGAAGAAAAGTGTTGCAAACACAGATATCAAACCGATGATTCACAGTCTGGCATTTGAAAACGGGCAGCTTAAAATGCGTGTAGCCACAGGGAGCGCGGCAAATTTAAAACCGGAGCTTTTAGTGTCAGCACTGTACAGGATGATGGGGCTTGAATTGAATGAATTTGACCTTTGCATTCATCGTCTGGATATGTTTGCAAAAGACAGTCAAACAGGGGGATTCATTTCCCTTGACGATCTCGGTGCTGATATATCAGGCAAACGCTGAAGGATGCGAAGAAAATTTGCGGGTACTTTTAAGTCAGGAGAATCGTGTGAAAACAGAGATTTTCATGACGCTTTATGCCGCCGGTCAAAGGCGGCGGAATGGAGATGAACATGCAAAAAAAAATATACATGACCTGTTATAAAGATGTATGGATGACAGCTGTATATGAAAATGAGCATTTGACAGATCTGTATGCGGACAGGCCGGAGGCATCGGGGATTTTAGACCGGGTATATATCGGCAAGGTTAAAACAATTGTCAAAAATATACAGGCTGCTTTTGTAGATATCGGCGGTATTGAAGGTTATTATTCGCTTAAGGATAATGAAAGCCACCTGTATATGAATTCTAAAGATAAAAATATGATTCCCGTACCCGGAGATGAAATTCTTGTGCAGGTCTGCAAAGAAAATATTAAAACAAAAGCACCTGTGCTGACATCAAAGATCAGCATTGCCGGTAAATATATGGTTTTAAAAGGTCAGAAGCCGTCTGTCGGTATTTCTGCAAGGATTACTGATGAAAATGAACGGGGCCGTCTGAAAAAGATTTTCGAAAACCGGCTTGGTGATGATTTCGGGTTTATTGTGCGTACAAAGGCTCAGGGAGCTTCGGAGGCATCACTTATTGAAGAAATGGATCTGCTTGAGAAAAAGTATCTTGCCGTTTTGGAAAAAGGCCGGTATCTTAAATGTTTCAGTCAGGTTTATAAAGAACCTGATGAATATGTGCGGCGCATCATCTCGATGGATGATGAACAGCTTGTTAAAATCTGTACGGATATCAGGGAAGTTTATGAAAATATTATACCTTATACGGATCCTTCAAAAACAGTTTTTTATGAAGATGACCGGATGCCTCTGATTAAGCTTTTAGGTCTTGAAACGAAGATAGAAAGAGCTTTAAAAGAACAGGTGTGGCTTAAAAACGGAGGCTCCATTGTTATCACACCGACAGAAGCAATGGTTGTCATTGATGTGAATACAGGAAAATATACCGGTAAAAAGAAGCTGGAAGATACTTATTTTGAGATTAATACGGAAGCTGCCAAAGAGATTGCAAGGCAGGTGCGTCTTAGAAATTTGTCGGGCATTATTATGATTGATTTTATTGATATGCAGGATCCGGATAAAAAAGCGCAGCTGCTTGATTGCTTAAAAGCGGCGGTATCCGCTGATCCGGTCAGGACTGTTGTTGTGGATATGACAAAGCTGAATCTTGTGGAGATGACAAGAAAGAAAGAGAAGCGCCCGCTGCATGAACAGCTGGGTGTCGTTTGTCATACATGTAAAGGCAGGGGATATATCTTTTAAAGGAGTTTAATCTGGTGAAAAAAGAGACTTACGAAAAAATCATTAGATACTTTGAAGCCTCAAAGATGCGCTCGCTGCTATTGGAAGGGGTTGCTGAAATTCTTCCGCTGACAATGGCGCTTATATATGGTTGTCTTTGCTTCGTGCTTCTGATTAATAAAAATCCGATTGTCTGGCGATTTGCGGCGGTACCTGCAATCGTTTTTATCTTCGTGACGGCTTTCAGAACTGTTGTTGACCGCAAGCGTCCTTATGCTAAACTCGGTTTTGTTCCTTTTCTTAAATATAAAGAAAAGAAGGGGAAAAGCTTTCCGAGCCGTCATACAGCAAGCGCCTTTATTATCGCTTTTGCCTGTTTTTATTTTAATGCGGCTGCAGGAATTGTGATGCTATTTGCGGCGGCTGCCGTAGCTGCATCGAGAGTTTTAACGGGTATGCATTATATTTCTGATGTTATTGCAGGTATTGTCATCAGCATGGCGGCGGCATGGCTGGGATATTATGTTTTTATATAATAGAAAATTATAAATTGTGTGAAAAAATAATGATATATATTAAAATTTTATTGCAATATGTACAAAACGCTCAAAATGTGCTATAATAGTATCAGAAACAAGGCAACAAAAGCTGAATACGGGGGTGTATTTATGAGCAGAAATATTGTTATAACTATCGGACGTGAAACAGGAAGCGGCGGTCGTGAAATTGCAAAAAAATTGTCACAGATTTTAAATATCGGTTATTATGATAAAAACCTGATTGATCTGGCTTCCGAAAAAAGCGGTATGAATTCTGCTGTATTACATAAAGCAGATGAAAAAGCTTCCAATCCTTTCCTTAGCCCTTATATCACAAGTCCGGGGGAATATGGTACGGTCAATGACAGATTGTTCTGGATTCAGTCCTCACTGATTAAAGAACTTGCTGAAAAAGAATCTTTTGTTATTGTCGGCCGCTGTGCGGATTACATTTTGTCAGAGAGAGAAGATTGTCTGAACATATTTGTCTATGCACCGCTGGAAGACAGAATTGAGCGTATTAAAGACCGGTACATGCTTGAATCTGATGAAGTGGCGAGAAAAGAAATCTTAAGAGAGGATAAGCAGCGCCGCAGTTATTATCAGTATTACACAGACCAGAAATGGGGCAGCAGCGAAGGTAAAGATTTATGTATTAACAGCAGCTTCTTTGGTGTAAGCAAAACGGTTGAGCTTATTGCCGATATCGTACGTAAGCGTTGGCCGGATTATACACAGAAAAATGATGAGGAATAAACATCGATACATAGAATAAAAAAAGAACAAAAAGTGTAAAAAAATCTAAAAGTGTAAAAAAATCTAAAATCTCCTTGACAGACCACAGACCTCATGCTATTATAATCTAGTGTGCCGCATAGTGAGGCTTAAGTGCATTTTATGCCGCCGTAACTAGCGAGTAATGATTAATAGGAGGTGTCCCTATGTACGCAATTATTGCAACAGGTGGTAAACAGTACAAAGTAGCTGAAGGCGATGTGATCAAAGTTGAAAAACTTGGTGCAGCTGCAGGTGAATCAGTTGTATTTGACAAAATTCTTGTTGTAGGCGGTGACGATGTTAAAGTTGGTAACCCTACAGTAGATGGCGCTAGTGTTACAGCAAGCGTTGTTAAAGAAGGCAAAGCTAAAAAAGTTATCGTATACAAATATAAGAGAAAAACAGGCTATCACAAAAAGAACGGTCACAGACAGCAGTATACACAGGTTAAGATTGAAAAAATCAACGCTTAATCATGAGACGGTGTCATGATCAGGATAGCGATTTATAAGAACAGCCAGGGTATCTACAGGGGCTTTAAATCATTAGGACATGCAGGTTATGGAGCGTATGGCAGTGATATCGTATGCAGTGCGGTGTCAGTGCTTGTGCTTAATACAATAAATTCCATTGAGACTTTTACAAAAGACTCCATGAAGGTAAAACAGCGCGAAGATGATGGTATGATCGAAGTTCGCTTCGGCGGCCAGATCAGCGACAGTACCCGATTGCTTATGGATGCAATGGTTCTTGGTTTGAAAACGATACAAAACGAATATCAGAAATATATACTCTTGAAAATCAAGGAGGTGTAGACAAATGTTGAGAATGAACCTTCAATTTTTCGCTCATAAAAAAGGTGTTGGTTCTACAAAGAACGGCCGTGACTCTGAATCAAAGAGACTTGGCGCTAAGAGAGCTGACGGACAGTTTGTAAAAGCTGGAAACATTCTTTACAGACAGCGTGGTACTAAAATCCACCCGGGTGTTAATGTTGGACGCGGTGGTGACGATACATTGTTCGCATTAGTAGACGGTGTTTTAAGATTTGAAAGAAAAGGCAGAGATAAAAAACAGGCATCTGTATATCCTGTATCTGTAAACGAATAAGATTTGACAAACGGCTTCAGATTTAATTTGAAGTCGTTTTTCTGTATATGATGATGTTAATAACCTAAATGATGACAGTATACCAGAGAAATGAGGTGGCATATGTTTGTAGATAAGGCAAAAATATATATCCGTTCGGGTAAAGGCGGCGATGGACATGTAAGCTTCAGACGAGAGATGTATGTTCCGGCCGGCGGACCTGACGGCGGTGACGGCGGCAAAGGCGGCGATGTCATTTTTGAAGTGGATCCGGGCTTAAATACACTGATGGATTTCAGACACATACGTAAATATTGTGCCGGAGATGGCCAGCCGGGCGGTAAAAAGCGCTGCCACGGCGCTGATGGTGATGATGTGATCATCAAAGTTCCGGAAGGAACAGTGATTAAAGACGCAAAGACAGGGCTTGTTATTGCGGATATGTCCCACGGCAATACAAGGGAAATTATTTTAAAAGGCGGCAGAGGCGGCAAAGGCAATATGAACTATGCCACACCGACAATGCAGGCACCAAAATATGCTCAGCCGGGTCAGAAAGCTTTGGAACTGGAAGTGACCCTTGAACTTAAGGTAATTGCTGATGTCGGTCTTGTCGGTTTTCCGAATGTCGGAAAGTCAACTTTCCTTTCGAGAGTTACCAATGCAAAACCAAAGATTGCAAATTATCATTTTACGACGCTGAACCCGAATCTTGGTGTTGTTGATCTTGACGGCGGCAAAGGATTTGTTATAGCAGATATTCCGGGAATTATCGAAGGAGCGTCGGAAGGCGTCGGTTTAGGACATGAGTTTTTGCGTCATATTGAACGTACAAAGGTGATTATTCATATTGTCGATGCGGCAAGCGTTGAAGGCAGAGATCCGATTGTGGATATCCGCACGATTAATCATGAGTTGTCTCAGTATAATCCTGAACTTTTAAAAAGACCGCAGGTGATCGCCGCAAACAAAATAGATGCTTTGTATGAACAGGAAAACGATGATGCAATTACTCTTTTAAAAGATGAATTTGAGCCCGAGGGTATCAGGGTATTTCCGATTTCTGCCGTCAGCGGCAAAGGCGTCAAAGAGCTTTTATATGCTGTGGCCGGGATGCTTTCTGAAATTGATGAAAAACCTGTTGTATTTGAACGGGAATTTTTCCCTGAAAATGTGGTCAGCAATGAACCGTTTACTGTTTGTAAATCCGAGGAGGAAGACGGTGTATATATTGTTGAAGGTCCGAGAATTGAGAGAATGCTTGGTTATACAAATCTTGATTCGGAAAAAGGTTTTGATTTCTTCCAGAAGTTTTTAAAAACAAACGGTATTTTAGATCAGCTGGAAGAACTTGGTATACACGAAGGCGATACAGTGCGTATGTATCATCTTGAATTTGATTATTATAAATGATGTAATGTTGGAGGACTTTATGATAAAGACAAGTAAACAGCGGGCGTATTTAAAAGGACTTGCTATGAATATGACACCGATTTTTCAGATTGGTAAAAGCTCCCTGACACCGGAGCTGACACAGGCTGTTGCACAAGCTCTTGAAGCACGTGAGCTGGTTAAAATTTCGGTATTACAAAACTGCAGTGATGACCCGAAGGTGATCGCTTCTTATCTTGCGGAACGTACACGCTCAGAAGTTGTTCAGGTCATCGGAAAGAAGATTGTCCTTTATAAAGAAGGCAAAGGCAATAAAAAGAAAATCGAACTTCCGCAGTAATCAATTCTAAAGTTTGACCGAAATCTGCAAAAGGAGCGGGTTATGACTGGTAATAAACAAAAAAGAAAAACAGGAATTTTAGGCGGCACTTTTAATCCTGTGCATACCGGACATCTGATGATTGCCGAAAACGCTTATGATGAATGCGGGTTAGATGAGGTCTGGCTGATGCCGGCGCATATTCCGCCGCATAAGAAATCGGCACATATTCTTGATGATGCTCTGCGGCTTGAGATGGTCAGATGTGCGGTTGCCGGTCAGAGTTACCTTACGGCATCGGATTTTGAAATCCGGCGCGGCAGTGTTTCTTACACATCAGAAACATTAAAAGCTTTAAACCGGATGTATCCTGAAAACGAATTTTATTTTATTATGGGTGCGGATTCACTTTATTCAATTGAAGAGTGGCACCATCCGGCTGAAATTTTTAAATTAGCAAATATCCTTGTGGCTGCAAGAGATGAAGCAGGCTACAGAGATCTGAAACAAAGGGCAGAGGTACTGGGGCAGATTTACCATGCAAAAATTCATATTATGTCAGTGCCGAAATTTGAAATTTCATCGACAATGATTCGTGAACGTGTAGCTGCCGGCCGTACTATTAAATACTTTGTCCCGGAACAGGTCAGAGAGTTTATATATAAAAACAATATATATCAAAAGTAAATCATGACCGCCTGTTTGGCGGTAAGCAAATCATTAAAGCGGATGAGTATACGAACGGGCGGTGGATCAATGAATACGAGCATGGATGTTGTTGAAATACAGAATCATTTAAAGAAAAAACAGAGTGAGAGACGTTTTATTCATACGATAGGCGTACAGTATACGAGTATGTGTCTTGCCATGAAGTATAGTTATGATTTAAAAAAAGCCGAGCTTGCAGGGCTTCTTCATGACTGCGCAAAATATCTCGATGCAGATAAATTACTAAAAACCTGTCACAAGAATAATATAGAGATTACACAAGTCGAGCAGAAAAGCCCGTATTTGCTTCACGGGAAAGTCGGCGCTTTGTTTGCAAAGAAAAAATACGGCATTGATGATGAAGAAATTTTAAGCGCAATCCGTTATCATACAACAGGAAAACCGGATATGACAATGCTTGAAAAAATTGTTTTTGTGGCTGATTATATTGAACCCAGCAGAAACAGTGCGCCAAATCTTGAAGACCTTAGAAAATTAAGCTTTGAAAATATTGATGAGGCGGTCTATGCTATTTTGAAACAGACATTATTTTATTTGAAAAAGAAAAATCAGAATATTGACCAGCATACGGTTGTAACATGCAATTTTTACAGAGATTTATTAGGGAGGAAAGATGATGAGTAATTCTAAAGAAGCAGCAAAAATCGCTGTGGAAGCTTTGAAAGATAAAAAAGCTCAGGATGTAAAAATTATTGATATAAAAAATGTGACTGTGATTGCAGATTACTTTATCATTGCCAGCGGTACAAATAAAAACCAGGTTCAGGCGATGGCAGATAATGTTGAAGAAATGATGGGAAAAGCAGGATTCACACCAAGACAGGTTGAAGGTTATCATGCGGCCAACTGGATCCTGATGGATTACAATGATGTCATTGTCCATATTTTCTCAGAAGAAAATCGCCTTTTCTATGATATAGAAAGAATCTGGCGCGACGGTGTTACAGTAGCTGAAGACGAGCTGTAAAATCATGAATAAAGCAGATATATTTTTCCTTAAAATCAGGTGAGATATATCTGCTTTTTATGATACAGCATTCAGGTGTCAATGGTCTTTAGTCAGTATCAACCGTTATTTTCTGTATACAAATGCAGGAAGTCCGTCTTTGACCGGAACGGTTACGTTTCCTTGAATGAGAGGTCGGGTATATGTGATGAATTCTTCTGTCACATCCGCGTGGTTTTCTGAAATCCACTGAATCGGTACAGTTTTTTCCTGATTACATATATCATCAACATTTTGCAGGGTGCATACGACTTTATAAGGTGATTCGCTGATTCTTCTGAATGCAACCATTTCACCGGTATGACCGTGCAGGGCACTGATCACAGCGTAGCTTCCGGCTTCAATGGCTTCATTTAAATCTGTCATTGATATCTGGGCTGTACATGAACGCTGGGTGACATTAAGTTCCACAGAACGGACTTTGATACCGAGTTTTGACCTTAGCAGGTTTTCAAGATATTTTCCGCAGCCTGCAAGCATCTTATGACCAAAGTTATCTGTGCCGATACTATTACCGTATTCACAGATGAATTTTTGGTCAGAATCGTGTATACCTTCAGAAACACAAACAACAAGATTCTTTTTAGTTTCAAATGCTTTTTCAATTTGTTTTATGAATGTATTTTCATCAAAATCTGTTTCAGGAAGATAAATAAGCACCGGATTATCTCCTTCAAACTGTCGTGCGAGAGCAGAAGCTCCGGTAAGCCATCCTGCATGACGCCCCATGATTTCAACGATAGTGACAGATTTGGTATTATATATAGATGCATCAATGGCTATTTCACGGACAGTCGATGCAACATATTTTGCAGCACTGCCAAAGCCGGGCGTATGATCTGTAAGTGTAAGATCGTTATCAATGGTCTTTGGTACACCGATAAAGCGGATTGGACTGTTGATACGGCTGCCGTATCTTGAAAGCTTGCTCACAGTATCCATAGAATCATTGCCGCCAATATATAAGACGTATCCGATATTCATTTGGTTAAGGCGTGCAAAGAGTTTTGAATAGACAATATCATCGAGAGAATCAGGAAGCTTGTATCTGCATGAGCCAAGATAGGCTGCAGGTGTCGTTTTAAGCTGTTCCAGAGTTTCTGTCGAAAACTCTTTTTCCATATCAAGATAATCGCCGCGGATAAATCCTTCGATACCATTAACCATACCATATACATGCTCAATATGTTCGTCACGGTAGAGAAAGCCCTGTTTGATGACTCCGTAAAGGCTGCTGTTAATCACTGCTGTTGGACCGCCGGATTGCCCGACAAGTATATTTTTCATGAATATAATCTCCTTTATTTAAGTAAAAATATTGCAATGCGGATTTATTGAGTTATATCAATGATATCAGAACTGCAATTCCACAGAAAGTTCTGATAAGGCATATACATAATACTATATATTATTTTTCTCTGTTTGAAAAGAGGATGCGGATTATTTAAAACTGTTAATAAATATGATTTAAATAATAGACATAAGATTTGCAAAGATAACAGGAAATGCAGAACAATATTTATTAAAAGTATTTGAACGGTTATATGAAAATATGCGGTTTTTATGACATAGGATCGTTCGATAACTTTCTTATGTCATAAAAACCATGATGACAGACATATGCGTTTTTATGACCTGACAAAAGACAATTACATACCAAGACGCATAAGTCCGATAACTTTTCCGAGAATTTCAACTTTTTCTACGATAATCGGTGACATCGTATCGTTTTCCGGCTGGAGGCGATAAACATTGTTTTCCTTATAGAAACGCTTAACTGTAGCACTGTCATCAATAAGAGCGACGACGATATCGCCGTTATCCGCAGTGGACTGCTGAGCCACAATGACCTGATCGCCGCTGTAAATGCCGGCATTGATCATGCTGTCCCCACGGACTTTTAGCATGAAAATCTCATTATTCGGGAGCATTTCCACAGGAATCGGAAAATAAGCCTGTATATTTTCTGTGGCCAGAATAGGTTCTCCGGCAGTAATCGTACCTACAATAGGAACATTGACAACTTCACGTCTTGAAAGTGAAAAATCATCATCCATAATCTCAATGGCACGGGGTTTTGTAGGGTCGCGTCGGATATAGCCGTTCTTTTCCAGTGTCTCCAGATGGGAATGGACAGACGATGTTGATTTTAAGTGAACAGCCTCGCAAATCTCACGAACTGCCGGCGGATAGCCTTTGGATAATATACAGTTTTTTATGTAGTCAAGGATTTCCTGCTGTTTAGCTGTAATCTTACCTTTGCTCATATGGTTAAACCTCCTGATATGTAATTTGGCTTTGATGCGTACATCGGTAAATTTATATACTTAATAATAACACAACGAACATATTTTTGCAAACATTTGTTTGTAAAAAGAAAAATAAAAGATATTGACAAGCGAATAAATGTTCGATATAATACATCTACAAAACAAATGTTCGCAACAAGTGTTCGATTTTGATAAAGGGGTGTTTTTATGAATTACAAATTGAGAAAAGCATTGGTTATGGTTGTTATATTTGCTGTTTTCACTACGACATTTATGAAGTTTATCATGGGTACTTCTTCATCAGCCAGTACGGATATGAGAGTCAATGAGAGAAAGTATTTTAAAAGTTATGTCGTTCAGAAGGGAGATACCCTATGGTCTATTGCGGAATGCTATATGACAGACGAGTATGACAGCTATGAAAGCTATATTGATGAAGTCATTGATTCCAATCATCTCGGTTCGGATTATTTGAGAGAGGGACAGCTGATCGTGATTCCATATTATTCGGACAGTCCGGAAGTATGCAGCAGCACGAGATGATGTAAGACAGAATACCGATACAACGGTTCGTCATTCAATCGGATCATGAAGTTATTTACGAACCGTTGTACCGGATTAAAATTAATGTTTCTTTGGCCAATTTGGCAGGTTTCCGTTGATAATTGCTGAAAACATTCTGTCGATTGCGCCGGGGTGATCTCTGTTGAGCTGTTTTGCAAGATTTTTTGCGTATTCACGTTTGGTGACGCCATCGGCCGGGCATGGGTTTTTAGATACCGGAAGATTGTATTTATGCTGAAAACCGATGATATCGGCTTCTTCTACATATAAAAGCGGCCGTATCAGTGTGATGTCCATACGGTCTAGGTAAGTCATCGGGGAGAAGGAATAAAAATGCCCTTCAAATATCAGTGAGAGCAGCATCGTTTCAACAAGATCATCTCTGTGATGCCCATAGGCAAGTTTATTGCAGCCAAGTTCTTTGGCTTTTTGGTTAAAAGCGCCTTTGCGCATTTTAGAACACAGGGAACACGGATTTTTTTCTTTACGGTCTTCAAATATGATATGACCTATATCTGTTTTAACGATGGTATAGTTGACATTTAATTCATCACATAGTTTTTTTATATCTGTCAGGTCAAAATTGTCATAGCCTAGATCAACTGTGATTGCTTCAAGGTCAAAGTGTTTTGGATAAAAGCGGCGAAGACCGCTTAAGGCATATAAAAGAGCGAGACTGTCTTTACCGCCGGAAATACCGACAGCGATTTTATCGCCTTCCTCAATCATATGATAATCATCAACGGCACGTCGGGTATAGCTTAATAATTGCTGTAATTTCATGACTAAGTCACCTCGTTAAAGTTTTTATGTTTTACTGTAATCCACCCATAAAGTTAACATAAGTATATTATGTTAACTTTATGGGCTATGATTCACGAAGCCGGACAGCAGTGGCGGCCAGGCGTCTGCGGTCATCACCGATGGCTGCATAATGTTTCTTTGTTGTGTTTATATCTTTATGGCCAAGGACATCTGCAACAAGATAAATATCACCTGTTTCTTTATATAGGTTCGTGCCATAAGTACTCCGAAGTTTATGAGGGGTAATATGTTTGTTCGGTGTAACCTGGACTGTGTATTTATGGACAAGGTCTTCAACAGCGCGGACACTGATCCGTTTGCGCTGCATTGAAAGAAAAAGAGCATTTTCGTGACCTTCATGCGGTACGATGCGGTTTCTGTCATTGTTCAGATAATCATAAAGCGCAATTTCCACCTCATTGCCGAAGAAAACGTACATCTGGCTGCCGCCTTTTCGGGTAACTTTGATGGAGTTGTTTTTAAAATCGACATCATTAAGGTCAAGACCGACACATTCCGAGACACGGATACCTGTACCCAGTAAAAGTGTGATGAGGGCAAGATCACGGAATTTTGTCTTTTCATAATAAGCTTTTTTCTGACCGGTCAATTGTTCACCGCATGATTCAATATAATCCAAAAGACTTGCAACCTCATCAATATCAAGCCTTATGATCGCTTTTTCATGGAGTTTCGGCATATTGACAAGCATGGCAGGATTTGTATGAATCACCTGGCGTTTATAATAATAGTTGTAAAAGCTTCGCAGGGAGGACATCTTACGGGCAAGACCTTTTTCGGTGTTCGTAATGATTTTATCATTACCGTCATAAAGCTTTAAGTAATCCTGATATTCTTCAATATCTACCGGATGTAAACGGTCAAGATCGGCAGAAGTAAAATCTTTCATATGGTAGTCTTTGAAATCCGGCTTTTTTTCAATGAGAAAATTAAAGAAAATTCTTAAATCATATGCATATGAAATCCGTGTTTTGGGCTGCGTTGATGACTCAATGGCTCTGAAAAAATCTTTGCAGAAATCCGGAAGCTGCGAAAGAATTTCACGAAGATGGATAGTATTATCAAGATTCATTTGTTCATGATAAGTTAATTCACGCATATTTATGTACCTCGGTTTTTTCTGATAAATGAATTATAACGCGGACGATCCGCTTTTGTCAATGCAATCTTCGCAATAAACCTGTATTTAGCGCATAGATTGAAAAGCCGGTTAAAAACCCCTTCTGCCGTCACAGACGATGTCCGGGGTTAATGATTAAAGTTTTCGTAATGTCTAAATGATTATATTTATAGTTTTTCAAGAAGCTGTATAAAATATTCCGGTAACGGTGCTTCAAATTCCATGTACTTTCCGCTGGCAGGATGAACAAATCCAAGCACTTTGGCATGAAGCGTCTGCCCCTGCAGATGATACGGACATTTTGCGGGTCCGTATACAGAATCTCCAAGCAAAGGATGTCCGATACTTGCCATATGCACGCGAATCTGATGTGTACGGCCTGTTTCCAGTGTACATTCTATATATGTGAAATTTCCAAACCGCTTAAGCACTTTATAATGTGTAACAGCCGGCTTTCCGTTTTTATAATTGACAGCCATTTTTTTCCGGTCATTTGGTGAACGTCCAATGGGAGCCTCTATGGTGCCTTCATCATCTGTAAAGTTGTTATAACAAATGGCGTGATATTTACGGGTAATTGAATGTACCTTCAGCTGTTCGGCAAGAAAATTATGTGCATGGTCGTTTTTGCATATGACAATGACTCCGGTCGTATCTTTATCGATCCGGTGAACAATTCCCGGCCGCATGACACCATTGATCGTAGATAAATGATCTTTGCAGTGGTATAAAACGGCGTTGACAATGGTATGGTTTTCGTGACCGGCACTGGGGTGCACGACCATATCTTTCGGTTTATTGATTAATATAACGTCATCATCTTCATAGATGATATCCAGAGGAATGTTTTCCGGCTCAATATCAAGGCTGACAGGCTCAGGAAGGTGTACTTCTATCCTCTGACCATCAGAAACCTTATAATTGGCTTTAACGGGCTTTAAATCGGCAAATACAGCCTCAGACTTAATAAGCTTCTGCAAATATGAACGGGACTGATCCGGCATCATTTCGCTCAGATATTTGTCAATACGCAAGTTATTGAAAGTTTCATCAACAATAAATTCAAAAATATCCAGGTTCATATTATTCATGTGCTGCCTTTTCTTTTCTGTTTAAAAATTTAAAATCATCATCTTTATAGTAAAATATAAAAAGAATAATAAAGATAACTGCCGATACAGTTACATAAATGTCTGCAACGTTAAAAATCGGAAAATCTATCAGCCGAAAATAAAGAAAATCTACAACATAGCTGTTGAGAATTCTGTCAATCAGATTGCCGATGGCACCGGAAATCACAGCAACTGATATGATTCTCAGCGGAAGCATACGTTTTGTTTCAGGCATTTTTATATATAACCATATCACTGCGGCAACAATGATAAGTGTCAATAAAATAAACATCCATTGACGGTTTTGAAAAATGCCAAAGGCGGCACCTCTGTTTTCAAGATACCTCAGTTCAAAGACACCATCAATGATTGATATCGGACCGCCGGGAAGCAGGTATTTAACTGCAAGCCATTTCGTAAGCTGATCAAATGCGACAAGGATGACGATGCTTACGACTGCTTTAAAGTATTTCACATATTTCATAGTTTACTCCTCTGCTTCTTTATCACAATCACAGGATAAAATGTATCCAATAGCCTCTGATAACATATCATCAGTAATGGACATATCAATGACAGCCCGACCTTCCGGTTTTAAGACAATAAATTTAATACGTCCGGCATCCATTTTCTTATCATGTTTTGTAGCTGTCAGTACATCACTTAAGCTTAAGCCCGAAACTGAAACAGGAAGCCCAAATAAGCGTATTGTTTCAAGGATATCATCAAGGCTTTCTTTTGTAATAAACTTAAGTCTGTATGAAAGATATGCTGCCGAAGCCATTCCGACACTGACACATTCACCGTGGAGCATAGAAAAATTTTTTAGCTTTTCTACAGCATGACCGATGGTATGACCAAAGTTTAACAGCGCTCGCTCGCCCTGCTCTTTAGGGTCATTTTCAACGACAATCCGTTTAATGTTTACACTCCTGTAAATCAGTTCCTCCAGAACAGACAGATCACGGGACATAATCTCTTCATGATGAAGCTTCATCCAATGATAATAATCTGCATCTTTAATAAGTCCGTGTTTGATAATTTCACCCATACCGGATAAATATTCATTATCTTTTAATGTCATTAAGGTGGAAAGATTAATATAAACAAGGGCAGGCTGATGAAAAGCGCCGACCATGTTTTTATATGCATTAAAATCAACACCTGTTTTGCCGCCGATACTGCTGTCCACCTGGGACAGAAGGCTTGTAGGCATCTGTATAAAAGCGATACCCCTCAAATAGGTGGCAGCCGCATAACCTGTAAGGTCGCCGGTGACACCGCCGCCAAGAGCCACAAGAAAATCTTTTCTGTCAAAACCGGAAAGAATAAGATGTTCGTAAAGATTTTCTACTGTTTTGAGATTTTTCTGTGCCTCTCCGGCGTTAAAAACAAAGGTTGTGACCATGGATGCCTCTTTTGAAAAAATGGTTTCCACTTCCGTAAGATAATGAGGTGCAACATTGGTCTCGGTAACAATACATACTTTGCGTCCGCTGATATTTAATGGCTTAACGGCAGCGGACAGATCTCTGTAATCTTTTGAAAAAACAATGTCATAGACAGGTGTCTCATGATCATGTACAGTCATTGTTTTCATGTGAAATCCTCCATATTAAGAGTGCCCCAAAAAAGGACTTTTTGGGGCAGATGAATTCTCTTTGAATCAGTCTTCTTCAGAATCGAAAATACTTGCCAGATCATTGATCTGGATATCATCATCACTTAATGTTTCATCAAGATCCTCTTCATCAGAAGTGTTAACAATCTTAACCGGTTCAACATTCTGGTACTGAGGCTTTGATTTTATATCGCCATAGTTTTCAGTCGCTGTGTCCTGAAGCTTCTGGAAAGCTTCCAGAGAGGCAACTTCAATATTAAAGGCATCGCTTTCAAGAAGTTCAGCCTGAGCTTTTGCAAGCGCTTTGTACTGTGTTCTGTATTTTTCATACTGCTGAATCAGTTCAATTGTTTTACTATGAATATGATCCAGTTCAATCTTTGCGTCAGCAACGATTGACTGTGCTTTTAAAATGGCTTCCTGTTCAATCACTGTTGCATTTGACTTTGCGGAATTGATTGTTTCTTCAGCTGTCTGTTCAGCCAGAACAAGTGCTTTCTGAAGTGATTTTTCGATGCTTTTATAATGGTTGATGCCATCATTTAAAATACTGATTTTATCTTTCAGTTCAAGATTTTCTCTGTAAAGAGACTCAAAGTCTGATGCTACTGTCTGAAAAAAACTATCGACATCGGCTTTAGAATATCCCATACCGGTTTTAAAACTTCTTGACTGAATATCAATTGGTGTAATCACGTTAAATCCCTCCTAAATATAGACATGTATTTTAACAATGAATTTGTCTTTTTTTGATTTTAAATCTGTTGTTTCAAGCTTAAAACGTCCCAGTGTACGCACTGATATGATATCATTATTTCTAGGTATTGTATGATTGCCGGTGACCAGTTTTCCATTAATAAAGACAAGACCCTGGGCAATATATCTGACAGCATTGTTTCTTGACAAATTAAAAGCAAGTGATATAAGGCTGTCTATTCTTATCGAAGATACAGTACCCTGTTTTGTTTTAAACTTTGGTGAAACGGCTGCCTGCGGTATTTCGCTCAAAACTGCAGTAACTTTTGTATGCTTAACTTTTTCAAGGGAATCACATATATACTGTGATATCGGTTCAGAAACAAACATATAGGCTTTATTGTCCTCAATAATCATATCACCGATTTTACTACGGGAAATACCAAGATTTAATACGGCACCCAAAAAATCACGATGTGTAAAGCGGTCACTGAACTTTTCCGAAACAGCCTGTATCTTTATACAGACAATCGGATATGACAGCGCACTGCAATAATCATTGAAAAACTTAATCATACGGCGTTCAGCACATTCACAGCCACCGGACATTTCAAATGAAACATGTAAAAACTTATCTCTATTTTCAAAAAATACAGACTGTTCATTCAAATTCAGAAAATCTGAAAAAGTACAATAGTATTGAAATGCTGTCTCATCGGCAAGGTCTGATAAATGACTTATTAAAAGCTGTGATTCTTTATCCATGGACAATTATCTGGCCTGATAGTTTAAAGGTGAATCGTAGGTCTTTTTATTAAGCGCCTGTATATCACCGGTAATTTCAAGACCATTCGGTGTAATGATTAGAATATAATCATTAACTTTCTGAATATTTCCATCAAGGGCATAGCAGCCGCCAAAAATGAAATCTGTAATCTTTTCTGACAGTTCGTAAGAAATGCCTTCAAGGTTTACAATGGCTGCCTGACCTTCAAGTAATACATCAATAATTTCTCTAGCAGTATCATAGTTCCCAGGACGTACAACACGTACCTCCTGAATATTTTGTGTAGTTTTAATAGGCACGATATTATTGCTCCTTCCTGATGAATTGCGTGTAGATTTTGTTGATTTTTCTCTGGCTGCGGTAAAGCTTGTTGTTTCTGTTTTCTTTACAGCTGTCTTTTTTCGCGGTGCAGGCTGTTCTTCAACTTCATCTTCATATGTATCATCGTCATCGTATTCTGCGTCGTCATAAGCAGGATCGTCATACTCTTCCTCGTAATCATCTCCGTTTAAACGCATTGTATTCATTAATTTATCAAACATTTTACCCATATTAAAAAATCTCCTATCATCTTTTTTTATCGATTGTAATTTCTCTCACCAAAAATACCGGTTCCGACGCGAACCATCGTTGCGCCTTCTTCAATGGCAACTTCATAATCCCCCGTCATGCCCATAGATAAAATATTCATATCAACATTATCAATGTTTTTGCCTTTTATGTCAACAGACAATTGTTTCATTTCACGGAAAATTTGTCGATTATCTTCCGGATCATCAACAAACGGCGCAATTGTCATGAGTCCCTGAATATGAACATTCGGAAGTTTGGCAATCTGTTCAATCATATCAATGGTTTCATCCGTTGAAAGACCGAATTTTGTAGTTTCATTGGCAACATTTACCTGCACAAGGATATCTGCATGGACATTCTTCTTAGCGGCTTCATCCTGAATTTTTTCAGCAAGATGAAGGGAATCCACAGAATGTATCAGACAAGTTCTGCCAATAATATATTTTACTTTGTTCGTCTGAAGATGGCCGATCAGATGCCAGTTCAGAGGCTCATTGATCGTTTCTATTTTGTCGCACATTTCCTGTACTTTGTTTTCGCCAAAATCTTTCATGCCACAGGCCATAGCTTCATAAATAGCTTCAATAGGTTTTGTTTTGCTGACAGCGATCAGTGTCACTTCAGAAACATCTCTGCCGCTTTTTATACAGGCATTTTTAATATTTTCCTGAACTTTGGCAATATTTTCTTTAATCATAGCAAAGTCTCCTAATAAATAATTTCTTCCTCATCTACTGCGTCAGCGTTGAGCACAATGTGGTCATACAGGGAAATACCATAAGAAGTGTTTTGCTCAATAATACAGTAGTCATCATTTTGATAAGATATATTAATAATGCGGAATACCGCATAACCCTGATTCATGTTATATACGCCGGTAACGGTATCTGTTGCTCCGATACGGTACTGTCCTTCATGGGAAACACCGTCACCGATATAGTCACCCAGTTCAAATTCATTTAAGTCAACATAGCACATATCATTTTTTGTCTGGTAGACTGTAGGTTTAACAAAATCAATCTGCAGTTCATTATTCTGGCTGTACGTATATTTGTAAAATCCCTTTTCATTTGAGGCAGGATCTGTGATCAGGTATTGTGAAGGTATTGTGTAAAAATCCTTTGTAACAATAGACGAAGTCGGTATTTTAAGTCCTTCTTTTTCGGCTGTCACAAGCTCAATTTCAAGATAGCGGTCATTAATATAACGGATCATGTATCTTGACATATCAAGCTTGGCGTAAGTACTTTCACCGTTTGAAAAAATCGTAACGTAAGCCCATGTTGATATATCGTCTTTTGTAAACTTGACTTTAATTACTTTTTCTTTACTCAGAATAGATGCCTGTGTGTTATTTAATTTAATGACTACAGACCAGTTGGCATCTTTTGTCAGCTTGAAAGCCGGTGTACCTGCTTTAATCTGTTCACTTGATGTCAGCTGAAATGTTTCATAAGCTGCATAGTTAAATAAATCATCAGTGATATCTTCCTGCTTAAGACTTTCCATACCATCATAGGCATAGGAAATAATACCGCTTGACGGTGCCGTAATCTTTCTTATTGCAAAGCTGTTTTCAGGTGCGTTTTCAGCGCTTGTAATAGACTGACTGCTGATGATTTCCGTAATTTTATTTTGCAGGTTATATTTGAAAGAATAGATATCCGAAAATTTACTGTTGGAGTATGAATTTTTATATACGGATATAATATCTTTGATGTCACTGTAGTCTTTTTCCGAAAACTGTATCTGGTTATCTGCATCTATACCTGCCGTATAAGCGCCGTAAGTATCGATCATGCAAACATTGGAGCCTTTAGCGGCTTTTTCGCCGTCATGAATGTAATAATTTAAATATCCGTCAGCCGGACTGTTAACAACTTCCTCGTCTCTTAGGACAATACCTGTAAAAATACTGCTGTCAACAATTTTACCATATTCCACTTCCGTATAAGAAACAGGCTCTTTGATTATGGAACGAACGACTAAAATCGCAATGTAAATAACGATAATAAAAAATATAATCATGCCGACATTGATATTGCCGGGCTGTTTGAATTTTTTAATTTTATTGTCTGTTTTATCAGCCATAGAACTCTCCTTTTGTATAACATTAAGCCGTACTGATCAGAAACAGAGGCTGCCGGTAATGACGATTTTCCGTTTGGTTAAGCCGCCTTAAAAACGTATTCGGGGACCATTCGTGTAATTATATTTGCATCCCTGAACACTCCCTGATACAGACATCAGCTGATTTAGCATTTCATTAAGTTTCCACCAGCTTGTCTCCCAGTTTGAGAAAATGGCATCATTTTCAGGAATTCTGGAAAACAGCCGTTCTACGGCTATATCAGGTTTTAAGTATTCAAGAAAAGTTTTGACACGTTCCAGATACTCCTCCTTACTGCAGACAGAAAATTCATGAGCCAGATATTGTCCGGCCATAACAGAATTTCTGGCAATATATAATGAGTGGAGTTTCACAATATCCGTCGGCAAAACTGAAATAAACTTTGACATTTCAATGACATCATCCATTGTATCCCATGGCAGATTTAAAATTAAATGTGTGCACAGTGTCATAGGATATTTTTTAATTCTCAGTACACTGTCGATATACTCAGCAAGCCCGTGTCCGCGGTTTATTTTTTTCAGTGTATGATAATTGACGGTCTGAAGCCCAAGTTCAATATTAATCCCAATATGATTTTTGTCGCCAAATTCTGCGAGAAACTCAAGATAGTCATCGCAGATACAGTCAGGCCGGGTTGAAATGGAAATCTCAACAATATCGGGTACTGAGAGTACCTGAGAAATATAATTTTTAAATTGATCAAAGGGCATATATGTGTTTGTGTAGTTTTGAAAATAGGCGATGAACTGATGCGCATGATATCTCCTGCCAATATAATCCCGGTTTTTCTCAAGCTGTTCCCGGACTGTCAGACGGTTATCCTGTGATTCAAATCCGGTGGCAATATCTGCGCAAAAAGTGCAGCCTGTGCCGTTTTCACGGTTTGGGCAGGAAATAGGCAAATTAATAGGCAGCTTGTACACCTTGCTGCCATATTTATTTTTAAGATAATCAGAATATTTATAATAAAAAGAGTGTTCCAATGTATTACCTCAGTTTTATCCGGTTCAAAAATTACACAAGCTCATTGTTATGCTTAAAAAATTACACAACCCCTATTATATACTTTTTTCCCTTGTAATGAAAGAGTAAAATGTGTTTTTTTTCTGAATTTTATTTAAAGATACATAATTTTCAGGCTTCAGGTTCATAATAAAGCCTATAAGAAACGGACAGGAGGTAATAAAATGAGTCGAAATTGGTTGGATGTTGTAGCCCTTATTTTGGTTATTATCGGCGGCATTAACTGGGGACTGATTGGTTTCTTTAATTTTAATCTGGTTACATTTATCTTCGGTAATGCTTCGATCATTGCCAGAATCATATTCGCAGTTATTGGTATTGCAGCAGTTTATGCCTGTGTACTTTTCTGGAAACTCCGAACAGATGAGGAATAAATCAAAACAGAGTGTATTAAACCGTAAAAGTCAATACCGGTTTAATCATAAAAGTCCCCATGCAATTCCATGGGGACTTTTTCAAGCGTAAAATGTATGCACCAAATAAAATGCAGATTATATTTTAGAGAGAAATAATAATGTTATCCTTAAATTCATCAGGAAGATCTACAGAATCAATGGAGATACTAAGTACAAAATCAACATTGAATGTTTTGGAGATTTTGTCAAGCTGTGTCAGTACATAGCCTACATAATCATCTGTTACACATGAAATACTTAAAAAGCTGTCAAGATACATAGCCTCAAGGTCGTGATCCTGAGAAATCAGACCACAGATGAAACCTAAAAAGCTGTCATAGTTGTCAATCGGAAAATCTTTTACGTTAATCAGACGGATTTTATTGCTCAACTCATACATATGTTTGTTGTTTTTATCAAGGTATACAATATTACCTGAAGCACCTTTTACAGCGTCATTTACTTTCTGAATAAGATATTTAGTTTTTCCTTTTCCTTTTACACCTGAAATAATTTGTATCATTGTACTCTCCTCCTAGTGTTTACATTTATATTTTGATAACAAATCTTCTGGCTTATTTGTTATCATAATTCCCTGAGTATTAAGGAACTTATTGATAGATTTATTATAGTATAATATATACAAAAATTCAATGACTAATTCTGAATTTTTGACAATATTTTATTCATTTGTGAATACAATTCGTCTTTGCTTTGATTTCCCATGGATACAGCAATATATTCATTGCCGTAGGTATCCAGAGCATAGCAGATCAGACATGCACCGGCATTGTCAGTCGTTCCTGTTTTGCCGCCGTAAACGGTAACACCTTCCGGGCTTACTGCCTGGCCTTTTAAATAATAATTGGTTGTCGGGAAATAAGCTGTACGCGAGTTATTGCTGCTGTCTGTATAGGTAATTTCCAGCTCGGCAGTTTCCATGGCTTTGACAAATATATCATATTTCATGCATTCATTAAAAATAAGATAAAGGTCATAAACACTTGAATAATGATTGTCAATATCGAGTCCGTTTGTATTAGAAAAATGTGTATTCACAGCACCGAGTCTGGCCGCTTCGTTATTCATCATTTCAACAAAATGACTGATATTGCCGCCGACATGAACGGCAATGGCATTTGCTGTCTCATTACCGGAATATACGATCATGGATCTGAGCAGTGTTTCCAGGGTAACTTTATCCCCGGCTAAAAAACCGCATGTCTGTGCTGCCGGGGTAATGTCATAATTCATTTCTGCAGTTAGTGTGACTTCATCTGACATAACACCGTATTTTAAAGCAACGAGTGCCGTCATAAGTTTTGTAAGGCTAGCCGGCGCAATTTCTTTGAAAGCATCATTGTAATAAATGACTTCATTTGTTGATTTGCAGACAAGAAGCGCCGGTGTATCGCTTAAAGCATTTGGGTCAGGAACATCTTGAACTGTACTATGATCCGCAGTACTACCGTCAGCGGTATTGTCAGCGGATGGGGTATCAAAAGTATCGTCTGAAGCTGTACTTTCATCGGTGGCTGAATCTTCGGTGTCTGATTCTGAAGATATAACATGACTTGCCTTTGTACCGCCGTTTGTGCCGTCACCGCTGATCACAGCGATATTTTTTGTAAAGGCATCTGCCTTTGTGGCAGACACAACATCCTGTACATCAGAGCTTTTCAGAAGATTTATATCGCTGTAACTGATAAATATGCCATTTTGTGAACTGCACCCGCCAAGAATCATTACGGAGGCACAGCATACTGCTAAAAGGTTTCTTTTAAAATTCATCATATCATCTCTTAAAATAAGGGTACTATTATTTATAGAATTCACGCCAGTCAAGGTCACCGCGGTCCAGTGCTTTAATCAGCAGTTCTGCCGTAGCAAGATTTGTGGCAATCGGAATATTATGAGCATCACAGAGACGTACAATTGTGTGCACATCAGGTTCATGACGTTTCGGCGCAACCGGGTCACGAAGGAAAATAATAAGGTCAATATCATTATGTTCGATCTGAGCACCAAGCTGCTGCTCTCCGCCTAAATGACCGGCAAGGAACTTGTGTATATTCAGATTTGTGACTTCCTCAATCAGTCTTCCCGTTGTTCCTGTGGCATATAATTCATTTTTGGCTAAAATGCCTCTATATGCAATGCAGAAGTTCTGCATTAATTTCTTTTTAGTGTCATGTGCGATTAATCCGATATTCATATAAAAAACCCTCCTGTTTTTGTAATCTTATGTTAAACAATCATAAATCTTTAAACGACTTAGCATGTCCGAAACATGTAAAATCCCTATATTAATAATATACAAAATCGAAAAGAATTTTGCAATAAAATTATAAATAATTAATGAAAAAGTTATATTTTTCAGTATCGGGCGACCATTGCCTTAAGAAAGCGCAAAGTATGAACATTTGCGGTTCAGGCATCTTTTACCGTGTTTTCTGCCTGGCCAAACGGAATATACGCAATTAAAACAGGCTGTTTGCTGTGAACGCCATTACCGTTTTTTATGATGATCTTATAGTCTGTATGTTTTGTATCAACTTCAACGTATTTTGAAAGGACATGATTCATATCACTTCGAATGTTTTCAAGTGTAGACGCACTGCAGCCGACACGATCCGCAATCAGTACATTTTGAAGCCGTTCTCTTGCAACGTTACCGGATTTTCTGCTGAAAATTTTAAAAAATTTCATGGACATACCCCCGCTCAGCTTATTTTTAACAGCCTTCCAAGGCGGTTAAGCAATCCTCTGCGGTAATTGTGATAAGAGACTTCATCTTCATCTCCGGTCAGTCTTCTGCAAATATCCCCGAAGGCAGCGCCTGCCGGAGATTTAATGTCAATGACAGGATATCCGTGATTCGTTGAAATTACGACCTGTTCATCATCCGGTATACATCCGAGAAGAGACAGACCAAGAATATCAACAACATCATCGACAGACATCATATCTCCTTTTTTTATCAGATCCCACCTTAGCCTGTTGACAATCAGATGAATATCTTCAATGCCTCTGCTGCTTAAAAGACCGCTGACTCTGTCGGCATCACGGATGGCTGAAACTTCCGGTGTCGTTACGATAATCGCATGTTCTGCTCCGGCGACGGCATTTGAAAATCCCTGTTCTATGCCTGCGGGACAATCCAGCAGAATATAATCATAATCCGACTTCAGCTGTTCAATCAGTTTTCTCATCTGATACGGTGTAACAGCTGTTTTGTCCTTGGCCTGAGATGAAGGAAGAAGGGAAAGATTCGGAAATCTTGAATCCTTAATAACAGCCTGTTTAATACGGCATTTACCTTCAATGACATCAACAAGATTATAAATAATTCTGTTTTCCAGACCGAGAACGACATCAAGATTTCTTAAACCGATATCCGTATCGATCAAAATGACTTTCTTATCCAGTTCGGCCAGCCCAGCACCGATATTTGCCGAAGTGGTTGTCTTGCCGACACCGCCTTTTCCTGACGTAATGACATAAACTTCACTCATACATAAATCCTCCAATGTATGAATAAATTAAGAAAGCATCATAAATATACAATATTTTGACCTAATTGTCAAACAACAGACTTAATTTATTCTATTTTTCGTCAACCTGAAATAATTTTTTAATTACAATGATGATATCGGGAAATTCTGCGTCAAATACAAAGTACTTTTGAATTTCCATGCGGCAGTCATCTCTCATCGGATATATAACAGCTTAGGCTTTCATATATATTATCTCCGATAATCACATGGTCAATCAGCGGAATACCGATCATATCTCCGATTTTAGCAACTTGTCTGGTCATTTGTATATCAGCCTTGCTGGGTGTAGGATCGCCGCTTGGGTGATTATGAACCAGTATAATATTTACGGCTTCATGTTTCAGGGCTTCAATAAAAATTTCTCTTGGGTGCATAATGGTAGAATTAATCGTACCTTTCGTAATCAGTATATCTTTGATGCGCCTGTTTTTTGTATCCAGCATTAATAAAATCAAATGCTCCTGTGTGAAGTGGCGAAGATCCTCCATATAAAAAGATGCAACAGCTTCGGGACTGGTAAAACTAATGTCTTGTGAGGCACTGGATTTGGCAATCCGTTTCGACAGTTCCGCTGCGCAGACGATCTGTATGGCCTTAACTTTTCCGATACCTTTTATTTTTGTTAATTCATGGATAGAGAGCCGGCTGAGAAATCCAATACCGCCCTTTTTTTCACACAGGTTTAAAATATGCGAAGCTAAATCGGTACTTCGCATATTTTTTGTACCTGTCTTTATGATCACTGCAAGCAACTCGGCATCAGAAAGTGAACTGACACCGAGTTTTAAACACTTTTCGTAAGGCCGTTCGGATTCCGGCATATTTTTGATTTGTAATATAGAGTTGTCCATCATAAGCTCCTTTGCATTCATGTATCTCTCCGTATATGCAGAAGCTTAAATATATATTAGCACAATAGCTTTATCATGTATAGTGAAATAGTTAATGAAAATAACTTAAAAAATTCTATAATACTACAGTTTTGCGAGGTATTTTCTACAAATCAACGAGATTTGCTTCGAACAGTTTTTGTAATGACATCATTATGCCGAATTTTGAATGATACCATGTCAATCCGCCCTGAAAATATACGGAGTAAGGCGGTTTGATCGGTGCATCGGCACTCAGTTCAATGGAAGAACCCTGGATGAAAGCGCCTGCTGCCATGATGACATCACTGTCATATCCCGGCATTGCCCACGGTTCCGGAACAACATGACTGTCCACAGGTGCTGCGGCCTGTATGCCTTTGCAGAAGTTAATGACACCTTCAGGCGAATTAAGAACGACTGCCTGAATAATATCATGACGACTTTCATCTTTATCAGGAACAACCTTAAATCCGAGATTTTCATAGATATTTGCCGCAAAAATTGCCCCTTTGACAGCACCGCCTACAACCTGGGGTGCCAGAAACAAGCCCTGGAAAAAGCTGCGGTTGACGCCAAGACTGGCACCGACTTCCTTTCCGAGGCCCGGTGTTGTCAGTCGATATGCGGCATTTTCCACATATTCTTTTTTGCCTGCAATATAGCCGCCGATCGGTGCAAGGCCGCCGCCCGGATTTTTGATGAGAGATCCGACACAAAGATCTGCGCCCACATCTGACGGTTCTATTGTTTCAACAAATTCGCCGTAGCAGTTATCGACCATACAGATAATGTCCGGATTAATGGATTTGATAAATGCGATCAGTTCTCCGATTTGTTTGACCGAGAAAGTCGGTCTTGTCTGATAGCCTTTGGAACGCTGGATGTGGGCAAGCTTTGTGTTTTTATGAATGGCCTGCCTGATTTTATCATAGTCAAACGTGCCGTCAGGCTTTAATTCTACCTGACGGTATGTGATGCCATATTCTGCCAGAGAACCTTTTGAAGGACGGATACCGATGACTTCTTCAAGTGTATCATAAGGTTTTCCTGCCGGTGCAAGCAATTCATCTCCCGGTCTTAAATTGCCGGCCAGTGCCAGCGAAAGCGCATGGGTACCGCACGTGATATGCGGTCTGACAAGTGCGGACTCCGTATGAAAAACATCGGCATAAACATTTTCCAGCGCGTCACGGCCGTCATCGTTATAGCCGTAACCCGTCCCTGTATTAAAATGATAATCACTGATTTTATTTTTCTGCATTGCGCTGATGACCTTAAGCTGATTGTATTCGATAATTTCATCAATGGCTAAAAAGCGTTCATTCAGTTTTTTTGCTGCGGCATCACAGTAATCAAAGACTTTTTCTGAGATGCCAAGACTTTTATAATAGTTTTTTAAATCACTCATGTTAATCCTGCTTTCAATTATTTTCTAACTATGATTTGCTAATGATGCCCTTATCGGACAAAATAGCCAGCATGGACTGCAAAATCATAGTTTCATCGTTAAATTCATTTTTATTGATCCAGATAACTTCCCGTTCACGCCGAAACCATGTCAGCTGGCGTTTTGCAAAATGACGTGTATCCCGCTTTAATATAGCGACGGCTTCTTCAAGCGTTGTTCTTCCCTGAAGGTAATCAATGATTTCTTTGTAGCCAAGGCCCTGCATAGATACCATATTTTTTGTATATCCCATATCTAAAAGCTTCTGAACTTCGAAAACAAGCCCTTCATCAAGCATTTGGTCAATTCTTTTCTCAATCCGATCATATAAAACGGCTCTGTCATTATTTAAAACAAAATACGCAAAGTTATATGGCGACTGATTTTGCCGCTGCAGGGCATTATGTTCGGATATTTTTTTGCCGGTCTGGTGGTAAAACTCCAATGCCCGTATGATTTTTTTGGTATTATTAAAATGAATTTGTTCTGCAGCTTCAAAATCGACCCCGGCAAGCATTTCATGAAGATAAAGACTGCCCTTTTCTCTTGCCAGTGCCTCAAGATTTTCACGGTAAGAAGTCTGGTCATCGGTTTCATCAAAATCTATGTCATAAAGTACAGCCTGGATATAAAACCCGGTGCCGCCGACAAGAATCGGTATTTTACCGCGGGACCAAATATCGGCCATCGCCGCTTTTGCCGCATGCTGAAATACAACGACATTAAACGGTTCGTCAGGCATATAGGCATCAATCAGATAATGTCTGATGCCCATCATTTCTTCTTTTTTTATTTTGGCAGTACCGATATCCATGTATTTATATACCTGCATGGAATCGGCAGAAATAATTTCTCCGTCAACAGCCTTTGCAAGACTGATGGACAGATGCGTTTTTCCGACCGCTGTAGGACCCGTCAGGACAATCAGCGGTTTCTTACATAAATTCATAAATCATCCTCAATTCTGCGTTGTGTTTTTAAACGAATCAGTTTTGTATCCGTTTAAATTTTCTTTCAAGATCATACTGACTCATTGATATAATTGTCGGTCGTCCGTGAGGGCAGGTATATGGATTTTGTGCCTGCAAAAGCTGTTCGATCAACGCATCGGCTTCTTTAAAAGACATTTTGTGATTACCTTTCACTGCGGCTTTACATGCACTAGTTGCAAGGCGGTCAATGATCATATCTTCTTTTTCTGTATAATTATCTGTGGAAAGACTGTCAATCATCATAATCAGAAGATCTTTTTCATAAAAACCATACATCTCCATCGGAACAGCACGCACAGCATATTCATTACCGCCAAAAGGTTCGATTTCAAAACCGAAGTTTTTAAAATAGTCCATATAAGTATGAATGATGTTTTCTTCACGCAGTGACAAAGACAGTATCACAGGCGGACTTAAATATTGTGAAGCCGGTTTCCTTGATTTGTAGTTTATGACAAGTTTCTCATATAATACTTTTTCGTGGGCGGCATGCTGGTCGATAATAAACATTTTTCCGTCATATTCAACAATCCAGTATGTGTCGAAAACCTGTCCGATCAGCTTGTGGCGGATACGTGCCTCTTTTGTAAGAAGACGGTCATCAAAAAGCTCCAGCTGTTTGGGTTTATTTACGGCATGATCTAAAGCCGGTGTGGCAGAATCATCTTTCTTTTTTGTATCAGATATGTCAACTGACGGATCATATTTCCTTTTTGTATCAGATATGTCAGCTGACGGATCATCTTTCGTTTTTATATCGAACCTGTCGGCCGACTGATGCTCTTTGTTTATATGATCCGGCATATCATCCGGCTGCTGCTGTTCTTTGACTTTAATATCCTGACTGTAAAGAGGCTGCCGTTCTTTAACTTTGATGTCCTGCCTGTAAAGAGACTTTTGTTCTTTGGCTTTGATGTCCTGACTGTAAAAAGGCTTTTGTTCTTTGATATTTGTGACAGGTTGTGCGGTTTCAGCTGATTTATAAGCTTCCAGCCGCTTTTCTTCAAAGGGTTCAGGTATGTGCTGCTGATTTTTTGATGCTTTGGCTTCCTGGGAGTGCTCCAATGCTTTTTTCTTTTGAAGCTCTTTTTCACTGTCAAAGCCAACGTCGGGAATCAGTTCCCTGCCTTCAAGTGCACTGCGAACGGCATGGTAAACAAGACGGTAGACTTCTTCGTTGTTATTGAAGCGTATTTCCATTTTTGTCGGATGGACATTGACATCAATTAATTCAGGATTCACATTCAGATGCAGCGCAGTAAAAGGATACTTATGAACCATAATGAATGTTTTATAGGCTTCCTCAATAGCTTTTGTAATAATATTGCTTTTGATATAGCGGCCGTTAATAAAGTAATTTTCATAAGAACGGTTGCCCCTGTTGATGACCGGTTTACCGATAAAACCGCTGATTTTGATGTACTCATTAAAGGCACTGACAGGAAGAATATTTGCTGTAATATCTCTGCCGAAAATGTTATAAATAATATCTTTTAGCTGATGATTGCCCATTGTGTGCAGCTTTGTCTGATTGTTGTTTGTAAACTTAAATGAAATCTCGGGATGAGAAAGTGCAAGTCTCTGTACAAGATCGCTGATATAGCCTGCTTCTGTCATATTTGTTTTTAAAAATTTACGCCGGGCAGGCGTATTGTAAAAAAGGTTTCTGACGATAAATGTCGTGCCTGCCGGGCAGCCGATATCTTCACATGATTTTTCAACACCGCCGTCAATCAGATAACGGACACCAAGCAAAGCCGAACGGGTTTTTGTAACGAGTTCAATCTGTCCGACAGCGGCTATACTTGATAATGCTTCACCGCGAAAGCCGAGGGAGGAAACTGACAGTAAATCTTCAACCGATTTAATCTTACTGGTTGAATGTCTGAGAAAAGCGGTCGGTATATCTTCTTTCTCAATTCCGGTACCATTATCGGTAATACGGATCATGCCCGTACCGCCCTCTTTAATTTCGATAGTGATTGCGGATGCTTTGGCATCGATTGCATTTTCCACAAGCTCCTTGACAACTGAAGAAGGTCTTTCCACAACTTCTCCGGCGGCTATTTTATTAATTGTATCTGTATCTAATAAATTAATCGCAGACAAAATTTCACCTTAACTTTCATTGATGCTCTTTGATATCTTTTTGCAGTTGATATAAAAGATTCATTGCTTCCATCGGCGTGATCGATGTTATATCAAGATTAATAATGCGCTCGCATATTTCTTTTTGCTTTCTGGCGGACTGGGATTCTTTTTGGGTTCTTTCAGTGACACTGTCTGGTTTTGACGTTTCTGTATCAAATAAAGAATACTGGCCCATGTCTTCATAAGTTTTGTTTTTATGCCGTACATTTCTTTGCGGTTTAAGATCGGCGATTTCTATTTCTTTAGCTCTGTAAGAAATATCTGCGTTGCTAAGCTCCTCCACAAGATCCTTCGCCCTTTCAATGACGGAATCAGGAACACCGGCAAGTTTTGCAACCTGTATACCATAGCTTTTATCTGCGCCGCCGCGAATGATTTTACGCAGGAAAATGATATCGTCCCCCTGTTCGGATACGGCAATACAATAATTATGGACACCGCTAAGTTTGCCTTCCAGCTCAGTCAGTTCGTGATAATGTGTGGCAAACAGTGTTTTTGCACCGAGAAGTTTTGGATGACTTATGTATTCCACCACTGCCCATGCAATGCTTAAGCCGTCAAATGTACTTGTACCGCGTCCGATTTCATCAAGTACAAGAAGGCTGTTTTTCGTTGCGTTTCTTAATATGTTGGCGACTTCTGTCATTTCAACCATAAATGTACTTTGACCGCTTGCAAGATCATCTGAAGCGCCGACACGGGTAAAAATTCTGTCGACGATACCGATATCAGCACTTTGCGCAGGCACAAAACTGCCGATCTGAGCCATAAGGACGATGAGTGCCGTCTGACGCATGTAGGTCGATTTTCCGGCCATATTCGGCCCGGTAATGATTGAAATGCGATTGTCATTATTATCGAGATAAGTATCATTTTCGATAAACATGTTATTTTCAGTCATCTTTTCGACGACCGGATGACGGCCGCCTTTGATATCAATGACACCCCTGGTATTGATTTTCGGGCGCACATAATTGCCTGCAGAGGCGACATAGGCAAGGGATGCATAGACATCGATTTTTGCCAGTGCCCGGGCCGTCCTTTGAATGCGTCTGACTTCTGCGGCAATTTGATCCCGGATATTTGAAAAGACATTATATTCAAGCGAAAACAGCTTATCTTCAGCACCGAGAATCATATCTTCCAGTTCTTTAAGTTCAGGTGTAATATAACGTTCTGCATTAGCAAGTGTCTGCTTCCTTGTCCATGTTTCGGGCACCAGGTCTTTATAGGAATTTGTTACTTCAAGATAATAACCAAAAACTTTGTTATATTTGATTTTCAGATTTTTAATGCCTGTTTTTTCTTTTTCTTTGGATTCAAGTTCGGAAAGCCATTGCTTGCCTTCGGTTTTTGCATGTCGGTATTTATCAATGTTTTCATCAAAACCGTCTTTGATGATACCGCCGTCTTTAATGGAAATCGGCGGATCGTCATTAATTGAGCTATCAATCAGCCGGCAGATATCTTCAAGTTCGTCCATATGATTGTAGATATCGACAATATCTTCGGACTTAAATGTTTTAAGCAGATATCTGACATGGGGTATCATGGAAAGAGAGTTTTTAAAAGCAATCAGGTCTCTTGGATTTGCTGATTTGTAACTGATGCGGCTGATCAGACGCTCCAGGTCATAAATAGGATTTAAATACTCTCTGATTTCTTCGCGGGTGATCATATCGCCGTTTAATTCTTCAATGGCATCGAAACGTCGTTCAATCTGGTCCTTATCAATAAACGGCTGTTCAATGAAGCTGCGAAGCATACGGGCGCCCATTGCTGTTTTTGTCTTATCAAGAACCCATAAAAGGGAACCCCGCTTCTGCTTTTCCCTGAGTGTTTCAAGCAGTTCAAGATTTCTTCTTGTTGAACTGTCAATAATCATAAACTTGCCGGTTTCATAAGGTATGAGCCGTGTTAAATGATCCAGCGAGTTTTTCTGTGTTTCATATAAATATTGCAGCAGGGTACCTGCGGCAATTGTTCCGGCAGGATAATCTTTGATACCCAGTCCGTCAAGCACAGAAACATGAAAGTGTTCTTTTAACTTTTTGATACATAGTTCTTCGTCTGTGTACCAGCGTTCCAGTTCTGAACACGAAATATTTAAACGATGACAAAGGTCTGTGATATCAACTCCGCTCATGACAAATAATTCATTATATATAATCTCAGCCGGTGTGTATTTGTTGATTTCATCAAAAAGCTTTTTATCGCTGTCAACTTCTGTCATATAATAATCCCCAGTGGAAACATCGGCCACAGAAATACCGAAAGCATCGCCGATATAAACAATACACATTAAATAATTGTTTTTTGATTCGTCAAGCGCCTGCATATTCAGGTTGGTCCCCGGTGTGACAATCCGGATGACTTCACGTTTAACGATACCTTTGGCAAGATGGGGATCTTCCATCTGTTCGCATATAGCGACTTTATAGCCATTTGCGATCAGCTTGTTTAAATACGTATCAACGGCATGATAAGGAACTCCGCACATCGGTGCCCGTTCCTCCTGCCCGCAGTCTCTGCCTGTCAGCGTAATTTCAAGAACCTTGGATGCTGTCAGGGCATCATCAAAAAACATTTCATAAAAATCGCCAAGGCGGTAAAAAAGAATGCAGTCTTTGTATTGATTTTTGATTTCCATGTACTGCTTCATCATTGGTGTTAAAGGAGCCATGGTCTACCTCCGATTATTAATTATAAATTAAGTCAGTTTTTAAAGAAAAGCCTTACAAACTGATTTTACACAGTCTGTAAGGCATCATTCTCTAATTCATCATGTTATTGCTCTTATTTGGCATACTCTGTGACTCGAGATTCTCTGATAACATTGACTTTAATCTGACCAGGATATTCAAGTTCAGCCTCAATCTGCTTTGCAATATCTCTTGCCAGTAAAATCATGTCTGCATCACTGACATGTTCTGGAACAACCATCACACGGATTTCTCTACCTGCCTGTATAGCAAAAGATTTATCAACACCTTTGAATTGATTTGCAATATCTTCTAATTGTTTTAATCTGTTAGTATAAGTTTCAAGGGTTTCTCTGCGGGCACCCGGACGTGCTGCAGAAATTGTGTCTGCGGCCTGTACAATGCAGGCGATCAGCGAAGTAGGTTCCACATCACCGTGATGGGATTCTACCGCATTGATAACAATCGCTGATTCTTTGTATTTTTTACAAAGGTCAACACCAATCTGAATATGTGAACCTTCCATTTCATGATCCACAGATTTACCAATATCGTGCAAAAGACCGGCACGTTTGGCAAGTCTTACATCTACGCCGATTTCAGCAGCAAGCAGTCCCGAAAGCTGAGCGACTTCGATGGAATGCTTTAATGCATTCTGACCATAACTTGTTCTGAACTTCATCTTTCCGAGGAGTCTGACAAGTTCCGGATGGATACCATGTACGCCGACTTCAAGCGTTGCGGCTTCGCCTTCTTCGCGAATCATAGTTTCCACTTCTTTTTGGGCTTTTTCAACCATTTCTTCAATTCTTGCCGGATGAATACGTCCGTCAATAATTAATTTTTCCAGTGCAATTCTTGCCACTTCACGACGGATTGGATCAAAGCTGGATAAAATCACAGCTTCAGGCGTATCGTCAATGATAAGGTCAATACCTGTCATCGTTTCAAGGGTACGGATATTACGACCTTCGCGTCCGATAATTCTTCCTTTCATTTCGTCGTTTGGTAATGGCACAACAGAAATTGTTGTTTCGGCAACATGGTCTGCGGCACACTTCTGAATCGCTGTGACCACATATTCCTTTGCCTTTTTATTAGCCTCTTCTTTTGCCTTGTTTTCAAGGTCTTTTACTAACATAGCTGTTTCATGTTTTACTTCATCTTCAACAGTCTTTAAAAGATATTCTTTTGCTTGTTCGGAGGTTAATCCGGAGATTCTCTCGAGTTCCTGTACTCTTTGTTCGTTGAGCGCTTCAACTTCAAGCTTCATTTTATTCAGCTTGTCTTCACGTGAAGCCAACTGGCTTTCTTTCTTTTCAAGAGCATCGGACTTTCTGTCCAAGGCTTCTTCTTTGGCCAGTACTCTTTTCTCGTACTTTTGTAACTCATTTCTGCGTTCTTTGCTTTCACGTTCCAGTTCATTCTTGTTTTTCAAAGCTTCTTCTTTGACTTCAAGCAAACCTTCCCGTTTTTTGGTTTCAGCTGTTTTCATAGCTTCGTCGATAATTTCGCGGGCTTTTTCCTCAGCTGTACCAATCTTGGCTTCTACAACTTTCTTTCTATAAGAAATTGCCACATTCCAGACAATAACCGCAGTAATGGCTATAGCAATAACAATAAGTAATATTGCTATCCACAGTTGCACAGGAGCACCTCCCTATTTAGTTTTCGTTGTATTTTCATACAACATATAAATTCTATACTTTTTTTTGAATTATGTCAAGTGGCATGAAGATTATTTTTATACAATCTTACTAAAAAAAGATGACCTCAACTATTCATTTGTGTCAAAATCTTTGATAACTGTGCGGATATCACTGTAAGAATATCCCTTGCGAAGAAGAAAATTTAAAATTTTCTGTCGTTTTTGAGGTGTTGCCTGACTATAATCGCCAAATTTTTTAGTGATGATATCAAGAATCTGCTGTTTTTCGTCAGCAGGGTTTTCATCAAGAACCGTATTGATCATATCATCAGATATACCCTTTGAACGAAGTTTTTGTATAAGTATCCGGCGGCTGTCGCCTGCGGCATGATATGTCACATAATTCCTTGCATACCGCATATCATCGATATAATGATAAGATTTGACATAATCAACGGCGCTGTCTGCAAGCGCCGCCGAAGAAAACTCTCTCTGTATTTTTGCGTGAAGTTCAAATTCACTGTAATCTCTCATTTTCAATAGGTTTAATGCTTTCAATCTGGCCTGTTTCAGAAGAACATTTTCATAAAGGTCAGTGTAAGCTTCCAAAGAAAGTGCATGTCCTTCTTTTAAATCATAGGCTTTGATATCCGCTGCTTTTAATATAAAAGCAGCTTCTTCATCAAGATAAATTCTCGCTTTTGTTTTTGTAATCCACTCAATCTGAGTAATCTGCATTGTATCGGACATTATTGATTACCATCTGCCTGTGCGGTGTCCGGTTTTTGTCCTGAAGATTTCTCGTCTTCATTCTTTTTCGCGTCACCGATACCGTAATATGCTCTGACTTTGCTGTCAAGTTCTGCCATCAGTTCAGGCCGCTCACTGATATACTGTTTTGCGTTTTCACGACCCTGGCCGATTTTTGCATCATTATAGGAGTACCATGCCCCGCTCTTGTTAATGATACCGACATTTGCCGCAAGGTCAAGAATATCGCCGACAGCAGAAATACCCTGGCCGAACATGATATCAAACTCAGCTTCCTTAAACGGCGGAGCAATTTTATTTTTAACAATTTTGACACGGGTACGGTTGCCGATAATCTCGCCGCCCTGTTTAATGGCTTCAATGCGTCGTATATCCATACGTACAGAGGAATAAAACTTTAACGCGCGTCCGCCGGTGGTTGTTTCAGGATTGCCATACATGACTCCGACCTTTTCACGAAGCTGGTTAATAAAGATAACGATACAGTTCGACTTACTGATGACTGCTGTCAGTTTTCTAAGTGCCTGTGACATAAGACGTGCCTGCAGACCTACGTGTGAATCGCCCATATCGCCTTCAATCTCTGCTTTCGGTACAAGTGCGGCAACAGAATCCACAACGATAATGTCTATAGCTCCTGAACGAACCATCGTTTCAGTAATTTCAAGCGCCTGTTCGCCGTTATCAGGCTGTGATATGTAAAGATTGTCAATGTCTACGCCGATTTTTTTGGCATACACAGGATCAAGTGCATGTTCTGCATCGATAAATCCTGCGATGCCGCCTCTTTTTTGAACTTCGGCAACCATATGAAGTGTGACGGTTGTCTTTCCTGAAGATTCAGGTCCGTAGATTTCGATGATTCTTCCTTTCGGAACGCCGCCAAGACCAAGAGCAAGGTCAAGACTTAAAGAACCGGTAGGTACTGTTTCCACATCAATGGAGGCACCTTTGTCGCCCAGCTTCATCACGGAGCCTTTACCGAAATCTTTTTCAATTTTTGAGATTGCCGCATCGAGTGCTTTGAGTTTATCTGTGTTGCTGACTGTTTTTTCCATATGTTTTTCCATCCTTTTAATAATATAATGCCGTCCTGAAATGTATGAACGCCCGTCTGAAGACTTAAAAATCAGATGATTTTATTTTATAAACACGAACATCTGTTTGATTTAACTGGTTTTATCATATCGCATGTATGTTCGAAAGTCAAGTCTTTTTTATGGGAAATTCAAAGAGTCATAGAAAAAATGTTATTGTAAACAGGCAGGTAATTTCGGTACCGAAATTACCGTATAAAAGTCTTTTGGCTTCGGATTTTGGCCATTTTAAATGCGAAGCATGGCCAAAATCAGTTACAGTACGCACATGGTGTGTACTGTAACGAAAGAGTGTTAAAGAAAATCCGGTATTTTCTATAAACCATGACATGGGTTGTTATAGTTATATTATAATCGAACAGCTAAAGCTTGTAAATCATTATCGTTTTGCAAAATTCGACATGATACGATCCGGGGTGAACCTCCTTTGAAAAAGGTACACGATAAATAAAGTGATTGCAAGGCATGCTGCGGCTGTAATCATCATGACATCTGTATTCAGTGTGAAATTCATGTACTGCATCAGGATACCCGGGAGATTAAAGCATATATGAAAAATCACAGGTGCAAATAAGCTTCCGGATTTTTCGTAAATATAGCTGATCAGTATGCCGGCCGCCGCCGCCGCTGTTGCCTGAACAATATTTTCATGGAAAATACCAAAAAATATCCCTGTTAAAATAATGGCCTTAAATCCGCTGCCTGTACAGGTGCGTATACGGTTCTGGATTAACCCTCTGAAGATAAGTTCTTCTGTGACAGGGACAATAAGTCCGGTACCGATCAGCTGTATCACAAGAGGTTCATTAAACAAAATATCATTGACATGCCTGTAGCTTTCTATTTTATCGCTTAAAGATAATAATGTAGTGATAAAACTCAGGGTAATGCTTGAGCAGACAGCTGCCAAAATGACAAAAATATACTGCCATGACAGGTGTTTATTTTTTAATACGATAATCCTGCTTTTTTTTCTGTCTGACAAATAAAAAGTCAATAATAACGGAAGGGCAATGACAGCAGACAAGGTTGTCAGAGCCACTGTATGTGTGTTTAAATAGTTTTGCACAGTCATTTGGAGTGCAGACAAAGACGCATCAGAAGACTCAGCTATTGTATATCTGAAGTATAACGGAACAATCAGTGACAGTACCAGCTGCTGCGCCAATATATATATGAGCACCGGATAAAGACAGCGCCAGATTTTAATCAGTTGCTGCTGAATATACAATTTTTACCGCTCCTTTTTGTTATTAAATCTGTAACGATTTTTAATCCTACGGTGTTTGTGGTCTTTTAAATAATATACTGCCAGTGCGGTAAAAATGCAAATAAAAATAACCTGTACCGTAATACTGAGCGGTACAAAATGTTTGACTGCAAATTCCGGCATGCCAAGTCTTAAAAACCATGAACTGACATTCGAGACAGCCGCTACCTGATTCATAAGAATGCAGGCAAACGTAACACCCGGACTAAAAAGGAGAATCAGTGACAAAATACCGATATCCGATGAAATAAAGTCGGTGTTAATGCGTCTGATATAGGATCCGAAATATACAATAAAAAATGAACCGAAAATCAGAATGATTTCAATGCCGTAAGTTAAAAGCGAAGCAAAGGTCGTCTTTTTAAATAAGGATGAGCAGAAAATACCGATGCTGCCGATGAAAAATATGGCAAAGATAAGAAAACACAGGGTGATCAGAATGTTTTCAAAACTGATGCCGCCGTAAATTAATGCTAATCCGATAACAGGAAGTCCGGATACGATAATCAATAATATACTGGCTGCAGCAGACATCAATTTTCCCGAAATAATCTGATAAGGTTTCATACCTGAAGTCATCAATATATCAAGCGTCTGCTTTTCTCTCTCGCTGGAAATCAGTCCTGCGGTGATTGTCGGTACGATAAACAGCAATAAAATGAATTCTATCACTGACATAAAAATGTACATATAAATATTGTATCGAAAATGAATTCTCCCATTCCAGGCCGATGTTTCCTTCATATAAAAAACAAAACCTATGCCGATCAAAGATAATACAGTATTAAAAATAACAAGCAGAACAGATGAACGCGGGGTTCTGACAGACAGTTTCAGTTCTTTATTAAGCATGGGATTTATTCTCATATTCCGCCTCCTGACTTGTTAATTCGAGAAAGAGTGATTCAAGTGTTCCGTGTTCACGCCTGAATTCTGTGACAATGATATCATTTGCCAAAAGAATTTTTAATATTTCCGAAGCCTCCTTATCTGTACCTGTAAAGCTGATGCGTATTTCATTACCAATGTAGGAAAGATTTTTCACATTTTCATTAAATCTGAGCATTTCAGCTGCCCGGACAGTATCGGAGGCAACATTGACAATCAGCGTTCGTGCCTCATTTTCAAGACCAAGAATATGGCTGACACTGTCTTTAATGACCATGCGGCCGTTTTTGATAATGCCAAGGTGCGTGCACATCTGAGAAAGCTCGGATAAAATATGTGAGCTTATGATGATGGTCATCCCCTGTTGATTCAGCTTCTGAAGAATCTGTTTCATTTCAATCCGTGCTTTCGGATCAAGACCGGATGCGGGTTCGTCAAGAATCAAAAGTTTCGGCTGATGAATCAGACACCTGGCAAGGCAGAGCTTTTGCTTAAGCCCCCGCGAAAGACTGTCAACATACTGATTCTTCCTGTCTTCCATATGGACAAGGCGAAGCAGCCGCTCACAGATGGCGTTAAAACGGGTACCTGTAATATTGTGAATAGAAGCAAAAAATGCCATATATTCAGAAACTTTTAAATTGTCATAAACACCGAAAAAATCAGGCATATAGCCGATATGCTTCAGATAGTCGTACATATTGTCATAAATACTTTTGTTTTCAAATAAAACTGAACCGGACGCAGGACGATGAAGTCCCGCAAGTATTTTTAAAGTTGTTGTTTTGCCGGCACCGTTGGCACCGACAAATCCAAGCATTTCCCCCTGATCGATGGAGAAATTTAAATCATCAAGGGCGCAGAAAGAGTCATAATATTTATATACATTTTTAACCGTTATCATTGCTGCGCTTCTCCTTTCAGTGAAATCACCGGCATCAGTGTCATTTTATCAAAAGATATGTTTTTGTTATTAAGCAGAATTTTCAGACGATGGTCTTTTGTATACGCTGTCAGCATTTCACTGTCAGCATCGGTCAGCAAATCAAACGCATCGTAAGCTTCCGTTTCATAATTATACACCATAATGGTAATATTCTCGTCTGCATCTGCAAAAATAGATGTAACAGCCATGTTTTTCGGCAGCTGATAAGTAATTTCCAGCTGATCTGAATAAAAATAAGTGTAATCAAAGGTTTCCCTGCATTCACACGGCAGTGCGGAAATATCCGGTATGAATATTTCCGGATTTTTTGTGCCGTACATAATTTGGGCGGTTTTAGTGACAACAAGGCTGCCTTGCTGTTCCCAGTCGGTATAGCGAAGTGCATCACTGGCATATGAGTTTTTAACACCTGCAAAATAGACAGGGCGCCTCTGAGGGCTTTCAATATAGCGTTCGTTAAAAATTGCATTAAACAGCTGGTTTTGCAAACCGTTTCTCTGATCGTTATCTTCAATATTCAGAAGCTTCATTATACTTTCATATTCCCTGCTGCTTCTTTCAGCTGAATCATAGCTTTCCACATCGGCATTTTCAAGATGCACCGTTTCACCGGATTTAATGGCACCGGTAAGAATGATACGGTCACCGATGAAAATACCGGAATAATCAAGGTCGTTTTCTGTATGATTTGTAATGTCTATCGTATATTTTCCGGCATCGGAAGTGATACTTATATCAAAATTATCAGATGTCGCATAAGATTTTGCACCGTTAAAATACCATTCTGAAAAAGAGGCATTATTGTTAATAGTAATATCTGTTTCATGATTTCCCGGAGCATAACCGATATCATATGGACCGAAATGATGGTATTCTTCTGAAAAAGTGTAATCAAAAAAATAATCATAATATATATTGCTGTCGGTATATAAATACCGGAGCCTGTACATATCAGGTATCTTCAGCTGATAGTTTCCTTTTTCAGGCAGTGTCAAAGAGATGTTTACATCTTCAAAAGCATCAGATTCATTGTACCTGATGATCGTTGATTGATTTAAAAAAGGTCTGTCTTTTCTTGTTTCGGAAGAAACCAGTAAAATCACACATAAAAAAATAAGTGACATGCACGGTATAACCACCCAGAACCATTGCCGTTTATCAAATTTTTTTAATAACAGATAGGCCGCAGGACCGATGATTATGATATAAATGATTAACAAAACAATATATTTGACCAGACTGAAACTTTTTACAGAGACTGTATTTGGAAGCATTGCCTGAATCGTATAATATGAAGGATAATCATCATATTCGTTTAAGTTAATGGCGTTATTAGTACGGATCTGCCTGTTAAGAATTTCGGAGATCACGGCCCCGGCACCTTCCCATGATGAAAATTCTTCAGAATCAAAGTAAAAATTCAGAGAAATGATATTTCCCCGTCCGTAAGTGCAGTGCTGAAGCATTGTATCTAAATTAAAATCGCTGTTACTTACAGTGTCACCCTCATATATATCAACAGTTACGGGGTCGCAATAAATCGTTTGATTATCAACGATCAGAGAAGAACGGGTATTGCGCGCATTGATAATCTGATCATTGGTCGGATTTGTATGAAGGCGTTCATTTTTTAACGGCGATTTCAGATAATTATATGCTGTACCGGATATTTGAAAATCTGTTGAAACAGATGTTCCTTTTGATTCCATATATTGCGGCATTACATGAAAGGCATTCCAAAGCTGACTGTAATTGCATGCCGGTCCTGTAATCAGTGTGCCTCCGTCACGAACCCATTCTTTAATGGCATCCGTCTGCTCCTGTGAAAGCTTTGTAACATCGAAAGAACCGATAAAAATAATATCCAGCGGCTTTAAAGCTGACGGGGCTTCAATGGCCGGTAAAGCCGAAAGGTCATTTAAACGCATAGCATAGTAAGAAGCATAATTTTCTGAATACAGGACAATTTTGTCAAGATAATCTGTGCGTTCGATATGATTTGTTAAAATACCTGTAAAAATATCATTTGTATTGTAATTTAATGTAAGCTCTGTATTCGAATAGATGACCCGGTCATCAGAATCGATGACTTCTATGAGCATTTCTGTATATGAAGGGATAAATCCCGCGCTGATGATCACGGTATCCGAGCTGCCTGATGCAAGTGAAAAATGCTGTGCATAGGCAGATTTTTTCTGATCCTCGCCGGTATAAGTCAGACGTATCATGCCGGACACGGCCGGACCGTTATTGGTCATACTGACAAACACCGGTGTCTGCCTGTAATATTTTGAGTAATTATTGTAGCCGTAAGTCACTTCAATATGAATATCGCCTTCGGTGTCTTTAACTTCTGACGCGAACACAGACGATGCCATCAGCATGTAAATAAAACATATATTTAAAAGAAGCAATAAGCATTTTTTGAATTTGCTTTTCATAGGCATTAACCTTTCAGATTGGTTTCTTTGGATATAAGCGGAAGGCTTACTTTAAAAACAGTACCCTCCAGAGAACTCTGGGCTGTAATGATTCCTTTGTGACTTTCAACAATCGCTTTGGCGATGGACAAGCCAAGACCGGTGCCGCCCAGGGTTTCTTCTCTCGAATGCTCAACTCTGTAAAACTTGTCAAATATCAGCGGCAGATCTTTTTGAGGAATGACAAGACCGTAATTTTTAATGGCAGCGGTAACAAAGGTTTCATCATGACTGATATCTACATAAACAATCTTGCCGTCTTTGCCATATTTGATTGCATTGCTGATCAGATTTTCAAAGGCTCTGGCAAGAAGGGTGCTGTCGGCCATGACAGGCGCTGCAGGCGTATCTGTATGTAATTCACATACAAGATGGTTTTCTGTAAAATAAGGATAAAATTCATCAATCTCCTGCTCAAGCAGTTTTACAAGGTCGATCTTTGAAAATTTTAATGGCATCTGGCCATAAGTGAGCTTCGTAAAACTGAACAGATCTTCAATTAATGTTTTTAGCTTTTCTGCTTTATTATAAGCAATTTGTATATAGGTTTTCTTTTTTTCTTCTGTCAGTTCCGGATGTGTATTTAAAATATCGAGATAACCAATGATTGAGGTTAACGGTGTTCGAAGGTCATGGGCAACATTGGTTATCAGTTCATTTTTCTTTTTTTCCGCGGCCTGTTCAGATTTTTTCAAATACTCAAGATCCATCGTCATGCAGTTAATATTATCTGCGATGATTGAAAATTCATCATTATATCTGACAGGAACTCTTGTTTCAAAGTGACCTTCTGATATTTTCTCAAGGGCACCGGATATTTCCTGAAGGTAAAGGACCGTTTTTCTCGTCAGCAGCAGGAAAACGGTTAAAAAAATAGTAATTGAAAGAATAATCAATACCGCATAAAACAGGACCCCAAGATAATTAAAAGCTTCTGCACCGCCCTTTGAAGGCATAATAGACGGATAATTATTCATATTATTTTCTGCGGGAGGCACATAGCTGCCGTTTGCTTCAATAACAGATAACTCACGGTTTTGGGGGCGCTTCCGATAAAAAATATTAAAAGCATATATTGCTGCAAAATCAAAACAGAATGTAATGACCATGGATAAAATAGTATACAGCATCATCTTGATGCGGTAACTTGTATGTAATTTAGCTTTCAATTTTATATCCAACCCCCCAAACCGTCAGAATAATCTGCGGGCTTTTCGGATCATACTCAATTTTTTCGCGAAGCCGCCGTATATGTACCATCACCGTATTATTTGCTTCATAAATTTTTTCGTTCCATACTTTTTCAAATATTTCGTCAGTTGAAAAAACTCTGTCCGGATGACTTGCCAAAAGCTTAAGAATTTCAAATTCAATCGGTGTTAAAGCAACATCCCTGTCTCCGACAGTCACTTTATGCCTTGACACATCAATGGTAATATCTTTAATACATATCAGGCTGTCAGCTGATTTACTGACATTCGGATTTAATTCCATATAACGCCTCAGCTGGGATTTAACCCGCGCAGTCAGCTCAAGGGGATTAAAAGGTTTGGTCATATAATCATCCGCACCTGCACTTAAGCCCACAATTTTATCAAGATCTGCGGATTTGGCACTGAGCATAATGATCGGTATATTCTTTTTTTGCCTGATACGCCTGCACATTTCAATGCCGTCGATTACCGGCATCATAATATCAATAATTGCCAGTTTGATATCATGCTTTTCTAAAAGTGCCAGCCCGTCTCTGGCATTAAATGCTTTGTGTACAACATAATCTGCGCTGCAAAGATATATTTCAACCAGATCAGCAATTTCAACATCATCATCCACTACAAGTATTTCTATAGAATTTCCCATGATCATACCTCCTGTTTTAAAATCAGCGGGGGATTTGCAAAGAAACAATTTGATAGCTTTACTAAAATCCCCCACATATATTGAATACAGTATAACATATCAAAAAAAAATAGTCCTTACATTTTTCTTGCTTTTACAAAGCATTTCTTAAATCACAATAAACTCAGTTTCATGTGCATTCCCGCATCCTCGCGGATCTTTTTTATGATACATGAAACGCTCCTGTATCATAAAAAAGTGTACACAAAAAATGCTTTCTAAAAAAACATTTTTTGTGTACACTTTAAAACAAGTCTGCCTGTAAGCCGGGTTATGTCGAGAATAATCATCTATCTAGCCTTACTGTCGCCAGTAAGATCAAGCGACCTACCCTGAAACACGACGGGCCGCCGTATTGTTTCATATGTGGTCTTGCTTCGGATGGGGTTTACATGGCTTGCCCTGTTACCAGGACAACGGTGGTCTCTTACACCGCCTTTCCACCCTTACCGGTCACAGACCGGCGGTATATTTCTGTTGCACTTTCCTTGAAGTCACCTTCACCGGACGTTATCCGGCATCCTGCCCTGTGAAGCCCGGACTTTCCTCACCCGGCACTTTCGTGCCGGCCGCGATTATTCAGCAAACTTGCCTGTTTATGATATCACTGCAGTTTTTAAATGTCAACAGAGATTTAAAAAACAGCCTCAAAAATTCAGGCATTTTCAAAGCTGTTTTGTAGATTTTCCCTACGCTTAACATTTTTTTATACTTTAAAGCAGCTGCCGCCGATGAATTCTCTGAGAATCGAATTTTTTGGTACATTTTCACTGCTTACACCGAGGAAGTAGTCAAGAAACTTTAAAAGTCTTTTTGCTTCATCGTATTGAGGACTGTCCTGCGGCACACTAAAAAGCAGCGGTTCCGCAAATTGTTTAAGAACAGATAATTCATAAATCAGTGCGGAATTAAACATAATATCCGCTCCTTCCTGATAAGGGAAAATATTCTCTTCTTCGCCCCGCCGCACAGAATCCCACATGGCAATGGTTTGCTGCGCATTAGCGCCTCTTGTGGCGGCATCACGCACGATACGGCGAATGAGCCGGCCGTCCGTTGTCGGAATGCGGTTATGCTCGTCAACATTAAGCTGGGTCAATGCGCTGATGTAAATTTTAAACTTTGAATCTTTGTGGAGGCTGTAGGTCATCTGGTCATTCAGCGCATGAATGCCTTCAATAACGAGAATATCCTTTGGTCCGATTTTTTTCTTATGCCCTTTATACTCCCGTCTTCCGGTGACAAAATTAAACACCGGAAGTTCAACTTCCATGCCCTCAAGCAGTGCGCTCATATGTTCATTGAAAAGATCAATATCCAGTGCACCAAGACATTCGTAATTCGGTTTTCCGTATTCGTCAAGCGGTGTATCTTCGCGATTCACAAAATAATCATCAACCGGGATCGGATGCGGCATAAGACCGTGGGTCTGAAGCTGAATCGATAACCGGTGTGAAAATGTCGTTTTTCCCGAAGATGACGGGCCGGCAATCAGTATCACCCTTTTTGACGGTGATGCGGCGATCGTGTCAGCGATTTTGGCAATCTTTTTTTCCTGGAGTGCTTCCTGAACAAGAATAAGATCGTTCATATCCTGGGCTGTGATCAGATTATTCAGTTCTCCGACAGTGGAAACGCCCATCATATCGGACCATTTAGCAGATTCCCACAGTACATTAAATAATTTGTCTGAAGGCGCAAACGGTTCGAGGATATCCGGTTGAATCTCATCGGGAAGAACAAGGACAAAGCCGTTATTGTAAAGCTGAAGGTCAAAAAGACGGATGCAGCCTGTGGAAGGCGCCATATAACCATAGTTATAATCAACAAAATCATCAATCATATAGACATTGACAGATGAAGCCCGGCGATATTTAAAAAGCTGGCATTTGTCATACATTTTGGCATTTTCAAACATGTCGACAGCATCTTTTAAAGGTAATGTCTTTTTAATAATCGGGACATCAGAGTCGATGATCTCACACATACGTGCTCTGATTTTGTTCAGAAGTATTTCATCCGGTGTTACGTCACCTTTGATTTCACAAAAGTAACCATTCCCTATAGAATAATGGATAAAAAGCTTCCTGAATTTGTCAGCGCCGATGACATCACGAACAGCCTTTGTCAGTATAAAAGTGGCTGTCCGTACATAAACTTTATGACCGATTTTATCAGACGTTGTAACAAAATCAATATTCCCCTGTTTTTTTATCTTTTTATAAAGCTCTTTTAACTTGCCGTTGATACGGGCCAGTATGATCGGTGAATCAAACCTGTCCTGGTACTTGCCGGCAAGCTCAAGAAAAGTTGTCGTTTTGTCTATAGTCAGCGTTTCACCGCATACATGAATCTGTATCATGTCACTCATTTTGCTGCCTCCTTTCATCACTTAAATGGTTATAAACGGCGCACAGCTTTTTTCGGTGCAGACATCAATATCTTCGCAATGTTCTTCAATATATGTCTTCATATAATCTATAAAAATATGTTCGATACCCTGATGACCGGCATCAATGACAAGAATACCGTCTTCGTTGGCATCAATACCGTTATGATGACCGAAATCGCCGGATATATAAACATCGGCGCGGGTACGTTTGACGTCATCAATTAAATCTTTGCCTGAACCGGGGCAGATGGCCACCGTGCGCACAGATGCATCGGGATTTCCGAAAATCCGTACATTCGGGATATCAAAAGTCCTTTTGACAAGCTGTGCACACTCAGCAAGAGACATTGCATGCGGCAAAACACCTGTTCGGCCGATGCCGTATTCAACAAGTTCAGATACAACAAAATCTTTTCTTGTTACCTGAAGCACACCCTGGTCTGACAGTCCAAGCATATCAGCCGCAAGTGTTCCCATGACATCAACATCAAAATTGGTATGCATGGCATAACAGCAAATACCGCTTTGAATCATTTTGATAATCCGGCGGCCTGTAAAATCGTCTGTATGAATTTTTTTAAGCCCCGAAAAAATCAGCGGGTGATGTGTTAAAATAAAGTCCGCGTTCCGGCTGACGGCATCTTCAATAACGTCGCTTGTAGCATCAAGGGCAATGTATACTTTTTTTATATCTTTTTCAAAATCACCGCATATTAAACCGGGATTGTCCCAATGTTCGGCATGTTCCTTCGGGCACAGGAGTTCAAGACGGTGAATCAGCTGTCTGCAGTTCATAGTATTTTAATGCCTCTTTTCCGTAATTTATTTTTTCTTCCAGAAGTTTTCGTTTTTCTTTGGCGTTTGGTGTATCAACCGACGATAAACGGGTATAGATTTCTTCATTCGTCGAAAGCTCTTTTTTGATCAGACGGTGAAGCGTCTCGTCTTTTGCAGTTAAAAGCAGTTTACTGTAAATATAAAAAACTTCCCGGTCATAATGTTCATCTCCGTGGACGGCTTTCATCATCACATAATATTTTCCGTCATCAATGAGCATGCGCTCACGAACGATCTTATAATGATTGTCATGCAAAAAATGACGGAAACGGGCGATCTCTGACTGCGGCTGTAAAATCAGTTCCGGAACAGTCTTTAAAACCTCCCGGCCGTTTTCGATGATTCTGGACATCAGGGCACCGCCCATGCCTGCAATAAGTACTGTATCAGCTTCACCGGGCAAAAGTTTTTCAAGGCCGTCTGACAGCCGTGTTTTGATGCGCGACTCAAGCTGATGGGAAATAATATGTTCTTCTGCTTTTTTTAAAGGACCTTCATTGATATCCATAGCTATTGCCAAAGGAATCGTATTGCTTTTTGTAAGGTAGATCGGTACATATCCATGGTCGGTACCGATATCCGCAAGTCGGTGTCCGGGTGTAACAAATTCGGCAAGTGCAAGCAGTCGGTCAGACAGACGGATCATTCCAGATAATCCTTTAACTTTCTGCTGCGGCTCGGGTGGCGCAGTTTGCGCAGTGCTTTTGCTTCGATCTGGCGGATACGCTCACGGGTTACCTTAAACTCCTTGCCGACTTCTTCAAGGGTACGGGCACGTCCGTCATCAAGGCCGAAACGAAGTCTTAATACTTTCTGTTCTCTTTCTGTAAGTGTCACAAGGACTTCTGACAGCTGTTCTTTTAACAGGGAGAAAGCTGCGGCATCAGCCGGTACAGGGACATTATCATCCTGTATAAAATCGCCAAGGTGGCTGTCTTCCTCTTCACCGATCGGTGTTTCAAGAGAAACAGGTTCCTGAGAAATTTTTAGTATTTCACGGACACGCTCCACAGGAATTTTCATCTCGGCTGCGATTTCTTCCGGTGACGGTTCACGGCCAAGTTCCTGAAGCAGCTGTCTTGAAACACGGACAAGTTTATTGATCGTTTCAACCATATGCACAGGAATACGGATGGTTCTGGCCTGGTCGGCAATAGCTCTTGTGATAGCCTGACGGATCCACCATGTGGCATAAGTACTGAACTTATAACCCTTTCTGTAGTCAAACTTTTCCACTGCTTTAATAAGACCAAGGTTGCCCTCCTGAATAAGATCAAGGAAAAGCATGCCGCGGCCGACATAGCGTTTGGCAATGCTGACAACAAGACGCAGGTTTGCTTCAGCGAGACGCTTTTTAGCAGCTTCATCGCCATTTTCCATACGTTTTGCCAGTTCAATCTCTTCTTCCGCTGAAAGCAGCGGCACCTTGCCGATTTCCTTTAAATACATGCGCACAGGGTCTTCAATACTGACACCTTCAGGAATAGAAAGATCGATTCTTTCCAGATCCTCATCATCCTCAAGAAGAATATCGTCATCCGGCACATCATCGTCATCATCGCTGATTTTTAAAATATCGACATTATTTTCCTCAAGGTATTCATATATTTTTTCAATTTGTTCTTCGTTTAACTGGATGTCACCAAAGAAGTCATTAATTTCCTGTACCTCCAATACGCCCTTTTTCTTTTTAGCATAAGGCACAAGTTCTTTAAGCTTCTCCATAAACTTTATCATATTCTCATCCATCGTTTAATCCTCCTGGTAATTTGTTTATATTCTATCCAACCTATAAGGAAATATGCAGTGTCTGGAGGCTGGCGCGTGCTTTAACGACGGCCTGCAGTGTCTGAATATCTTTTGCATTTTTACTTATATGGTCGATACTGTGCTTTTTGATTTTTATGACAGCTTCATTTAATGCCTTTTCTTTTGCGTTTTTGTCTGTACTGTCATAAAGATTTGTGTTAAAAAGTGAAGCAACAATATTATGTTCTTCTTTATCCTCAAACTGGTTCATAATTCTTGCCGGAGTTACTTTACCTGTCCGGTTGTATTCGTCAAAAAGCAGCTTTGCGGCTTTTTGGTATACGGGATCAAGGAAATCCTCGTAAGAAATATACTTTTCAACCTTCGGAAACAGTGACGGATCCTCCACAAGCCATGTCAGCAAAAGCTTCTGACATGTAAGAATACCTTCTTCTTTTACCGGCTTTTTTATGCTTTTGGCAGGTTCAAAAGCCCTTTCAGGATCGCTTTTTTCAACATATCCGATACGGGCACCGTAACTGTTCACCAGTTTTTGCATATCTTTAAAATCGATGCCGTATCTGCGGCAAATGGCTTCGATGTAATTATTTCTCTCCAGTTCCTGATTAAATTCAAGCATTTTTTTTGCGGCGGCATTGAAAAAATCCGTCTTTCCCTGGGGATCGTTTAAATCATAACTTTTTTCAAGTACGGATATTTCAAATAAAAAGCTGTTTTCAGCTTTCCCGATGCGTTCTTCAAAGGCATCACGGCCAAGATTTTTTATAAATTCATCAGGATCTTTATACGGATCCATATGAATGATTTTTATTTTTAATCCGGCACTTTTTAAAATCGGAATGGCACGCAGCGCTGCTTTAATGCCTGCACCATCACTGTCGTAGGCAAGATATACTTCATCGACATACCGCTTGATCAGTGATGCATGAGGGCTTGTAAAAGCTGTGCCAAGACTCGCTATGGCATTTGTGAAGCCGGCCTGATGCATCGAAATGACATCCATGTAGCCTTCACATATGATGAAGTAAGGTTTTCTTGAAATTCTTGCAAAGTTAAGGCCGTATAGATTGCGGCTTTTATCAAATATCTTTGTTTCCGGGGAATTTAAGTACTTTGGTGTACCGTCTCCCATCACTCTGCCGCCAAATCCGATGACCCGATTATTGACATCCATAATCGGATACATCACTCTGTTCCAGAATTTGTCATAAGCACCTTTGCGTTCGTCAAAAGTAATCAGTCCGGATTCCTTTAACAGCGCGTCACTGTAACCTTTAGATTTTAAGTATTTATATAGATCATTGCCGAATTTACTTGAATATCCCAGACCAAACCGGGTGATCGTCTCTTTGGATAAACCACGCCCGGTCAGGTAATTAAGACCCTGCTTTCCCTGTGGCTGTCCGAGGAGATAATAATAATACTTCGCAGCGGTTTTTTGTATATCCAGAAGTATTTTTCGTTCACTTTGCTGCTTTTTAGAGACCTCATTTTCATCGGCTTTTGGCAGTGACATACCGCACCGGTCTGCAAGATACTTGATAGCTTCCTGGAAAGAATAATTCTCATACTCCATAATAAATGTAATTACATTTCCGCCGGCACCGCAGCCAAAACAATAATACATCTGTTTTGTCTGGCTTACTGAAAATGACGGCGATTTTTCATTGTGGAAAGGGCATAATCCAAAATAGGAGCTTCCCTTTTTCTGAAGCTTAACATAACCGGAAATGACATCGACAATGTCATTTCTGCTGCGTATTTCTTCGATTATATCATCGGAATAAAACATTTAATACACCTTCCATGATGACGGAATACATAAATCTTCATAAGTTGATATGGCAAACTGGTCAGTCATACCTGAAATATAGTCGCATACGATGCGTTCCTTCGGCTCTTCATCACTGCTGATAAAATTCACATATTCCGGGCTCATTTTTTCAGGATGTTTCATATAGTATTCATATAAAACTTCCAGAAGATTCTGAGCCTTTTTTTCTTCGCTTTTCGCTTTTTTATTTGTATAGACATTGGCAAACATATATTTTCGAAGACCGATCATGGCATTTTCAATATGCGGCGACATAAAAATGTCATTTCTTTCAAAACTATGTATGATGATGTCATGAATCAGTGTGTTCAGACGCTGCTTCGAACTGTGGCCAAGGATATCGGTATAGCACGAAGGAATTTCTTCCTCAACGATGATATGTCCACGGATTGCATCGTCAATGTCATGATTGATATAGGCAATTTTATCTGAAAGACGGATAATTTTACCTTCAAGGGTTGACGGCATATTGACTGTGGAATGGTTACGCATACCGTCGCGGACTTCCCATGTCAGATTAAGCCCGCGGCCGTTTTTTTCAAGCCGTTCGACGATGCGCACACTCTGCTCGTAATGCTTGAAACCATAGGGGCATATCTGATTTAACACGGCCTCTCCGGAGTGTCCAAACGGTGTATGTCCAAGATCATGACCAAGAGCGATGGCTTCCGCCAGGTCTTCATTAAGCCTGAGCGCACGGGCAATGGTACGTCCGATCTGAGCCACCTCCAGCGTATGGGTGAGTCTTGTGCGGTAATGGTCGCCTGTTGGTGCCAGAAAGACCTGGGTTTTGTGCTTTAATCTTCGAAATGACTTGGAATGGAGAATTCTGTCACGGTCACGCTGATAACATGGTCTGACATCGCAGGGTTCTTCCGCTTTGTCCCTTCCACGGCTGTTTATGCTTAATGAAGCATAAGGGCTTAAATGATCAGCTTCATATTGTTCCATGCGTTCGCGTATGGTCATAGCATCACCTTCTTCGTGCTGAAACATACTGACAATGTCAGTTAATAATGAGTACCTACTTTTTATATTCTACACAACTTTTCAAAATCCTTTTCTTTTTTTCGGGTTTCGTTTTAAAAATGTTTAAATGATGATAGCTGATAAAAAATTTTTTAAAATGATTTGAGTTTTGACAGGCAATGACGTACAATGGTGCATGGAGGACTGCGATGAAAGAATTATTTATAAAAAATTTTGATCATGATTTAATTTTCTGGTATAAAAAAAACGGACGGGATCTTCCGTGGCGTCATACAAAAAATCCTTATTTCATATGGATCAGTGAAATTATGCTTCAGCAGACACAGGTGGATACCGTTATCGATTATTACAGACGTTTCATTGAACGTTTTCCGACGGTCAATGATCTGGCGGCGGCCGGCGAGGATGAAGTTTTTAAACTGTGGGAAGGGCTTGGCTATTACCGCAGAGCTTCCAATCTGATGGCTGCGGCAAAAACGATTGCCAAAAAATATGACGGATGCTTTCCGGCGGACTATGATACGATTTTAAGCTTAAAGGGTATCGGAAATTACACGGCCAGTGCTGTTGCAAGCATTGCCTTTGATATTCCAAAAGGTGTTGTTGACGGTAATACGCTTCGCATTATATCAAGAATTTATAACCGGCAGGACAATATTGCCAAAGATAAAACGAAAAAAGAATATCAGGTCGTTATGGATGCTTTAATCGATCGGGATCATCCTTCGGATTTTAATCAGGCGATGATGGATCTTGGTGCCATGATCTGTACGCCTAAAAACCCAAAATGCAGCTGTTGTCCGGTGTCTGCCTATTGCGAGGCACATGAATGCCATACAGAACATATTCTGCCGGTCAATATTAAACCGAGAACAAAAAATGAAACAGAACTGATCACTGCTGTGATCAAATATGGCGACAGATATTTAATGATTAAAAACAGGGAGGGGCTGCTTAAAAACCTGTATGGTCTTATTCAGTATGAAGTACAGTCTCCTGCCGCTTTTGAAGATACTTTTTATGAAAACTACGGTATCAGTGTCCGACTGACAGCCTACGGAAAATTGGTCAGACATGTATTTACACACCGTGTCTGGCTGATGCAGGGATATCTTGGGGTGATCAGTGAAAATCCGGAAAAAATAATTGCAGCGCACCCGGAAATAAACCTGTACACGGCAAATGAATTAGAAAAAATTGCCATATCAACGGCACATCAAAAAGTGATGCGGTTATTTTAACCGCATCACTTTTCCTGTTATATTATATTTTTCGTATTTCCACATAATTATCACACAGTGTTGCCGCTCTTCCGGCATCGGTCAGATGTTCGGATAACAGTGCATTTACAGTAAGCTCCGTCAATGATTCTTCAATTCCGAAAACGCCTTCGGCAACGACGGTCCCCGGTAAAACATCATCTGTCACTTCAGCAAAAAACTGCACCGAAGCAAGGTCATTGTCTGCCTCGATAATATTACCGTCGGCAATCCCCCTTTGGTAGGCATCGTGGCTGTTGATTTTTAAAACACTGCGTCCGCGCTTGTCAGTCAGGTCTTTTCGCTCGGTAAATGTTGAATTGAGTGTATAAAGGCTCGGTGCAACAATAAGGTGCAGCGGATAAGGACTCTGTTGCGGCGGTATGTATACCGGCAGCGGATTTGGAAGTGACGGATCATAAAATTCAATACGTCCGGAGGCTGTTTTAATTTCAGGTACTGCCGGCTTTTTCAGCATGACTGCAGCGCCGCCCATAAAAGCAGCTTTTTCTTCCGGAGTCCACATTTCTCTGACCGCATTTTCCTTTTCGGCAACAGCTCGCACAAAAGCTTCATTGGAATAATTAAAATGTTCTTCTTCAAATCCCATAGCATGTGCAAGCAGACAAAATGTATCCCAGTTGGACTTGCACTGTCCCGGCGGTTTTATGACAGGTGATGTAACTGATACACAATAGCTGCCGTATGGTGTTGTGATACCGTAATGCTCCGCTGATGTATCCGCCGGTAAAATGATATCGGCATAAGCGGCTGTATCGGTCATAAACCGTTCATGTACAACAGTAAACAAATCTTCGCGCATCAGACCTTTGATGATCTTTTTCTGAGCGGGAGCGATGTCTGCCGGGTTTGAATTATAGACATAAAGACTCTTAATGGGCGGATTTAATTTGCCGATAACTTCTCCTTTTTCGTTGACAGCATCACCCAAAAGTGCGCTGCCGATTTGATTCATATTGATGGCACGGGTATTTTTTGATAAAAAATCCGGTCGCTGTACCATTGCGGTGTCAAAAACAGAGGAAGTTGATATGTTGCCGATGATACCGCCGCCTTTTTTAAAGAAAGCGCCGGTCATTGACGGAAGGGTACATATACAGCGTGTTGTCATTGCGCCGTTTTTATGTCTTGATAATCCTGAGCCAAATACAATCAGGGGTGATTTTGCACGTCCATAGGCAATCGCTGTCTGTCTGATAACTTCAGCGGGAATGCCTGTGACCTGCTGTGCCCATTGGGGTGTATAGTCGTCTAAACTGTTGAAGAAACGGCGCCATCCGTTTGTATGCTTTTTAACAAATTTCATATTGGCAAGGTGCTCTTTTTTTATGACGTTTGCCATTGAAAGTGCAAGGGCACCGTCTGTTCCCGGCGGAAGTAAAAGCACCTGATCGCAAAGCGATGCTGCAGGGGTTTTATAGGTTTCGATAAGGATCACCGGCACGCCTCTTTTTTTAGCCTGTACAATCTGTGCATGAACATGCAGCTGTGTGGCATGGATATTGCTGCCCCAGATGATGATATAGTCACTGTGGCTGATATCATCCGGATTAATGCCGCCCGTACTGCCGATGATTTGTGAAAATCCGGCACTTTTTGCTTTGGAACAGATCGTACGCTCGAGTCTTGAGGCTCCCAGTCTGTTAAAAAAAGCTTCGCCGCATTTATTTTGAATCAAATGCAGATTACCGGCATAAGAATATGGCAATATGGCTTCGCTTCCGTATTCATTAATGATTTTTTTCCATTGGCCTGTTATTTCATCAATAGCCTGCGTCCATGTTATTGGTTCAAACTGTCTGCTGCCCTTTTTTCCGACGCTTTTCATCGGTGTCATAATCCGGTCAGGATGATGGATCGTCTGTTCGTAATGCTGCATTTTGCCGCATATAAAGCCATGGGTCACCGGGTGCTTTGGATCCCCTTTGACCTGAAAAACAGTCTCTCCGTCGGTTTCCATTAATAATCCGCATGAATCCGGGCAGTCGTAAGGACATGCGGATTTTTTCCAGTTTTTTTCAGTCATAATTGTCTTTTCCTTTAGCTTAATCTAAGATGTCTGTACTATTTAAATGTTTATACGCAGAAGCCGTCCCGGGACAAATCTTCTGCGTATCACTTAAATTCTTTATGCTCTTTGACGGCTGATCTGAATCAGTTTATTTTTAAGATCAGCTTCCATTTTCTGAAGCTGTACTTCCGCGTCACGGCGTTTTGCTCTGCCTTCTTCCTGTATTTTCATCACATCGTCAATGGTGGATATCAGCATTTCATTTGTACTTGTCAGTGTTTCAATGTCAACAACACCGCGTTCAAGCTCTCTTGCTGTTTCAGTTGTTGCCATCTTTAATGTTTCTGCATTTTTCCTAAGCAGCGCATTCGTCATATCCGTTACTTCACGCTGAGCTTCAGCAGCCTGTTTTGAATGATTGACCCCAAGTGCAAGAACCATCTGGCTTTTCCAGAGAGGAATCGTATTGACCATCATTGACTGTATTTTTTCTGACATCAGGATATCATTATTCTGGATCAGACGAATCTGAGGCGCCATCTGCATGGATACCATTCGCGTCAGTTCAAGGTCATGGATCTTTTTATCGAAACGGTCACAAAGTGCGGCATAATCATTGGCACTGTTCGTGTCTTCAGCAAGGCCTGATATTTCGGCTTTTTTAAGCATTGCCGGAAGTTCTTCATTATAAGCTTTTTCAAGCTTTTTCTTTCCGGCGATAATGTACATCGTCAGTTCTTTAAAATAGGTCGTGTTCAGCTTGTACATCTGGTCAAGCATCGCCGAATCTTTTAAAAGCTGGATCTGGTGTCCTTCAAGTACTTTGCAGATACTTTCAACATTGGCCTCTGCCTTGGCATATTTGGCTTTCATTGAATTGAGTTTATTTGATGATTTTTTAAAAAAACCTAAAAATCCTTTTTCTTCTTCATCGGCATCAAAACTTTTTAACTCTGTCACAACATCGGATAAAATCTCACCGACTTCGCCAAGATCTTTGGATTTAACATTATTCAGCGCCTGCTCAGAGAAATCAGATATTTTTTTCTGGGCACCGGCACCATACTGCATGACAAGCTGACTGTTATAAAGATCGATGTTTTTGGAAAAATCATCGATAATTTTCTTTTCCTCATCGGTCATATGGTATTTTTCATACTCATCTTCCACTGTCATTTTAGTCTGCGGGGCAGCAGACGCGACCTCATTTTTAACTTCAGGCATCCCCTCTCCGAAAGGATCAAAGGTCAGTGTCGGCGCTGCTGTTGTTGTGGTAACTTCACTCATTTTTTATCCGCTCCTTTTTCAAAAACATTTTGTGTAAGTCCCTCCTGTGCAAGTAATGTCTGAAGCACAGCGATATCGCTGGAAACATCCATAGCCGCTTCTATATACATACTGTCGTAAAGCTTTTCGTAGGCAATGTTAATGGTATCCAGTGTTTTTGCAATTTCTGATTTTGCGTTTTTAATATTCTCCCCCTGTATCGGCTGCGTATCGAATTCTTTATAGGCATTGACAAGCTTTTCGGTCGTCGGCATATAATAATCCATAAATCTGCGCAGCTGAGGAATCTGGTCAGGATTTTCCCTGACATACTCAAATATTTTCTTAACAATAAGCTCCATACGGTACAATTTGTTGCTGATTTCCGTATCAGGTATGGCATCATTGGCTTCTCTGATACGCTGTACATATCTCCTGCCATCTTCTTCTATCTTTTTAAGCTCGGCAGAAGATTTTGATGAAGCGGATGCAGTATTGTCATTTGCAGAATCCGCTTCTTTGGCATTTTGACGGCTCTTCATATGATTCTGTGTCTCAAGATATTGCTGATAGATAGAGTTTGTCACCATAACACATGTCTGCTGCTCATCAATATGGCCTTCAGGAAAATAACCGTTTTCAATCATCCAGCGAATATCTTTTTTGACAAAACCAGTCGATTTTCCCACAATGCCGGAAAGCTCCTTAAAGGATGCAAAAGTCTTTCCTTTTAATGCCTTCAGATAGTTTTTATATCGGCTGATTCTGCCGTGTTTTGCGGAACCCGAAACAGCGCAGACCACGCTTGCGACAAGTAACGGCGCAAGTCCGATGGCTGTGACAAGAAGCGGTTTTGTGGCACTGTCAATAGCAAAGCCGCAGATTAACAGCACAAGTTCAGTAATGCCAAGTATTGAACCGAATGTGTAGCCAAGAGACATCATAACAACACTCGAAATTCTTCCCGGAGGATTTTTAAGTACCGGAAACCCGACATCGTAAACACCGGCTTTTTGTGCCGGCTGCGGATAACCGTAGCTATAGGACCGCGCATTTGAAGAATCAGAAGCATCATTCCGGTTTTGAGAACTTCTGTAATTTGTCTGAAACCGGCTGCCGTCACCGCTTCTATAATTACTGTAATACTGCCCGCCTGTTTTGCTTTGGCTGAAGTTTTTATTTTGGCTGTTCTGATTATAAGTACTTTTTTTGCTCCCCGGCGGGTCCGGCTGCCTGGAGGTATATATCGGAACACCATTTTCATCTTTTGGCTGATAGTAAAAACCTTCGGATTTATGCCCGAGGTTTCTGAATGTATCGTTTACAGTACGGCTGATATCTCTGTTTAACTGTTGGAAATTCATCGTATCTACAGCTTCCTGGACGATATCTTTAATCTGATTGCCCATGTCAGAAAAATCTTGTAAATTCATAAAATTCACTCACTTATAAAATAGTATATCGTATGATAAATTCGATTAAATCTTTTCGATATCTTCTTTGACATTATAGCATATATCTTCCTGATATTAATATATATTATTATAAAATTTTCAAAAAATTTCTTTCAATTTCTTATGACTGTTCAAGAAGACCGGTATAAAGCTGGTAATAAATGCCTTTTTGTGACATAAGGCTGTCATGGCTTCCACGTTCTATGATACGGCCGTGATCAAGAACCATAATGACATTTGAATTTTTTATTGTTGAAAGCCTGTGCGCAATGACAAAAACAGTTCTGCCGGACATCAGCTTATCCATACCATCCTGTACGATTTTTTCTGTTCTTGTATCAATACTTGAGGTTGCTTCATCAAGTATTAAAACAGGCGGATCAGCAATGGCTGCTCTCGCTATGGCAAGGAGCTGTCTTTGTCCCTGGGAAAGATTGGTTCCGTCACCTGTTAATACAGTGTCATAACCGTTCGGCAGATGTTCAATGAAATAATGGGCATTGGCAAGCTTTGCCGCCGCAATGACTTCTTCATCGGTGGCATCAAGTTTGCCGTACCGGATATTATCAGCAACCGTCCCCGTAAAAAGATGGGTATCCTGCAGGACAATACCAAGGGAACGGCGAAGATCCGCCTTTTTAATTTTATTGATATTGATGCCGTCATAACGGATTTTACCATCCTGTATATCATAAAAACGGTTCAGAAGATTTGTGATGGTTGTCTTACCGGCACCTGTGGCCCCGACAAAGGCTATTTTTTCACCCGGTTTTGCATAGAGTTCAATATCATGCAGAACAATCTTATCGTCACTGTAGCCGAAATCTACATGATCAAGGACAACATCGCCTTCAAGTTTTTTATAAGTTGTTGTGTCGTCTGATTTATGATAATGTTTCCATGCCCACTGTCCGGTTCTTTGAGCAGCTTCACGGATATGTCCTTCGGAATCGATTTCTGCATTAATAAGTTCCACATAACCATCATCTGTTTCCGGTTTTTCATCAATAAGTCCGAATACACGGGCAGCGCCGGCGAGAGCCATGATAATTGAATTCAGCTGCTGCGATATTTGTGAAATCGGCTGATTGAAGGAACGGTTAAACTGCAGGAATGAAGCAAGTCCGCCCAGTGTAAAACCTCCGAAGCCGCCAATGGCGAGAATCGAACCGAAAATGGCAGTCACAACATAGCTGATATTACCGATATTAACCATAACAGGCATCAGGATGTTGGCATAACGGTTCGCATTATCTGCACTGTCGAACAATTCATCATTGATTTTCTCAAATTCCCGGATGCTTTCTTCTTCATGACAAAAGACTTTAACAACCTTCTGCCCTTCCATCATTTCTTCAATGTAACCGTTAACTTTACCGATATCCTTTTGTTGCTTCATAAAATATTTACCGCTCTTTGAAGCAACAGTTTTAACGACCCTGAGCATAATGGCAACCATAACAAGCGTAAGAATTGTTAAAGGTATGTTTAATACGATCATCGAACCTAAGACGCCGACAATCATAATGACAGATGATATCAGCTGCGGTATACTCTGGCTGATCATCTGACGCAGCGTATCTGTATCATTTGTATAAATACTCATAATATCGCCGTGGGCGTGGGTATCAAAATATTTAATCGGCAGTGTCTCCATATGCTCAAACATATCATTTCTTAAATCCCGAAGTGTTCCCTGAGTCACATTGACCATAATACGGTTATAGCTCCAGGTTGAGATAACACCAACAAGGTACGCACTGCCCATGATGCATAAAGCTTTAAAAAGCGGTGAAAAATCAGGATTTTCGCAATTGATAAAAGGCAGTATATAATCATCAATGAGATTTTTCATAAACATTGTACCGGCAATGTTTGCCGCAGAGCTGATTAAAATTAAAACCACAACAAAAATGCACGGTATTTTGTAGCGTTTTAAAATATAGGCAAGCAAACGTTTCAGCATTTGTTTAGTCTGACCTTTCGGCATTTGTCTGCCGGCCGGCATCCCTTTTTTATGATTATGCATTTTTTTCAGCTCCTTTCATTTGAGATTCATAAACATCACGATAAATATCACAGCGTGTAAGCAGCTGGTCATGGGTGCCAAAGTCAACGACCGCACCTTCATCAAGCACAAGAATCCGGTCCGCATCCTGAACGGAAGAAATACGCTGAGCAATAATAAATTTTGTCGTATCCGGTATTTCTTCTCTGAAAGCCTTTCGAATGAGACTGTCCGTTCTCGTATCTACGGCGCTTGTGGAATCATCAAGAATGAGTATTTTCGGCTTTTTAAGCAGTGCCCTTGCAATACACAGGCGCTGCTTCTGACCGCCGGAAACATTACTTCCGCCCTGCTCAATATAAGTATCATATTTGTCCGGAAACTTCCGGATAAATTCATCAGCCTGGGCAAGACGGCATACTCTTTCAATTTCTTCATCGGATGCATCTATATCGCCCCATCTTAAGTTTTCTTTAATTGTTCCGGAAAACAGGACGTTTTTTTGAAGAACCATAGCAACATTGTTTCTAAGTGTTTCAATATCATATTCACGGACATCACGGTTTCCGACAAACACACTTCCCTTTGAAACATCATATAGTCTCGGAATCAGTGATACGAGTGTTGATTTTGCGCTGCCGGTGCCGCCGATGATGCCAATCGTTTCACCGGATTTTATATGACAGTCAATATCTCTTAAAACATAATTATCGCTCTCTTTTTTATAGGAAAAGCTGACATGGTTAAAATCGACCGATCCATCCGTGATATCATGTACCGGATTTTCACCGTTATTCAAATCTGATTTTTCATTGATAACTTCAGCAATACGGTCAGCGGAAGCTTTCGATAAGGTCAGCATGACAAAGACCATGGAAATCATCATAAGACTCATGAGAATATTCATAACATAAGAAAATAAACTCATCAGCTCACCTGTTGTAAGGTTACCGACAACAATCATTTGTGCACCAAGCCATGACAGCAAAATGATACATGCATAAACAACAAACTGCATGACAGGCATATTTAAAACAAGTATTTTTTCCGCATCAATAAACATGGCATAAACGTTAAAGCTTGCTTTTTGAAATTTTGATATTTCGTGGTCTTCGCGGACATAGGCTTTGACAACGCGGATGGCATTGATATTTTCCTGAACACTGGCATTAAGGGCATCATATTTTTTAAATACCTGATTAAACAGCGGAAAAGTATGGCTGACAACATAGACAAGGACACTGCCAAGGACAACAATAGCCCCGAGAAAAATTGTCGAAAGCCTGGCGTTGATTGAAAAAGCCATAATCATCGCAAAAATAAGCATAAACGGTGCCCTGAAACAGAGCCTGAGAATCATCTGGTATGCATTCTGAACATTGGTCACATCTGTTGTCATACGGGTAACAAGACCGGCTGTTGAAAATTTATCGATGTTCGAGAAAGAAAAATCCTGAATATTCTTATACATAGCCATGCGGAGATTTCTCGCAAATCCCGAACTTGCTCTTGCCGCCGTTTTTCCTGCCAAAACACCAAATAACAGTGAAAAAAGCGCAAGAGCGATCATAATTAACCCTGTAATAACAACATGACGGATATTATTCTTTGACACACCGTCATCAATAATCGAAGCCATCATAAGCGGTATACATATATCCATAACAACTTCAAGAATAACAAAAACAGGTGTCACAAGAGAAACTTTTTTAAACTCTTTGATTTGTGACGCTAAAGTCTTTAACATATTGAGCCTCCTTAAGTGTAGATTTTAAGACTTGCATGCAAGTATAGTTTGAAAATGCTGTTTCCAGAATATATATCAGATACAGGAATCTTCTTTTGCATGATATAAAACAGCACCAAAATAGGTCACTGTATTCTGACCGTTAATATATTTCATATTTGTTTTTTGTGCAAGATCTGATACATAGATACCGTGTGATTCCAGCGACGGATATGCGGTTTTGGGGTGAACACAAGGTTTGTTTTCAAGAATGGCACACCGGGAACACTGATGACATCCGCCTGCACTTAAAGGATATGTATCTGAAATTTCCTTTTTAAACAAATCGGCCAATTGATTAAACATTTTTTCAAATGTTTCTGCAGCCGCCACCATACCTTCAAAATCATAGGAATCTTCCAACTGTCCGATATACTGGACAACAATGGCACTGCGATACTGTTTTGCTTTTTTGATGCATTCTCTGATTTCACCGCAGTGCGGCGGACATGCCCAGTTTCGTCCGTAATTGCCGCATGTGTTTTGCTCGCAGCTTTTTCTTAGAGCCTCATCAAAAATAATGTCTTTCGTTTCCAGATAAGCACAGTGGTCAAAACCCGCCATTTTTGCAAGATTTAATAAGTGTTCTGAATGATTCATTGAATATTCCTCCTGTTTGATCATTAGTTATCCTGTCCTGTAATGATTCGTTTTAATTTTGTTTTATAGTTATCTGAAAGTATATCATGAACATCAAGCATATGGATGCCCATTTCTTTTGCCTTTAAATAAATACCGAGATGTTTAGTTTTCATGCTGCTCATCGTAACAAGAATCGGGATAGCGTATTTTCCGCCGATTCTCCTTGAAACAACATAAAGTTCATTGAGGACTTCCGCCCCGATGGGACTTTTTGACTGTTTACATGAAATAATCACCGGACGGCAGCCATACATGGCCGTTACATCGATTTCATTGCCGATAATCTCAATCTGATCATGGGCATTCCAGTCGATTTTAATGCTCGTATGAACATCATGAAGCTGTGAAATATCAATCACCTGATAGTATGTATAAAGTTCCAGCCATACGCCAAAAGATGAAACATTATCTATGATCGTACTGTTTTTATAATCAAAGGATATTTCTTTTGTATTTTCTGATAAATGAGTAATCAGCCGCTGATGAGACAATTCATACAAAAAATCCATATCCGGAAGTGTTTTCGGATCATTCTTATGCTGTTCACGAGGCGCCCTGAAATGAAGTGTTTTATTTTGTCTTAAACGCACATTATGTTTTTGAAAATACTGACATGTTTTCAGCCAGTTTGTATTGTGATTTAAAATGTAGTATGCCATGTTATATAAAGATGAACGGTTATCTTTGAGAAATCCGCTGTCTGTACATCCAATCAGTCTTCCGCCCGAAGCATCGATCATATCTTCAATATCAAAAGGCATACTGCGGTACTGTTCTTTTTTTGTCCTGAGATTGATAATGCTGTTTTTTGATATATCTGTAAAATAAACGTGACATCCTGAATGCATTGCCGCATCGTAAGCTGCAATCACAGTCAGTTCACTGCCGCCGGTCAGATCAATAAATATTTCATCACCATTAAAATTCTGTATATATGAAGTCAGTGCTTCTGTAATATTTTCGTAGTCATGACTGTTGATCATACCAACTTCATAGCTGAGGTTTGGGATATACTTTTTACAGGCAGAATAGGTGCTGTAAATTTCCCGATACGGAAATACATTCGGGTCATAAAAATATTTAATAATATCCGGACATATACCAAGGGCGGCCACAAGATTTTTTAATGTACTCCTGTCATAAAACTCAATCAGAATTTTCATACAAAGTCTCCAATCCATGATTTTTTTGACGTTTGAACTAAAAATAAGTATAACACATATTGATGGCATATATCAAACAGTTATTCATTGACAACAAAGTTAAAGATGATTACTTGTTACTGTACACAGGTAGGTAATTTCGGTACCGAAATTACCGTATGAAAGTCTTTTGGCTTCGGATTTTGGCCATTTTAAATGCGAAGCATGGCCAAAATCGGTTACAGTACGAACAGGGTGTGTACTGTAACGATTACTTATGTGCAGAAATGATGACTTCTTTACTGTGGTTAAACATATTTTACGTGTAAATTTGAAAGTTCTTAACAGTTTATCGGATTTTCTTAAAATACTCCTTGAAAGTTTATGTATAATCTTTTAAAATAGACCCTAGGAGGTAATGAAATATGAAATTGCGAATGATAAGAATTGATGATGTCAAAGGCGTTCAGGAAGTTTACAAGCCTTTTGTGAAAAATACACCGATTACTTTTGAGTACAATGTACCTTCATATAAAAAGTTTGTTAAGCGTGTCGAAAAAGTCTGTGAAACTTATCCGTGGGTTGTGGCAGAAGTCGATGGCGAAATTGCCGGATATGCGTATGCTTCCCGATTTAAAGAACGTATGGCTTTTACATGGGACGTTGAGACATTTATTTATGTATCAGAAAAGTCCAACAGCCGCGGCATTGGCGCAGCGCTTTATTCAGCGCTTGAAGAAATCTTAAAAATGCAGGGCTTTTATAACATGTATGCCATGATTACCGCTACGGCTAAGAACAGTATTTCTTTCCATGAAAAGATGGGCTATCAAAAGATATATACCCTTGAAAAATGTGCATGGAAGTTTGACCAGTGGTACGGTATGAGCTGCATGGAAAAACGCATTGGCGATTTTGATACCGATCCGGAACCGATTATACCAATAAAGATTATTGACCAGAAAAAAATTGATAAAATACTTGATAAATACAGCACTAAATAATACAAAATAAAATAATATAATAAGCACAATATAAATCAAAAAAAACGGTGTAACCTATCATGGCAGCACCGTTTTTTTATTAAAATCTTTCAATATATTTGTTGACCAATGGTTGTCTTCGATATGCATTTTTTACCTTATAAACGCAATCGGAAGCTCTTTTTCCATCCCTTCTGCAGGTTTTATCCCAAGAAGCCGGCATAACAACGGTGCCACATAAAGCTCTGAAATATACGCTTCTTCAAAACTTCCGCCCTTTACCTGATTACTGAAAATATATAGCGGCGTATCTCTTTGTGCATTGTCTGTACCGCCGTGAATGCCATATTTATTCATACCATGGTCTGCCGTGATGACAACACTGTATCCTTCCTTTAGCCATTTCGGAATGAATGATGCCATAATGTTTCCGGTCATTGCAATTGCCAACTCATACTGCTGTGTTTCAGAACCATATCGATGTCCCATGAAATCAATGCACATTGTATGGAGCATCATAAAATCCGGATCATAAGTCTTTCTAAGATACTCTCCGTCAGCAAACACGTGAGAATCCGGATACATATCCTCCCAATAATAAATTCCGTAATCAATATTTCCTTCACAGTTGATTTGGATACGATCTTTTGGAATTCGGAATGGATTGCGATTGTAAAGTTCACTCATCCAGTGATAAGCGGCTGCTGCCGTTGTCTTACCCTGTGCTTTGCACATGGAATAGACGCTTTCACATGTCAGCGTATCCTGCTGTTCGTTAACGGTTATGCCATGTTTTGATACCGGCAGGCCGGTCAGAAGTGTGGCATACATCGGTCTTGAAAGTGATGGCAGTTCACCTTTGACTTTATATTTTGCTGCCTGCTTCGTCTCCACCATATGCTCCAGATAGCCGAGATTTCTTGTTCCGGCCTCATATTGACAGGCATCCAGCAGGATAAAAATCGTTTTGCTCATTGAATATCTCCTTTTGTGATGATTATAATATTACAGTTGCCATTCAGAGCCAACTTCCATAATGCCTTGCTCCAAACATTTACATATTAAGGTAAAAACAAATTTTTTGCAAATCTTTTATTTTTGAAATTTTATCTAATCAGACATGAAGAATGATTTTTCCCATTATCTTGAGCCCATCCATCAGTTCATGAGCTTTACGTGCATCTGAAAGCGGCATATCCGCAAAAATATGGGGAACCAGTTTCCCCTCCAATATCCGTTCCATGCATATCTTTCTGATATGTGCCAGACGCTCCGGCTTATCATCATAGACGTGAAACGAAAAAGACCGCACGGCACAAGCGTGGCAGGATTGACTGATAATAGTATCCAGCTGATCCAGCTCAGGATTTCCATCCAGCCAATTGTAAATAACGATCATGCCAAAATCTGCCAGGTAATCAAACTGACTTTTAAAACGTTTTCCAACTAGCTGATCAAAAATCAGGTCAACGCCACGGCCATTTGTGTAGCTTAAAATTACGTCACGGGTGTTTTCTTCGTTATGATTAAATACACACTGGGCGCCAAGCAAGCGGAGGTAATCACACTTCTCCTGGCTTCCGGCAGACGCGATCACTTCAATTCCCTGCAAAAGCGCTGTCTGAATCACCGCTGTACCGACACCGCCGGCCGCGCCATAGATATAGATTGATTTTCCATCCGTTCCGCGGCCAATCTCATTGATCAGCGCATATGCGACCATATAGTTCAAAAATCCGGGTGCATATTTCAGCGGAAATTCATCCGGAAATACAGTTACAAATTTCTGGGGTACGGCAATGTATTCTGCATAAGCGCCATATCCGAGTCCGCTTTCCACACAGACCTTCATCCCCGGCTCAATCCCTCTGACATCGGAACCTACAGCTTCAACAATACCCGCACATTCAATTCCAACCACCAGTTTTGGCGGCTTTTTCTCCAAAAACGGGCAGATTCCGCTGCGCATAATATAATCCGGTTTACCAACACCGATATAAACATTTTTCACCAATACTTCATCGGACTTTGGAACCGGTTTTTCCACATCCGTGTAATACATTTCTTCCGGTCCGCCAAATTGATCAATAACTACTGCTTTCATTAATTATCCTCTCCTTCGCGTATTCTCACTATTGAAATTTTTTCTGGCTCTTAACAGTTATGAAATATTATATAGAGAATATCGAAAGATGTATACAATATGAAAAGAATCAGTTATACAGTTATGGCATAAAATTATGCATTTTTAGTACTTTCAATTCTTTAAACGAAATGGTCAGATTACTCTGACCATTCCACGCATATAAATATTCTTTATAAAATTATATATTACTTTTTATATACGAATAACTAATGGACTCAATAATCATTCAAATAAAACCGTCATTAATACTTACATACTTCCATATTCAGCATATGTCCGAGAATCTCAAGTTCTGCTTTGACGTCACCGTAAATAACTACAAAATGCGGTTCCCATCCATCCTGAACGCTTGTATAAACAATTTCCTCTGCTGAGTTTTCGGTTTTTACAACAACAGATGCACCAAAGAACTGCTTTGGCTTGTCAAGCGCTTCACCGCCTGCGATGAAGAATCTGAAAGATCCGTCAGCTTTTCTGCCAACACGGAATACTGTGACTTCCTTACATGGTTTGCATCCAAACTCCATCGTCGGTCCGATTTTTCTGTTGCAGTGTACGCCAACTTCTGCGCCTGTTGACGGATGTGCCAGTGAGCACGCCGCTGTTCCGCAGTGCCAGAATGTAATCGTATTTTCACCTTCGTCCATGGATACAGGATCTCCGAAAAATACCGGCTGTCCCGTAAGCTGTCTGCCCATGTACATGGAAACAGCACCGTAAACGTCAGATTCACAACTTGCACTGACACCCATATCATTGAGCATTGCAAGAACCGCGCATACAGGTGTACCGAAAGATGTAAAGAAATCCGGCCAGCACCTTGAAGAAATAGCGCCGATATGGTTTTCTGTAACATATTCTTTATAAGCTTTATAAAGTCTTGCAAAATCTTTGATATTCTTTTCAGGTGTATTTTCAAGACCTTTCATGCTGTTTAAGGCTTCTTGAAGGTATGGTTCACATTCTTCATCTGTAAAGCCCTTTGCTTTTTCAATCAGCTCTCTTGCTTCGATGGAATCCAATGTGATTCCGAAATATTTTAGCAGGTCAATATCAAGGGCGCGGCCAAACCCAAAGCCCTGAGGTGTATGTCCGATGGCGCACATATGTAATTCCGAAAGATCTTTCTTTAGCTTCGCGGCTTTGATGGCGGCATTTGTTTTGTTGATCACTTTTTCTTCTTCCGGTGAACCGAAAATATATTCAAAATTACCATCCCTGAATGAAGCCAGTGTATTGGCTGCTGAATAAGCACCTGTCAGTGAATTAAGGCGAAGTCTGGTACCGTCAATCACAGGCTCTCTTAATGTCCATAAAAGCACAGGACAGGCAAAGGTTTTTAATACTTCACTGGCATATGCAGAATTTGCAAACGTAATATTCTGTAATATAATGAGATCCGGATTGATCGTACTTAAAAATACTTTCAGGTCATCGATGGATAAAAGCATTTTATCCGGATATACCCCGCTGTCTGTTAAAGAAGAAATCATCTGAATTGATTTTTCAAACTGGATCTGTGCGCTCTCTAAATGGAATGTCGGAACGCCGATCGGAATATAAGCTACTTGAAATTTTCCCATTGTAAATCCACCTTTCTCACATTATACAGCAATCGGTATAATTAATTAAATTTTTTAATTAATTATACCAAATCATGGGCTGATATGCAAGTTTTTTACAGCTATTTTCTGATGAATTTACATTTCGTTTTCATAAATTCAATAAACTGTTCATCGGAGGCATTTTCGAAACTTCCCTTTTTAAGCGGAAGAACCATGTTATTTCCGACATCAAGAATAAAGAGATTTTTCGTCATTAAAACTTTTTTGATTTGCTTCATCGGTATTTTTTTAGGTGTCGGACTTACAGAATTAATAACTTCGATCCCGTCTTTGGATATGATATGAGTCACCGGTTTTAATCCTTCGCCCATGGATACAAGTTTATTGCGTTCTCTGCGTATATCGTTATTGATATTTGCATAAAATACAAAGCAGCAGATGACCGGTATTGCAGCATAACCCCAGTCTTTTACCGAAAGGCTTCCGGTGATAACATCAAAAGCCAATACAAATATGCAGGCGGCAAACAATACGCCGAATAATAAAACATAGGCAGGTGTCATTTTTTTACACCTTAAGTGACCAAGAATATACTCCGGCACAAGTTCATTTGTAATCTTAAATTCATTTTTAAACATAACCCATTTCTCCCTGTTATTTTTTGTAATGTATTATTTGGCGGATACGCCACACCGACGAAATGCGAAGCATTTGGGGGGGTGGTTCTGAATAGTTCAATTATTTGTAAGTTTGATAAGCATCAAGATAAACGCCGACAGAACGGGACATTTCCAACGAAAAATCCGAATTATACTTTCGGTCACAAAACGCTTTCATCCATTCATCATAGGTTTGCGTGCCGCTTTTTGGTGAAAATAGCGTTTCAAGCTCTTCTTTGCTCATATGACGATAGGTATTTTCATGAACAATATGCTTCATATCCGCCCGTTTCGGTTTCCTTCTCTCTCGCTGCTGTTTTGTCGGATAACCGAAAACAACCATTGCCGCAGGAAAAACATATTTTGGCAAATGAAGCATTTCTCTGTGAATTTCACAGTTTTCCATAATATCTCCGATAAAGCACGAACCGATGCCAAGGCTTTCGGCCGCAGTAACAGCGTTTTGTGCCGCAATATTCGCATCGGAAACAGCCAGCATTAAATCACCCGGTCCCGGAAGACGCGGCTCACATCCCTGATTTATAAATCCTTCATACCATTTCTGGCAATCTGCCAGGAATATAAGCAGCATTTTTGCCTTTGCGATAAAAGGCTGGTGATCACATGATTTTGACAGCGCTTCTTTCATATCCGGGTCTGTGACATCAAGAATTGTGTACAGCTGCTGATTACCGGCGGTCGGCGCCATCACAGCTGCTTTTAGAATCAGTGCTTTATCTTCAGCTGATATCTCTTTTTCTTCAAAAACACGGACACTTTTTCTCTCATAAAGACTTTGTAATACAGGATTCATATATGACCTCCAATTGTTTATAAAACCATCTTAATTATCCAATAATTTTAACATCACAGACATTTAAAATGTCTTCTTTCTTTGTTCAGGATATAAAACCTCTGTCCGTATTTAACGGGCAGTTTTCAAACATTTCATTAACGGCGGCATCAAAAGCTTTTAAATTTGAGGATTTTTTGATGTTTTTCGTAAATTTCCCCAGATCTTCAAACATAAAAGCCATGTAGCACCACAGCTCTTTCATTTTAAAAAGAACAGTGGTATCACCACATAAAACTTCTTTATAACCGGCATAAATCTCATCATGAAAAGCACGAAGTGATTTTGCATCCATTGGATGTCCTTCCTTTACCTGACAAATAAGCCCCGGATTTGCAAGAATACCACGTCCAAGCATCACACGGTCTATAGTCGGGAAACGATTCGAAAACTCATAAAGATTTTTCTCTGTAAATAAATTTCCGTTATAACAGACTGTATGTTCTGTCATCGTAAGCGCCTTTTCAAACATCGAAAGATTCGGAAGGTTTTTATAAAAATCCTGCTGTGTTCTCGGATGAATGGTCAGTTCGCTGACCGGATATTTATTGTAAATGCGGATTAATTCATAAAATTCATCACACGAAAAACGGCCAAGCCTTGTTTTTATAGAGATTTTAACGTCAAGTGATGAAAAAATCTGATCCAGAAAACGTTCAAGCCGATCCGGTACTGCTAAAAAGCCTGAACCCCGCTGTTTTGAAACAACTGTTTTTGACGGACATCCTAAATTCAAATTAATTTCTTTATAACCATAATCAATCAGGTGGCCGGCTGTCCATATAAAATCTTCAGCTTTATTTGTCAGAATCTGAGGCACAACATGAATGCCTTTATTGTGCTCCGGTAAAATGTCGTTATATTCACGGGCATTAAAGATTTTTTTCGAGTTCGGTTTTGGTTCAATAAATGGTATATAGTATTTATCAACACCCGGAAAATATTTGTGATGGGC